>DEDN01000035.1:74353-74593 GCA_002349565.1 Alphaproteobacteria bacterium UBA2903 | reverse complement strand
GGAGTCATCTTACCCCCCCCCCCTATGTATTTTTCAAGTCTTTTTTATAAAAAGGCTCTAAAAAACGTTTTAAAGCCTGCAGAGAGTCCTTTAAGCACACTTAATTCGGAGGGAGTCATCAAAAATCACCGCCCGTCACGAGTCTTTGACGGGCGTTTACGGGGGCATCGCTATAAGTGCCGACCTGTCCCGAGATTGCTTCACCCGCTCCGCGGGTTCGCAAGTTCGAGGATTTTTTTT
>DEDN01000035.1:0-74151 GCA_002349565.1 Alphaproteobacteria bacterium UBA2903 | reverse complement strand
AAGCATTGGCACTCGTGCCGACCAAGGCAAAGATTGTCGCGCCTGCTGTTGCAGGCTCGCAAGTTCGATTTATATTTAATATAGACTCGAAACCGCGAGGGCGTAGCCCGTGGCGGTCCCGTGCAAGTATTGGCACCCGTGCCGACCTGTCCCGAGATTGCTTCACCCGCTTCCGCGGGTTCGCAAGTTCAAGTCTGGAGTTTTCCCCCTACGGGCAGTAGTCCCCCTGCGGGCAGTAGTCCCCCTGCGGGGAGCAGATTATTCAAAAAAACGGTATAAAATGTTTTCCGTATTTTCGCATTCGGCGGCATCATCCGAATCTTTGACAGCGGGCGCAGTTCCCAACGCATATACGACCGCGCCCAGCCGTTCGCCGTCCAAACCGTTCAGAGCCAGCGAACCGCCTGTCAAATTCAATTCGGGCAAAGCGAACGTTTCGTTGCCGTCCGCCATTTTCAGCAATTTGCGCTGCTGCTTTTTCGCCAGCGCCCTGCCCGAACCGATAGAGCTTAAAAACGCCAGATTTTGCGCCGTACACCAACCCGAAAACTTGGTTTTGTCGGGTTCGGCGCGGCGCATTTTAAACCATGCCATTTTTTTCAAGCCAGCCTTGTCCAAAGCGGTATACACACGCACTTTTCCGAATCGGGACAGCGCATCGGGAACGTTTTTGACCATGCGGGTCAGCTTTTTGGACATTTTCAGATAACCCGTTTTGTCCCCGTCAAGCTTCAGCAAAACGCTGTAAACGACATCCTGCGACGGCAATCGTTCCCAATAACACAGCGACGGAGAATTTGCCGCTTCGGACGACAAACGCATGCGCCCGCGATAATTTTTATCGTTCACCCGCACGAAAAAGCGCGTATTCGGATGGTAAAATACAAAATCCGTATCCAGCGTATTCGCCAAAATCGTCGCGAATTTGGACGCGGCAACGGCGGCTTTGCGGGTATTGCGGTTTTGAGCCGCCTCAATGAAATCCGCGTCTTTCAACACGGTGTCGCGGGCAAAGCTTTTCAGTTCGGCGCATGTCCGCGCTTGTTCGGCGTACATAAAATCACGCACCACATCCGCCGGCGTTTCGACAGCGGGGACGGTTTGCACGGGCAAAGCTTCGATTCGCTGCTGCGCCTGCGCGTTGACAGCCAGCAAACACAAACAGACAATCGACAAGACCCGTTTCATCGTCCCCTCCCGTTATTATAAAGCTTTCAAACGCGCCATCGCTTCGTCCGTTTTGACCAAAGCGGCTTTGGCGTCCGCCAAACGCGCGCGCTGTTCCGCAACAACCTTTTCAGGCGCTTTGGCAACAAACGCTTCGTTGTTCAGACGACCTTCCAGTCCGCCGATTTCCTTGGTCAGCTTTTCCTTTTCCTTGGTCAGGCGTTCCGTTTCCTTGGCAACGTCAATCACGCCCGCCAGCGGCAACAAAACCGCCGCCGTACCGAACACGGTTTGCGCCGCGCCCTTGGCATCGTCGGCAGAGGTCGACAATTCAGCCGTTTCCAAACGCGCCAACGTTTTAATCAGCGGTTTGAAAGCGTCCAAACGGCGCGCTTCTTCAGCGGTTGCGCCCTGCAAGTACATCGTGATTTTCGCGGACGGCGCAATGTTCATTTCCGAACGCAAAGAACGCACCGCGGAAATCAATCCGATCACCCAATCCAGTTCCTCGTCGGCTTCGGCGTTGACCAAATCGTGCAAGTCTTCCCACGCAGTCAGCATCAGCATCTGCTTGCGGTTTTCGGTCTTGCTCCACAATTCTTCGGTCACGAACGGGATAATCGGGTGCAGCATCATCAAGATTCTGTCCAGCACCCACGCCGCCGTCGCGCGCGTTTCGGCTTTTGCCGCTTCGTCGTCGCCGAAGAAAAGCGGTTTTGCAAATTCCAAATACCAGTCGCAGAACGTCCCCCAAGCAAACTGATAGCCCGCTTCGGCGGCTTCGTTGAACTTGTATTCGTCAAGGGCGGTCGTCACTTTGCCCATCGCCGCGGCGGCTTTGGACACAATCCAACGGTTCAAAGGCTGATTCAGCGCTTTCGGATCATAGCCGTCCGCCAGCTTGCATTCGTTCATTTCGCAGAAGCGCGCCGCGTTCCAAATTTTCGTCACAAAGTTGCGGTAGCCTTCGACGCGGGATTCGCTCATGCACACGTCGCGCCCCTGCGCCGCCATGGCAATCAGGGTGAAGCGCAAAGCGTCAATGCCGTATTTGTCGCCCAAAACCATCGGGTCGACGACGTTGCCTTTGGATTTGGACATCTTGCGTCCCTGTTCGTCGCGCACCAAAGCGTGAATGTAAACGGTGCGGAACGGCACATCTTTCATAAAGTACAGACCCAGCATCACCATTCTGGCGACCCAGAAGAAAATGATGTCAAAGCCCGTCACCAAAACATTGGTCGGATAATAGCGCTGCAGTTCCTTGGTGTTGTCGGGCCAGCCCAGAGTCGAAAAAGGCCAAATGCCCGAAGAAAACCAAGTGTCGAACACGTCGGGATCTTGCGTCAGTTCCATGCGCTTGCCGTAGTATTTGTCGGCTTCAGCCTGCGCCAAATCGACGTTTTCCTCGACAAAGTAATGACCGTCGGGACCGTACCACACGGGAATCTGATGTCCCCACCACAGCTGGCGGGAAACACACCACGGCTGAATGTTTCTCATCCATTCAAAGTACGTTTTTTCCCAAGCTTTCGGCACGAATTGGATTCTGCCGTCTTCAACGACTTCAATCGCTTTTTTCGCCAGTTTCGGCGCATCGACAAACCATTGGTCGGTCAGCCACGGTTCAATCACGACGCCCGAACGGTCGCCGTAGGGAATCGTCATGGGGTTGTCTTCTTCCTTGACGAATAGTCCCAAAGCCTTGACTTCCTCCAGCACCTTGACGCGCGCGTCGGCAGTCGACAAGCCGCGGTACGCTTCCGGCACGTTTTCGTTCAAGTGAGCCGTCGAATCCAAAATGTTGATCATCGGCAAGTTGTGGCGTTTGCCGACTTCAAAGTCGTTAAAGTCGTGCGCCGGCGTGATTTTCACCGCGCCCGTGCCTTTGGTCGGGTCGGCGTGTTCGTCGGCGACAACGGGAATCGCGCGGTTGCAAATCGGAATGATGACATTTTTGCCGATTAAGTCCTTGTAGCGTTCGTCTTCGTCGGAAACGGCGACGGCGGTATCGCCGAACAGCGTTTCGGGACGTGTCGTCGCAATCGTGATAAAGCGGTCGGATTCACCCTCGACGGCGTATTTGAAGTACCACATTTTGCCGACGGTTTCGCGCTGTTCGACTTCCAAATCGGAAACGGCGGTCTGCAAATACGGATCCCAGTTGACCAAGCGTTTCGCGCGGTAAACCAATCCGTCTTTGTACAAAGTCACGAATTCCTGACGCACGGCGCGGCACAGCCCTTCGTCCATCGTAAAGCGTTCGCGCGGCCAATCCAAAGACGCGCCCAGCCGGCGCAGCTGACCGACGATTTGACCGCCCGATTTGGCTTTCCATTCCCAAACTTTTTCAAGGAATTTTTCGCGTCCCAAGTCATGGCGGGATATTCCTTCTTTCGCCAGCAAGCGTTCAACGACCATCTGCGTCGCAATGCCCGCGTGGTCCGTCCCCGGCTGCCACAGGACGTCTTTTCCTTTCATGCGCTGATAGCGAACCAAAGTGTCTTGGATGGAGAACGTCAGCGCATGCCCGATGTGCAGATTGCCCGTTACGTTGGGAGGCGGAATCATAATGCAGTACGGTTCTTTGTCCGAATCGGGATGACAGGCGAACGCGCCCGATTTTTCCCATTGTTCGTAAATTTTTGTTTCCACGGCGGCGGGGTCGTACACTTTTTCCAGCATCGCCAAATCTCCTTTATCAAAAAATAATTCCTCAAGCGGCGAATCGGCTTGAGGAAATAAAAAGTCAAAGCGTCTTATTTCAAGTTGAGCCGATCCATAATGTAGGCGACTTCTTTTTTGACGATTCGTTCAACAATCTCGGGCAAATGGGCGTCCAGCCATTCTTTCAGATACGGTTTGACGGATTCGCGCACGATTGCTTCCAAAGTCAGCGATCCGTTGCCCAAATTTCCCTTTTGTTCGGCGGCGAAATCCCGCAGTCCTGACAAAGAATGCGCCGCCGCTTCGATTGTCGGACGCGACATCAAAACATCATCGTCGGACGGCTTGGCTTCGCGGGCATTTTCCCGTATCAAATCGCTCAAAGTTTCTTCTTTCATCGGCTGGCTGGGAATGACGGGTTCGGGGGTGAAATCGTCCTCGTCCGACTCTTCGGCGGCTTGTTCGGCAGCGTTTTTGGCGTTTTTCCCGTCATTGACAACCATATCCGCCGTCAGCGTCACAACGCCGTCATTGCCCTGTTCGCCTGAATTTTGACGGGAATCCTTATCGTCCTTCCCCTCTTCATCGGCAAGGATATTCCGAATAGACGCCAGAATGTCCTCCATTGACGGTTCGTTTTGTTCAGTCATTTTTTATCCCAAGTCCAAATCGTTTTTTTCACTATATCATTTTGTCCAAACGGTGCAAGCCGATATTTCACGCGTCAACCGCCGCTTCCGCATCCGATTCGGGCGTGGGTTCGGCAGCCGATTCTTCGGGCTGAACAGGCTGTTCGACAGGCGTCCGTTTGGCGTTTTTACGATATTTTTCAATATCCAAATCCAGATTTTTCGGCGTCATCATCCCCATGGCGGAAATCAGCATATAGGAGGCGTCAATCAGGTTTTTCTTGGCGGAAACAAGGCTGACCCGCGCGTTCAGCAATTCCTGTTCGGCGTTCAGCACGTCCAAAATCGTGCGCGTTCCCGCCTGTTCTTCGTGTCTGACGCCGTCCAAAGCCAATTCGCTGGCTCTTACCTGTTCCTGCAAAGACGACAATCCCGCCAAAGTCGACTGATAGTTTTCCCAAGCTTGGGTTGTGGCTTGCGCAACGGCGCGGCGCACGGCGACAACACCGAAAGCGGCTTGCCGTTCGGCTTGTCTGGCTTGTTCAACCTTTGACGAAACAACGCCCGCCGTATAGAACGGCACGTCCAGCACCAGTTTGACGGACGAATCTTCCTCACGGGCGCGCCCCGTCTGCACCGTCCCCGGCGCTCCTGCGGCATAGACAGGAGAAGAACCGTGCGCGTTGGCGCGGCTGTTCAAGTAGGATGCCTGCAGGTTCAAACTGGGATAATACGCGGACTTTGCGACATCGACGCCGCTTTTTGCCTGTTCGGCAAGCTTTTGCGCATTGACGATCGACGGATTTTGTTTTTCTGCAACGGCAAGCGCGTCATCCAAAGTCTGCGGCAGTTTCGCCGCGGGAACTTCGGGTTCGAAAACCTTGTCGGGCATTTTGCCGACCGTTTCCTGATAAGTGGCATACGCAACCTTCAAATTGCCTTCGGCTTGAATGCGCGAAGCCACCGCCCCCGCATAGCGCGCTTCGGCTTGCGCGACATCCGTTTTCGTCAGTTCGCCGACGCGGAATCTGTCCTGCGTGTAATCCAGCTGACGTTTCAAAACGGCTTCGTTGTTCTGATTCAGCTTCAGCATCGCCACCGCCCGAATCACGTCGGTATAGGCTACGGCGGCTTGCGTCAGGACGGATTGTTCCATATCGCGCAGCTTGGCTTCTTCCGCTTCCAATTTTTGGCGGGCGGCTTTGACGCTCGCAACCGTTCCAAAGCCCGAAAACAGCGGCTGAACGGCATTCACGCCCAAATTGACGGGTTTGCTTTCATTTTCGGAAAACCCCGGGCGGGAACGCGAACGCTGATACAGATAACCGTAAGATGCCTGTCCAGCAACGGTCGGTTTGTATCCCGATTTGCTTTCATTGATCTGTTCGTAGACCGATCCGACATACGCCCGCTGCGCCGCCAAAGAAGGATTGGCGACATAAGTGTATTCCAACGCTTCATCCAGCGTTTCGGCGCGAACGCCCGTTCCCGCCGTCAAAACGGCGACAAACGAAACCCCTGTCAGAAAACTTTTTACAAACCGTCGATTCGATGTCATCAGACTCACCTTTCCGTCCAGCAAAACGTTCCCTTGAAAGAATCAAGAGAGGTAAAACATTCTTTTTTAACGTTAAACACGGTCTTTTATCAACAAATTTTTATGAAATCCCCTCAAAAACAAATTTTTTGTATGTCCGCGCCCGATTCAAAACCGTCAGATCCACATCGAAAGCTTTGGTGCAAGACAGGATTCCGTTGTTTTTGACAATTTTGACAGCCTGCCCCGCCGGTTCGCCCGGAACGCTCAAAACGGCGACCAGCCGCCCCCCGTCGCCCAGCTGATTCGTTACTTCGTCGGGAATCCGGGGAACCGTTCCGTCGATAAAGATCACGTCGAAAGGCGCTTGTTCCAGAAAACCCGATTCGGAAGCGCGGTTGAACAAAGCCGCATTGTCTGTTTTGGCGTCAATAAGGATTCTTTCCGCGTTTTCGCACAAAGCCGAATCGTCTTCCAAAGCGACGACGGCATGCGCCATTCGCGCCAAAACGGCAGTGCTGTATCCCGTTCCCGCATGCAGATTCAAAACAAAATCGTCCGCTTTGACATCGGCAAGCACGATCAAATTAGCCAACATCAGCGGCGAAAACATCAGCGACCGCCCGACGGGAATCGGTTCGTCCGCATACGCTTTTCCGCGCAACCGTTCGGAAACGAACAGTTCGCGCCGAACGGACGCCATCGCGTCCAGCAAAGCCGTGTTTTGAATCCTGTTGCAGATCAACTGACCGAACAGCATATTTTGCCGCGCCTCGTCAAAGGCGGAAAAAGCAGACATCGGAAAAAACCTTTTGCAATCAAATCCCGCTTAAATTATGGCAAAGAACCCCGCATCGTTAAAGTGAAAAAAAAGATGTATTTTTTTGTTGACTTGCGTTTCGAAGCGGGCTATAAGTTTGTCTGTCTTAAGGGACTGACCGCTTCGGGGCCGAATGGCAGAATGGTTATGCAGAGGACTGCAAATCCTTAGATATCGGTTCGATTCCGGTTTCGGCCTCCAAAGGATTATTCCGCGATAGCTCAGCGGTAGAGCAATCGGCTGTTAACCGATTGGTCGTAGGTTCGAATCCTACTCGCGGAGCCAATAACCGAAAAACCCGTTTTTTTTTAAACGGGTTTTTTGTTGTTTTCAGCCGTTTTTGCGGTACGGCATTTAACGTTTTTCGCATCAAACCGAATTTTTCATTCGGCAACAATTTTCAAGATCTCCTGACGGCGGCGGCGCGACAAACGCGACAAATCAAAAGCTTTTTCCGCCAGCAGTTCCGTTAAAATCCGCTTGCGGAGCCGCCGTTGTTCCTCCGTCGGATTGTTCAACCGCTTCAGCAGCTCCGTATGAACCGCTTTTGCGGCAATACGTTCCAAAACGAATCGCTTTATTCCCCCGCTTTTTTGCGCCAAACGGCTGACGGCGCGAACAAAATGCGGGACTTCCGTTTTTTCGTCAAACACTTTCCTGCTTTGCTGGTCGGGATGCATACGATAGGCGTAAACGGGAAAATGCGTACAGGCAAAAGGCTTGTCCAGCAGCAGCATTTCCAAAAACAGCAGCGAGTCGTTTGAGCTTGACAATTTTTCGTCAAAGCGAATGTCCGCAAAGCATTCCCGCCTGTACAGCTTCAGCCACATAAACATCGGAATGTGGCGTTTAAAAACGTACTTTGCCCAAAACGGTTTGGCATAACAATGCCAAAAGCGGAAATTCGACCGCGAAAAATTCGGATCTTTTCCGTCGTCAAAGCAAACAAAACCGCCGACGCTCACCCATGCTTTCGGATATTTCAAGAACCCGCTTTGCAATATTTTCAAACAATCGGGATGATACAGATCGTCATTGTCCATAAATGCGATATACCGCCCTTTTGCCGCGTTCAGCCCCGTGTTGCGCGACGCCGATCCGCCGCCGTTTTTCCGATGGATGACGCGGATGCGGGCGTCTTTGGCGGCATAAGCGTCCAAAATCGCGGGACTGGAATCCGTCGAACCGTCATCGACGCAAACAACTTCGAAATTCCGAAACGACTGCGCCAGCACGCTGTCCAAAGCCGCCGTCAAATACTTTTCCGAATTGTAAACGGGAATGATAACGGACACTTCGGGTGCGGTACAATCGACCGTTTGTTTTAATAAAAAAAGGAACTTGATATGCTCGATAAAACTTACCGCATCGACTCGTCAAAACAAACGGTCGTCTGTTTTAAACCGTTCTTTTTTGATCAAATTCGCCGTCAACGATTTGTTCGGGATCGGCGTCAAAGACCAACTGGTGTTCTATTTTCGTTACAAAAGCGCGGGGACTGCCGCGGCGGCAGGCTTGAATCATATCCGCCACGGCGGCGGCATCGCCTTTGAACATCGCTTCGACCGTTCCGTCAACGCGGTTTCTGACCCAGCCCGACAATCCTCTTGCCCGCGCTTCGGTCATTGTCCATTGCCTGTAAAAAACACCCTGCACCCGTCCGTGAATGCGAATATGAGCGATTTCCTGTTCCATTGTTTCATCCTTTTATGTGCCGCAAAGCGTTTTTGGCAGCGTCATGACGAATCCCGCGGGCTTTCAAAGCTTCCGCATCCGTCTGCCACAATTCGTTTTGATACGATTCTTCCAAATTCGACAAAGCGAACGCTTCGTCTTCGGACAGTTTGCCTTCGCATACGGCAAAAGCCAGCAATACGGAACGGTAAGCCCCCGCCAATTCGAAAAACCACGGCAAAGCGGCATCCCCCAAAGCGTTCCGTTTTTCCTTTATCAAGCGTTCTGTTTTCGGGCTGATTGCCGCAACCGTCAAAGTTTTTGTCGGCTTCAAATCCGCCCCGTCGGCATTGAAAGCGTCAATGACCGCTCCCCATTTTCGTTCCTGAAGCGCCGTCAGCTTTTCGGGATAAGGCGCGAAATACAGCAAAGTGTCCGTTTGCGCGTATTCGGTCAGCCGTTTCAAATCGTTTTCCGACATCGTATCCCTTTCAGCGCGGACGCAAAGCCGTTTGGCAAACATCCGTCAGCATTTTGTCCTGCACGGCTTGTTTTGCGGCGGAAGCGCCCCCTTGCAGCAATGCCAGTCCGTAGGTCAAAGCTTTTTGCAATCCCACGTCCGCGTTCAGACGGGCAACAGGTTTGCCGGGCGTTCCCGTAATCAGAATCTCGGACAAAAAGGCGCTGACGGCATTGTCTTTTTTCGGGGCGACCTTGACGGTCAAATCCAGAACGTTTTTGCCAAAGTCAGCCGTTCCGTTCATTTGCGCGTCAAACAAATCCGACTGAAGGGCGATACGCCTGTCCGATGTCATCACACCTTTGGCGAACGGCACGTTGACGACGGCGCACGACACATGCAGCGGCTGTCTGAGCGCATTGTCCGCGATTTCCAACACGGCAGGCAGTTTTTGACGCCTTTGACCGGCATTGACAAACACGTTTTTTGCCGTCAGCGCGATTTTCCCGTTCAATCCCCTGCGCAGCCCGTCAATCGAGGCAGCCCGGGCTTTCAGGCGCACCGCGCCGCCAACCGTTCCCGATTCCAATCCGTTTTTAAAGCCGATGACGGCAACGGGAAAAGCATTCATCCGCATATCCAGCGAAGCATTTGCCGCCGCTGCCTCGGATGCGTCAAGCTTTGCCGCCGCCGTCAGAAAAGACGCTATTTTAAAATCGGGAATGTCCAAAACGCCGTTTTTCAGATTTGCCGAAAAAACAGCCTGTCCGACGTTTTTTCCGTTCGCGCCGATCAGTTTTTCGATAGAAACGGCGATTTTTCCTTTTTTATCGGCAAAAGGAACCGACTGCCCCGCCGTATGGAAAGGCAATGCGGGAATATCCAAAACCGGCAGCAGCTGCGACAAATCGACAACGCCCGCTTTGACATCCAGATTCAACGTATCGCTTGATTTGAAAAAGCTGAAGACCGCCCGCGAATCCCCTGCGGAAAGCGTCATTTTTTCAACGGCGGTTTCATTTTGCGACGCTTTGATTTTTCCTGCGTAAGTCAGCGGAACGAAAACGATCGAATCGGTCGTTCCCGATACATCCGCCGACAGCGTTTTATCGGCAAAGCGTCCATCCGCTTTCAGCAAAGTACGTCCCCGTCCGCCCAAATTGACCGTAAAGGACGGGATTTCAACCTGCTCCCCCGCCGTCGTTATTTTCGCCGCAACAGCCAGATCGGGCGCGCCCCGAACAGGCGTTTGCGTGGCGGAGATTTTCAGCGTCGATTCCATGCCGTTTTCCGTTGTGTTGCCCGACAAAGCGGCAAACAAATTGCCGCTTTTCACCGTCAAATCAAACTTCGTTCCGTCAAAATCGCCGTCAAACGCAAAAAAATCGTCGTATGCGCCTAAACGCCCCGACAGATTTATCCGCCCGTCTTTCGGCATCAGCAGCTTGACGACGGGAAAATCGACTTTCACGTTTTTGAATGAAAAGGTAACATCGCTCAAAACAACTTTTTTGACAAAGAATTTTCCCCTCAAAAACGACATTGCGTCCGGTTTCAAGCGCAGCGTTCCGATTGTCGCCATTCCTTTGTTTTCAAGGTTTTCGACGGTAATATTCCTGTATTGGACGGACAACGGACGCAGTTCCGCTTTTTCATTGAAAGCAATTGTCCATCCCTGTTTTTTCAGTCCGTCCGTCCATTGCTGCTCAAAATCGTTCAGCATTCCGCGCAGGGCATACATCCCCGCGCCAGCCGAAACCAGCAAACAGACAACAACCAATGCCGCAATTTTTTTCATTTCATCCGCCTCAATCTATCGGAAATTGTTTGAACGGGTTGACGGGCTTTTTGTACGCAAAGCCCAGAAAGTCGAAACTGTCCGCCATGGTTTCGGGCAGCGGCGCGTAAACTTCCAGCATTTTGCCCGACGGCAGTTTCATGCGCAAAGCGCGCGCGTGCAAATGCAGGCGGTTGCCGTATTTCAGATAATCGGCTTTCAGCCCGTCGATTTTGTATTTTTCGTCGCCCACAATCGGATGTCCCATCGTCAAGCAATGAACGCGCAACTGGTGCGTGCGTCCCGTCAGCGGCATCAGCTCCAGCCAAGCCGCCTTTTTGTACGCTTCATCTACAACGCGGTACAATGTCACCGCGCTCTGCCCGTTTTTGTCGTCGACGCGCATCGTTTCGCCGCCGTGTTCGCCCGAACATTTCAGCAGTTTCGCGCTGATTTTTCCCTCTTTAAGCTCGGGGTTGCCGAACACCAAAGCCCAATAGACCTTTTTGGCTTCGCGGGATTTGAAAGCGTCCGCCAGTTTCGCCGCCGCCGCGGGCGTGCGCGCCAGCACCAAAACGCCGCTGGTGTCCTTGTCCAAGCGGTGAACCAAGCGCGGATTTTCATCCTTGCCGAAACGCAAAGCCGACAGCATGCCGTCCAAGTGGCGCGTCTGCTTTGTGCCGCCCTGCACCGCCAAACCCGCGGGCTTGTTCAGCACCAAAACGTCGTTGTCCTTGTAAATCACCAGACTTTGCACAAAGCGCGCGTCTTCGTCGGACACAACGACGCTTTCCCGACGTTCTTTCGCCGCGCCCATGGGCGACCCGCGTTCGGGTAAAGGCGGCACGCGAATCACTTGTCCCGCGGTGACGCGCTGATTGGCTTCGGCGCGTTTGCCGTCCACCTTGATTTGCTTTAGGCGAATCATTTTCTGAATCTGCCCCTGCGTCAACTGAGGATAATGGCGGTGAAACCATCTGTCCAAACGCACTTCGCCGTCATCGGGCGATACTGTTTCAAAACTGACCGGCATTTTTTTCTTTCCTTAATTTGTCCCAATAAGCCAAGCGTTTCGCGATTTCGCGTTCAAACCCCCGCTCGACGGGTTGATAAAACTTGCGGCGCGACATTTTGTCGGGAAAATAGTTCGCCCCCGAAAAGCCGTCCGCCGTGTCGGGGTCGTACTGATACCCCGCGTTATAGCCCAACTGCTTCATCAGCTTGGTCGGCGCATTCAAAATGTGCATCGGCGGCATCAAAGATCCCGTTTCCCGCGCCGCCTGCATCGCTTGATTCCAAGCCCTGTACACGCCGATGGATTTCGGCGCGGTCGCCAGATACACAACCAGCTGAGCCAAAGCCAAATCCCCCTCGGGCGAACCCAGCCGCTGATACGCTTCCCACGCCGAAACGGCTTGCGTCAAAGCGTTCGGATCCGCCAAGCCGACATCCTCGACCGCGAAACGGGTCAAGCGGCGGAAAATGTACTTCACATCCTCGCCCGCCGCAACCATGCGCGCCACCCAATACAAAGCCGCGTCGGGATCCGATCCGCGCAAAGATTTATGCACCGCGCTGATCAGATTGTAATGTCCGTCCCTGTCCTTGTCATACACAGCGGGACGCTGGGCGACGACGCTCAACAGCTTGTCGGGGGTCAAAGGACCTTCCGCCAAATCGCGGTCGGGCAAATCGAACAGCGCTTCCAGCATATTGGACAGATACCGCCCGTCGCCGTCCGCCATGGATTTCAGCTGTTCGCGGGCTTCGTCCGTCACGGGCAAAGCGCGCCCGACCTGCTGTTCCGCGCGTTTGATGATAGATTCCAACGCATCCTCGGTCAAACGCTTCAGCACAAAGACTTTGCACCGCGACAACAGCGCGGCATTCAGCTCGAAAGACGGGTTTTCCGTCGTCGCGCCGACCAAAACGACCGTGCCGTCCTCGACATACGGCAAAAAGCCGTCCTGCTGAGAACGATTGAAGCGGTGAATTTCGTCAACGAACAAAATCGTCGCCCTGCCCGACTGTCTGCGCTGTTTGGCTTCGTCGAAAATGCGGCGCAAGTCCGACACCCCCGAAAAAACGGCGGAAATCGGTTCGAAATACATATCCGTATGGTGCGCCAGCAGCCGCGCGATGGTCGTTTTTCCGCATCCGGGGGGACCCCACAAAATAAACGACGTTACTTTGCCCGTAATCAGCATCCGCCCCAGCGGTGCGTCGGGGTTCAACAGGTGATCCTGCCCCACAACGTCCGTAATCGCCTGCGGACGCAACAAGTCCGCAAGCGGGCGTTTGACTTGATTTTCAAACAAAGACGGCATCGGACACCTTCCTTCACGCCGTCAGCGGTAAATCCACGAAATCGACGCCGTTCCGTCAACGCTGCCCGTCGCCGTCTGGTGGTCGCATGCCGCCACGGCTTTTGCCAAAGGCACGGGAATTTCCCGCTTTTCAGCCGTGAAAATATGCGCGCCGTCAGATGTGTAATGCGCCAAAGAGGGGGCTTTTTGTTCCGTTCCGTTGACAATCAGCGTCAAAAAGCCGCTGGCGGAATCGCCCCATTCTTTCATTGCCAAGCGCGTGCAGGCGTCGCGGGTCAACCCGTTGTAAGTAATGGAAAAATGATGATTTCCGTTTTGCAGCCCCAGCAGGATCGAACCTTTGTAGCTGTTTGTCGGATTTTCGCATTCCGGCGTATCGCAAAAACCGTCGTCGAAAATGCCCATGGTATACGCCGTTTTGTTGTCCAATCCGGCATACGTCCGCTTTCCCGCGTACAAAGCACGGATATTCGTTACCATGCGCTGCACCTGATCGGTGATTTGGTTGATCTTGTGTTTCGACATCGCCGCCGAAAATCCCGCAATGCCGCCAACGGTCAATACGCCGATAATCGCCAGAACCCCCAGCATTTCGATAATCGACCGCCCGCTTTGCGCGGAACTTGTTTTATTCATCTCTCTCTCCTTTTGCACCGAATCCTTCCGCATGACGCGGAATAATAACGCCTGCCCGTCAAAGCAAGCCCGTCCGTCGGCACGGAACACTCAACACATCAGCTTTTGACTTTCAAAACGCCGTCTTTGACGACAATCGTTTTTTCGTTTTCGATATCAATCAGGCTGTATCCGACAACTTCGACGGTGCAGTTCGAACACAAAGCCGCGATAAAGCCGTTCGGTTCCAGCACCGTTTTGAATTTGCCGTCCGCTGTTTTGACCAGCAAATCGTAACGCACGGCATCCGTGTTTTTGATGTCGGCGGCGTTTCCAGTTCCCGCCCACAGCAGAGCCGCCATAAAAAAAATTATTTTTTTCATTTCTTTTCCGTTCAATTCGGATAGTATCCCATTAACTTTTCATTAAACACCAAAGGACGTTTTTATGTCAACCGAAACTCTTGTTTTCAAACGCGAATTTTACCCCGAAGTTTCCGACGCCGACTGGTTCGACTGGCGCTGGCAAATCAGAAACCGTTTGACAAAAGCAGCGGATTTTTCCCGCTTTCTGACATTGACGGACGAAGAAAAGCAAGCGATGGGCAACGCTTTTCCCGTTGCGGTCACGCCCTATTACGCTTCGGTTGTCGCGCGTTCCCCCGCCGTGCGCCGTACTGTTCTGCCGTCGCTGGCGGAAATGACGGAATCCGCGGGCGAAAACGACGATCCGCTGGGCGAAGAACCGTGCATGGTCACCCCCGGGCTGGTTCACCGCTACCCCGACCGCGTTTTGTTTTTGACGACCGAATTTTGCTCCAACTACTGCCGCTACTGCACGCGGTCGCGGCTGGTCGGGCGGCTGAAGGAAAAAAACGGCTTGTCCCCCGTCCGCAAAGCCATGTGGGAACAGGCGTTCGCCTATATCCGCAACCACCCCGAAGTCCGCGACGTGCTGATTTCGGGCGGCGATCCGCTGACCATGCCCGATTCGGCTTTGGATTATCTGCTGTCGAATTTGCGCGCGATTCCCAGCGTCGAAATGATTCGCATCGGATCGAAAACGCCCGCCGTCCTGCCCATGCGCTTTACAAAATCGCTGTTGAACACGATTAAGAAATATCATCCCGTGTTTTTCAGTCTGCACTTCACGCATCCCGACGAAATGACGGCAGAAACGAACGAAGCCTGCAGCAAAATCGCCGACGCGGGCATTCCGACGGGTTCGCAAACCGTACTGCTGCGCGGCGTAAACGACAACGCCGACACGCTGAAAGCGCTGATGCACAAGCTGTTGAAAGTCCGCGTCCGTCCCTATTACCTGTTCCAATGCGACCCTGTAAAGGGCTCCATGCATTTCCGCGTCCCCGTCAAAAAAGGACTGGAAATCATTGACGCTTTGCGCGGATACACATCGGGATACGCCGTGCCGACCTATGCCATCGACATTCCGGGGGGCGGCGGAAAAATCGTCCTGACGCCCGACCATGTGGCGGGGCGCGACGGCGACTTTTTGCTGTTGAAAAACTTTGAAGGAAAGCTGTACCGCTATCCCGACTACGAAACGCCTTAAGCGAGCATATAGTCGCGCAGCAGCTTCAGCAGCAGTTCCATATCCTCATCCGTGCCGATGGTGATGCGCAGCGCGTCGGGCAAGCCGTAAGAGGCGACTTTGCGCACGATAACGCCGTTTTCCTGCAAGTATTTATCCGCGTTTTCGGCGGTTTTGCCCGTGTGCGGAAAATGCACCAGAACAAAGTTCGCAACCGACGGCGTCATCGTCAAGCCCAGCTTTTCGAACTCCCGCGGCAGGCGCGCCAGCCATTTCGCATTGTGGTCAAAGCATTTTTTGACGAAAGCCGTATCCTTGACCGCCGCGACGCCCGCGATTTGGGCGGCTTTGTTGACATTGAACGGACCGCGGACACGGTTCAAAACGTCTGTGATTTCCTTTGACGCATACGACCAGCCCAAACGAATCCCGCCCAGCGCGTAAATCTTGGAAAACGTGCGCAGCATCACAACGTTCGGAAATTCGTCAACCAAATCTTCGCCCGCCGTATAATCTTCACGTCCCGCAAATTCGGCATAAGCGGCGTCCAGAACAATCATCACGTTTGACGGCACTTCGCGGCACAGCTTGCGCATTTCTTCGCGGGGGACATAAGTTCCCGTCGGATTGCCGGGGTTGGCGATGAATACGATTTTCGTTTCGGGCGTAATCGCTTTAATCACCGCGTCGACATCGACTTTGAAATCCTTTTCGGGAACGACGATTGCATCCGCTCCGCATCCGACGGCGTACAGGTGGTACATCAAAAAAGCGTACTGCGTAATGACGATTTTGTCGCCCGCGTTCAGATACGCGTGGCACAGCAATCCGATAAGTTCGTCCGACCCCGACCCGCAAACAATTCTGTCCGCGTCCAATCCGTGCGCCGCACCAATCGCTTGACGCAGTTCGACGCTGCCCCCATCGGGATAGCGGAACAGGGATTCCGCGCCTTGTTTAACGGCTTCGACAACCGTCGGGTTCGTGCCGAACGCGCCTTCGTTCGACGACAGTTTGACGACTTTCGCTTTGCCTTTGACGGACGACGCGCCGCCGACATACGGGGTCAGCGTCATAATGCTTTGATGAGCGGGTACGGGTAATTTTGCCATTATTTTCATCCTTTACACAAACGGAGTCGGGAAACCGCCGATAACGCGCGTCATGGTGATTTTGCCGTCTTCCTTTTTCACAACGGCAGCCAATCGGGCGTCGTCGGATTCCAAAAAGCCCTCGACTTCGAACAAATACGCTTTGCGGGTCATGTCGGGCGAAAACGAATCGTAAATCGCGTTGGTGGCGATGCCGCCCGCTTTCAAAACCAGATCCAGCGTGCCAAGACTGACCGTTCCGTCCGTTTCGACCACCAGCAAAGTACGGTCGTCGCCCGACGCTTCAAACGGCACTTTGCCCAAAGCAAACACAATGCGTCCGTTGTCCGCCGTTCCCGTAACGGGCAGCTTTGCGAACACGGCAACGGCGCGGCGGCGTTCCTGCGCCAAAGCGTACCACCAGCAGCTTTGATCGTCCTGCAGGGACAAAACAGCCAGATCCGCCTCACCCTGCGTTAATTCTTTCAGCACCAGATTGACGGATTTGCACGGCAGCAAAGTCGTAAAAGCCCCGAAATAATCGCGCGTCAGCTCCAAATTCCCCATGCCGCGTTCGGGCATAAAGACCGCCGCCGTCATCGGCGACTGCAGATTGGTGCAAGCGCTGATCAATTCGCGCCATAAACGGATAATAACGTCTTTGCCCAAATTGCCTTTGTGGTTTTGAAGCAGACGCCGCATGATTTGCGTTTCGCGCACGGGGCGGAAAACCCGCTTTTCCCCCGATTCAGCCTTGACTCTGCCGATGCGTTCCGCCAATTCGGCGCGGCGCATAATCAACGCGTGCAAAGCGTCGTCCGTTTCGTCGATTTCCCGCCGCAAATCCTGCAAAGTTTCCGTCATTTGAAATAACCCTTTGATTTTTTATGAAACCGTTTGTATCTTCTTTTAACACTTTCAAAGGTAAAAAAGAATGCAGAAAATCACTTCCGACGATTTTTTAAGTCTGGTTTCCTACAACGCCGCGGGATTGGTTCCCGTCATCGCGCAGCAGTTCGACACGCGCGAAGTGCTGATGATGGCGTGGATGAACGAAACCGCGCTGAAAGAAACGATTGCCGAAAAACGGATGTGTTATTTTTCACGGTCGCGCCAAACCTTGTGGCGCAAGGGGGAAACGTCGGGACATATTCAAGTGCTGAAAGAATTGCGGATCGACTGCGACGGCGACACTTTGCTGGCTTTGGTCGACCAAACGGGCGCGGCGTGCCACACGGGAAACCGTACTTGTTTTTACCGCGGACTTTGAACTGAAAGGATACGGCGATGACGGATGTTTTGGAAGCGGCTCAATCGGGCGACGCGGGCGAAATCAAAGCGGCTTTGGCGGAAGGCGGCAGTCCGAACGTCTGCGACGGAATGGGAACAACGCCGCTGATGCTTGCCGCGATGCTCTGCCCCGACGAATCGGCGTCCGCCGCACTGATTCAAGCGGGCGCGAAAATCGACGCCCAGCAAAACAGCGGCATGACTGCGCTGTTTTTCGCCGCCGCCAAAGCCCGAAACGCCGCGCTGATCGATTTGCTGCTGTCCAAAGGGGCTAACGTCAACGCGCGCGACAAAAAAGGAATAACCCCGCTGATGTTCGCCGCGTCGCTGAACCACGAACCCGCCGTCATCGAAACTTTGCTGGACGCGGGGGCGGAGCTGAACGCGCGCGACAAAGACGGACTGTCGGCTTTGCTGTGGGCGGCGAAAAGCAACCCCAATCCCGCCGTCGCGGCTCTGCTTGTCAACAGCGGTGCGGACATCCGTCAGCGCGAAGAAAAATACGGCGCGACGCCGCTGATGACGGCGGCAAAAGAAAACCCGAATCCGCAAATGATCGCCGTTCTGCTGACCATGGGGGCGAAAGTCAACCGCGCGACGGTCAACGGCTTTACGCCGCTGATGCTGGCGGCAGGAAAAAATCCGAACGCCGCCGTCGTCGAAGCCCTTCTGGCGGGCGGAGCGGACGTTTCCATGAAAACGTTGGACGGACGGACGGCTTTGATGTTTGCGGCTCAAAGCGCGCGCAACCCCGCCGTTATCGACGCTTTGCTGCGTTACGGCGCGGCGGTCGACGACTGCGACAAGCGCGGCGCGACACCCCTGATGATCGCCGCCGTCGAAAACAGCAACGCCGCAATCACGGAATCTTTGCTGAAAGGCGGCGCAAGCCTTGCCGTTTTGGACAAAGTGCTGAACGCGTCGCCCGCGATGTGGGCGGCGGCGAAAAATCCGAATCCGCAAGTGCTGGAAGCTTTGTTCAAATACGGCGCGAACCCGTTTGAAACCATGGCGGACGGCAAAACTTTGCTGATTGCCGCCGCGTCAAGCAACGACAACCCTGCCGTTGCAGGGTTTCTGTTGGAACAGGGAATCGACCCGAAGCAAGCCGACAAATACAACGCCACCGCCGCGGATTACGCCCGCAACAATCCCGCTTTGTTCAACACGGATGTTTACTGGCGGCTGTTGGGCTGAACGAATTTCGCCATATTGCGCGGATACAAAGTCGGGCAACTCCCGTCGTTTAGTCCCGCTTTGAACGCTTCAACGCAAGCCGCGCCCTGCAAACGGGCGGCTTTGATTTTGTAAAAAGACGCCGTTCCGAAATGCGCGCTGTATCCCAGCGCAACAATTGCCGCCGCCGCCCAAAACGCTTTTTTCATCGGATAAAGCAACATCATCACGGCAGGAATGCAAATCATGACGCTTTCGGCGTGACGGTGCATCAGCGGATCGCCGAAACGGTTGCGGGCTATCCCCGCCGCCGACAGCAGCGAACCGAACGCAACGGCATACAAAGCCATTCTTTTTCTGTCGTCGGTGTCCAAATTTTTGCAAAACAGCCAGATCAAGGGCAAAAACAGCAGAACGAACAATCCCGCGTGAATCGGCGAAAAGCGGTCAAACCCCGTGAAATACGCGGAAAAGACATTCATCGCGTAGAGCCAGAATTCGGCTGTGCGGATATCGGCTTTCGCGCCCGTTCCGACGGGAGCATATCCGATGAAAAACACGGCAATTACGGCGGCAAAGCACGGCGCGGCGGCTTTTTTCGGCATTCCGTCCGTCATCAGAACCGCCGCCATCACGCCCAAAGCGAACACAATGTTCATCGACAGGCACGACAGCAGCAAAAACAGCAGGCAAAGCAGTCTGTTTTTTCCCGTTTCGGGGCGCAAAAAAGCGTATTCGACCGCCAATAAAGCAAACAAAATCATCAAGTGAAACTGCGACGAAAATCCCCACAGCAGATTGACGGCGTTCATATCGGAAAACAGCGGCGCGAACAGCAGCGGCAAAAACCACACGTCCCCCGCGGCTTTGCGCACCACGCGCCACAGTTCGAAAACCGTCAGCGCATACAGGGCGTACGACGTATAAATCCACGTCAGCGGCGTGCCGAAACTCATCAGCAGCTTGGTGAACACAATGCGGTGTTCGTTATAAGTCTGCCAGTAAAACCCGGCTTTCCGTCCCTGCTTCAAAGCGGCGTAAAACGGCACTTCGTCCCAATAAGCGACATCAACGGCACAGCCGAACACGGCGATCGAACACCACACGAACGCCGCCGCCAGCACCGCCCAAGCGCAATATTTTTTCATTGTCGGCTCCTTTTTCCCCATCCTATCCGAAAACCGCCGTTCCCTGAACGAAAAAAATCCGCCTGTCCACTTTTTTTTATCTTTTCGTAAGATTTCACTGCTAAGTTAAAATGAAATTATAAACTGTATTCGGGGGTTCCCAAGGTGTCCAAAGCATCGGATTTACTGAAAAAAACGCTGTTGACGGTGACGATTGCGGGTGTTACGTCGTCATGCGGTTCGTTTTATTCTTCGCCGTTTGAGCAAACAACGATCATCACGCCGAAATCCCCGTCTTCGGTCGTTATCTGCCGTTCATCGCAATGCGCGCCCGCCAGAACGAACATGACGCGCGAGTTTATGTACAACAGCCTGTACAATCTGTTCGACAACAACTTGGATTCGCGGGTTATGCTGTGCGAAGCCGATCCCGTAACGCATTCCTGTTTTGAAAACTACATCCAGTTTCAAATCAAAGCGGGCATCACCCCCGCCACGGTCGTCATCGACTTTGCCAAGATCTTGGACGTCCGTTTGAACAAAGTCGATCAAACCATCAATATCGCGCTGGATTACAACATGCACTACAACGGCGTCCGCCCCAACTGCAAAGCGTCCAACAACGCGCTGTTTGTAAAAACGCCCGATTACGTTTTGATGGAAGACACGGGATACCGCTGCAAATTCACGACTGTTTCGACATCGATGCTGTCCACGGTATTTGCGCTGGATTACATCAATATGGATTACGGCGAAATCGGGGCAAGCTATTCTTTCGGCGTTTCGGGGGCGGCATACGGCGGCGGCACGGGATATGTGATGATGCGTTTCCAGAAAAACGCCCTGCCGTCGAATCCCAAAAAATTCGTCCTGCCCAAAGCCGAACCGACCGAACCCGCTATGCCCGTCAATCAAAACGGCAATGTGCGCGAAGAATACGGCGTCAAAAACAACACGGGCAAAAAATTATCGCCGGGACAATACAAAGTCAGCCCGATTCCTTTGAAATAACGGAAAAAATCCCTTTTCGAACGAAAAGGGATTTTTTTTCACTTCAAGTATTTTTTCAGGTATTGCCCCGTATAGCTTTCGGGGCATTGCGCCACCTGTTCGGGCGTGCCTTCGACGACGATTTGCCCGCCGCCGTTGCCGCCCTCGGGTCCCAAATCGATAATCCTGTCCGCCGTTTTGATGACTTCAAGGTTATGTTCGATGACTACCACCGTATTGCCTTGGTCAACCAATTTGTGCAGGACTTCCAGCAGCTTGGCAATATCCTCGAAGTGCAAGCCCGTCGTCGGTTCGTCCAGAATGTACAGCGTCCGCCCCGTGGCTTTTTTGGACAGTTCCTTGGACAGCTTGATGCGCTGCGCTTCGCCGCCCGAAAGGGTCGTCGCCGACTGCCCCAGCTGAATATAGCCCAAGCCGACCTGCTGTAAAAGCTTCAGCTTGTTTTTAATCGGCGGCACGGCGTCAAAGAACATCACCGCTTCGTCGACCGTCATTTCCAAAACGTCGGCGATGGATTTACCTTTGTATTTGACCTCCAGCGTTTCGCGGTTGTAGCGTTTGCCCTTGCATTCGTCGCATTGGACGTATACGTCGGGCAAAAAGTGCATTTCGATTTTCAGCACGCCGTCGCCCTGACAGGCTTCGCATCGCCCGCCTTTGACGTTAAAGGAAAAACGCCCCGATTTGTAGCCGCGCATTTTGGCTTCAGGCAAAGCGGCAAACCAGTCGCGAATGTGCGAAAACAGCCCCGTGTACGTCGCGGGATTGCTGCGCGGAGTCCGCCCGATGGGGGATTGGTCGATGTCGATAACTTTGTCGATATTCTCCAGCCCCGCGATTTTATCGCAGTCGCCCGCAATCAGCCGCGTGCCGTTCAACGCTTTTGCCAATCCCTTGTACAACGTTTCAATGACCAAAGACGACTTGCCCCCGCCCGACACGCCCGTGACGCAAGTAAACGTCCCCAAAGGAAACTTGACGCTGATGTTTTTCAAGTTGTGAACGCGCGCGCCGACAACCTCCAAAAATTTGCCGTTGCCCGCGCGGTGCTGCTGCGGCACGGGAATTTTCTTCGTCCCCGACAAATAGCGTCCCGTCAGACTGTTCAGGTTGTCGGCGACCTCCTGCGGCGTACCCGCGGCAATGACGTTGCCGCCTTTCGATCCCGCCAAAGGTCCCATGTCAATCAGCATATCGGCGGCGCGCATCGCGTCTTCGTCATGTTCGACCACAACCACCGTGTTGCCCAAATCGCGCAGACGGAACAAAGTCGACAGCAAGCGGTCGTTGTCGCGCTGATGCAGTCCGATGGACGGTTCGTCCAGCACATACAAAACGCCCGTCAAGCCCGTGCCGATTTGCGACGCCAAGCGGATGCGCTGGCTTTCCCCGCCCGACAGCGTTCCCGACGACCGCCCTAGGGACAAATACCCCAAGCCGACATTGATTAAAAATTCCAGCCGTTCGTTGATTTCGCGCAGGATTCTGCCCGCGATTTCACGGCTTTGCGGCTTCAGCTTTTCCCCGACGCGTGAAAACCAGTCGCGCGCCTCGGCAATCGACAAGTTCGTGATTTCGGCAATGTCCCTGCCGTCGATTTTGACCGCCAAAGCTTCGGGACGCAAGCGTTTGCCATGGCAAGCCTCGCATTCCACATTGTTTTGGAATTTCTGGATTTCTTCGCGCATATATTCGGAATCGGTTTCGATAAATCGGCGGCTGAGGTTCGGAATCACGCCTTCAAACGTCGGCGTCCCGTACAAAACCGCCTTTTGCGTTTCGGCGGGCAAGTCGCACCAGCGCGCCGACAAATCCAGATTGAAGCGGCGGCTCAGCCCGTACAAAGCTTCCCTGTGCCACGGGTAAATTTCGCCGTTCGCGCCCGACCACGGAGCGATTGCGCCCTCGTCAAGGCGTTTTTCCTTGTCGGGAATGACCAAATCGGGGTCGATGTAAAGTTTGATGCCCAAGCCCTCGCATTCCGGACAATAGCCGTGCGGGTTGTTGAACGAAAACAGGCGGGGTTCGATTTCTTCAATCGTAAAGCCCGACACGGGACACGAATAGCGCGACGAAAACATCGTTTCCGCGTGCGTTTCGGCGTTTTCCGCCGCCGCCAATCCGTCCGACAGCTCCAAAGCCGTTTCAAACGAATCCGCCAACCGGCTTTCAATCCCGTCTTTGACGACGATTCGGTCGACCACGACGGCAATGTCATGTTTGTTGTTTTTGTTCAAATCGGGAACGTCGTCAATGTCGTACACTTCCCCGTCGATTTTCAAACGCTGAAAGCCCTTTTTGCGGTAATCGGCGATTTCCTTTTTGTATTCGCCTTTTCTGCCGCGCACGACGGGGGCAAGCAATAAAAGCTTCGTTCCCTGCGGCATCGCCATCACCTTGTCCACCATTTGGGAAACGGTTTGGCTTTCAATCGGCAATCCTGTCGCGGGCGAATACGGCACGCCGACGCGCGCCCACAGCAAACGCATATAATCGTAAATCTCGGTCACCGTGCCGACGATGGAACGCGGGTTGTGCGACGTTGTTTTCTGTTCGATTGAAATCGCGGGGGACAATCCCTCAATCGAATCGACGTCGGGCTTTTTCATCAAATCGACGAATTGACGGGCGTAAGCGGACAAGCTTTCGACATAGCGGCGCTGTCCTTCGGCATACAGCGTGTCGAACGCCAAAGACGACTTGCCCGATCCCGACAGCCCCGTGACGACAATCAGCTTGTTTTTGGGAATGTCCAAATCGATGTTTTTCAGATTGTGTTCCCGCGCGCCGCGTATTTTGATCGTATCCATTTTCCGCCCTTTCCTAAACCTTACGGGCAGAATATAGGAGCGTTTCGGTCCGATTTAAAGCCCTATTTTTTCGGCTGGCAGTACGGCGCGCAAATTGTGGGTTTGGCTTGTTCGATATAGTTGGTGCAGCGGGCGAATTCCTGATCCTGCAAGACTTCGACCGTCTGCAGAACGGGGGGAATCGACCGCACGGCGCGCTGAAAAGTCAGCTGCGGATTGCGTTTGCAGAAACGGTAGGCATGTTCCAGCAAAGTCCATTCGTTGTCGTCCGCACTCATCCCCACCAGATAATTGCCGTAAATGTCCTGCAAAGCGGACACATAGCCCATCATCGTCGCCGCCAAAGAAACCATTTCGCGCTGTTCGGATGCTGTGGCTTCGGCTTCGCCCAAAACGGCGCGGGCGTACACGTCCGCAAAGTCCATGCACGTCGGCAAAGGCTTGACTTCCAGCATTTTGGCTTTTTCCTGCGCGTTCGCGGACGGAACAGCCGCCAAAGCCGCCAGCAGGAAAACGAACGATCGGATTTTGGACATAAGCGACCTCCCCAAAGGATAAAAAAGTGCTTTTCATAAAATACCGTTTTTCTTTTTTAACGCAACATTTTATACTAAAAGGATGATTGTTTTGTGACAAAAGGGTCTGGAATGGGTGTCGAAGTCAGATTCCGCGGCGTTCGGGGCAGCACGCCCTGCTGTTCGGCGGATTACAACGTTTACGGCGGCAACACCGCTTGCGTCGAATTGAATTTCGACGGTCAAACCGTCATTCTGGACGCGGGAACGGGGATTCGGGCGCTCGGCAATGAACTGGTGCGCAAAAAAATCGCGCACGTCGATTTGCTGATTTCGCATGCCCATTGGGATCACATCAGCGGCTTTCCGTTTTTCCGCCCGCTGTACCGCACGGATTGCAAACTGGACGTTTACGCGTGTCCGCTGTCCGACGGGCGCAGTATTGAAAACGCGCTTGAAACGCAAATGTCGTCCCCGTTTTTCCCCTTGCCGATGAGCAAAATTCCCTCTTCCCTGCGCTTTCATGACATCGAAAGCGGCGATTCGTTCAAATTGTGCGGCGGCGCGGTGCTTGTAAAGACTCTGCCGCTGAACCACCCGAACGGCGCGGCGGGCTTCAGACTGGAATACGGAGAAACCGTCATCGCCTACATTTCCGACACGGAACACTTCGCCGACCGTATCGACGACAATGTTTTGTCGCTGGCGCACGGGGCGGATCTGATGATTTACGACGCCATGTTCACACAATCGGAATACCCGACTTTTGCGGGGTGGGGACATTCAACGGTTGAAGAAGCCCTTGCCGTTTCTTCGGCGGCGTCCGTCAAGCGCACCGCCCTGTTTCATCATTCGCCCGAACACACGGACGCGGATATGATGAAAATCGACCGCGCCGTCCAATCCGAATATCCGAACGCTTTTTGCGCCAAGGAAGGCATGCGCCTGACCCTTTAATAGGTTTCCTTGAAATAATAGCCGATCAAGCCGTAAAAGAATTTGACGCCGTTTTCCGTTCCTTCGGCAAACGCGGCGATCGTTCCGAACGACAGCAAAATCGCGGCGGGCAGAAAGCAAAGCGTGAACCAATATCCCGCCACTTTGAAATCCGTCTGATGCGGGTGCAGCTGTTCGGCGAACGCGCAGAGATCGTAGCCGAACGCAATGCCGATTCCGATCAGCAGCCAGTCGGGCAGCAATCCCGTCGTGCGTCCGTACAAAACGGTGAAAGCGATCATCGCCGCCGAAGCCAGCGGGAAAAAGTACGGCGCAAGCGCGATCAGCCAGTTGCCTTTTCCGCGAAAGCTCATCGCGCCGTTGCCGTCGCCGGCGATCTGCATCGCTTGGACGGGATGAAAAGTCAGCAAGGCGAACAAAATATGCGTCAACTCGTGTTCCAAAGTTTCGGCGACGCCGTTTCGCAAACGCATTGCGAACCGCAAGGCGAACATGCCGCCCGCGCCGAACGCGAAATACAGTAAATTGCGGTGATTCAGACTGTCCCAAATCGACGCCCAGTGCCGAAACGACTTGTACAGCACGGGCAACAGCATCACCGCGCCGGCGGCGGCGGGAATCTTCAGCCATGAAATAACGGTGTCGATTTTGTCGCGAAGCATGAAAAATCCTTTGGCAATCGAAATTAGTGTATCAAACCCGCCCGAAAAGGCAACCCGAATATGACTTTCGACATAGTGAAATATGCCCAAAACACTAAGGAATATGCGGTTTTCCAGACTTGTCCGCCTGTGCTTGTTTTGAAAAAATATAAGCAGAACAAGGTTTTTCTATACAAGGAGAAAGAACATGATGAAAGGAACACACGAATCCGGTCGTTCAATGATCGAAATGCTGGGCGTTCTGGCAATTATCGGCGTTTTGTCGGTCGGCGGTATCGCGGGTTATTCGCAGGCGATGTCCAAATACAAAGTGACCAAAACGACCGACCAAATCCAAACCATGGTAACGAACATCCGCACGCTGTTCGCGGGTCAGCGTTCGTACGGTGGGTTAGATGCTCCAACTGCTTATAAAATGGGCATTTTGACGGATGAAACCTTTATCGGCGGTTCAGCCTCTAAAGGTTCTAATGCTTATGGCGGCGATATTGTTTTGTCTACCACTTTTAACGACCATTTGTTCGCGATTTCGTACGACAACATCCCGAATGATGCCTGCACGCGTATGGTTATGTCCGATTGGGGCGATGCTTCTTCGGGCTTCTTGGGATTAGTTGTCGGAACAGCCGCAGCGGCACACACATCTAAAGACGGGATTGGCGGAACTTTAACATTTTCGACAAACGTAAAAACAGGTTCAGGAGCTTTTCCTGTCAGTTTAACGCACGCTGTTGGTGCTTGCAAAAACGATAATAAAAATGCGATTACTTGGGTTTACCGTTAATCGGTTGCCGATTTCGAAAAAAGGGGCGTTCTGCCCCTTTTTTTGTATCTATCCTATTGAAAAAAAATAAAGAGAATCGAAACTGCGAGCCCCGACAGGGGCGCGGCAGTCCCATGCAAATATTGGCACCCGTGCCAACCAGCGCCAAGATTGCCGCGTCGGGCTATCGCCCTCCTCGCAAGTTCGAGTTTATTTTACAGAATCGAAACTGCGAGCCCCAATAGGGGCGCGGCAGTCCCATGCAAGCATTGGCACCCGTGCCAACCAACACCAAGATTGCCGCGTCGGGCTATCGCCCTCCTCGCAATTGCGATTCTGTTGTTTCCCCCGTGCGGGCAGCACCCCCGTGCGGGCAGCACCCCCGTGCGGGGAATACACTTACTTCATCACGGAATTGCGGGGATTGCCCTGCAAGTACGCTTCGATGTTTTCGTTCGCCGTTTTCAAAATGCGATGCACGGCGTCAATCGAATTAAACGCGACGTGCGGCGTCATCACGACGTTTTTCAGCTGCAGCATGCGCAGGTTGATCCACGAACGCAGCAGCGAATCGGACGACTGTTCACGCATGGAATGCAACGCCAAATCGTCGTGCAGCAGCGCGCCTTCGTTTTCCAAAACGTCCAGTCCCGCGCCCCAGACTTTGCCTGCGGAAATCGCTTTGAACAACGCTTCGGTGTCAATCAGTTCGCCGCGCGCCGTGTTGACGATGACAACGCCTTTTTTCATTTTGGCGAACGCGTCTTCGTCGAACAAGTGGTAGTTTTCCTTGGTCAGCGGGCAATGCAAAGAGAAAATGTCCGCCTTTTCAAACATTTCGTCCAGCGTTACATATTCGAATCCGATTTCCTGCGCAAAAGCCTGATTCGGATACGGGTCATACGCCAGAACGTTCATTTGGAAGCCATTGGCAATGCGCGCGGCATAGCGACCGATAGCCCCCGTGCCGACAATGCCGATGGTGCGACCGCGCAAGTCGAATCCCAAGTAGTGGTCGGTGTCGACGTGCGCTTCCTGTACGGCGCGGTACGAACGGCTGATTTTGCGGGTGACGTCCAACAACAGACCGAACGCGAATTCCGCAACCGTCGAATCGCCGTATCCCGGAACGTTGCAAACGTAAATGCCGTGTTCTTTGCAGTAATCTAAATCGACGTTGTTAAAGCCCGTGGAACGCAGGGCAATCAGCTTCAAATTCGGGAATTTTTCCAACACCTGCGCGCCAACGTCAACGGCGTGAACGAAAACGGAAATGATTTCCGCGTCCGACATTTTCGCCAGTTCTTCGTCGGTCAAATCGGCGGGACTTTTTTCCGTCATCATGATTTCGACGTCTTTGGCGTTCAGAGGGTTTTCCTCGTAATAACGGCGGGTGATGTCATAGACGTTAAAGTAAACGATTTTGGTCATGGTTTATCCTTTCAATCCTCTTGTCGATAGGTTGCCAAGAAATCTTTGAGCAAGCCCAAAGCCTTTGTCAAATCATCGGTTCTGGGCAGGAACACGACGCGGAAATGATCCGGCTTGTCCCAATTGAATCCCCGACCGTTGACTAACAGAATCCGCTTTTCCATCAATAAATCCAAGACGAACTTTTGGTCATCCTTGATATTGAACTTTTGCGTGTCGATTTTGGGGAACATGTAAAGCGAACCTTTGGCTTTGACGCATGAAATCCCCGGAATGTCGTTCAGCAGCTTGTGGCACAGCGTCCTTTGTTCGTACAGCCGTCCGCCCGGAGCAACCAAGTCGTTGATGCTTTGATAGCCGCCCAAGGCGGTCTGAATCGCGTATTGCCCCGGCACGTTGGAACACAGCCGCATGTTCGCCAGCAAATCCAATCCGTCAATGTAGTCTTCGGCGATTTTCTTGTTTCCGCTCAGCACCATCCAAGCGGCGCGGAACCCGCAGGCGCGGTAGTTTTTGGAAATGCCGTTAAACGTCAGGCAGAACGTGTCCTTAATCATCGACGCAATCGACGTGTGGGTAACGCCGTCGTACAAAATCTTGTCGTAAATTTCATCGCAGAAAACGACCAAGTGATGCTTTTCCGCCAAAGCGGCGATTTGTTCCAGCACTTCTTTCGGGTAAACCGCGCCCGTGGGATTGTTCGGGTTGATGACGACAATCGCCTTGGTTTTCGGGGTGATTTTGCGTTCCATGTCGGCGATGTCGGGATACCAGTCGGATTCTTCGTCGCAAACATAGTGCACGGCTTTGCCGCCCGCCAGGCAAATCGCCGCCGTCCACAGCGGATAGTCGGGCATCGGCACCAGTACTTCGTCGCCGTTGTCCAAAAACGCCTCCATGCTGAGCAGAATCAAGTCGGACACGCCGTTGCCCAGATAGATGTCGTTGATTTGAACGCCCTCGATGTGTTTTTGCTGACAATAGTGCATGACGGCTTTGCGCGCGGGAAAGATGCCTTTGGAATCCGAATAGCCGTCGGAGTAGGGCAGATTCAGAATCACGTCCTTGACGATTTCCTCGGGTGCGTTCAAATCGAACACAGCGGGGTTGCCGATGTTGAGCTTGAGGATTTTATAACCCGCTTCCTCCAGTTGTTGAGCCGCTTTCAAAACAGGTCCGCGGATTTCGTAGCGCACCCCGTCCAAACGCGAAGATTTGTTAAACGTTCTCATCTTGTCCCCCGTAAAATTATAAGGTGTCGGCAGAATAAAACTTTCCGCGCGGGAAAGAAAGCCTGTTTATGTATTTTCTTTGACAATCGCATGCGCGGCGCAGCGCAGCCCGTCGGCGGCGGCGGACACAATGCCCCCCGCATAGCCCGCCCCTTCGCCGCACGGGTACAGTCCCGCAACGTTCACGCTTTCGCAGCTATTCAAATCGCGCAGAATGCGCACGGGCGACGACGAACGGGTTTCCGCCCCCGTCAACAGCGCGTCATGCTTGGAAAATTCGTAAATTTTGCGGTTCAGCTTGCGAAATCCCAAGCGCAGCGTTTCGGCAATCACGGGCGGCAGAACCGCGCGCATGTCCGCAAAAGAAACGCCGGGGCGATAGGTCGGCAGAACCGCGCCGAATTCGGTTGTTTCGCGACCTTCGATAAAATCCATGGCTTTTTGAACGGGGGCTTTGAACAGCCCGCCGCCCGCGCGGAAAGCGTTTTCTTCGATTTTGCGCTGAAATTCGACACCCGCCAAAGGATGATCCGTTTCGAAATCCTCTTCGGGTTTGACATCGACCAACAGCGCGCTGTTCGCGTTCACGCCGTCGCGGGCGTAACAGCTCATCCCGTTGGTAGCGACGCGTCCCGCTTCGGACGCCGCCGCGACGACCGTCCCCCCGGGACACATGCAGAACGAATACACACCGCGCCCGTTGTCCATGTGAACGGCAAGCTTGTAATCAGCGGGTCCCAGCAAAGCTTTGGGCTTGACCATGCCGTAGCGGCTTTTGTTGATGAACGACTGCAAATGTTCGATTCGAACGCCGACCGCAAAGGGCTTTTGAATCATTTTGACCCCGCGGTTGTACAACATTTCGAACGTGTCGCGCGCGCTGTGTCCGATCGCCAGAATAACGCTGTTCGCCGCAATCTCTTCAATTTCGCCGTTGGCGTTGACAACCTGCACGGCTTTGATTGCGCCGTCTTTGACGATAATGTCGGTCAGCCGCGTTTCAAAGCGGTATTCCCCGCCCAAACTTAAAATTTTTCGCCGCAAGTTGGCGACGACCCAGCCCAGCTTGTCCGTGCCGATGTGGGGTTTGCCTTCGTACATAATTTCGGGGGGCGCGCCCGCCGCGACAAATTCAGCCAAAACTTTGCGGGTCAAAGCGTCTTTTTTAATGCCCGTGTTCAGCTTGCCGTCCGAAAAAGTCCCCGCGCCGCCTTCGCCGAACTGCACGTTCGAATTTTCGTTCAGCTCGCCGATTTTCCACAGCCGTTCGACATCCTTGCGGCGTTTGGAAACGTTTTTGCCGCGTTCGATGACCAAAGGATTGGCGCCCGCTTCAGCCAAAGCCAAAGCCGCCATAATCCCCGCGGGTCCCGTGCCGACGACTATGGGACGCGGGCTTAAAGGCTTGGAAGTCAGCGGTTTGTATTCGGGATACGGCAGCAAAGGCGCGACATTGCGGTACAGCGATGTTTGCAGAGCTTCGTTTTCGTCGCCGTCGATTTCAACGTCGAACGAGTATTCCAAGTGCAAATTCGTTTTTTTGCGCGCGTCGACCGATTTTTTGACGACGGTCACGGATTTGATGTTCGTCCACCCCGTCAATTCCGCGATGAATTGGAAAAAATCCTCGGGGACTTGCTTGACGCGCAGGGGAACGCTGGACACTCTGATCATCGGAACACTCCTTTCGAAAAAACGACAGGCGGCAGTTTAGCGCAAAGCCCCGATTTTCAAAAGGATTTTTTACCGCCCGTCCCGTCTGAAAGGAACGCGGAAATTTGATGGGCGGCGGCGCTGCGGCAAACGCGTGGGCTGTTTATTGCTTGCTTTTCCGCTGACGGGCTGTCCTTTTTGTCCTGCGGTCAGGGAAACTTTCGGCTGCGGCATGCCTTCGACCAATTTTCCCCTGTAATCGACAACATACAGATTGGCGTACGAGTTGTCCGCCTTGTAAAATCCGGCTTCACCGACTTTCTTGGCGAATTTTTCGGCGATTTTAGCCAGACTTTTATAGGTGCTTTTCTGCACATAATTGCAATCCGCGCTTTGCAGATACACCGAATCGGCGGGCTGCATATAGTTCTTGCCGTCCAGCTGACAAACCCGCTTGATGATTTCGGCTTCGCTCAAATGCTGCTGGAACGCGCCGCCGATGGCTTGCGGCTTTGCCATGTCGTTAAAGGTGGAAATCGCCTTGACATAGCGGTTTTCGTACGTTTTGACGTAAGCGTAATCTTTGTAATACGCCAGCATCGTATACTTTGCCAGCGAATCGGAGTTGTCCTTGTACGTTTCGCGCAAATCCAAATAAGCCTTTGCCAGCGACGGACGATCGCGTTCGAACGCGTTGAAAACGGATTTGTCGCCCTGCTCTTTCAATTCGTAAGCGGCAAAAACCTGATTTTTCATCGCATCGGCTTCCATCGCTTTGTTCATCGAAAAATAGGTCTGCATGTCCAGCCATGCGCCGATTCGGCAGCCGTTGGCGGCTTGCAAAGCATGCGTCCCCTCGTGGACCAGAATGGACGCCAGCAAATCGTCGGAACAGTTGGAGTTCAGCAGGATTTTACGCGCGGGAACGAAATAATAGCCGCCCAAATCCTCGCTGACCGACGAATCGTAGGAAACTTCGATGTTCAGCGCGTGCAGTCCCTCCAGCACTTTGCGCCCCGTCGGGGATTTCATCATGCGTTCGGCGGCGGCTTGGACGTTGGCATCCGCGAATTTGACCTGTTTCGCAACGGAATCGACCTGTTCCGTTTTCGCTTTTTCGGCGGATGTCTGCGCCGTGTTTTGCCCGAACGCTTTCATCGGGCTTAAAATGCTTATCCCCGCGAACGCAAAAGCGGCGGCGTTCGCTTTCATCCGCTCGACCGCCTGTTCGCGTCTGTGTTTGCCCGAAAACAAATCCGACAAAATCCCCATAGGAACCCCCTTTGAAAGTTTATTTTTTCCACATTAGCCGTATTTTGGACAAAATGCAACGGATTTTTCCGTTTTGACATTACAAATCCCCGAAAAACTTGATAAATACCTCTTTCCTTTTTCGATACGAAAGCGTATCATTTTACTGTTTTAACCTTTTGGAATTAAACGATATGACTACGACCGTTATTACTATTTTGTGCTTTTGTCTGACAGCGTTTTCGGGAATCTTTCTGGGTTCGGTCAAGGTGCGGGGAATCAGCATCGGATCGGGCGGCGTTCTGTTCGCGGGGCTGATTTTGGGATATTTCCTGAACGCCCACAATGTCGTTTTGGACGCAACGACGCTCGGCTTTTTGCGCGAATTCGGATTGATTTTGTTCATTTATTCCATGGGGCTGACGGTCGGTCCCAACATTTTTTCCAGCCTGAAGCGCAACGGCATCGTGATGAACCTGATGGCGTTGGCGGTCGTGGTTATCGGGTCAATCGTTACTTACATCATCGGAAAATTCGGCTTTATGGATTTGTCGCAGCTGGTCGGGCTTTATTCGGGCGCGGTCACCAGCACGCCCGCTTTGGGCGCGGGGCAGCAGATTTTGGCTGAATTGGGCATTACCCCCGACAAAGTTTCGCAAAGCAGCATGACTTACGCCATGGCATATCCGATTACGATTGTCTGTACGATTTGCGTTTTCGCGTTTTTGAAATCCGCTTTCCGCATCAACATCACGGACGAAGTCGCTTCCTACGAATACCAAAAGGCGGAGGAAAATCCCCATATGGAGGGCTTTAACGTCGTTGTCAACAATCCGAACTTCAACGGCATCGAAGTCGGTCACTTCCTAAAGATGATTCATTACTCCATGGCGGTTTCGCGGATGAAGCGCGGGGACGAATACATCGTTCCGCATGAACACACGACTTTGCAGGTCGGCGATGTTTTGCTGCTGTTCGGACCCAAGACGTTCTTTTCCACCGTGTCGATTTTGTTCCAAGTCGATCCGAAACGCGATTTGATGAAAGAAAGCGCGGAACAAATCCAATCGTCGAACATTTATGTCACCAAACCCCGCCGCGTCGGCAAACCGTTAAAGAAAATCATGGGCGACGTCCGTCACCATTGGGTGATTTCCCGCGTCATCCGCAACGGCATTTCCCATTCCCCAACGCCCGATTTGAAGCTGGCGTACGGCGATTGCGTCGTCGTTGTGGGCAAAGCGGTTGACGTGCTGCCGCTGGTGCGCTATTTGGGCAACAGCCGCGAAGCGTTGAACTCCACGCGTTTCATTCCGTTCTTTATCGGTATGATGCTGGGCATTTTGTTCGGGCTGATTCCGTTCCACATTCCGGGGTTGTCGACGCCCATCCGCTTGGGAACGTCGGGCGGTCCGCTGCTGACGGCTTTGCTGCTGTCCTACCGCGGTTCTTTGGGACGCATCATTTTTTACACGCCGACTATTGTTTTAAACGCGTTCAAGGAATTCGGCATCATCCTGTTTCTGGGCATGGTCGGACTGTCTTCGGGCGCGGGATTTTTCCCGCTGGTGTCCAGTATGGAAGGCGTCAAGCTTATCGGACTGGGCATTCTGATAACGGTTATTCCTCTGCTGGCGGTCGGAGTCTTTATGCGCGGCTATAAAAAGATGAACTATCTGACGCTGTGCGGCACTTTGTCGGGTTCGACAACGAACCTGCCGTCCATGACGTTCATTTTGAATATGGCGGGAACGGATGCCGCTCCGCTGGGGTACAGCAGCGTTTATCCGCTGACGCTGACTTTGCGCATTCTGACCGTGCAGGCTATCGCTTTGGCGCTGTTTTAATCGCCGTAGGTTTCGGTATCCGCCTCCGGCTCGTAAAGGGATTCTTCCGTTTCGTACAAAGGATCGTCCTCGGTCTGAATCAAATCCGTTGTTTTCCGTTCGGTTTTGCGGGGAATGTTGTTTTCGACGTTGAACAAGCAAAAATTGTCGATGCAGGAACGGCTCAGCCCCGAAACAGGCGGACAATGCTCGTCCGTCAGGCATTGCACGCATGTGTACGGCAAAGTTTTGTAAGGGACTTGGATGCAGTACGGCGCGGCGGGCGAACAAACGGCGTCGCGGCAAACGTCTTTTTCAACGCAGGTAAACGTTTCGCGCGAACATTCGAATCCCTTTTCACAATGGGAATCGTATACGCAATCGACGCACATATATTCATGCGGACGCTTTTTATGGGCAATGCATTTTTTCGGTTCCGAACAAGTATCTTTCGTGCAAACGTCCAAACACCGCAAAGCGACGCATTCGCGGTCAAACGGGCAGTCGTCGTTGGACAGACACGAAATTTCGGGCATTTCCCCTTTCAATCGGACGCGTTTGGCGGCGGCTGGTGTCGGGTTGTTGATCATATCCCCCAATTTCAGCGTTTTGGCGCAAGCATCCGCCGTATTCAGCACAGCAAGCAATCCCAGAACCGTTTTAAGCATAAGCTTTTTCTCCTTTTTCCCCAGTATACCAAACAAAAAACACCGAAAGAACAAATTTCACGATAAATTTGTTTCCTTTTTCGTTTTCAGGCATTAAAACAAAGAACAAGATTCATTATTAACGGCAAAAAAAGACTATGTGCAAATTCATCCAAACAACAACGGACTTGACAGACTTGTGCAAACGGCTGGCGGAATATCCTTACGTCACCGTTGACACCGAATTTATCCGCGAAAAAACCTATTGGCCGCAGGTATGCCTGATACAAATCGCGTCAAGGGACGAAGCGGCGTGCATCGATCCGCTGGCGGACGGATTGGATTTGCAGCCTTTTTTCGATTTGATGCAAAACGAAAACGTGGTCAAAGTATTCCACGCCGCGCATCAGGATATCGAAATTTTTTACAACCTGAGTCATAAAACGCCGACTCCCGTCTTCGATACGCAAGCGGCGGCAATGGTTTGCGGCTTTGGCGAATCGGTCAGTTACCAAAATCTGGTGCAAAAACTGCTGGGAATCGAGCTTGACAAATCCATGCGCTTTACGGATTGGTCTCGCCGTCCCTTGACCGAAAAGCAAATCAAGTATGCGCAGGCGGATGTAACGCATTTGCGCGACGTATACGAAAAAATGCTGGAAACTTTGCGGGAAAACGGGCGTATCGATTGGCTGGCGGACGATATCAAAAAACTGACAAATCCCGAAACATACGAAACAAACCCGTTTGAAATGTGGAAACGGCTGAAAATCAATTCGACGGACAGACGCACGCTGGCATTGTGCCGCGCTTTGGCGGCTTACCGCGAAGAGGAAGCCCGCCGTCTGAACCGTCCGCGCAAGCATATTTTGCGTGACGAAATTCTGTTGGAAATCGCAACGAACGCCCCGCGCTCGGCAGACGAACTGAACGCCCTGCGCGGTATTCCGAACGGCTTTGCCAACAGCTGCACGGGACGCGAGATTCTGACCAAAATCCATGATGTGCTGGCTTCCGACGTATCGACTTATCCCGAATTGCCCAAGCCGTTCGAGCTGCCCCGTCATGCCCGCGCCGTCGCAAAAATGCTGAAACTGCTGTTAATGATTAAATCGGCGGAAAGCGGCGTTGCGGAAAAGCTGATCGCAAATTTTGATGATCTGGACAAATTGGCGGCGGACAAAGATCCAAATTCGCCCCTGATGTCGGGATGGCGGTACGAAGTGTTCGGAAAATACGCCGAACAGCTGAAAGCGGGAAAAATAGGATTCGCTTACAATCCGAAAAAATGCCGAATCGATTTGATCGACACCCTTTGAAATACAAAAAAGCCCTTGAAAAAAGGGCTTTTTTAATTCCCGCACGCTTTGGCGATCTGATCCGCGTCGGTGTTTTCTATCGCTTTGCCGTTCAAAAACACGCGTCCGTCTTTGACTTCAACCGTCGCAACGGGAATTTTTCCGTAATGCAGTTCCGATTCGTAAAAGCCGTAATTTTGTATCAAATCGACGTGTACGGGCAACGAAAAATCCGTCGGCGCAAGAATCCGATACCCGCCGTCCAAATCGGCGGGCGCAACCGTTTTGCCCGTCGTCGAAACGCCCGCGACATAGTCCGCCAGCTTTGCACAGCCGGAGGGGGAAAACGCCACCGTTTCGGCGCACAGTGGCTTTGCCGACAACAGCAACAAAGCGGCGGCCAAACGTTTCATCACACGCGAACCAAATGCACGTCGACCATCGGACGGCGACCGCACGATTCCATCACGACTTTGCGTACGCAGGATTTCACCGTGTCGACGACCGTTTTATCGTCCGCGCGGGCTTCGGGCGGCATTTTTTCCAGCGCCGCCTTTATCGCCGCGTCCATCTGCGCGAATTCGGGGCTGTCCTGCTCCATCAGTCCGACCGCCGAAAACTGCGCCTGTCCCATGACACCGCCCTTTTTATCCAAAACGACCGTAGCAACGACGCTGCCGTCCTCTATCATGCGGCGGCGCTGACGCAATACGCCCGAATTGACGGGAATGATTTTCTTGCCGTCAATCGCCATCACGCCCGTTTGTACTTCGCCGATGACTTCGGCGGGTTCGGGGGCAAGACGCAGCACGTCGCCGTCTTTAATCAAGCAAACCTGCTTGACGCCGCATTCTTTCGCCAAATCGGCATGTTCAAACAAATGCGCGGTTTCGCCGTGAACGGGAACGGCGATTTCGGGCTGAATGAAAGAATAAAGCTTTTTCATATCCTTTTTGCCAGAATGCCCCGAAACATGCACCAAAGCGTCCTTGGTCGTCACCAGCTGAACGCCCCGCGCCAGCAAACGGTTCTGCAAGTTCGCAATCGCCTGTTCATTGCCCGGAATGACGCGCGACGAAAATACGACAACATCGTCCTTGTTCAGCCGCACCATGCCGACGCCGTAGGACAGATTGTTCATCGCCGAACGCGGTTCGCCCTGACAGCCCGTACAGACATAAACGACTTCGGACGGATGATAAGTCGACGCTTCCTCGTCCGTCAAAAACACGTTGATTCCGCGGAAATAGCCCGCCGCCCTGCCCGCGCCTTCGACGCGCCACAGCGACCGCCCCATCAGGCAGACTTCGCGCCCGTTTTTCGCCGCGGCGTAAGCAATGCTTTCCAGCCGCCCGACGTTCGACGCAAAGCACGTCACGACCAGCCCGCGCCCTTTGGCTTTGGCGAACACGTCCACCAAAGAATCGCGCACTTCGGTTTCGGTGGGAACGTCTTCTTCGACAAACACATTCGTCGAATCGCCGACCAGCGCCAAAACGTGTTCTTTTTTCAATTCTTTCAAAGCGTTGTAGTCGGGAGCTTTGCCGACAATCGGGTCTTCGTCGAAACGCCAGTCGCCCGTGTGAAAAACGGAACCGTAAGGCGTTTTAATCAAAAGCGACGTCGCTTCGGGAATCGAATGGTTCATCGGAACAAGCTCGACTTCAAAGGGCTTCAAATCGATATAATCGCCCTCGTTGACGATTTCGACGGGCGCGCGCCCCAGCAATCCCGCTTCGTCCAGCCGCGTTTCCAGCATTTCCGCCGCAAAAGGCGTCGCGTAAATCGGGCATTTCAAGTCGCGCCATAACAGCCCGACCGCGCCGATGTGGTCTTCGTGCGCGTGGGTGATAATCAGCGCTTTGATTTTCGGCGCAATCGAAGCGGCAAACGACGCGTCGGGAATCAGCATATCCACCCCCGGCAGTCTGTCGCCCGCGAATCCGACGCCGCAATCGACGGCAATCCATTTATCGTCGCACGCGTACAATCCGAAGTTCATGCCGATTTCGCCGACCCCGCCCAGCGGGACGAAAAACAATCCCTGTTTCGGAACGTCGATATATTGAGGTGCTTCTGTTTCCATAACCTTACTTCTTTCCCTGTTCGCCGAAAAACACATCGCCGGCGGTGATTCGCATAATTTGTTGCCCGCACTTTAACAGCAACACGCCGTCATTATCAAGCCCGTAAAAAGTTCCCTGCACTTTCCCCGTCGGCAGATTGACCGTTATCGGCTGCCCCAAGCCGTACGCCCTTTGCCGCCAGCCGTCCAAAACGGCTGAAAACGGCAGTTTTTCAAACGCTTCAAAGCATTCGACCAGCCGCGAAAGCACTTCCCGCGGCGTTGTTTCGACGCCTTCGTTTGCCAAAGACGTGACGGGGTAGAGCAGATTTTCCGCCTCGACGGGAAGCAGGTTCACGCCGATTCCGACAATCAGGCGGCTTTTCCCGTCGGTTTCCAGCAAAATGCCCGACACTTTTTTGCCGTCAATCAGCAAATCGTTCGGCCACTTGCATTGCGGCTTCAGTCCGAAGCTTTCCAAAGCCTGCGCCAGCGCCACCGCCGACAAAAAACTGTAATTTCCCGCCGCCGCCAAGTTGTCCAAGCGGATGCAGAACGAAACGTACAGATTGCCCGCGGGGCTTATCCATTTGCGCCCCAGCCGCCCGTGTCCGCCCGTCTGCGTTTTCGCGCAAACAGCGATATGATCGGCGTTTTCGGGCAAAGCTTTGGCGTCTTCGTTCGTGCTTTGAGTCGATTCTTTAAAAATAATTTCCATTTTACCACACCGTTTGTTCAATCAAATGTCCCACACCGCCCAAAAAGAACGGTAAAAAAACAGAGGTCGCCGCGCTTGACACAATGGCGATCTTCATCGGTTCGGGCGCGGGGCTCAGTTCGTCGGACGGATCAAAGAAATACATCTGCCGCACGATTTTCAAAAACACATATGCAGGCAGGATATTGCCGATTGCCAACAGCACGACGACAACCGCCGCCCCGCTTTCAAACCCCGCTTTCCACACCGCGAAATACGCCCAAAAGCCCGCCAAAGGCGGTAGTCCCAGCAGTCCCAAAAATACCAAAGAATACAGCGCGCCGCGTTCGGCGTTTGCGCGTCCCTGCCCTTTCAAGACTTTCAATTCTTCGCTTAAATCCCCGCCGACGCGCAAAGACAGCATCACGGCAAACAGTCCCGTCAGCAAAACGGTGTTAATGCCGATAAACAGCACAAACGCCGCAAAGCCGCCCATTGCCGCCGCCGCAACCGCGATTCCGTTTGTCATCACAACGGCATAAGCGGCAAACCGCTTGATATTCGTCTGCACCAGCAGTCCCAAAGCCCCGCCGAACACCGACAAAACGGCAACGGTTTCCAAAACGGGATGCCAATAAAAACCAATGTCCCCGAACGGGACGATAACCACACGGGCAAAGGCGGACAGCACGGCAAGTCTGACCGTCGTTCCGTAAAAAGCGGTCACGGGGGCGGGCGCACCTTCGTACACGTCGGGCAGCCATAAATGAAAAGGCGACTGTCCCGCTTTGATGAAAAATCCCGCCGTCACAAACGACACGCCGATCAACAGCGCGGGCATGACGGCACTTTTGTCCGCCACCGCGATTCGGGCGAAATCCGCCGTCCCCAAACACGCGTAAATCACGGACACGCCGAACAGCCACAATCCCGACGAAATCAGCGCCGCCATGACGGCTTTGATTCCGGCTTCGGTCGACCGTTCGCCGTGACGTTTGTACGCGGTCAGGAAAATCAGCGGCGTTTGCATCGCTTCCAATCCCAAAAACAGCATCAAAAAACTGTTCGCCGACACGGCAAGCATCATCCCCGCGACGGAAAAAGCAATCAACGCCGCGTATTCCCCGCGCGAAAACCGCTTGTACGCCAGCCAATCCGCGCCGAATGAAACGGAAAAAGCCGCGGAAACTAGCAAAACGGACTTGATTGTTACGGCAAACGCATCCGAAACAAACAACCCGCCTTGAAAAAACAGCTTTTGTCCTTTCAGCGACAAAACAGCGGTTAAAGCCAAAGCAAAACCCGCCAAAACGATTCGCGCGGCTTTGCGCGGCGACGCTTGGGACATCAAAGCAGTCAGCGCAGTCGCCAAAACCAGCAGTTCGGGAAGAATCGGTTTAAAAATCATGAAGGGTCATCCTTGTTCAAACAGCGGATCGACGGCGGCGGCGATCAAGCGGAACACCGACGACGGCGTCAGCGCCAAATACAAAAACACGGCGCCCAGCAAAACGGCGGCGGTGCGTTCCCGTTTTCCCAAATCGTTGCCGCTAACGATGATTTCACCCGCCCCGCCGAACAAAAAGCGGCTGAAATGTTTGAAAAACGCGACATACAGCAGCATCACCGCAGCCAGTCCCAAAGCGGCGAACACTTTGTTTTGGGCAAAAGCGGCTTGGAAAATCAAAAACTGCCCCGTAAACGCGGGCATCGGCGGGAAAGCCAGCAGCGCCAGACTGGACAGGAAAAACACCGCCCCCAAGTACGGAAACACGGACAAAACGCCGACAATATTCTGGACGTATCCGACCCGCTGGTACAACGCCCCGCATGCCAACAAAAACGCCGCCATGGATACGGCTTGCGCCGCCGACAAAAACAGCATGCCGCGCACCGATTCGGGCGTCAGGCAAAACAATCCCAAAGCCAGCAATCCCGTTTGCGTCAAGTGGGCGAACCCCGCAATGGAACGGATGTCGTCCTGCACATCGGCAATCAACGCGCCGTACAACGCGGTCGCCAAAGCCCATCCGCACAAAAACGGCAAAGCGGGTTCGATTTCCGCCCCCGAAATTGGAATCACAAACCGCACGAAAGCATAAAAAATCAGCTTCGAATATACGCCCGAAATCAGCACGCCTGCGGCGGCGGGGGCTTCGGACAGCGAATCTGTCAGCCAGAAATGGAACGGAAACAACGGAGCTTTGAATGCCATTGCACCCACAAACAGACCGAAAATCAGCTTGCGGCAAAACGGCGTAAACGCCGCGGCTTCCACAACGTCGAAATCGGACGATCCCGCCTGATGATACAGTACGAACACGCCCGTCAGCAAAAACACCGAACCGATAATCGCGAACAGTCCGAACCTGTACGGCGTCACGGCGCGCCGCTCCACGCCCCACAGCGCAATCAGCAAAAACAGCGGAATGACGGCGGCTTCGAACGCGGCGTAAAACAAAAACAAATCGCGGGCGCACACGGCGGTCAGCAAAAACGATTCGGCAATCAGCGTCAGAAACATGTATTCGCGCACCATGGTTTTGACGTTCTTGCGGCTGATAAACACGGACAGCAGGGTCAAAAACGAAATCAGCACCACAAAAAACAGCGTCAAAGCGTCCATGCCGACGCGCATGCTGACTTTAAAGGTCGGCATATCGACGAACACGGCTGAAAACACGTCGTTTTTGTGCGCGCCGAAAAACGCCCATGCGGTCAGCGCCGTCAAAAACACGCATCCCGAAATCAGCATCGACACGGCATAAGCGTTGCCCGCCGTTCGTTGTTCATCGCCGCGGATGAACAGCAAAAACAACGCCCCCAGCAAAGGCATCGCCAGCATGATGAAAATCAGGGAAAAGTGCGGCATCCGTCTATCCTTTCATCATGGTTAAAGCGGTTATCAGCAAAAACAGTCCGATCGAAACCGCCGTAAAAAAAGAGGACACACGCCCGTTTTGGCGCTTTTGAATGTCTTGAGCCAGCTTCTGCACGGCGCGCGGGAATTTTTCCAACCAGACTTCCGTTCCGACGGAAAACCACAAAGCCCTTGCGAACGACAGGCACGGACGGACTATCAGCGTTTGGTAAATCGGCGCAAAAGACAGCAGATTTGCCAGCGTTTCGGCTTTTTTGCCGAACGGCTGTTCGTTTTTGCGATGCTTGAAGTACAACAGTCCGAAGCACAATCCGCTGCATCCGACCAGCGACAAAGCCAAAACCGCCAGCGCTTTGGAGCGCGGCAAAGCGTCCAAAACGGACTGTTCGAAAATCTTTTCCTGACACAGCGCCGCAATCAAAACGACGGCAACGGGAACCGACAGTCCCGCCCCGACGGGACGTAATTCATCCACGGCGGACAGCATCATCCTGCGCGGCGCAAAAAACACATCGTACAGCATTCGCGCAAACGCCCATGCCAGTCCGAAGGACAAAGCGGCAAACCCTGCGGCAAAAGCGAAGCTGCCCTTGACGTACAAAGCGGCGTACAAATCCTGCCACACCCCGAACGTGCCGACGGCGGGGAATCCGACGCAGCACAGGCTCAACAATCCCATAATCCAGAACAAAGCGGGCAAGCGCGTGTTCAATCCCCCCATACGGGTAATATTTTCCTGCGCGCGCAAAGCGTAAATAACCGTTCCCGCCGCCAAAATCAGCCCCGACATCGGCAGCATCAGCGCGATGTACGCGCAAAATCCCGCATCCCTGCCCGCCAATCCGAACACGGTCAGCACCAATCCGAACTGACTGGACAGCATCCCCGTCAAAACGTTTTTAAAGTCGTCGCGGCACAGCGCGGCGGCAATTCCGGACGCAGCGGTCAGCGCTCCGACGGCGCACAGCACAATCCGCGCCGTTTTGAACCCCGCGAAAAACACATACGCGTTGTACAAAGCGTAAATCCCCAATCCGCCCAAAGCCGCCGTTGCGGCAAAAGACAGCACGGGAACGCACATTTCAGCCGTTTCCGTCAACGGCAAAGGCGATGCGAACAGCATCAGCTTGACGCTTAATCCGACCAGCACCAAAACCGCGAACGTTATCGCCTGTCCTTGGGTAAACGCGACGCTTTCGACGGCGACAAAAGGCGGCACGAAAAAGCTTCCCGTTTGGCTCATCAGCATATAGAACGCGCAAAACAGCGGAATGTCGGACAACACGTGACAGACAAAAAAACGGTTTCCCGCCCGCCTGACGGATTGGCGTTCGAAAAACAGCAGCAGCAGCAAATACGCAAACAAAACAGACAGTTCCCAGCCTGCAAAAAACTGGAAAAAATTATCCGATCCGATGCACGTCAGAACACAAAACGCCAGCGCGCACAAAAACATCGTAAAGCGGTTGATTTTTTCGGGCTGCAAATAGCTTTTTGCGAAAACAAGACTCAGCAGCGCGGTGAACAGAATAAAGCTTGTCAGCACCAATTCCGTGCGCGTAAAGGAAAATCCCCATTCGTATTCAACACCGTTCAGCGTCAAAAACGGCAGCATTTTGCGGGCGTAAACCTTGCCTTGAAACACGTTTTTCAAGCTCATTGCGCCGATGCGCGCGAACGCCCCCGCCAAACAGGCGAAGCCCACGGCGAACACGGGAATTTTGCGCTTCAGACAGGTCGCGAAGAACAAAACGGCGGCGGCAATGACGGGAAGAAACAAAAAAAACATCTTCAGCCTTTCATTTTGTCGATTCGCTGAGCATCCAAATGCTTGTGACGGCGAAAATACAGTAAAAACAAGCACAAACAGGCGGTCATCTGAATCCCCGTCAGGCAGACGGTCAAAAAAGCGAAAACCATTCCCGCCGCATCCCGAAACAAGGCTCCGCCCAGCGCGAAATTGAACACCGCCCCCAAAAACACCGTATGCAAAGCCAGCACTTGGCGCATCAAATCGCCGTTATGCCGCAAAACGCCCCACAGTCCGAACAGCACCAAAACAAAACCGACCGTCAAAATCACGGGAAAATCGATTTTCATTTCTCCCCCCTTTCAGCCGCCGTCAGCGTCGCAATGCCCGCCAGACAGGATAAAACGATTGTTCCGAACACCACCGCGCACACCCCGTAGGACGCATACAGCGTCCCGCCGAAAAAAGGAAAAACGGCGGCGGTTTGATTCGCCGTCCGATCGGGTTTGAACAAAAGCCACCCCGCTTCCGCCGCCGCCGAAACAAAAAACAAAACCGACGCTTTGCCCGCTTTGGGCGGAAAAGCTTTCGGCGTTTCGGAAATGTCAAACACGCTCAGCGCAAAGACCAAAAAAGCCAGCAACGCCGCGGATGCCGCCGCCGTCAAAGCAAAGCCCGAAAAAGACGCGTCCAGTTCCGCCAAAACGCCCGCAACGGCTATGACCGCCTGCATTTGAAAAAAAACGGCATACAACAGCGACCGCGCCGCAACCGACAAAAACGCCGCCGCCACAATCAGCCCCGCAAAAACATAAAATTCAATCACGGACATTCTTTTTCCCCTTCAAAGGACAACGCCCCTTTCGGACAAGCTTCGACGCACAGGGCGCATTGCGCGCATTTTTCGGCGTCAAGCTTGAACTTTTCAACACGCCATCCATCCGCCGCTTTGACGGTCGAAACACCAATCGCTTTGGCGGGGCAAGCGCAGGCGCACAGTTTGCATCCGACGCATTTTTCGGCGTCGTATTGCGGAACGGTCGAAGTGTCAGGCAGAACGGCGGGCAGCCTTTGCAAAGAACCAAAGCCCGCGACGTACTTGACGGCGACAAACAGCGATTTCGGCAAATCGAATTTCATCCCGCGCCTCCGTCAAAGAACAGCACCGCCGCCGCAGTCAAAAACAGCCACAAAACGGTAAAAGGCAGAACGGTTTTAAAACTTTCCCGCATCAGCAGTTCTGTTTTGACGTCGGACATTGCGGCTTTCATCACCGTCAACGCAAACGCGACCGCCGTTGTTTTCAACAGCCAGCCCCATGCGGACGACGCCCCGCCCAAAAACAAAATCACGCCCAACGCCGCCAGCAGCAATTCCAAAACGGATTCGGCGGTTTTCATCATTTGATACGGCATCCCGCCGTATTCGGCGTAAACGCCCGATGCCAGCCCGCGCGCCGCCTTGGGCGAATTGAACGGCGTCTGTACAATCGTCATTGCCGCACACGGCAGATACAGCGCAAACAGAGGCAAATGCGGCACGGCAAACCATATTTTTTTCTGTGCGCTCATAATTTCCCGCACATCCGCGCTGCCCGCCGAAATCAGAACGGAGCAAAGGATAAAGCCCATAATCAGCTGAGCGGGTAAAATCTGGGCAATCATTCTGACCGCGCCGAAAAAGGCAAATCTCGACCCGCTGCCCCATGCGCCCAAAACAAAAGCGTACACGCAAAAGGGTGCGGCAAACATCAAATACAGCGCCCCGAACGACGTTTCGAATCCCGTCTTGAACGGCAGAAAGAAGCAAAAAAACACCGCCAGCGTCAAAGCCAGCACGGGGGCAGACAAATAGGCGGCTTTTTGCGCGGTCAAAGGAACAAACGGTTCTTTGAAAAACGCTTTGACGGGTTGAGCAAAAAACGCACAGACTTTGCGCGGCGGACGCATTTGAATCCGCGCGGTCAGGCGTTCTTCAAAAAATTGCAGCAGCATAGCGGCGAAAACGATGCCGACAGCTTGAATCGCCATTCTGCCGCATATCTTTGCCAACGGCGTGAAATCATTGAAAAACTCGGCTGCCTGCGACAAAAGTTCATTCATGGTTTCCGCCTTTCCCGTCTGAGCGCCCTCATCCGCGCCGAATTTTTGCAGATCTCGTCGGGTTTGTAATCGGGACTCTTCACAGTTTCCCCCGACAGCTCCCCTTTTGTTCCGAACGATTCGTCAGAGGCGGAAGCAAGCTCGCCGCGTTTGTAAAAAACAACGCTCGTCCCCGCCAAAGCGTCGCGCACGGCATCCAAGTCATCGTACGGCAAAGGCATCGTTCCCGCATATTCGGACAGGGCGCGCAGGATTTTCCAGTCTTCCCGCGCTTGTCCGAACGGCGGCAAAGCGGGCGCGGTCGATTTTGCGATTCCCTGCGCGTCGACATACGTCGCATGCTTTTCCGTCGGCGCGACGCCCGGCAAAATCACATCCGCCGCACGCGCCGCCCTTGACGCGCAGAACCCCTGATATACAACGAATGCGTCGCCCAAATCCGCCCTTGACACCGAATCGTCGTCCAGCAAATACACAAAATCGAACTTGCCCGCCGCGATTTCGGGACGCAGCGGCGTTTCCGAAATCAATCCCAGTTCCGCAGCCCCGACAAAAGCCGTGTTGTCCGACACAAAGTTATAGCCGTTCCAATCGCCGCGGATAACATTCTTTTGTTTGCAGAAACGGTAAATCGCTTCGAACGCCGACGCCGCATCCCGTCTGTTCGCAACGCCCGCACCGACAATCACCATCGGATTTTTTGCCGAATCGAACAGCTTTTCCGTTTCAAGCGCGCTCAAATCGGAAATTTCCTTTCGCGGCATCGGGTTTTGACGAATCGCGAAATCAATTGCGGGCAGAACTTCGCTCAAATCGACTCCGATCGTCAGCAAAGCGTCCGCTTCTTTGATTTTGGCAAACGGGGTGTTGAACAAATGGAATTGCCGGCTGTTTCCGTCAAAGTACTCCGTCCCTGCGCGCGCCTCAACCGCATGCGCTCCAAACGCCGCCAGCAAATCGCGCAAAGCTAGCATGCTTTCGCCGTCGGCGAATTTTCCGACAAGCGCCGCCGCCTTTTGCGGGGAAACGGTTTTCAGCTTGTCGGCAACCGCCGTCAAGGCTTCCGCCCATGAACATTCTTTCAGCACACCGTTTTCACGCACATACGGGCGATCCAAACGGTTGACCCGCAATCCGTCGAACGAAAAACGCGCCGTGTCCGAAATCGGCATTTCCGAAGCGGGCGTTATGCGCACGATTTCGCCCGCAGCCGTTTCTATTTTAATGTCCGCCAGCGCCGCATCCGACACGTCAATGCTTTGAACCGCCGCCGTTTCCCAAACGCGAATCAGCTTTTTTTGCGTTTTGTCGGTCAAAGCCCCCGCGGGGCAAATATCAATCAGCGTTCCCGACAAAGGCGACAAAACGGGCTTTGAAATCGGCAGCGTGTCCGCCTCTTCCCCCGCAGCCCGCACAAATTCGGCACAGCTGCCGCAACGGATGCACCGTTCGGGATGACGTTCAATCAGCATGCCCAAATCAACATTTTCATTTTCGACGGGCAACGTTTTGATTTTCGGCTGCCAGCGCGCGCACAAATCCTGTATTTCGCACTTTCCCGCTTTCGGGCAAGTCAAACAATCAACGCTGTGCCGTTTCAGCAAATCGGACAACTGTTCGCGCGGGTTGCCGTTCACGTCAATCAAAGGCTTGCTCATCGGTCAACCTCCGTCATCAAAACGCCCAGCGACGACACAATCGGTCGAATGTCAAGCAGATCCGCACCGACCGCGATTTTCGCCAACGCCTGCATTGCGGGAAATCCCGCCGAACGGATGTGACAGCGGTACGGGACGGGCGAACCGTCGCCCTGCAAATACACGCCCGTTTCACCGAACGGCGTTTCAACCGCCGCATAAACGTCGCCCTCTGGCAAAAGCAAGCCTTTCACCACGTTTTCGAAATGCGTGCTCAGCCCCGTCAAAGTCGTTGTTTCCGGACGTTTGAACGCGTTGATTTCGCCCGCCGCAAATTGCGGCAACAGCTGATCAATCAGCTTCAAAGCGTTGTAAATGCCGTCGATTCGCATTTCGTATCTGGCATAGCAGTCGCCGCCGTTCGCAACGGGAACCGTAACTTCGACATCGGAATAAGCGTCGTACGGTTCGTCCGCCCGCACATCGCGTTTGAGGCCGCTCGCCCTCGCATTGTCGCCCGTCAATCCCGCCGCAAGCGCGGCGTCCGCGCCAATGAAGCCGATTCCTTTTGTTCTGGATCGGAATATGCCGTTGTCGATCAAGCTTTTCAGTTCGTCCAGAACAGGGGGCATCTCCGACATCCATTCGGAAACCCTGTCTTGAAATCCGTCCGCCAAATCAACCGCCACCCCGCCGACACGAAAGTAAGTCCCGAACGGATAGCGCGTAACCGCACGGCACAAAGCGGTCGTCCGCACCGCGGCTTGGGCGGCTATGGCTCCCGCGGCGGCGTTGCCCGTATCCCGCGCCAGATTGCCCGTCATGGTCAGCAAAGCGGACACCCGCACGATTTCGCTCAGCAGCGTGCGGATTTGCTTGGCGCGTTTGGGGACATTGACGCCCGCCAGCTTTTCCGCCGCCAGAACAAAAGCGTGTCCGCCCGCAAAAGGCACGGTTCGGCACAGTTTGTCGCACCAAACCAAAGCCTGCGCCGTATTCACGCTTTCCAGCATTTTTTCGATTCCGCGGTGGGAAAAACCGATATGCGAATCCAGCCGCACGACTTTTTCCCCGTCCAGCTGCGCGACCAGACGGCAAATCCCCATTCCCGTCGCGGGTTCGGGCGCGATATTGACAAACGACGTTTCCGCTATATCGGTCATTCGCTTTCCCCCGCCAGATTCAAAGCTATCAGGTTCTTTTGCGGTTCGGGCTGTTTTTCGGAAACAACAAAGCTTTCCGTTTTTTCATCGTACGACAGCTTGTTTTTTCCCGCCTTGGGAAAATCCTTGCGCAGCGGAAAACCGCCGACGGATTCGTCAATCAGCAGTCGGCGCAAATCGGGATGGTTTTCAAACGATACGCCGAACATTTCGCGGATTTCGCGTTCGTACCATACGGCATTGGGAAACACTCCGCCCAAAGACGCCACCGCCACATCCCGCGCGGTTTGCATTTTCAGGCAGATGCGCCTGTTCAGCATCGGGGATGTCAAGCGGTACAGCAAAACGAACTCTTCCGCCCGATTCGGATAATGCACGGCGGTAATGTCGGTCAGCTGCGTGAAACGGCACGCCGCATCGTCGCGCAAAAAGGACACCGTCCGCACCAACGCCGCCCGCAAAACCGTCAAGGTCAGGCAGCCGAAAGCCTTTTCCCGCCCCACAATGTCCTGTTTTGCAAAATGCAGAGAAACATACTGCCCGAAATCGTCCAAACTTTCCATTTACCGCCCCTTTCCTTTCAAATCGGCAAGAGCGGCGGCGAAATCGGCTGCGGTCGGGGGACATCCTTTGACGAAACAGTCGACGGGAACAATGTCCGCCAGCCTGACAACGGCGTAAGAATCGGCAAAAAGTCCGCCGTTCAAAGCGCAATTCCCCACACTGACAACAGCTTTCGGAGCGGGCATCATATCGTAAACGCGGCGCACGACGGGCGCGGCTTTAAAAGAAACCGCCCCCGCAACAACCAATATATCGGCTTGGCGGGGATTGTAGCACACGGGGATGCCCGCCTGAACCGCCCCGCTTTCCCCCAAACAGCAGCCCAGCGGCAACGGCATGGCGGCGATTGCGTTTTTTTGCGCCCATGCCGACAGCTTTTCCAGCGAAGCGGCAAAGAAATTCATTTCCATTCGAACGCTCCTTTTTTCACGGCGAACCGAAAGCCGATGCCGGCTTGCAGCGCAAACGCCGCCGCAACGGCAAAGCCGCCCCATCCCGCGGCACGGATATTCATTCCCCACGCCGTCAAAAACAAAAAGGCGACCTCCAACAGCACAAACAGCGGTACAGCCAGAATCAAACGCATCGGGAGCCTGCGGCGCACGGACGACAACAGGTAAAAACCGCCCGCATAACCGTCAACGGCAACGGTGCGGCGTTTTTTGCGTCCGAATAAAAACGACAGCACGGCAACCGCGCCGACAACCGCCGTCAGCGTCAAAAAAAGAAGCAAAAAACAACAATACGCGTGCAAGCTCTGTTCCATAGGGAAAGCTTTACACCAAACCCGCGCTTTATTCAACGGCAATCGGATTTATTGCGGCAAAGCGGGCAGATTTTCGGGCGACAAGGGCAATTTTTTGACGACTCTGACGGGGACTTCGTATTCGCGCATCAGTTCGCCGCCTTCGAATTCGACGATCAGCACGGATTCGGCATGCGCCAAGGGGGCGCGGGCGTCGGGATGAATAAAGTCCAATGTAATCGAAAATCCCTGCTGTCTGTACAGCAAAGCGTGCTTTCCGCCGTCATAAACGATTTGCGGATGATCGGGTTCGCCTGCGCGGGCGCGAATGGAAATCAGCAAATCCCCCGCACCGTTTTGCAGTATGTCGTAAAAACCTTCCTGTTCCGGTCCCGTTTGATGTTCGACCATGGACAACCTCTTTGTCAAAACCGCTTTCGTGTGCAAGCACACTATTCTTTTTTACACCGTTTGCGCCGAAATTCAAAGCAAAACATCCCGCTTTTCACCCGCATGAGCATTTTGCCCCGAAATCACGCAAAGGCATTCTTATTCACTACCCAATTTTAGCCAGAAAAGCAACTTTTTTTATTAAATTTTGCAATAATTTATTTTTTTCGCCCCAAAGCGGCGGATTTTTCGTTTTTGCTTGAAGCGGGGGCTTTTTTTATGGTATTCACCCTACACCATTATTTAATAAAGGGACTGAAAGAAAGTGACCGAAAAAACTGAAAACAAAACAGCCGCTCTGCCGAAAATCACGGCGGAAATGATTGCTGAAAAAATCGAACGTCTGATGAAATACACCCTGTGCAAACAGGTGCGCGAAGCGTCCAAGGAAGACCTGTTCACGGCTTTGGCTTTGGCGGTGCGCGAAATCGCCGTCGACCGCATGTATGAAACGGCGAACAGATACGCCCATGCCAATCCCAAACGCGTTTATTACCTGTCGGTTGAATACCTGCTGGGGCGTTCTTTGGTGAACAATCTGGACAATCTGGGCATTCACGATTTGCTGGATCAGGTCAAGCTGGACAATCCGATTCCCCTGCGCGACGTCATCGACTGCGAATACGATCCGGCGCTGGGCAACGGCGGCTTGGGTCGTTTGGCGGCGTGCTTCATCGATTCGATGGCGACTTTGGGGCTGCCCGGATACGGCTACGGCTTGAACTACCAGTTCGGTTTGTTCAAACAGGTTTTTGAAAACGGCTATCAAAAAGAAATGGCGGATTCGTGGATGGACCGTTCGTCGCCGTGGCAGATCGAACGCGCCGACCGCATTTGCCATGTTCCCGTATACGGTCGTTTGGTCTATGAGGACGTAAACGGCGAACACCGCGCCCATTGGGTCGACACCGAAACATTGGTCGGCGTTCCCTACGATATGCCGATTGTCGGATTCGGCGGCAAAACGGTGAACTATCTGCGTCTGTTTTCGGCGCGTTCGTCCAGCGAACTGGACATCAAAACCTTTAACGACGGCGGCTATATCAAAGCGGTCGAAAAGAAAATCAAATCCGAAACGATTTCCAAAGTGCTGTATCCGTCCGACGCGGTCGAAGCGGGCAAGGAACTGCGCCTGCTGCAGCAGTACTTCTTTGTTTCCTGCGCTTTGAGCGACATTATGCGCCGTTTCCTGGAAACGAACACGGATCTGCGCGATTTCCCGAAAAAAGCGGCGATTCAGCTGAACGACACGCATCCCACTTTGGCAATTCCCGAATTGATGCGTCTGCTGATGGACGTTCACGGCTTGGATTGGGACACGGCTTGGGAAATCACGGAAAAGACGATGGGCTACACCAACCACACCTTGCTGCCCGAAGCGTTGGAACGCTGGTCGGTCAAGCTGTTGGAAAAAGTCTGCCCGCGTCACTTGGCGATTATCTACGACATCAACGATCACTTGATGAAAAAAGTCGCGGCGAAATACCCCGGCGACAACGGCAAGCTGTCCCGCATGTCCATTATCGAAGAAGGCGACACCAAAAAAGTCCGCATGGGCAATTTGGCGATTGTCGGTTCGCATTCAATTAACGGCGTGGCGGCGATTCACTCCGAATTGGTCAAGAAAAATCTGGCTCCCGACTTCTATGAAATGTGGCCCGAACGCTTCAACAACAAAACGAACGGCATCACGCCGCGCCGCTGGCTGTTGAGCGCGAACCCCGAATTGGCGGACTTGATTTCGTCGAAAATCGGACGCGAATGGATTACGCACCTTGACCAGCTGGTCAAAATCGCGCCGTACGCCACGGATTCCGATTTTGTGCGTTCGTTCTTCCGCATCAAAAAGGACAACAAGGAAAAACTGGCGAAAATCATTCTGAACACGACGGGCAACATCGTCGACACGGATTCGCTGTTCGACGTTCAGGTCAAACGCATTCATGAATACAAACGCCAGCTGCTGAACGCGCTGAACATCATCTACAACTATTTGCAGATTACCGAGGACGGCTTGGCTCTGTCTTCGCCCCGCACGTTCATTCTGGGCGGAAAAGCCGCGCCGTCGTACGACTTTGCGAAACTGACAATCAAGCTGTTCAACAACTTGTCCAAAGTCATCAACAACGACCCGCGCGTCAAGGACCAGATGAAGGTCGTCTTCATCCCCGATTACAAGGTGTCGATTGCGGAACGCGTGTTCCCCGCCGCCGACGTGTCGGAACAGATTTCGACCGCGGGCTTCGAAGCTTCGGGTACGGGCAACATGAAGTTCATGCTCAACGGCGCTTTGACGGTCGGCACGCTGGATGGCGCGAACGTCGAAATCCGCGACGAAGTAGGACCCGAAAACTTCTATCTGTTCGGTTTGACGACGCCCGAAGTCAAGAAGATTCACGACGAACATTCGCACAATCCGTGGGAACTGTACAATTCCGACACGCGCATCCGCCGCATTATGGACGCGTTGAATTCGGATATGTTCTGCCCCGGCGAACCGGGAATCTTCCAGCCCATTTTCAACAATATCATGGGCGCGGATTATTACCTGCTGCTAGCGGACATCGGTTCGTACATCGAAACGCAGGCGCAAGTTGGCAAGGACTTCCTGAACAAAGCGTCTTGGGGCAAAAAAGCGATTTTGAACGTTGCACATTCGGGCAAATTCTCGTCCGACCGCACCATCGCCGAATACGCCAAAGACATTTGGGATGTCAAACCCGTTCTGTAACACATTTTACAAAAAGAAACCCCCGTGTAAAACGCGGGGGTTTCTTTTTTAGGGCTAATCCCTTAATTCATCGCCGCGGCAACGGCGTTTGCCGCCCCGTCGGGGGTCGGGTTTTCGCGCAGCAGCCGCTTGACGGTGTTTTCGGACAATTGCGCTTGAATGCTTAAAGCCTTGATGTATTCGGGCTGAAACTGCTGATCAAAGCCGGTCAAAACAAAATGCCGCACTTCCATTTGTTTTAACGCGTACAACGTTTCCTGCTGTGTCGCGTTTTCGGGAAACAATGTAATGAAACTGTGATTGTCGGCGAAATATCCGGCATAAGCGGGCGGCACCGCCAATCCGACAACCATCCCCGCCACGCCGCCGATAACGTACCCTATAACCCCTGCCACCGTTTCAACCGTCGCCGCCACAATAATTGTATATGCCGACGCTGCACTTGACGAAGCCCCCACTCCGTCGTAGCAACATCCTCCGCTTCGCCCTTTCATTAAAAGCGGCTTTGTCAAAACAGCGGTATTGTATCCGTCTTTTTTCAAAGTGATTTCTTCGCCGCCGTATTCCAGCCGCATCGGCGTTTTGCCTGCCTTTTTCCCATCGACATAAACATCCGCCGCCACGTTCGAAGCAAGGTACAAACTTTCAGCCGCCGCTTGGAACGGACACAACAGCCCGATAACCAGCAAAAATATCTTCATTGTCGGTTTCCCCCCTGTTTTCCAAAACAAAACCCACCTAAAAAAGGTGGGCGGATTTTCAGAAACCGTATGAATGCGCACGGCTCGACCTATTAGGCAGATAGCCGTATTCAGCCGACATCCGCCCTAAGGCAGAAATCGGTATAAATATTTAAAGTCGCGATATGCAGTACGACTAGGTTTAAAAGGGTTTCTGACGCCCTGCGCCCGTCTTGTTCACAAACGCAGTATCAAGATAACAGAATAAAGCGCACGAAACAAGGGGGAAACGCCCCTATGCAAAAAGGCAGGCTAAAAAAGCCTGCCTTTTCGTTTTGTTGAAGAAATCAACGTCTTATTTCGCTTCTTCCGCTTCGGCTTCAACGACAACACCGGAGTCCTGTCCTTTAGCCTTGACGTCGCGATCGACCAATTCGATAATCGCCATCGGAGCGCAGTCGCCGTAACGCAGACCCGCTTTCAAAACGCGGGTGTAACCGCCGTTGCGGTCTTTGTAGCGGGGTGCCAGCGTGGCAATCATCTTGTCAGCCATTTTTTCATCGCGCAGGAAAGAAATCAACTGACGACGTTTGTGCAAATCACCGACTTTAGCAATCGTGATCAGCTTTTCAAAGACAGGGCGCAGTTCCTTGGCTTTGGGCAACGTGGTTTTGATTTGTTCATGTTTGATTAACGCATTCGCCATGTTGGCAAACATGGCACGGCGGTGTGCGAACGATTTGTTCAGCTTACGCTTACTATTACGATGATTCATAATTTCCTCCTATCATGGTTTCGCGCACGAAACCGATAAAAACTTCTCTGACACCGCTCGCTTGAAATCATCGCAAACCTCAAGTTATCGCGTATGTCACAGCCCTGTTCAACCGAACAGGAAATTGGTTAAAACGGTTCTTCCAAACCTTTGGACAGCGATTCGATATTTTCGGGCGGCCAACCGACCACTTCCATACCCAAATGCAATCCCATCTGAGAAAGAACTTCTTTGATTTCGTTCAAAGACTTGCGACCGAAGTTCGGCGTACGCAGCATTTCGGCTTCCGTCTTTTGAACCAAATCGCCGATGTAAACGATATTGTCGTTTTTCAGGCAATTCGCGGAACGCACCGACAATTCCAATTCGTCGACTTTGCGCAGCAGATTGCGGTTGAACGGCAGTTCGTCTTTCTTTTCGGCTTCGACGTCTTCTTCCGGTTCTTCGAAGTTGACGAACAGTTTCAGCTGTTCCTGCAAGATGCGCGCCGCCAAAGCGACCGCGTCTTCCGGAGAAACCGTACCGTTCGTTTCGACCGTCAAAGACAGTTTGTCATAGTTGGTGATCTGACCCACGCGGGCGTTGTCAACCTGATAAACAGCTTTGGTGATCGGGCTGAAGATGGAATCCACGGGAATCAATCCGATGGGGCAGTCTTCGGGGCGGTTCTGGGACGCGGGGACATAGCCTTTGCCCGTACCGACCGTCAGCTCCATGTTCAACTTCGCGCCTTTGTCCAGCGTGCAGATGACCAGTTCGGGGTTCATGATTTCGACATCATGTCCCGTTTCAATCATCGCGGCGGTGACTTCGCACGGACCTTCCGCTTTCAAAGTCATGCGGCGGGTGCCTTCGCCGTCATAGCGCAGAGCCAGCGTTTTAATGTTCAAAATAATATCGGAAACGTCTTCACGAACGCCTTCAATCGAAGAAAATTCATGCAAAACGCCGTCGATATGAATCGCGGTCACCGCAGCTCCCTGCAGTGAAGACAACAAGACGCGGCGCAAAGCGTTACCCAAAGTCATCCCGAAACCGCGTTCCAACGGTTCAACGACGATTGTCGCTTTGTGCGCGGAACCTTCGGCGTGTTCGACTTCGATATTGCTCGGCTTAATCAAGTCTTGCCAGTTTTTCTGAATCACGGGTATCTCTCCTGCTTTGTAATTTAAAGTATTTTCCGAACGGAAAACACACTCCTGAACGATTCGAGCCGTAAACGACTCGCGTCCATTCCTTAAACGCGACGGCGTTTGCGGGGACGGCAACCGTTGTGGGGAACCGCGGTCACATCACGAATCGCCGTGATGACGAAGCCGACGGCTTGCAAAGCACGCAGAGCGGATTCACGACCCGCGCCGGGACCTTTGACCCATACTTCCAAAGTTTTCATACCGTGTTCGGCGGCTTTTTTGCCGGCGTCTTCGGCGGTGACCTGCGCGGCGTACGGGGTCGATTTACGCGAACCCTTGAAACCGTGAGCCCCTGCGGAAGACCACGAAATCGTGTTTCCCTGAGCATCGGTGATCGTCACTTTCGAGTTATTGAACGTCGAATTGACGTGCGCAATACCGGAAGTGATATTTTTGCGTTCGCGCTTTTTCGTGCGAACAGTTGTAGCAGCTTTAGCCATGAATCAATCGCCTTTCAATTAAACAGCTTTTTTCTTGCCTGCGATGGGTTTCGCGGGACCTTTGCGCGTACGAGCGTTCGTATGCGTTCTTTGACCGCGAACGGGCAGACCTTTACGATGACGCAGACCGCGGTAGCAGCCCAAGTCCATCAAGCGTTTGATGTTCACGCCCACTTCGCGGCGCAGTTCGCCTTCGACGTGGTATTCGTGGTCGATCAATTCACGCAGTTTCAAAACATCGTCGTCGGTCAGTTCGCTTACGCGACGGGCTTCGTCGATGTTCAATTTCCCGCAGATTTCGCGGGACAGAGTCCGACCGATGCCGTGGATATACGTCAAAGCGATTTCCACGCGCTTGTTTGTCGGAATATTTACACCAGCAATACGTGCCAAGTTTAATCTCCTATTTACAAATCAAAACCTGCCGTCATCCGAAAAGAATCGGGCATAATACCCGACAGGGCATTTTACTGCGATGCCCTTGTCGAGGGGTTCAAAGTATACTCAACCGCCCGTAAAGTCAATACGTTGAGGCTGATTTTTTACGCTTTTTTCAAACTTTTTGCGAAAAAGCGAAACGCCGCCGACCGCTTTTGCTTCAAAGCGGCGGCGAACAGATACACCGCGGGCGTTGTAAAAACCGTCAGCAGCTGACTGACGCACAGTCCGCCGACCAGCGTTACACCCAACGGCTGACGGAACTCCGCCCCCGTTCCCGTTCCGACGATTAACGGAACGCCCGAAAAAATCGCGGCGACAGAAGTCATCAAAATGGGACGGAACCGCGCGGCGGCGGCGGTGAATATCGCGTCAAAAGCCGTCGCCTTTTCTTCCTTTTCAAGCTGCTGCGCGGTTTCGACCATCAAAATTCCGTTTTTCAAAACCAATCCGAACAGCATAACGCACCCGATAATCGCGATAACGGAAAAATCCATTTTCCACAGCGACAAAAACAGCAGCGCGCCGATGATTGCTGACGGCAGCGTCGAAATGATGATCACAGGTGTTAAAAAGCTTTCGTACAAAATGCCCAGAATGATGTAAATCGCCGCCAGCGACAAAGCGATGAGCGCGATTTCGTTTTGCAGCGTTCTGGCAAATTCGTTCGCCGCCCCCTGCGGCGCGCCAAGAACGGTATCGGGAATGTTCAGCTCCGTTTTCAGCCGCTCGATTTCGGTCAAAGCCTGTCCCAGCGATACGCCGTTTGCCAGATTGAACGAGATGTTGACGGCGGGCAAGCGGTTGTCGCGGTTGACGGCGGCAGGACCCGACGTTTCCCGCCCGTTTTTGACGACGGCGTTTAACGGCACCAAAGTCCCAGTTATCGGCGAACGCAAATACAACGCGTCAAGACTGCCTGTTTTGCCCGCGAAATCGTCGTTCAGCTTTAAAATTACTTTGTATTGATTGACCGCCGTTTGATATTCGCCGGCTTTGCGCTGTCCGAACGCGTCAAACAGCGTTTGATCGACATCGTTCGCCGTAATCCCGTACCGCGCGGCGGCTTTGCGGTCAAGCGTCATTTTTTTGACTCTGGTCCCCAGCTGCAGATCGCTTTGAACGTCTTTGAACAAAGGATTCCGCGCCATCGCGGCGGTTAGGCTTTCCGCCGCCCCGTAAAGCTCGTCCGCGCCTGACGATTTCAACGTGTAAAGGTATTGCGCGCTGCTTTGCGTAATCCCCAGATTGATATCCTGCACGGCGCGCAGCGACATTTTTATCCCCGCCACCGCGTTGAACTCGGGACGCAGTTTGTCGATCAGTTCGGCGGCGGACAAAGCTCTGTCCTTGCGGTCTTTCAGCACCAGCCAGAATTTCCCGTTGGAAAGCGAACCCGACGCTTTGTCCTCGACGGCATGCGTATAAGTCAAAACAGCGGGTTCGGCGGCGACGATTTCCGCCAGCCGTTTGTGTTTTTCGACCATTTCCGAAAACGACACGTCTTCCGCCGCTTTGGTGCTGCCGCTGATAAAAGCGATATCCTGCAAGGGAAAAAAGCCTTTGGGAATAAAAACGAAGCCGACAACGGCAATGCCGAGGCTTGCGGCGAAAACGCTCAACGTTGCGCGCGGATGAAGCAGACAAATCCGTAAAGCTTTTTTGTAGCCGTCCAGCAGCTTATCGGGCTTGTTTCGCTTCTTTTCCACATTGACGAAGCGCGCCGCCAACATAGGGGCAAGGGTCAAAGCAAACCACGCAGACATAACGATCGCGGCGGTCATCGTTGCGGCAAACTCATAAAACAGCTTGCCCACAATCCCCGGCATGAAAAACAAAGGAATGAACGCGGTGATCAAAGAACAAGTGATGGATACCAGCGTAAACGAAATTTCTTCGGTCGCTTCCTTTGCCGCCGTTAAAGGAGGCTCGCCCCGTTCGATATGGCTGTAAATGTTTTCGATGACCACAATCGCGTCGTCGACCACGAACCCGATGGCTATGACCAAAGCCAGCAAAGTCAGGTTGTTGATGCTGAATCCCAGCAAATACATCGCCCCCGCAGCGGAAATCATCGAAACGACCAGCGTTGCGGCTACAATCAGCGTCGAAGAAACATTCTTTAAAAACAAAGCCATGACCGCCAAAACCAAAATCAGCGTAATGACAAAGGTGATTTTGACTTCGTGCAAAGAACTGCGGATTGTGCGCGCACGGTCGTTCATAACGGACAATTCCGCCGTTTGCGGCAGCATTTTGTTCAATTCGGGCAGACGCGCGCGAACCGAATCGGCAATTTCGACGATATTGGCGCCGGACTGACGGTTGATTTCGATGCTGATGCCCGCCCTGCCTTCGGGAAAGGAACGGACATATTCGTTTTCCGTTCCCGCCGTCACTTCCGCGATGTCTTTCAGATAAACAGGCGCCCCGTTTTTTACGGCAATAATCAAATCGGCGTATTCTTCGGGCGAAAACAGCTGATCGTTTATCTGTAAAACCGTTGTCGACTGCGCGCCGTACACCGTCCCTTTGGCTAGGTTCACGCTGGCTTTTTGCAAAGCGGCGCGGACATCTTCCAACGTCAGATCGACCGCCGTCAGCCGTTCGGGATCAACTTTGACGGCAATGGCGGGACGCTGCTGTCCGATAAGCGGAAAATCCGCAATGCCCGGAATTTGGCTCAGCTGTTTGGTGATAACGTTTTCCGCCAGATCGCTCAAAACCGTCAGCGGCAGAACGTCGGATTTCAAAATCAATACCAAAATCGGCATATCGGCGGGATTGACCTTCTGCCATTTGGGTAGGGACGGCATATCTTTGGGCAGCTGCCCCGAAACATTGTTGATGGCGAACTGCACCTCTTGCGCGGCGACATCGGCATTTCGGTTCAAGTCGAACTGCATCGTTACGGTAGCGCGTCCCGCCGTCCCCGACGAAATCATGTTGGTAATGCCCGAAATGCCCGCAAACGGCAGCAACAAAAATAAAAATCAGCGTTTTTTTCATAAAAGCCCTCGTTTCCTTATCAAAGAAAACGTAGCCCGCCTGTCTGAAATTTATCTGAAATTTTGCGGCAAAACGACCGTGAACGTCGTTCCCGCCCCGATCGTGCTGTCCGCGCGGATAGTGCCGTTGTGCAGATTGACGATTGTTTCCGCCAAAGAAAGCCCCAGTCCTTTTTCATGACGCGCGGCTTCCGCCCGCCAAAAACGGTCGAAAATTTTGGGCAAATTGTCACGTTCTATGCCGATGCCGTTGTCTTTGACGGCGATTTCGACGGCATTTGACTTTTGGGCAAGCGATACGCTGATTTTTTTGTCTTCGCCCGTATATTTTACGGCATTGTCCAGCAGTATTCCCAACAGCTGGCGAATCATCGTTTTATCCGCCGTAATTTCAACGCCGTTGCCGTCCAACTCGAAAGTTCCCGACGGATACAATGCCGCCCAAGGCTTGATTACGCTTTGCGCCAGCGCCGTCAGCGAAAAACGTTCAAAGTGCGCAACCGCGCCTGAATTGTCATAACGGGCGATTGCCAGCAGACGGTCAACCATATCGCTCATTTGTTGGATTTCGTCTTTGATGTCCGCAATAATCTCCGATTTTTCGGGGGCGTATTCCAACAGCTCGGCATACGAATACAAAATCGTCAGCGGCGTGCGAAATTCATGCGCCGCGTCGGATACGAACCGCTTTTGCTTTTCATAGCTTTGTTCAATATAATCAAAAGACTTTGCCGCAAACCACCCGCCGGCGAAATACGACAAAACAATGGCGATCAAAGCGGCAATCAGCGCATTTTGCGCGTATGCACGCACATTTCTGTGAACGGGCGAATAGTTCGCCGCAACAAAAATTTCGATATTGCCCAAATTCTGCTTGGCAATCAAAAAACGCCATCCTTTGACCTTTTCACGGTATATCTTTCCCGATTTGTACTTTCCGCTTGACAGTTTCCGCTCCAGTTGATTCGCCGCCGCTTCGTCAAACGGACGTTCGGCGCGAACGATTTTGCCGTCAATCAAAACATAAGTAAAATTATGCATGGATTTGACGCTGGATTTAACGGTGCGGATATCTTCAGCAAAAGTCCCCGCCTTTAAAGCATGCCGCATTTCCTGCACTTCTTCCGCCAAATAGCTTTTCAACCCGCTTTGCAGCAGCTGGAAACCCGTGTGGCGGTATGCGGCGAAACTGGCAATCAAACCCGCAAACAGCAGACATGTCAAAATCAGCGTATATTTGATTGTCAAAGCATGGCGCAATTTTTTTATCACGGGTCGATTTCCATTCTGTAACCGATGTTTTTTATCAGCGTAATGCGGATCTTCGGGAAAATCCGCAAGCTTTTGCGCAGCATGTAAATATGCGAATCCAAGCTTTCCATATTTGTTTCGGGCTTGTCGAACCACACTTTTTCAAACAAAGCCGCGCGGGGCAGAATCGTGTTTAAATTGACAAACAGTATTTCGAACAGGGAAAATTCCTTTTTGCGCAGCCGCAATTCCGCCCCGCCGCAAGCAACTGTGCATAAATCGCGATTGATCGAAACACCGTTATGCGAATAAACGGTATCGACGAACGGCTTGCTTTTACGGCGGCAAACGGCGTTGATTCGCGCCAGCAGCTCTTTGATTTGAAACGGCTTGACGACAAAATCGTCCGCCCCTGTATCAAGCGCCTGCACGCAATCGTCCACTTCGCCTTTGGCGGTAACAAAAATAATTCCGCCCTGATAGCCGTATTTGTTCCGCATCAGACGGCACAAGCTCAATCCATTGATTTCGGGCAGCATCCAGTCCAAAACAATGACATCGTAGGCACACTCCAAACTGCTTTCCAGCAGTTTCAAAGCCTCCGCTCCGTCTTGCGCCCAATCAACCGCACAATGTTCGTATTCAAACAGCCGTTTTGTCGCCTGCCCCAGCTTGAAATCGTCTTCAACCAGCAGAATTTTCATTGCAATTTCCTCTGAATACCATTTCACAAACGGCACAAACAAAAGAAAACATCTTTGTTTTTCTTTGTTTTCAAAAATTTCAGATAAAATTCAGATGAAAGGAAATCTATCCTCTGCAAACCGTTTTCCGCTTGATTGCCGTCAGTTCAACGGCGGCGATATGGCGCGCCTCTTTGCTTAAAGCTGTTTGCAATTCTTTGTCCGAAGCGCGCCGCGCCAAAATAACGACTTTGTTTTTGTCGTCGCGAACGGCAGCCGCTTTGCCCAAACTTTCCATAGTCAGCGAATATCCCGCCGATTTCAAAGCCTGCAAGTCTTTTCGGGCGTTTTTGTCCCGACAAACTTCGTTGACGATATGATTCAACCGCCGCTTTTCCAACAACGAACCGCTTTTTTCAAATTCAACGGACGGCTTCATATCGCGTGAAAAAGTATCCCTGTATTCTTTCGAAAAAGCTTGCTTCAACAACCCGATTCGTTCGGACATATTGAAAGGATTGCCGCGCACTTCCAGATCGGCATAAGTCGCATCCGATGCCTGTCCTGTTTTTTCAAAGCGTGCTTGGTAAAACCGTTCCGCCGATTTGCGTGTTTTGGAACCAATCGCCAGTCTGCCGCGTTCCTCCAAAACATCGGGATTTACCGACCAATAGCACCGACCGTCCGCATCCGTGCAGTATGTTTCGACGATTTGGCGCGACGACAGGCTTTGTCCGCCCTGCCTTTTTGAAAAATTGCCGGATCTGACCGCATCGTCCATCTCTTCAACCAGATAGGAACGTTCGTATTCTTCCATAATCGGCTGATCTTCGAACCATCCGTCAAAAGCGGCGCGAAGCATTGCAGGCGTAACTTTTCCAGACGCATCCTTTTTTGAAGAAAAAGCGGCAACAATCAGCGAATCGCGATCCGCGCTTGCACAAAAAGGCGCCGCATTGCCCGTGTTTTGCCTGATTTCGTAACAAGCCGCAACCGCCGCCGCCTCCGCATCGGCTTCCGCCGCGCGGTAAAGCTTCAGCTCTGTCGCAAAATCGCTGTTTCCCCGCGCGGTTTGCCATGAAGCGCGTTCGTCTTGCTGGGCATGGCGCGCTTCATGAACCAGCGTCGCCACCAAATCCTCGTTCGGCATGGACGGATTAAGCAGAATCTTTTTATTTTCGGGTTCGCAAGCCCCCAAAGCCCCGAACATATGCTCCATCGCCAGCGAATAGCCCGCATCGCAAGCATCCTGCAAAATCTTTTTGCCAAACGGCGATCCTTTGGCAATCGTATTGACGATATGGGACAAGCGCGTTTTTTGTTCTTGACTGTCGCCCGCCAAATCAAATCCGACCAACGGTTCTTCCCACTTCAAAGCCGTCGCCGATTGCCGCAATTCTTCCCGCGCTTCGTCCAGAATTCCCATGGCTTTTTTCCTCTATCGGGCGTTACAATCCGATGATTTTTCGGATTTTGTCAGAAACCGCCTCAACCGTTCCCGTTCCGTCAATCGTCGTCAGCAGCCCTTGATATTCGTAATACGGCAAAACAGGCGTCGTCACCGATTTATATGTTTTCAAGCGTTCCACAACCGTCTGCCAGTTGTCGTCAGGGCGTCTGGTAAAGTTCGAACCGCCGCATTCATCACATTTCCCAAACACTTTTGTCGGCTTCAGCGTATCATGGTACATCGCGCCGCAATCCGCACAGGAAAAACGACCGATAATGCGCTGAATGATGATATCGTCGGGAACTTGGATTTCAATCACATGATCCAAACGGCGCCCTTTTTCGAACAACAGTTCATCCAAAGCTTTCGCTTGCGGCAAAGTTCTGGGAAAACCGTCCAAAATAAAGCCGTCTTTGCAATCGGGTTCGTCCAACCGCTCGGAAATAATGGAAATAATCATCCCGTCGGGAACAAAGTTACCTTTGTCGATCAACGCCTTGGCTTGCAATCCTATGGGGGTTCCCGCCCGCCCCGCATTTCTCAGCATCTCGCCCGTCGACAAATGGGGGACTTGCAGAGCGTCACGCAACAGCCGCGCCTGTGTTCCTTTACCGCCCCCCGGAGGAGCCATTAAAACAAGGTGCTTGCCGTTGCTTATCACTTCAAGTGTCCTTTTAATCTGGCTTTTTTCATCAAGCCTTCATACTGGTACGCCAACAAATGGGATTGAATTTGCGTTGCGAAATCCATGGTCACCGATACAACGATAAGCAACGTCGTGCCGCCCAAAACAAACGGAACGGAATACTTCGCAATCATGATTTCGGGGAAGCAGCAAATCGCAGCCAAATAAACGGAACCCAAAACCGTCAAACGCGTAATCACATAATCCAGATAATCCGCCGTACTTTTTCCCGGACGAATCCCTGCGATAAAGCCGCCGTGACGTTTCAGATTGTCAGCCGTTTCTTCGGGATTGAACACAACCGCCGTATAAAAGAACGTAAAGAAGACAATCAATCCCGCATACAGCGCCAAATACAGCGGACGACCGTGCGCCAGCATTGTGGACAGCGTCACAACCCAGTCCGCACCCTGTCCGTCTTTGGCGGAAAAATTGACAATCGTCATCGGCAACAGCAGCAAAGAGCTGGCAAAGATAGGCGGAATAACGCCCGTCGGATTGATTTTCAGCGGCAAATGCGAACTTTCGCCGTTCATGACGCGACCGTTCATCTGACGCTTCGGATACTGGATCAGAATACGGCGCTGAGCGCGTTCCATAAACACCACAAAATAAACCAGCGCCAAAACCATAAACAACAGGAAAAACAGCGTAATCGTCGACAAAGATCCCGCACGCGCCAATTCAAACGTTTGCGCCAAACCCATCGGAATACCCGCAACGATACCCGCCGTGATGATCAGCGACGAACCGTTGCCGACTCCGCGCGCCGTGATTTGATCGCCCAGCCAAACGATGAACATTGTGCCGCCCAACAGGGAAACAACCGTCGTAAAACGGAACCACTGCCCCGGATTCACAACGGCGGACGATCCCGTCGAACTGACCATCGCTTCCAACCCCAAAGCCAAGCCGTAACCTTGAACGATCGTAATCAAAACCGTCAGATAACGCGTGTATTGCGTCATCTTGCGCTGTCCGGATTCACCTTCTTTTTTCAACGCCATCAGCGACGGAATAACGGAAGCCGCCAGCTGAACGATAATGGATGCCGAAATATACGGCATGATGTTTAACGCAAACAGCGTCATACGGGACAACGCACCGCCCGTAAACATATTGAACATTCCCAGAATGCCGCCCGACTGCCTGGCAAAAATGTCAGCCAAAGCAACCGAATTGATTCCGGGCAAAGGAATAAATGTGCCCAAACGGTACACAATCATCGCCCCCAAGGTAAAAAGAAGACGTTTTTGCAGGTCTGTCGCTTTGGAAAAAGTATCCCAACCCAACCCGGTCGACATTTTATCTGATAAAGAGGCCATATTTTTTAATCCGTTAAGTTAATTGTTTTTCTTAAACACGCAAAAGAAGGGTTTCCCCCTCTTTTGCTTTTTCGTTCGAAATCGGTCGCCTTATTCGGCAATAATGACTTGACCGCCAACCTTTTCGACAGCCGCTTTCGCAGCTTCCGTCGAACCGGCGACTTTCAACGTCACTTTCGCGGTCAACTCACCGTTGCCCAGCAAACGAATGCCGTCATAGCTCTGTTTCAGCACGCCGGCGGCAACCAAAACTTCGGCATCGATTTCTTTGGACGCGTCAATAACGCCTTTATCAATCGCCGCCTGCAAACGACCCAAGTTGATTTCCGCATATTTGTTGGCGAAAATGTTGTTGAAGCCGCGTTTGGGCAAACGACGGTAAATCGGCATCTGACCGCCTTCAAAACCGTTAATCGCTACGCCTGTACGAGCAGTCTGACCTTTTCCGCCGCGACCGCCGGTCTTGCCTTTACCGCTGCCGATGCCGCGGCAAATGCGCATACGACCTTTGCGTGCGCCTTCGTTATCACGAATTTCATTCAGTTTCATTTTTTAACTCGCTTTGATAAAAGCAGAAGTGCCGCTTGAAACGGCACCTCCGCCGCTTATTAGTCTTCAACCACTGTTACTAAGTGAGCAACCTTGGTAATCATGCCGCGAACTGCGGGGGTATCCTGCAATTCCTTAACGGCGTTCATTTTCTTCAGCCCCAAGCCGAGCATCGTTGCGCGCTGCACTTTTGTCGCACCGATGATGCTTCCGGTCTGTTTTACTTTGATTGTCTTAGCCATCTTGTTATTCCTTTACTGCATCGGCAGCGTTCGCGCCGTCACGATCGGCAACGATGTCGCCAACCTTTTTACCGCGCTTTGCCGCAATCATACGCGGAGAATTGATGGTTTTCAAAGCTTCGAACGTCGCTTTGATCATATTGTGCGGGTTCTGCGAACCGGTCGATTTGGCAACGATGTCCTGAATCCCCATGGTTTCAAAGACAGCGCGCATAGGACCGCCCGCAATGATTCCCGTACCGGCGGGAGCCGTACGCAAAATCACGGAACCTGCTCCGAATGTGCCGCGCGCGTCATGATGCAGCGTGCGACCTTCTTTCAAAGGAATGCGAATCATGTCGCGTTTCGCCTTTTCGGTCGCTTTGCGAATCGCTTCGGGAACTTCGCGGGCTTTGCCGGAAGCAAATCCAACGCGACCGCGCTGATCGCCGACAACGACCAAAGCCGCAAAAGCCATACGGCGACCGCCTTTAACGGTCTTTGCGACGCGGTTGACGTATACGAGCTTGTCGATAATCTCGTCCGATTCGCGGTCACGTTCAATGCGCTGATCTGCGCGTTGATCGTTTTCGCGTTCTTTATCGCCGCCGCGACGGCGTTCTGTATTAGGTGTGCGTGCCATTTTTCTTCTTTCCTTTAGAATGACAAACCGGCTTCACGGGCGGCATCCGCCAAAGCTTTGACGCGACCGTGATAAACGTATCCGCCGCGGTCGAAGCAAACTTCCTTCACACCGGCGGCCAAAGCGCGTTCGGCGGCAATTTTGCCGACGATAGCGGCGGCGGCAACCGTCGCCCCGTTTTTGACCTGAGCTTTGATATCCTTTTCCATCGTAGAGGCGGCAGCCAGAGTCTTGCCCTGCTTGTCGTCAATGATCTGTGCATAAATGTGCATTCCCGTACGATGAACGGACAAACGGATACGACCGTTGTTTTTGCGACGCAAAGAAGCGCGTGTACGAATACGGCGACCTATAAATTGTTCTCTTGCCTTACTCATCTTCGTTACCCTTTACTTCTTCTTACCAACTTTACGCAGGATGAATTCACCCTCGTATTTAATTCCTTTGCCCTTGTAGGGTTCAGGCGGGCGTTTTGCGCGGATGACCGCCGCAAACTGACCGACTTCCTGTTTATCGACACCCGTAATTTCGACATTCGTCGGGGTGGCACAGGTCACCTTCAATCCGGCAGGAATTTCAAAATCGACATCATGGCTGAAGCCCAAGCTCATTTTCAGAATTTTGCCCTGAACCTGCGCTTTGTAACCGACGCCGATGATTTCCAGCTTTTTGGAAAATCCGTCATGAACACCTTTGACCAGGTTATTCAAACGGGCGCGGGTCGTTCCCCAAGAGGAACGGTTGATTCCCGTTTCGGATTTGCGCGGATGAACCCACAATTTGTTGTCTTCCAACTTCAAATCGACGTCATCGGCAGCCGTATATTCCATTTCACCCAGCTTCCCTTTGACTTTAACGATCTGACCGTTGATGTCGACCTTGACGTCCGCGGGAACAATGACAGGGTATTTACCAACACGTGACATGTTTTAAACTCCCCTTAGAATACTTTGCACAGAATCTCGCCGCCGACATTCGCCTGACGAGCTTCGTGATCCGACATAACGCCCTGCGGCGTCGACAAAACGGAAATACCCAAACCGTTGTAGAATTTCTGCAATTCTTTAACGCCCGAGTATACGCGGCGACCCGGCGTCGAAACGCGAACGATTTCGCTGATGACGGGGCGACCTTCGTAATATTTCAGTTCAACTTTGATTTCATCAATGCCTTTGCGCAGGTTGACGCGTTCATAGCCGCGGATGTAACCTTCGCGTTTCAAAACTTCCAGAACGTTTTCACGCAATTTGGAAGCCGGCACTTTAATGTCGCTCTTGCGAGCCTGCTGACCGTTACGAATGCGGGTCAGCATATCTCCCAACGGATCGGAAAATGACATGGCAGTATCTCTCCTTAATTACCAACTAGACTTGACCATGCCGGGAATCTGACCTGCAGAGGCCAAATCCCGCAACACAACACGCGACAGTTTGAACTTGCGGTAGTTACCGCGAGCGCGCCCTGTCAGCTCACAACGGGAATGAACGCGGGTGCGCGACGAATCGCGCGGCAATTCAGCCAGTTTCAAAACGGCGGAAAAGCGTTCTTCCTCGGATTTCGAACGATCGTTGATGACAGCTTTAAGAGCATCGCGACGCGCTCTGAACTGTTTCACTTTGCGTTCACGTCTCTTATTACGTTCTACAGCACTTGTTTTTGCCATATTTTTCTACTCCAATCGCTCTTTAGTTTTTAGCAAACGGCATATCGAATCCCGCCAACAGAGCTTTCGCTTCCTTGTCGGTTTTCGCCGATGTGCAGAATACTATATCAAGACCACGGATTTTATCAACAGAATCATAATCGATTTCCAAGAAAATAATCTGTTCTTTCAATCCCATGGCGTAGTTGCCCTTGCCATCAAAACTTTTGTTAGAAATTCCACGGAAGTCGCGGACGCGCGGCAGAGCCATCGTGACCAGACGATCCAGAAATTCGTACATTCTTTCGCGACGCAGCGTAACTTTGCAGCCAATGGGCATGCCTTCACGCAGCTTGAACGCCGCAATGGATTTTTTGGCATAGGTAACAACAGGCTTCTGACCGGCAATCGCCGTCAAATCTTTGACAGCCGAATCGACAGCCTTGCGGTCAACAACGGCATCGCGACCGACACCCATGTTGATGACGATTTTTTCCAAGCGGGGGATTTCCATCTGGTTTTTGTAACCAAATTCTTTTTCCAGCTTCGGACGCAGAACCTTTTTATAGTGTTCATAAAGTCTTGCAGTCATTTCTCAATCTCCTTATTTCTTGGCAGCAGCGATGACTTTGCCGGACTTTTTGGCGACACGCACTTTTTGTCCGTCAACGACTTTAAAACCGACGCGGGTGGCCTTTCCCGTCTCCGGATCGATCAGAGCGACGTTCGAAACGTCGATCGGAGCTTCCTTGGAGATGATACCGCCGGCACTCGTCTGAGACGGACGAGTGTGGCGTTTGACCATATTTACCCCCTGAACGACGACCTTGTTGAATTTCGGCATAGCGCGCAGGACTTCACCCTGTTTGCCTTTGTCGCGACCGGTCGTCACGATGACTTGATCACCTTTTTTGATTTTCATTTTGACCCTCTAAAACATCAAATTACTTCAGGCGCCAAAGAAATAATTTTCATATATTTCTTCGCACGCAATTCTCTTGTCACCGGGCCAAAGATACGCGTACCGATGGGTTCGCCGTCTTTGTTGATCAGAACGGCGGCGTTGGTATCAAATCTGATAGCGCTTCCGTCTGCACGACGAATTTCTTTTTTGGTACGCACGATAACTGCGCGGTGCACATCACCTTTTTTCACACGGCCGCGAGGTATCGCTTCTTTAATAGAAACAACAATAACGTCGCCGACAGCCGCCGTCTTACGTTTGGATCCACCTAATACCTTGATGCACTGTACTTTGCGTGCACCGGAGTTATCAGCGACATCCAGGTTGCTTTGCATTTGAATCATGGGATAATTCCTTCACTTTCCCGATTAAACGGCATCGACCAGAACTTCCCAAGTTTTGGACTTGGAAAGCGGACGGCATTCGCGGATGCGAACGATATCGCCGACCTTGAACTGGTTGAGTTCGTCATGAGCGGCGTATTTTTTGGAACGCCGGATGAATTTTTTATAGATCGGGTGCATAACGCGGCGTTCAACTTTGACAACGACGGTTTTGTCCATCTTGTCGCTGACGACCACACCCTGTAAAATGTGTTTGGGCATCTTATTACTCCTTAGACCCCTTACGTTCAGTCAAAATCGTTTTGATCTGAGCGATTTCACGTTTCACTTGACCCATACGCGCGGTATTGGTCAACTGACCGCTTGTCTGCTGAAAGCGCAGGTTCATGCCTTCTTTCTTCAAAGCAATGACCTGTTCGTTCAGTTCATCTTCGGTCTTTGCACGCAAATCTTTAATTTTAGCCATAGCTTAAGCCTCCTCAACCACGCTGCGGGAAACGAAACGTGCCTTGATGGGCAGTTTAGCGGCAGCTAAATCGAAAGCTTCACGCGCAGTCTTTTCGGATACGCCGTCAATTTCAAACATGATGCGACCCGGTTTAATGCGGCAAACCCAAAATTCGGGATTGCCTTTACCTTTACCCTGACGAACTTCAGGGGGCTTCTTGGAAACGGGAACATCCGGGAACATGCGCAGCCAGAAACGTCCCTGACGTTTCATGTGGCGCACAATCGCGCGGCGAGCCGCTTCAATCTGACGAGCCGTAACACGTTCCGGCTCCAACGCTTTCAGACCGAAAGATCCGAAAGCCAAGGTGGTTCCGCCTTTCGCAACGCCGTGGATACGACCTTTGAACTGCTTGCGGAATTTTGTTCTTTTAGGACTTAACATCTCTTCTGTCCTCTCTTAGCGTTGTCCGTCCGACAGACGTTTGTCCTGCGCCATCGGATCATGAGCCATGATTTCACCTTTGAAAATCCAGACTTTGATCCCGCAAGCTCCGTATGTCGTATGTGCAGTAGATATACCATAATCTACGTCGGCGCGCAAGGTGTGTAACGGCACGCGACCTTCACGGTACCATTCGGTACGCGCGATTTCGGCACCGCCCAAACGTCCGCCGCAGTTGATACGGATGCCTTCGGCACCCTGACGCATGGCGGACTGAACCGAGCGTTTCATCGCGCGGCGGAAGGAAACACGACGTTCCAACTGCTGAGCAATGCTTTCCGCAACCAACTGAGCGTCCAATTCCGGCTTGCGTACTTCAACAATGTTCAAGTGAACTTCGTTGCCGGTCATTTTCTGCAATTCATTCTTCAAGACATCAATGTCCTGCCCTTTTTTGCCGATGACAACACCGGGACGGGCGGAATGAATCGTAATGCGGGCTTTTTTCGCCGGACGTTCGACGATGACGCGGCTAATGCCCGCCAAAGCCAAACGTTTTTTCAAAAATTCACGAATTTTGAAATCTTCGTGCAACTGTTTGGCGTAATCGCCATCAGCGAACCAACGGGAATCCCAAGTACGGTTAATTCCCAAACGTAAACCAATCGGGTTAACTTTCTGGCCCATTTTAACGCTCCTCGTTTTCAGCAACAACAACCGTCAGGTTGGAAAACATCTTTTCAACACGACCGGCACGACCGCGAGCGCGAGCCTGCCAACGTTTCATAACCAGACCTTTACCGACATAAGCTTCGGAAACGACCAGTTTGTCAACGTCCATGTTGTGGTTGTTTTCGGCATTGGCGATCGCCGACTGCAATACTTTTTTGACTTCACCCGCAATGCGGCGCGGAGAAAAGGTCAGCTGCGTCAAAGCTTTTTCAACCGCCATCCCGCGAATCGACGCGGCGACAAGGTTCAACTTACGCGTACTGGTTCTCAACGCACGACCGCAGGCCATTGCTGTTTTCATATTCTTTTTCGCTACCATTTTCATTAGCCTTTCTTGGCTTTGTTGTCGGCTGCGTGACCGTAAAACGTGCGGGTCGGAGCGAATTCGCCCATTTTATGACCAATCATGTTTTCGGTAACCAAAACCGGAATAAACTTTTTACCGTTATACACGCCAAAAGTCAACCCAACAAATTGCGGCAGAATGGTGGAACGACGCGACCACGTTTTGATCACTTCGTTACGTCCCGATGCACGAACCTTTTCTGCTTTTGTCAGAAGGTAACCGTCAACAAAGGGACCTTTCCAAACGGAACGAGACATAATCTACTACCCTCCTACTTAAGCTTTTTTCTTAGCAGCATGACGAGTACGCATAATGAAGACATTGGTCTTCTTGTTCGTACGGGTCTTTTTGCCTTTAGTGCATTTACCCCACGGGGTAACCGGATGACGACCGCCCGAAGAACGACCTTCACCACCACCCAACGGGTGATCAACCGGGTTCATCGCAACGCCGCGGACGGACGGACGAACGCCCAGCCAACGGGCGCGACCGGCTTTGCCGCTGTTTTCGTTCTGCTTGTCGGCATTGGAAACAGCGCCGACGGAAGCCAGACATTCACCGCGAACCAAGCGCAATTCGCCCGAGTTCAAACGCAACTGCGCATAACCGGCGTCTTTACCGATCAACTGAGCATAGCAACCGGCGGAACGGGCGATTTGACCGCCGCGACCGGGGTTCAGTTCAACGTTATGAACAACGGTACCGACGGGCATGTTTTTCAACGGCATAGCGTTGCCCGGTTTGATATCGACTTTTTCACCGGAAATGACGACATCGCCCGCCTGCAAACGCTGCGGAGCCAAAATATAAGAACGTTCGCCGTCTTCATATTTGACCAGAGCAATGAACGCCGTACGGTTCGGATCGTATTCCAAACGTTCGACCGTAGCGGCGACGTCAAACTTGTTGCGTCTGAAGTCGATGAAACGGTATCGACGTTTATGACCGCCGCCCATACGACGGCTGGTAATGCGTCCTTGGTTGTTGCGACCGCCGGTTTTGCTCAAACCTTCGGTCAATTCTTTCACGGGACCGCCCTTGTACAGATCGCTGCGTTCCACCAGAACCAGGTGTCTGCGGCTGGGGGTTACCGCATTAAACGTTTTTAACGCCATTTCTTACACTCCCGTCGTAAAGTCGATATTGCTGCCTTCAGCCAAGGTAACAATCGCTTTTCTATAGTCGCTGCGCGTACCGACCGTGCCGCGGAAACGTTTCGTTTTGCCGCCGACGCGAACGGTGTTCACAGATTTCACTTTGACGTTGAACAAAGCTTCGACAGCCTTTTTAACGTCAGTTTTCGTCGCTGTCAACGGAATACGGAAAGTGACCTGTCCGTTTTCGGAACATTTCATCGCTTTTTCCGTAATAATCGGATGCACCAACGTATCGTACATTTTTTCCGTTACTTTAATTTCCGGCTTACTCATTTCAGACGAGCCTCCAAGTTCTCGGCAGCTTCTTTGGTCAGAACCAAAGTGTCGCGGCGCAAAATATCATAAACATTGGCACCTTGCTGCGGCAAAACGTCAACGCCGACGATGTTGCGGGCAGCCAGATTAAAGTTGTTGTCCAATTCGGCACCGCCGACGAACAAAGCGGATTCAACACCCAGTTTATTCATTTTCGCCAACAATTCTTTCGTCTTGACTTCCGGCAATTTCAGTTCGTCGACAACGATGAGCTTGCCGTTCTGCGCTTTGACAGACAGAGCGCAACGCATACCCAAACGACGGATTTTTTTCGGCAAATCCTGAGCGTGCGAACGCACGACCGGACCGAAGCTGATGCCGCCGCCGCGGAACTGAGTCGCACGCAGAGAGCCTTGACGGGCATTACCCGTGCCTTTCTGCTTGTACGGCTTTTTGGTCGTACCGCTGACTTCGGCAATCGTTTTGGTTTTGTGCGTACCGGCACGACGATTGGCCAACTGCCAGTTGACAACGCGGCTCAAAATGTCCGCGCGAACTTCGGCGCCGAAAACGCTGTCAGCGAGTTCGATCGAGCCGACGCTCTGATTGTCCAAATTGACGATATCACATTTCATCGCCGTTATTCCTTCACTTCTTCAGCTGCAGGAGCCGCTTCTTTGACAGCTTCGGCCTTGGCTTTCAAACCGGCAGGCATCGGAGCTTCCTTCGGAAGAGCTTTTTTCACTGCATCTTTAATCAAAACATAGGCGCCTTCAAAGCCCGGAACGGCACCTTTGACCATGATCAAACCACGGTCGGTATCCGTCGCGACGACTTTCAAATTCTGAACGGTGACCCGTTCCGCACCCAAATGTCCAGCCATCTTCTTACCCTTGAAGACACGACCCGGATCCTGACGGTTACCCGTGGAACCCAACGAGCGGTGAGAAACAGACACACCGTGTGTAGCTTCAAGACCGGCAAAATTATGCCGTTTCATGGCACCGGCAAACCCTTTACCCAAAGAGGTACCGACTACATCGACAAACTGACCGGCAACAAAGTGATTGGCGGACAATTCATCGCCGGGGTTAAGGACGCAATCCTCACTAACCCGGAATTCAACTAACTTGCGTTTCAATTCGCTGTTCGCTTTGGCAAAGTGACCGCGCACCGCTTTGGACAAGCGATTCGCTTTGGCTGTGCCGAAGCCCAACTGCAACGCAACATAACCGTCTTTGTCTTTCGTGCGGACAGAGACGACCTTGCAACCCTCAACCTTCAGAACGGTGACGGGGACATGAGCCCCGTCGTCCGTGAAAAGGCGAGTCATGCCGATTTTTTCAGCGATAAGACCACTACGCATGGCTCTTTTATCCTTTAAAGTTTAATTTCGACGTCAACACCGGCAGCCAAGTCGAGCTTCATCAAAGCGTCAACCGTCTGCGGCGTCGGATCGATAATGTCAAGCACCCGTTTATGAGTGCGGATTTCAAACTGTTCGCGCGACTTCTTATTACCGTGCGGCGAACGGTTTACTGTAAACTTTTCTATACGAGTTGGCAAGGGGATAGGACCACAAATTTGCGCACCCGTACGTTTTGCGGTGTTTACAATCTCGCGAGTCGACTGATCCAACAACCGATGGTCGAAGGCTTTCAGGCGAATTCTAATATTTTGACCTTCCATGATCAATTTTCCTTTAGTTACTCGATAATTTTAGAAACGA
>DEDN01000018.1:7245-7695 GCA_002349565.1 Alphaproteobacteria bacterium UBA2903 | reverse complement strand
GAACACGATACGCAGTTCCCCGATGCGTCCGCGTATTCCCCCGCGGCACATTTTGGTTTGCACACTGTATACCAAGAACGCTTGGAATTAGAATACGTCAATCCAGAACATAATGCCCACTTCGTCTTCATCTCATATCCGTCATCACAGGAATAGCAATCAGGTACACTTATATATCCATACATACCTATCCCGCCGCAACCGCCTCCCTCCATTTCAGGCTGTACAAGAAACTCTTCGCAACCGTTGCAGTGAAGACCGCAAGACTTCCTAGTACCAGCTTGAGAATCAAAATATGTCGATTGAGTTTTACCTGTCGTTGGAAACAGCAACAGTCCTACCAAAACCAGCAAAAATCGCTTCATAATATCCCCTTTCCCCACCGTTTTGCAGGCGGATACACACACTCTTATTTTATCATACCCCACCCCCCTATTCGCTTGTCAAGTC
>DEDN01000018.1:7007-7196 GCA_002349565.1 Alphaproteobacteria bacterium UBA2903 | reverse complement strand
TGTGAAGAGTTTTACAGAAAAAAACAGGTTCTCAAATTTGGGGATTTCATATTTTATTGAAAAAATCCCTGCCTTAGTCGGCACTTATGCGTCAGCGTCCCGGGATTGCCGCGCCAGCTATCGCAGGCTCGCAAATTCGATTTTATAATAATTGCTTCGGGCTATAGCCCTCGCAAGTTCGGGATTTTT
>DEDN01000018.1:0-6784 GCA_002349565.1 Alphaproteobacteria bacterium UBA2903 | reverse complement strand
GCTCTCCCAGCTGAGCTACACCCCCGAAAACAGGGTTAATATGCCCTTATCGTTTTCCTTTGTCAACAAAAAAAATCAAAAAAACGATTTTATTTTTGTTCACTTTCCAGAAAAGCGGAATATATGGCTTCCGCGCTGTCCATTCCGCGCAACAGCGTGCAAAAGCGTTCGTCGCGCATCATACGCGACACTTTTGCCAAAGCGGTCAAATGGTCGCCGCCCGCGTTTTCCGGCGTCAACAGCAAAAAAAGCAAATCAACGGGCTTGCCGTCGGGCGAATCGAACGCTACGGGTTTTGACAGCCGCGCAAACGCCAGATACAGCCGATCGATTTGCGGCAGCTTTCCATGTGGAATCGCCACCCCGCGACCGACGCCCGTCGATCCCAGCCGTTCCCGTTCGATCAGCACATCCGCAATCGTTCTGTCCTCGATTCCCAAATCCCCCGCCGCAAAAGAAGCAAGCTCGGTCAGAGCTTGCTTCTTGCTGGTAACTTTTAAATCGGGGATGATTTGCCGAGGAGTCAGCAATTCCGACAAAAGCATAACTTTACCCGAAATTACGCCTGCGGATCGACCCAGCCGATATTGCCGTCGGCGCGGCGGTAAACCATGTTCAAACCGCCGTGGGCAACATTGCGGAACATCAAAGCGGGAACATCCGCCAAGTCCATGCGCATAACGGCGCCGCTGACCGTGCAGAGCGGCAGTTCGGACTGCATTTCCGCGACAACGACGGGTGCGGATTCGTCCTGCGGCAAAGAATCGTCTTCCGCTTCTTTTTCCGGTTCGATAACGGCAAAGTTCACGGTTTCGGCATCGAATTTATGATTCGTCAAACGTTTTTTGTAACGCTGCAGCTGTTTGCCGATGCGGTCGTTGGCGGAATCGAAAGCGGCATAGGCGTCGCCCGTGCTGGCGCTGCCCTGAACCAAAACGCTGCTGATCGGATGGACGGAAATGTCCGCGCGGATCATCGAGCCTTCTTTGGAAAAGGAAACCGTAGCGTTCAGCGGGTTTTCGAAATACTTTTTGACGGTATTTTCAATGTGTTCCTCGACATAAGAACGCAAGCTGGTTCCGATATCGATCTGTTTACCTGTAATAGCAATTTTCATAGTGCCGTTCTCGTTAGTTAAAAAGTTAAAACTTCCGTGGGGAAACAGCCCCACTTAGCTTGCAAAGGTACGACCCCGAACGCCGCAAGTCAAGTAAATGTTTCACTTGCGCCCCAAAATAAGCCGTTTGTCCCGCTTTCTGCGCGCCGAAGTCGGCAGCCCCATCGATTCGCGGTATTTTGCGACCGTGCGCCGAGCGATATCGACGCCTTCGCTTTTCAGCAGAACGACCAACGCTTCGTCGGATAAAACCGCGTCGGGTTTTTCGTTGTCGATCAGCGCCTTGATTCTGCTTTTAACCGCCTGCCCCGAATAATCGCCCTCACCGCCGACGCTTTGCGAAAAAAAGTATTTCAGTTCAAACGTGCCGACGGGGGTTGCGATGTATTTTTGCTGTGTCGCGCGGCTGACGGTGCTTTCATGCAGTTCGACGGCTTCGGCGATGTCTTTCAAGACCATAGGCTTCAGCCCCGCCGCTCCTTTGATAAAGAAATCGCGCTGCCGTTCGACGATTTCCGCCGCGACTTTCAAAATCGTTTCCGCCCGCTGATTCAAAGCCTTGATTAAAAAAGCGGCATTCGACAAATGTTCGTTCAAAAACTTTTTCGCCTGTTTGTCACACCCCGCGACCGCCGTGATTTCCGCCGCATAAACACGATTGATCAGCACGCGCGGCAAAGCCGCCTGATTCAATTCGACAATGAAATTTCCCGCTTTGTCGCGGCGAAGCAGCACATCGGGAACGACCGCCATGGCGGGCGTCGGCGCAAAGTCGGCGGCGGGTTTCGGGTTCAACCGGCGAATCTCCGCCACCATGTCGGCAACGTCGCTTTCGTCCACACCGCACAGTTTCGACAGCTTTTTGTATTCACGCAAAGCTACCAAATCCAGATGGTTCAGCATTGTTTCCATCGCAGGATCGAAACGGTCAAGCTCTTTGAGCTGCAAAGCCAGACATTCTGCCAAATCGCGCGCGAAAACCCCCGTCGGGGCAAGGGACTGCAACCGCGGCAGCAAGGCTTCCTGCCTTTCCGTCAAAGGCGTTGCGACATACCCGCTTTCATCCATTTTTTCAAGCACTTGCAGAGCTGTTTCACGATCTTCGCCGTCGTCGAAAGCGGCAAAAATTTTGTCTGTCAGATGTTTTTCCAAAGAATCGGCGCGCGCTTCGCATAAATCAATCGCCGAAAAATCGTCGTCCGCCGCGCCTTTCGCCCCCGCCCCGCTCCATGAATCCATAAAATCGAAAGCCTGCGGTTCGCCGTCCGCCGCCTGTTCGTAAAAGCTGTCCTCGGTCGGTTCGTCGTTGGTGTCAAGCGGGGCTTCTTCCCCTCCGTCCAGCAAAGACGGCATTTCTTCGCGCCCAATAAAGTCGGAATCCTCCAAAGGTTCCGATTCGGTAGGCGAATCATCGCTTTCGCGTTCCAAAAAAGGATTTTTTTCCAGTTCTTCAGCAACAGCGGCTTCAAGTTCCGCCGCGGGCATCTGCAACAGCCCGATAGCCTGACGCAGACGCGGAGTCATGGTCAGGGATTGAGCGGTTCTTAGATCCAAACGGGGCGTCAGGGTCATGCGGCTCTCCCTTCGCCGTTAAAGTCAAAGCGCGAATTTTTCGCCCAAATAAACGCGGCGAACATCCTCGTGGCGGACAACATCCTGCGGATCGCCCTCCATCAGCACAACGCCGTCATGCAGAATATAAGCGCGATCGATAATATCCAGCGTTTCGCGGACATTGTGATCCGTAATCAAAACCCCGATTCCGCGGTGCTTCAGGTGCGACACCAAATCACGAATCTCGCCGACGGAAATCGGATCGATTCCCGCCAAAGGCTCGTCCAGCAAAATAAAGGACGGATTGGACGCCAAAGCGCGGGCAATTTCCACGCGTCTGCGTTCACCGCCCGACAAAGCCATCGCAGGGGCGCGGCGCAAATGGGAAACGGAAAATTCGTTCAGCAGGCTTTCCAGCTTTTCCTCGCGTCTGTCCCAGTTGGGTTCGACGACTTCCAAAATCGCGCGAATGTTGTTTTCGACGCTCAAGCTGCGGAAAATGGACGCTTCCTGCGGCAGATAGCCGATACCCAGACGCGCGCGGCGGTACATCGGCAATCCCGTCACGTCGATTCCGTCAACGGAAACCGTCCCCGAATCGGGTGTAATCAAACCCGTGATGCAATAAAAGGATGTCGTTTTGCCTGCGCCGTTCGGTCCCAGCAAACCAACCGCTTCGCCGCGGTTGACGCTAAAGGATACGTTGCGCAGAACGGGGCGTTTTTTATACGCTTTCGACAGCCCGACGGCGCGCAAGCCCATGTCGGTCGAAGCCGCCAATCGCGGAGCGTCATTCCCCTTTTTCGTCTGAGGAGCTGAGGAGCTTTTCTGTTCGTTCGCTTCCGTTTTCACGCTTTTCTTCCTTTAACACATCGGGTTTGTGCGGTTTTTCGAATCCCTGTCCCTGCGCTTTTTTGGTTTTTGCGCTGTCGGGAATGAAAACGCCATGCACCTGCTTTTTAGATTTACCCTTTTCCGACGGCGTTTGCAAGCGGCTTACGCCCGTTTTCATATTTATATCCGCAAGTTCGCCCGTAATGAAGTTGCCGCCTTGGGAAATTTTGACATTGCCCTCCAATATCGCGGTTTCTTTTTTGACCCAGTAAACGCCGTGGTTTCCTTCGACTTTTTCGCGGTCGTTCGTAATGGTAACGTTGTCATCGGCTTCGAAACGTTCGACTTCCGTCGCGCTGCCTGCGTTGCGGACGAAGTAAGCGCGCACGGTGTCGGCTTCCAATCTGCGGGCGTCTTTTTGGGCGACAACGTTGTTTTTGGCGACGGCAACGCCTTTTTCCTGCCACAGCTCAACGACTTTGGCGGTCATTTTTTCGCCGCCCGCAATCAGTTTGACGGGATTTCCCCGCAGAATGACGACCGAATCGGCGATTTCGTAAGTCGCCGTATCGGCGTAAACGATTTGTTTGTCCGTCGTGATAACAATATGTCCGAACGCTTTGACGCGGAAAATATCCTGTTTCCCGTCAACGTCGTTGTAATAAGCGACGATTTTGTCCGCTCCCAGCGCCGTATCCCCGCGCACAACCAGAGCTTTGGTATCGGCGGTCAGCGTTTTTTTGTTGCTGTCCCATTCCAAGCCGCCCTCGCTGGTCAGGACGATCTCCTGATTTTTCGCCGTTCCCGACATTTGCGCCGCCTGAGCCTGCAAAGACGCCGCCGACAGCAAAGCGCACAAAATCAAACCGTTCAGCTTCATTCTTCGTCCTTTCGGTTGGGATAAAAAACGACTTTTGTTTTACCGGTCAAACGGATGACCGTTCCGTTCTTTTCGACCTCGAATCCTTGCGAAACAGCCGTTCCCGCGGGCGCGCGAACAAACGTTTCCGCCGTCCCTTTCAGGCTTTTGTCTTTCAGACGAATCGCGGCTTGGGTCGTGTTCAGCTCGTAGCCGTCTTCCGAATACAGATTAACCGCGTCCAACAGTTCGATTTCGTCAGCCGACTGGGAATAAACCGCCCTGTCGGCGTCCAAAGCCAAAAAGCGGTCGTTTTTCAAAACAATGTCGGCTTTGACCTGGTTCAGCTGGATGCGGCGCGATTCCCCCGGCAGTTCGAAAGCGTTTTCCGCCGTCATATTCAACGGCTCGCCTTTTTCGTCAACGGTGAAAAAACGCGGATTGACCATCACTTGATCCTGCGGCGCGGCATCGGATTCGGACGCCACCAAAGAAATCGCTTCGTCCTGCTGCGCCCGCAGCTGAGGCCACAAAATCACCAAGCCGATTAAAACCGCCGCCAAACTGGGCAGCAGAACTTTCAATGAAACGACGACACGGCTGTGATGCCGCATGCGCTTGTTTTGTTTGCGCCGCCACTCCGCCGACCCGTCCGTGCGGGTTTTGCCCCATTTAGCCAGACTTAAATCGACAACCTTGTCAGCCATCAGGCAAGCCCCGCGCGCAAACAGTCATGCAAATGCAGCAGCCCCACGGGCTTTTTGCCCGACACGACGAACAGCCCCGTAATCCCCTTTCCCGTCGTGTTCATAATGCGCAAAGCGTCCAGTGCGCCCATATCCGCCGTAACGGTTTTGGGATTGACGGTCATGACTTCCGTAATTTTTTTGGTCAAAAGATCGGGCGTCATACTGCGGCGCAAATCGCCGTCGGTGAACATCCCCGTCAAATCGCCGTTTTTATCGACAATGCCCAAACAGCCGAAGCCCTTTTCGCTCATTTCCACCAAAGCGTCGCCCATTTCGATATCAGGGGAAACCAAAGGCAACTCATCGCCCGAATGCATCAAATCGGCGACCGTCAGCATCATTTTGCCCAGCTTTCCGCCCGGATGACGCAGCTTGTATTGGTCTTTTGAGAAATTATGCATCTTCAAAAGCGCGATTGCCAAAGCGTCGCCCCACGCCATCATCAGAGTCGTCGACGTTGTGGGCGCCATGCCGAACGGGCAGGCTTCTTCAACGGGCGGCAGGCACAAAACCACATCCGACTGCCGAGCCAAAGTGCTGTCGCGGCGCGCGGTCATACCGATCAATTTAATGTCGAATCGGCGGCAAAACGCGATAATGTCGCTCAACTCCGGCGCTTCGCCCGAATTTGACAACGCCAGAACGACATCGGCGGGTTCAATCATGCCCAAATCGCCGTGGCTGGCTTCGCCGGGGTGGACAAAGTACGCCGTCGTTCCCAAGGACGACAGCGACGCGGCGATTTTACGCCCGACATGCCCGCTTTTTCCCATGCCTGTTACAATGACGCGCCCCTTGGTTTTGTTAATGACATCGACAGCTTGAACGAACGAATCGTCCTGTGAATTTGCCAGCAGCTCCAGAGCTTTGCTTTCCTTGTCCAAAACATCGTGTGCCGTTTGCAAAAGTTCCGTCGGCGTCATGGCTTCAATCCTTTGAGTTTTCAATGAACAAAAACATATTCGCACGCAAAGCCCGCGACATCCATTTTTCCGATATTCGGCAGGAAATCGAAACAGGCTTTCGCATATTCGGCGCGGTCTTCGCGTTCCAGCAAAACGTCCAGCTTTTCCTTCAAACGATGCAGGTAAAGCACATCGTTCGCGGCGTATTTCAGCTGTTCGGGCGTCAATTCGTCAGCCCCCCAGTCGGAACATTGCTGTTCTTTTTCCAGCTCGACGCCCAGCAGAGATTCGCACAAAGCTTTCAAACTGTGCGAGGGCGCGTTCGTGCGGGCAAGCTTGGACGCGATTTTCGTGCAATACACGGGGGCGCAGACAACGCCGAGATACCGATACATCGCCGCAACGTCGAATCGCGCGTATTGAAAGATTTTCAAAACTTTCGAATCGGTCAAAAGGGCTTTTAAATTCGGGGCGTCGTATTGCCCCTTTTTGAAACGGACGATATGGCAGTCGCCGTCGCCGGCGCTCAGCTGCACCAGACACAAGCGGTCGCGCTTGATTTCCAATCCCATCGTTTCCGTATCGATCGCAACGGAACCCATGAATTTAACGGAATCGGGCAAATCGCCCTCATGGAAAAAAATCCGCCCCATAACATCCCCTTTTACCAAAAAAGAAAGGGGCTGAACCGCCCCTTGAGATTTTGACTTGTTGGTGCCCAAAAGAGGACTCGAACCTCCACACCCGAACGAGTACTAGCACCTGG
>DEDN01000007.1 GCA_002349565.1 Alphaproteobacteria bacterium UBA2903 | reverse complement strand
CGCGTCATTTAATATAGGGGGGGGGAGGGTATGAGGACGCGTCGGCATTCCGCGGCATTCCCGCTATTGCCAGCACCGCTATCAACACTTTCAGCATTTCGAATCTCCTTCTTGATTCAAACCTACATGTTCTTTTGGGATTTATTCTAAACCTAAATGTTATTTTTTGAAAGCATTTTCGAAAAACAATTCGTTCAGCCAATTCAAAACGGCGGTGCTTGCCCCGAAATCGTACAAATCGATATGATGTCCGTCGGAATAGATTTTAATCGTTTTGTTGCCCGATTTCGCCGCAGTCAGCATTTTGTACGCGTGCGAAACAGGAACGGTTTTGTCCTTTTCCCCGTGCAGAATCAGCAAGGGCGCAGTTAGGGACGCAATCCGTTTTTCGGAATTGTAGGTGTCTTTTATCAAAAGCTTGACGGGCAAAAACGGATAGCGGTTTTGCGCCGCCGCCGTCATGGACGTAAAGCCGCATTCCAGCACCAAAGCGGCGGGCGGGAATTTTTCCGCCAAGGCGTTCGCCACACCCGTTCCCATGGACATTCCGTAATAAACGACGGGCGCATCGGGCGTTTTTTCGCGCACAAAGCGCAGAGCGGCTTCGGCATCCTGTATCAATCCCCGTTCCGATGGCGCGCCCGCGTTGCCGTTAAAGCCGCGGTATTCGGGCATCAAAACGCCGTATCCCGCGCTGGCAAGGGGAATCAGCTTGTGCATCGCATCGGCGACGATGCCCGTGTTGCCGTGAAAGTAAATCACAACAGGCTTGCCGTTTTCGGGGGCTTTGTAGGCGGCTTTCAGCGCCAAGCCGTCCTTGGTGTGCAATTCAACGGATTCGTGAGGGAACGTTTCGTTTTGGTGCGGCGTGTACAGGCGTTCTTCGGGGTGGTACATCAGCTTGCGCTGGTTGACCGCGACCCAAATCAAAGCAAGACCGTATAAAACAGCCAATCCCAAAACGATTTTCATTTTTTTCCCTGCGTGTAGCACTTGAACCCGTAAGCCCTGATGTTTTCGTTGGACACGATTTCGGGCGGACGTCCGACGGGAACCAAATCAAGGGCGGGCTTTTCAAATTCCATTTTGAACATCGGACCTTCGCAAACATTCAGCATGATTTTGCGCGCCAGCCGCCTGCTGTCGTTGTCGTCCCCGCCGAACAGGCGAATTTTGATTTGATGCAGTCCGTTGACATCGGCGGGCAGAGTGTCGACGACGGCTTGAACACCGCTGACTTTGTTCCAAGAACGATGCGCTTTGCTCCATTTCTGCTGTTCGGTCTGCAAAAAGTCGTAGGTCGGCTTTTCGGTTTCCTTGCGGCAGCGGTAGCGGATGCCGACGGACAAATCCGCGTTTTGGTAAAAATAGCGGTCAAGCGTGCGCGCGCCCGCGTCCCGCGGGACGACTTGGGCGACAAAGTTTTGCGCGCCGCATTGTTCCGTCATCATTTCGAACGCGACCTGTTCCGCCGCTTCGATGTATCCCTGCGCCAAAGACGGCACGTTTTCGCGGTGCGGCGTCAGCTTCAAAGCGTAATAGCCGCCGTCTTGGAACCGTTTGACGCGCACGTCGAACCCGCGCGCGGGATGCCAGTCGTTCTGCCCCGCTTCCCAGTATTTGTATTGACGGTACAGTTCGGGATCGGTTTCCGACCACGGCGCGACGCATCCGAACAAAAGCACCGTCAAAAACAAATTAAGGAGCGTCTTCATTGCCTTTAATCCTTGCGGCAAGGGAAGCTTCCAAAAACAAATCGATGTCGCCGTCCAAAACGCCTTTGGTGTCCGACGTTTCGACTTCGGTGCGCAAATCCTTGACCATCTGATAAGGTTGCAGAACATACGACCGAATCTGATGTCCCCAGCCGATATCGGCTTTGGCGTCTTCCTGACTTTGGATTTTTTCCTCTTTTTTCTTCAGCTCGATTTCGTACAAGCGCGCGCGCAGCATCGACCACGCCACGTCTTTGTTTTGGAACTGCGACCGCTGGGTTTGGCACGACACGACGACGCCCGTCGGAATGTGCGTGATGCGCACGGCGGATTCCGTTTTGTTGACGTGCTGTCCGCCCGCGCCCGAAGAACGGTAGGTGTCGATTTTGCAGTCCGCGGGGTTGATGTCGATTTTGATGCTGTCGTCAATCACAGGATACACCCAAACCGAACTGAAGCTGGTGTGACGGCGCGCGTTCGCGTCATAGGGCGAAATGCGCACCAAGCGGTGAACGCCGCTTTCCGTTTTCAGCCAGCCGTAAGCGTTATGCCCCGAAATTTTGATAATCGACGATTTGATGCCCGCTTCTTCGCCTTCACTGGCTTCCAGATATTCGACCTTGAAGTCGTGTTTTTCCGCCCAGCGCATATACATGCGCAGCAGCATTTCCGACCAGTCCTGCGCTTCCGTGCCGCCCGCGCCCGCGTGAATTTCCAAATAGGTGTCGTTGGAATCCGCTTCGCCCGACAACAGCGCGTTCAGCGTCTGTTTTTGCGCCTGTTTCTGCAAATCGGCAAGCGACGCTTCCGCTTCGGCGACGATTTCGTCGTCACCCTCGGCTTCGCCCAGCTCTATCAAGTCTTCGGCGTCCTTGACCCCTTGTTCCAAATCGCGGCAGCCTTTGACGGAATCCTCCAGATAAGTGCGCTCCGCCATCAGCTTTTGCGCCTGTTCGGGGTTGTTCCACAAATTGGCGTCCGCCGTTAACGAATTGATTTCCTCCAACCGGTACAACGCATTGTCCCAGTCAAAGATGCCTCCTCAGCAGTTCCAGCGACTGCTTGATGTCTTGGATAAGGGTAGCCGTTTCAGCTTTCATTTAAGAGAACTCCTTTCGTTAAAATACGCTGCCGATATCGGGCATATTGTCCTCGATTTCTTCGGTCTGGCGCATGCGGTTGTGCATTTGCTCCGTCTTATCGGCCTTGTCGTCGTCGATTTGTTCGTTTTCTTCATCCGAACCGTCCAAAGTACCTTTGATTTTGCCCTGCCAGTCTTCGCCGATTTTAAAAGCTTCCAACACGACATCGCGGTCTTTGGGCGAAGCGGGTTTTCCTGTTTTGTGGTTGACGCGAACAAAGCGGATACCCGCGGGAACACGGAACGGAATACGGGGTTCGTCCTTTAACGCCGTGTCAACGAACTGTTTGAATATCGGCGACGCGACCGAACCGCCCAAATCGTGCTTGCCCAGTGTGCGCGGATCGTCAAAACCGACAAACACCGCCATGACAAGATCGGGCGTTACACCCACAAACCAAGCGTCCAAAGAATTGTTCGACGTTCCCGTTTTCGCCGCGAATGTTCGTCCCAAGCGGCGTAAATTCGACGCGCTGCCCCCCGGAGCCAAAACCCCCGTCATGATATTGATGATTTGGTATGCGCTGCGCGGGTCTTCGATTTGTTCGCGAATATCGGGGATTTTCGGAGCGGGCTGTCCGTCCCACATTGCGTCGCGGCAATTTTCGCACGGGCGAGTGTCCGAATTATACACCGTCGCGCCCGTTCTGTCTTGAATACGGTCGATTAAGACGGGTTCGATTTTTTTGCCCCCGTTGACCAGCATGCCGTATGCCGTCGCCAGCCGCAAAACCGTTGTTTCGCCCGATCCGATGGCGACGGACATCTGCGGCGGCAAATCGTCCGAAATGCCGAATTTTTTGGCGTATTCGACCACCGTGTCGATACCGATTGCGCGCGCCAGACGAATCGTAATCAGGTTGCGGGATTTTTCGATTCCCATGCGCAAAGTGGTCGGTCCGTAAAACCGTTTGGAAACATTTTTGGGCTTCCATTTTCCCATGCCGTTGCCCTGCTCCATGACGAACGGCGCGTCCAAAACCAACGTCGACGGCGTAAATCCTTTGTCCAAAGCCGCCAGATACACAAACGGCTTGAAGCTTGACCCCGGCTGACGTTTCGCTTGCACCGCGCGGTTGAACTGTGACCGCTTGAACGAAAAACCGCCGGCCATTGCCAGAACGCGCCCCGTATGCGGGTCAAGAACAACCATCGCGCCTTCAACTTCGGGGATTTGGCGCAAAGTATAGGTGTTTTCGGGATACGGCACACGCTTTGCGCCGAATTTGACGGGTTCGACCCAAACCACGTCGCCCGCGGTCAGCACTTCAGATGGCGCATTGATTTCGGGGCCCAATGTCTGGTCGGGCAGGTTTTTGCGCGCCCATTTCAGTTCCGCCAAAGGAATCGTCCCCGTCGTTTTGTCGGTCAGCCCGATTTCGGCGGCTTCGTCGGTGACATTCGTCACAATCGCCGTTTTCCATGTTTCGGGAACGTAGGACGCCGCGGGAACGGCTTTCAGCGGTTCCAGCCATTTCGGATCGGGCTGCGGGATTTCTTCGGCAAAGTCCGATTCCGCGCTTTCCGTTTCGTCCGCCGCGGTTTCATCCGTCAAAGTTTCCTCTGCCGCGGGCTGTTCAACGGGTTCGGGATCGGGAATCGCATCCAAATCGATGTGCGCAATCGGCGCGCGGAACCCGTGGCGGCGGTCGTAGTTCAGCAATCCCTGCCGCAAAGCGTCCGACGCGTGCTTTTGCATTTCGGGGTCAAGGGTCGTTCTGACCGCCAATCCGCCTTTGTACAAAATGTCTTCGCCGTATTTTGAAACCAAATCGCGGCGGATTTCTTCGGCAAAGTATTCCCCGTCCGACGCCGTTTCGCTTTGCGCGCGTTTGGCGAGCGTAATCGGTTCCTGCGCGGCGGACGCGGCTTCTTCTTCGGAGATATAGCCGTCTTCCGCCATGCGGGACAGGACCCAGTTGCGGCGGGCGACGGCTTCGTCATAGCGTTTGTCGGGATCGTAGTTGTTGGGACCTTTGGGCAAAGCCGCCAGAAAAGCGTCTTCGGCAATCGTGAGTTCGTCCAGCGATTTGTTAAAGTAATTCAGCGCCGCCGCCGCGACGCCGTAGGAATAATGCCCCAGATAAATCTGGTTCAAATACAATTCCATAATATATTCTTTGGTGAACGCGCGTTCGATGCGGATGGCAAGGATGGCTTCCTTGATTTTGCGTTCGAAAGACGCTTCGTTGGTCAGCAGAAAGTTTTTGGCGACCTGCTGGGTAATGGTCGACGCGCCGATCATGCGCCGTCCGCGCCCGATGTTGCGGATGTTTTGAAAGACCGCGCGGGTGATGCCCATAAAGTCGACGCCGCCGTGGCTGAAAAACTTTTTGTCTTCGGCGGAAATAAAGGCGTGAATCAGCTGCTTCGGAATCGCTTCGTAGGGGACGAAGACGCGTTTTTCGGACGCGTATTCCGCCAGCAGTTTGCCGTCCGCGGCGTACAAGCGGCTGGTAATCGGCGGTTCGTACGTTGCCAGCTGACGATAATCGTCAACGCTTCTGCCGTAATGGGAAAAAATCAGCAACAGCGCGATAAGCCCCATAATCGCAATCAGCATGGCGTAGCTGAGCAAAGTTGAAAAAATCTTGGACATATCGCATTACCCTTTAATTAAAGTTCGCTTTGTGTTTTTCGGCAAAGTAATCGTCAATCGCGCGGACTGCCGCTCTTGCCAGTTTTTCACGATACGGCGCCTGACGCAACAGTCTTTCCTCTTCCGCGTTGGAAAGGTAGCCCATTTCGATTAAAACGGACGGCACGTCGGGCGATTTCAGCACCGCGAATCCCGCAAACCTGTGGGAATTGGGCAGCACTTTGATTTCCTTGCGGATTTCACCCATCAGCTTTTCGGCGAAAAACGACGAACGGTTGTTGGTTTCGCGCCGCGCCAAATCAATCAGAATGTCTGTTACTTCCTGCGTTTCGTTTGATAAATCGATTCCCGCTATCAAGTCAACCTTGTTTTCCTTTTCCGCCAGTTTTTCCGCCTCTTTGTCTGACGCTTTTTCGGACAGGGTGTAAACGGACAGCCCGCGGGTTTGCGGTTTTTTGATGCTGTCCGCGTGAATCGAGATGAACAAATCCGCGTTGACCGACCGCGCGAACCGCCGTCTGGCGTACAAAGCGATGAAAATATCCGTTTCACGAGTCAGCTTGACGCGGTAGCGTCCCGTTTTTTCCAGCAAAGCGCGCAGCTGTTTGACCACGGCAAGCGTCAAATGCTTTTCGTACACGCCCGAAACGCCGATTGCGCCGGGGTCTTTGCCGCCGTGTCCGGGGTCAAGCACGATAAGCGGTTTGACTTTGGGCTGTTCGTCGAACTTTCGCGCGGGCTTTTGTTCCGAAACGGAGTTGTCGTACCATTCGGCGGAAACCTGTTTTAACGGCTGATCGCGCAGAATTTCCAAATCGACGACCAACCGCCACTTGAAACCGCTTTGCGGGGCAAGGACGAACGATTTTTTGATGACCGTTTCCCGCGCCGTTTCCAAAACGATGCGCGCCGCTTTGCCGTTTTTGCCGAACCGCACGTTTTTCAAATAAGCGGGCAAATCGCCGACGCTTTTTTCCGAAACGCCGTTCGTCGTGTCGGGCAAATCGATGACGACGCGGGACGGATTTTGCAGGGGAAAGATTTTAAAGTTCGTTTTTTCGGTCAAATCGATGACGATGCGCGCCGACGAATCGCCTTGGCTGCCGAATCGGACGCCCGTCGTCCGTCCCGCTTGGCAAGGCGCGCAAAACCACAGGAAAACAAAGACTCCCGTGGTGAAAATCCGCATCAATTTTTGTATCCGAACTGTCATGCCGATTCGTGTTTTTTCAAAAAATTTAGCATACCCTAACAAAATATGATTGTTCTTTGGTTAAGAGATGGTTATTCTATCGATGCTGAAAGTCAATTTTTTTTATTGCGCCTCCTGCGGCAACAGGGCTGTTTGGCACGGCGAAAAACGATAAAAGCAGCGTTTTAAACAGTTTTTTCGGGAAACCGAAGCGTGTCGGAAGGGATTTTTTAAAGTGCGTCGATTTTCAAATTCGAATTTGAAAAATACGATTACCCCGCTTTTTGCGCTCGGTTCAACCGGTTTATCACCCATCATGTCGGCGGGTATGCTTTACGCCGACGCTCGGAGAATCAACTTTAATGACAAAAAGAATGTTAATAGACGCGACCCATGTCGAAGAAACGCGGGTCGTTATCGTGGACGGTACGAAGCTTGACGAGCTGGATATTGAAACTTCGACCAAAAAACAGCTGAAAGGCAACATCTATCTGGCAAAAGTCGCGCGCGTCGAACCGTCGCTGCAAGCCGCTTTCGTCGATTACGGCGGCAACCGCCACGGATTTCTGGCGTTCAACGAAATCCACCCCGACTATTACCAAATCCCCGTCGCCGACCGCGAAGCTTTGAAAGAAGCGCTGCTGGAGGACGACAAGGATGACGAACACGAAACGGAAGCCGATGCCGAAACCGAATCGGCGGAAGACGACGAATCCGACGAACGCATCGTCGAAACCGTCAGCGAAAACGAAGCGGACGAAATGGCGGCGCGCCGTTTCAAACAAATCAAAAAATACAAAATTCAGGAAGTCATCCATCGCGGGCAAGTTTTGCTGGTGCAGGTGATTAAGGAAGAACGCGGCAACAAAGGCGCGGCTTTGACGACGTATTTGTCGCTGGCGGGACGGTATTGCGTTTTGATGCCGAACAACGCGCGCGGCGGCGGCGTTTCGCGCAAAATCACCAACGCGGCGGACAGAAAGCGTCTGAAAGGCATCGTGTCGAAACTGCCTTTGCCGACGGGCATGTCGGTTATCGTCCGCACGGCGGGCAAGGAACGCACCAGCTTGGAAATCAAGCGCGACTACGACTATTTGATTAAAACGTGGGTGCAAATCCGCGACACGACCATGGAATCGTCCGCCCCCGCCTTGATTCACGAGGAAGGCAATCTGATAAAGCGCGCCTTGCGCGACATGTACACGCGCGATATCGAGGAAATCCTTATCGAAGGCGAATCCGAATACAAAATGGCGCGCGATTTTATGAAAATGCTGACCCCCAGCCACGCCAAAAAAGTCAAGCTTTACAAGGACGAAACAATCCCCCTGTTTTTCCGCTATCAGGTCGAAGCCCAGCTGGAAGCTTTGCACAGCAACATCGTTCAGCTGAAATCGGGCGCGTATCTGGTTATGGATCAGACCGAAGCTTTGGTGGCGATTGACGTGAACTCGGGGCGCGCGACCAAAGAACGCAATATCGAGGAAACCGCTCTGAAAACCAACCTTGAAGCCGCGGATGAAATCGCGCGTCAGCTGCGTTTGCGCGATATGGCGGGGCTGGTCGTCATCGACTTTATCGATATGGAGGAAGCCCGCAACAACCACGCCATCGAACGCCGTATGAAAGAAGCGTTGAAACGCGACCGCGCGCGCGTTCAAATGGGGCGCATCACGGGATTCGGGCTGATGGAGCTGTCGCGTCAGCGTCTGCATTCCAGCTTTATCGAAACCAGCTATTCGGTTTGCCCGCATTGCCGCGGCAAAGGCATGATCCGTTCGACGCAGTCGGCTTCGATTCACACGCTCCATGTGTTGGAAGAAGAAAGCATGAAACTGCGTTTCAGCGAACTGCACATGACGGTTCCGCCCGAAACGGCTTTGTATGTTTTGAACTACAAGCGTCGCGACTTGAACGCCATTGAAGCGATGTACAACGTCAAAATCTTTTTGGAAGCCGACGCTTCGCTGGTTTTCCCGACGGATTACCGCATGGAACGCGTCGTGCGCGAGGAAGACGTCGCCGCCGCCGTTGCGGAGGAAGCCGCCGAACAGCCCGAAGAACAAACCGAAAAAGCGGATAAAAAAGACCGCCGCGGTCGTCGCGGGCGCGGTCGCCGCGAACGCCGTCCCGTCGTCGAAATGCCCGAACAGCCCGAAGACCCGCAGGACGACGCGATTATCAAGGAAGACGTCATTGCCGAGGAAGACTATACGGGCGAAGACGTCATCAACGCCGATGAAATGTTCGAGGAAGGTTTGAAGCGCGAAGAAAAGGACGAAACCGCCGACGGTGAAAACAACGGCCGCAGACGCCGCCGCTATCCGCGCCGCGACCGCCGTTTCGGACGCAAGCACCGCTTCAATAACGACGAAAATCGCGAACAGCCGCAAAGCGACAACGCCGAATCGGCTCAGCCCGCGGAAGAACCGCGCGAAGAGCAAGGCGAACAGCCTGCTGAACAGGCTGAAGGGGAAAAGCAAAACAGACCCCGCCGCCGCCGTTATCCGAACCACCGCCGCCGTCATCCCAAACAGGACGGACAGGAACAACAGGCGGATAACAGCAACGACGCCGCGGAATAACGAAAAAGGGGCTTCTTGAACGAAGCCCCTTTTTTTTAAAGTTCGGTCAATTTTTTCATTGTAAAATATTCCGCCAGACTCAGCACGCCGAACACCGTCAAATATGTGCCGAATATCAGGGAAATCGTCAATGCGCCGACAATCGGATGCGCCATAATCAGCAATCCGAACACGATGCCCAGAATGCCGTTCAGCAAAGTCCATTTCCATGACGTAAAGCCAGCGTCTTTCATTTCAAGAGCGAACGCCGTTTGAATCACGCCGACGCCCAAAGCCCACACCGCCAGAACGATCGGCAGGGAAAGCGCGGTTATGCCCAAATTGGTCATCAAAATCAATCCAATGACAATATTCAGCAGTCCCAAAGCCAGCCATGCCCCCGATCGGGTTTGAAAAAACGAATGCACATAACCGATGCCGCCCGCCAAAAAAACGATTCCCACATACAAAGCCATTGCCAGCAGAACGGCATCGGGATGACACCATGTCCATACGCCTGCAACAATCATCAAAACGCCGAAAATCGGCAGACTTTTTCCGATCTTGATTTTTCCGTTTTCAAAAACAACCATTTTCAAAACTCCTTAAAAAACACCTTTCGCGTATTTATGTTTGCTCGTGCGGTTTTTCAAGAGGACCTTTCGAATCCCCTCCGTTTTGCGGCATTTGGAAGCGTTCGGAGGAGTTTTTGAAAATTTTTCCGCAAAAAGGACGATTTGTTAATTTGACGGTCACTTTTTTCGGCGTATAAAGGAAAGTAAAAAAATTTTTTCGGGGGATGTACGCCCATGCTGAACATCGTTGCGCAACAAACACCTTTCACCCTGCTTGCCGAACGGGATATGGATTTATTGGTCATAGAGGAAATGCACGCCTCCGAACCGTTCCGCAACTGGCTGGTGGCAAAGCTGTACAACAACACGCGGCGGATTCGCGAATTTGTCGGAGCGTATCACACCTTTACACTCGACCCGCTGGGTTCGGTCGATATCATGTTCGTGTTTATCGACGTGTCGGGGCGCAAATGCGCGATTTTGATTGAAAACAAAATCGACCAGCCCAAACAAAACCTGCAGGCGCAGCGTTACTTCGAATTTGGCGAAAAAGGCGTCGAAGAAGGCGGCTGGGACGAATACCTGACCTGCCTGTTTTCCCCGCAGGCGTATTTTTCCAGTCTGGAACCGTCGGAATACTTTTCCAGTTATTTGAGCTACGAGGAAATCGAGGAATGGTTCAAACAAAAAGCCGTTCCGACCAATTCCGCCACACAGGGACGCGCCGCCTATAAAATCAAGCTGGTGCGCAAAGCCATTGAACAGGGAACGGGCGTTGTCCGTCAGCGCCGTCAGCCGCAGCCCGCTTTCCGCGCCCCCGCCGCACAGCCGACCGTTCCGCCGATCGCGCAATCCGCGCCGCAGCCCGCCGCTTTGAAACAGCCGCAAGCGGCAATGACGAAACAGCCGATGCCGCAGCCCGTTTATCAGCCCTCCCCCGCGGCAATCGCAGAACCCGCCCCCGAACCGCCCGCGCCCAAGAAAAAAGCGTCCGCGTCCGATTTCCGCGTGTTCCCCGGCGGCGTGTTCAACCTGCCCGCGGGCTATCGCGAAGCCGAAGACACGATTGTCGGTCAGTTCTGGACGGATTGCTTGGCTTTCGCAAACCAGAAATACCCCGATTTGGGCATGCAGCGCCCGACGGGCAGCGCCGAAGAAGCCGCTTGGGTCGAAATGACCCCCGACGCGTTCCCGCGCGAAGTCAAAATCATTCACAAAATGCCGCAGGGCTTTATGGATTTGACGTTCGCCATGACATCTTTGGCGATGATTCAAGCCCCCTATCAGCGCTTTATGGACAGCGATATGACGTTCAAGGAAAGCGGCAAGGCGGCAGTCATCCGCATCAACGTGCCGACTATCGACCCGCAGCAAGGCTTTGCCGAACAGCGCGAACTGGTCGCCTTTGCTTTGCAAAAAGCCGCCAAGCTCTACCAGCTGTATCTGCATGTCGTCGGCGGCAGCCCCACGGGCTACGCCCCCGAAGAGCTTTATTTATAAAGTTTTTTCAGATTTTTTATACAAAAAACTTGACAAAATCGACTGATTGTTCCATATTTTCCTTAAAGATTTTTAAGGAGTAAACTCTTATGGTTGCCAGTTATCAGGAATTTATGGCGCAGGGAAGCGTCGAACATTTCCCCAGCGGACAGAAAAACGCCCAGCATCACAATACGATGACTTTGAGCAAACTGTTCAGACGTCCGCGAATCGACCAGTCCCCCGAACGCATGGAACGGCTGAAAAAAATGCTGTCCGAAAGCAAGACGGGACGCCAAACGCTGGAATTTCTGGAACAAAAGGGTTCCGAAATGATATTCGAGCCGATGAAATACTACGGTTATTTTTCGCCCGATAAAAACTTGGTCGCTTTGAACCCGAAAATGTCGGATGAAGACCTTGCCGTCACGTTTGTTCACGAAGTCCGCCACGCTTGGCAGGATTCGCAGATGAAAACGACCGATCCGAAATCGAATCCGCGTTCGTTCTTGGTCAACGGATTTTTGATTGAAGCCGACGCTTGCGCCGCCGAAGTCATGTATGCCCACGAAATGCGTGAAAAGAATCCCAAAATCTGGGATGCGCACCAGAAATCGGGCTATGCGCCGATGAGCACCGAATTCGAAAAAACGTTCAATGAAACGGGCGACACCGAAAAAGCCCGCGAATCGGCTTTGCTGAAATGGTACGATTTGAAAGTCAAACGTTCCTACGGCGACACTTACGTCAAATACATGGCGTACATTGCCCGCGCTCTGAAAAAGCAAAAGGAAATGGAACCGCAGTATTTGTCCACCAACAAATCGACCCAGAAAATGGTTGACAAGCTGTGCGTCGATTACGACAAAAAACCGTTTATGACGGACGGCAAAAAACTGGAAACGCCCGAAAAACTGTTCATCAACGAAGAACAGGCGAAAAAATTGTCCAAAGCGTTGATTCCGTATATGGCGAAATACAATCGCACGCCCGAAAAGCTGGGATTGCCGCAAATCACGGTTGTTCGCCCCGACGGCACAAAAACCACTTGCGATATGATAATGCAGCAGGTCAAGGACGAACAGAAACTCAACAACGCCCTGAAAGCGATGAACAACAAAAATCAAGGTCGTTAAAAAGTCTTTTACTTTGCGGCGGCTTGGATATATCCTGCCGCCGTAACTTTATCCAAGGAGTCCGTTGATGAGCATCTTTGAAGCGATTATGTTGATTTGTTTCGGCGCCAGTTGGCCCGCCGCCGTCTATAAAACCTATACGACCAAAAACGTCGAAGGTAAGAGCCTGCTGTTTTTGTCGCTGATTTTAATCGGCTATATCGCAGGCATGACGCACAAAGTGATGAACAGCTTTGATTTTGTTTTCTGGCTGTATGTTGCGAACTTTATGCTGGTGATGTGCGATTTCATTTTGTATTTCAAATACAAAAAGCCCGCTTTACGCCCTGCGAACGATGACTTCGTCAAACAAGCCGCGTAAACGTTCCAACATTTTCTTATCCGTGAAAAAAGCCGTCCTTTGCTCCAACGCAGGGGCGGTTTTATCGTTCGGATGCGGGCGAAATTCCTGCATGGCGTACGTTTTAACGCCTTTTGCCGCCAGTTTTTCCGCCATGGGCAACAGTTCGTCCTTTTCAATCACGCGCGGGTCAAGCGTCGTGCGACATTCCAGTTCAACACCCGATTCCAAGCATAAATCAAGGCATTTTTCCGCCGTTTTCCCGTTGGCAAGCGGAATACGCCCGTAGTTGTCGAAATCCGTTTTTACATCGAATCCGACCCACGTTATCAACGGCAAAACCTCCGCCAGCCGCTGAGGGTTCACCCCCGACGTGTGCAGTCCGACCTCGAATCCCATTGACTTGACCTGTTCCATCGCGGAACGCAATTCGGCTTGCGCCAACGGTTCGCCGCCCGAAAAAACAACGCCGTCCAGCAGCTTTTGACGGGTTTTCAAAAACTCGATAAAAGTTTCCCAAGAAATATAATCTTTGCCCGCGAACATCTGCAATTCGGGATTGTGGCAGTACGGGCACCGCAGCGGACAGCCGCGGCAAAACAAAACGGCGGCGAGTCTGTGCGGAAAATCCACCGTTGTAAAAGACTCTACGCCGCCGATTGAAATTGACATGATACGCTTACTCTGCCGCGATATCCAAACACTTGCTTGTGGCTTTCTTTTCGGAAAAGCACTTGCGTTCCGCATATTCGGATTTCTTGCCGATATTGAATTCGGAAACGGGGCGGAAATAGCCCATTACGCGCGTCCACACTTCGCACGGTTGACGTTCGCTGTCGGAAAGTTCGATTTTTGTTTGTTCAGTCATAGTCCACTCACTTTCATTTTATCGCCCGAATCAACAGGAACAAGCCTGCTGACGTTTCGCCTGAAACAATTCTTCGTCACAGTAGGGGCAGAATTTGTGTTCACCCGAAATATAACCATGTTTGGGACAAATCGAAAACGTCGGTGTCACCGTTACATAGGGTATCCGATAATTCTCTAAAATTCTCTTAAGAAGCATACGGCACGTTTTGGCGTCCGAAATCCGTTCGCCCATGTACAAGTGCATCACCGTTCCGCCCGTGTATTTGGACTGCAAAGCTTCCTGCAGGTTCAAAGCGGTGAACGGATCGTCCGTAAAGCCGACGGGCAGCTGCGACGAGTTCGTGTAATACGGCGCGGCTTTCGTTCCCGCCTGAATGATGCCGGGGTAGCGTTTTTGGTCTTCTTTTGCCAAACGGTAGGTCGTGCCTTCGGCGGGCGTGGCTTCCAAGTTGTACATGCTGCCCGTTTCCTGCTGGAACACAACCATTTTGCCGCGGATGTATTCCAAAAACCGATTCGCCATCGCTTGACCGAATTCGTCCGTAATGTCGTGTTCGTCGTTTGTGAAGTTGCGAATCATTTCGTTGATGCCGTTCACCCCGATTGTCGAGAAGTGGTTTCTCAGCGTGCCAAGGTAGCGCTTGGTGTACGGAAACAGCCCCGCGTCCATGTGGCGCTGAATGACTTTGCGCTTGATTTCCAGCGTCGTGCGCGCCAAATCCATCAGTTCGTCCAAACGGCGCATCAATCCCGCTTCGTCGCCTTTGAACAAATAGCCCAAGCGCGCGCAGTTCAGCGTCACGACTCCGACCGATCCCGTTTGTTCGGCGGAACCGAACAGCCCGTTGCCGCGCGCCAGCAATTCGCGCAAATCCAGCTGCAAGCGGCAGCACATCGAACGCACCTGCCCCGGCTTCAAGCTGGAGTTGATGAAGTTCTGGAAGTACGGCAAGCCGTATTTCGCCGTCATTTCAAACAAACGGTCGGCGTTTTCGCTTTCCCACGGAAAATCGGGCGTGATGTTGTACGTCGGAATCGGGAACGTGAACAAACGGCCTTTTGCGTCGCCCGCGGTCATGACTTCGATATAGGCGCGGTTGATCATCGCCATTTCTTCGGTCAAATCGCCGTAAGTGAAATCCATTTCCTCGCCGCCGATGACGGGATTCTGTTCGCGCAAATCTTCGGGGCAGACCCAGTCGAACGTCAAGTTCGTAAAGGGCGTCTGCGTCCCCCAGCGGGACGGGACGTTCAGATTGTAAATGAATTCTTGGAAATTCTGCTTTACTTCGTCATAAGACAGCTTGTCTTTGCGGATAAAAGGCGCCAGATAAGTATCGACGGACGAAAAAGCCTGCGCACCCGCCCATTCGTTTTGCAAAGTGCCAAGGAAGTTGACCATCTGCCCCAAAGCGGAACCCAAGTGCTTGGGAATCCCCGATTCGACCTTGCCCGGAACGCCGTTCAAGCCTTCCTGCAGCAAAGCGCGCAAAGACCAGCCCGCGCAATACCCCGACAGCATGTCCAAATCGTGAATATGGAAATCGCCGTTGCGGTGCGCTTCGCCCGCCGCCTGCGGATAAACGTGCGACAGCCAGTAGTTCGCGATGATTTTGCCCGAAACGTTCAAAATCAAACCGCCCAAGGAATAGCCCTGATTCGCGTTCGCGTTGACGCGCCAGTCCGCGCGTTCCAAATATTCGTTGACCGACGAGGCGACGTCAATCAGCGTTTTTTTGTCCTGACGGGATTTGCTGCGCTGTTCGCGGTACACGATATAGGCGCGCGCCGTTTTGTAGTAGTTCGCGGAAATCAAAACCTGTTCAACGACGTCCTGAATCTGCTCAATGGTCGGCAAAACGCCTTTGGAAAAGCGGTGACGCAAAACTTTGATAACCTGATTCGTCAGCAGATTGGCTTCGTCCTGATCGAATTCTTCGGTCGCTTCACCCGCGCGGCGAATCGCCGACATGATTTTTTCAGAATTGAAAACAACCTGCGATCCGTCGCGTTTGACAATGTGCGACAGCTCCGTTTTTTCGTCCTCAACGGGCGTAACCAGTTCTAATTTCGGCGTTTTTTCCGTCATCATCTTCTCCGTTTTACCAAGCCGCCGCCCGACAAGAATTTGTGTCCACAGCAACCTCTATTCACTATATATTGTTAAAAGATTGAAAAATCCTTAATCTCGTTAGACAGCAGACTATCCATAAAGACGTGCCGCGTCAAAGGAATTTTTCAGAAAAATTTTTGTTCAGAGTTTCCCGCGATTCCCCGCCGCTTTGGCAAAAGAAATTTTTGCGTCAACCGAAATTTTCGTCCGACTCTGAAAAAAACAAAACAAAAAAACAGGCTCTTCAAAAACCGAAGAGCCTGTTTTTTTCAAGTGGAATTTTTACAGCACGGGACATCCAACCGCAGGAACGGGGGACATATCTTCCATTTGCTGATCCAAATTCGTCTGATACGTTTCGTTGGCGACTCTGTCCGCCACCGCCGTTTTTATCAGCGAATCGATATCCGCCGCGTTGGAACGCGTCACATCGACCAAAAACTCCTTGTCCTTTTCCATCGCTTTGATGGTTCTGTTTTCTTCATCCAGCATTTGTTGGACGGACGGCATGATCTTGCCGGAATATTGGCGTTTCAGTTCCGCAATTTTCTGCCGAGCGGCTTCGATTTTTTCCTTCTGCAGTTCCGTGAATTTCCGAACGGCTGTGTTATAGTCGCCGTCTTTCGCCAAATCAAAGCTTTCGGGATTTTCGACCTGATAGCCCGCTTTGGCAAAAGCCGCCAAAACATTTTCACCCATTTCCTTGATGGACGCTTCGGCGCGTTCCTTGACGGGTTCCTGCTGTGTCAGCGCATCTTTCAGCGACAAATAAGCGCTGATGCGGTTCGTCGACAGCGGAATCGGCAATTTCGGATTGCCTTTCTTGTCCAGTTTGACTTCGCCCGATTCCGCATCGTAATCACCGGGGCGGAAACGCACGGTATTGCCTTTCTTTTCAACCAGATTCGCCATTTCGCCTTTTGACGAAAAATAGTTGATGTTCTGGACGATGCGCGCCCACGGTTCGGGCAGCTCCGACCCCAGTTCGGGCAGTTCCTTGTTGACGCCCAGAATATACACGGATTCACGCCATGGCGGCAGCGGCACGGACGGCAAATACGGCGCCGACATGTCGGGCGTCGATTGCCCCAGCTTCAGCGGCAGCTGCTTCAGCGCCGCCACATAAGCAACGTGCTGCGCATACAGCGTGCCTTTGTTGATGCGTTCGCAAGTATTGCCTTTGCCGCACCAGCGCGCGTCCGGCGTTTTTCCCGAATAATCGGAAGCCGTCGGATTCTGCGGAACCGTCCCCGTAAAGTAGTCGGACGGAACGCCCGCGTCACTGTCAGACAGCTGCGGAACGGCGGGCAGCGAAGCGTTTTTGGTGTTGTACGGCGCAGTCATCTGCGTATATTTGTCTTTCAAATAGGCGTTGTAGCTGTAACGCTGATCCTGCCAAATGGAAAACGGCTTTTTGACCGACCCCCATTTTTCGGGTGAAGCGTACAAGTCTTTCAGCACTTGATAGCCGACGTCCCAGCGCACTTTGGCATAAACCGCCAAATCGTCCAGATTCATGTCCGTTCCGTACGAATCCGCAACAACGGGAGTTTTGATATTTGCGCCCGTATCGGAAAAATCGCCCGAATCGGCTTTTTTCTCCAACGCTTTCAGCCCCGCGTCCGTTTCGCTGTCCGTATTCAAAGCGTCCGACGCTTTCGCCAGCAGTTTCGACGCGCTGTCTTCCGCCCATGCGGACACGTTTTTCCAAACCGTTTCCCCGTCGGAGAAATGTTCTTTCAGCGACGTTTCGTTGCATTGAATATTCTGCTGCAAACGGTTTTTGATTTCGTTGTACATTTCAACGCTGTCTTTGTAGCCTTGCAGGACTTTTTTGTCGGCTAAGAACGTTCCCGCCGTTTTATGCAGCTCCATCGCCGCATTCACGTTGTCTTTCACATCGCTCAGCACATTGTACTGTTCCGCGTCTTTGTTGACGACAACGGGGTCGGCTTCGGTTTGCGCGAAAAACGAAGCGGCTTCGGCAGACTGCGCGAACACAAACCCGCCCGCAGACAAGAATGTAACCGTCAGTAATGTTTTTTTCAGCGAAGATTTCATCTCGGTTCTCCTTGTATTACATTTTGCCCAACAGCGGCTCGGTCAAAATCGGCTGCAGTCCGACCAAATCGGCAACGGCGACCAGCTGGACTTTCAGCGCCAAGAGCTGGTTGTAGACGATCTGCAGCTGATATTCCAGCAGGTTCGCTTCATAGTTCACGCGTTCCGATTTGTTCAGATCGTCGGCGGATTCCAGCTGTGATTGGATTTTTTCCGCAGAAGCCATCAATTCTTCAATCTTGCTGTCCAAAACGGTATAAAATCCGACGGCTTCGACGATGTTGTTCAGCTGAAACTGCTTGCGGTAGTACGCCATCAGTTCCATATCGTACGACGAAAAACCGGATTCCCCGCCGTCTTGCCAGCCGGGACGCAGAAACAGCACTTCGACCGCCTGCGCGATTTTCAAAGGATCTTCGCCGTCGACTTTCGGGAAAGCCTCCAAAGACGCGATTTCCTTGCCGTTCGGCAGTTCCGCCCCCTTGACCGAAATGGTTTTGGGCATTTTGACATCGGCGGGTTTGCCGACCGAACGAATCTGCTCCAGTTTTTTATCCGCAAATTCCTTGGCTTTGTTCTGCGCTTCACGCGACAGCGCCGCGGGAACGTGGGGAATAATCGCCGGCACGGATACAAAGTCGAAAACAGGCAGACCCGGGCAGGCTTTCAGCATTTTTTTGAACAGGCAGATCGGGTTTATCGGATTGCACGCCGAAGCTGCCGACGGCACCATAACAACCGCCAAAGCGGCGAGGATGACTGCTTTTTTAATTTTATTACAAATCAACATCGGCTTCGTCCTTTACTTTGAGTGAACCCATTTCCTTTTCGGCTTCGGCACCGAATTCCGGCGGTTCGGGTTTCGTCATCCGCGTAAACGGCGCTTTGTACAGCTGGCGCACGCCTTCGCGCTGCAGCTGGGAAACCATCATCGAAACCTGATCCAGCCGTTCGAAGTTCAGCGACATCACGGCGACCGTGTTGGCGTTGACCGCGTCTTGCAGCGTTCCCGCCTTTTCCATCGCGTTTTCGATTTTTTTGACGCGTTCTTCGCCTGCGGATTTGGCTTTGTTGGTGTAATACAGCGACTTGGCTTTGTACACCAGTTCGACTTTCGCCCGCATCAGCTCACGCGCTTTTCTTTTTTCGTTCATTTGAGCCTGACTGGGATTTTCGTTCTGTTTAAAGAAGTAGGTATCCCACAAAACATCGGTCACTTCCTGCGCCGATCCGCCGTTTTTGGCTTTTTCCTCGTGCGGCAAAGGCGGAATGGATGAAAAAGAATCGCTTTTCAAAGCCTTGCCTGCGACTTTTCCCATGGATTTGACGTCGCCCGACATGGCGGCTTTGCCCGCGGCTTCAATCTGTTTTTTCATTTCCGCCAGCTGTTCCGTACGCTGAACCAGACCCGCAATAGGCTGATAACGCGCCGCCAGATTGGAAATCAAAGACGCCAGCTTTGCCACGTCGTATGTCGGCCAGCCCGCCTGCGCCGCCGCCGGCGTCATCAGAGCGGTCGTCAACAATCCCGTTAAAATCAGTTTTCTTTTTAACATTGTTCCGCTCCTTTATTCCTGATTGACCAGTTCGGAGGAATTCGTCCGCTTGATGGCAATCATTTGTTGATCGATCGCTTTGAGCATTTGCGTGATTTCCAGCTGTTCTTTTTTCAGCAGAAGCAGCTTGTTGTTTTGGTTCTGCAAATCCGTTTCTGCGGTGGTGTTTTCGGCTTCCTGCCGCAATTTTTCAACGCTTTTGAGCGATTTATCCAGTTTTTTGCGAATCGCCGCCGCTTTGCCGTAGCTCATCATATCGGTGATATACTGGAACTGGTCGGCTTTTCTGCGGATTTCGCCTTTTTCCTCTTCGGTCGCGTCTTTTTTCGGATGCATGTTTTCACGCAGCCACTTGGCGGACGCTTCGGTGTCATCCAGCTTGGATTTGATGCCGCCCGGCACGACCAAAGCGGAAACCTCTTCGGCGGTCGCCTTTTTGTTGGGATCCATAATCGTTCCCGCGGCGTTTTTCAAAACATCTTTGTAATTGCCCTGCAGATTGCCCAGCATCGTTTCAACGTTGATACTGGACTGCGCCTGTTTCAGTTCGGCGCGAATGCCCGAAAACTGATCCAGCAAAGCCTGAATTTTCATCGCGGCGTCCGTTGTCGTCTGCGCCGACGCCGGCATTGCCGTACCTAACACAGCGGCAACCGAAGCAAGAAGGGTGTATTTTTTAATCATGCGTTTTCTCCTTCTTTGTTTACGTTGACGCGCGTCAGTCGCACAGACCGGCTACCGCCGTGGAAGCCATGCGGTTGGCATCCAAAGCCGTCGTCGTCGTCATCTGAGCATACATCAGTTTCAGCATGGCGGTGTTTCCGCCCAGCAGCTGCATCTGGTCGTTGACGGAATTGACGGCTTGCTGCGCGTTTTTCATGGATTCGCCCGAAACCAGTTTCTGCTGGGCAGCCAAAGAATTCGACAGCCCCGCCGTAGACAATTCTTCGGTCATTCTGCGGCGCGCCGTCAGGCAATTGTTGCGTTCCTGCTGGGAAAAGTTGCCGCTGATGGATTTTTCATGCCATTTTTCGATAACGTCGCGGTTCTTTTCGGGATCCTGCAACGTGTCTTCGGAAAAGCCGATTTTTTTAACGGAAGCATGAATCTTCATTGCGGAAACGCCCGTCGCTTTCAACCCTTTTCCTACGTTTTTCAACCCGTCCATGCTCAAATTGTCGCCCATGGACTTGGCTTGCTGAACACCGTTTTCGATTTGCGCTTTCAAATCTTTGATTGATTTGAGGTATTGCTGCAGCTGCTGCATTTGTGTCCCCAATTCCGAACCGATTGTCGGGACGGGAATGGCATGCGCCGATTCGGCAGACATCAGGACCGAAACCGCAACCGCCGCGATGGATTTTGATAAACGCTTCATGAAAGCCTCCTGTCAAAAAGGAAATTCTTCTTCTATACTCTTAGTTTAACCATAAAATTGTGGCAAAACAATGGTTTTTGTTGTGGCAATTATGACAAAAATAAGACAAAACATCCGAATTGTGTCTGCTTTGCCTTATTTGAAAAAAATCACGCCACTTCCAGATATTTTTCGACGAAAGCTTCGGGACCGTATTCTTTCATCAGCTGTTCGGCAAGCAGCACATGCTTGCGCCCCGACGAATACAATTTCAAAAACGGTCCCAAGCCGCCCAAATTCACGTCCAAAATCACGGATTCGCCAACGGCGGGACGCGAAACCAAAATGGCGTACTTCAGCTCTTTGAACGCGCGCCCGAACACAAAGTCGCGTTCATGCGGCGTCAGACGCCAGTTTTCGTAGTCTTCCTCCATTCCTTGCGGGTTGCGGAAGAAAATAACCGTCTGACACTGACCGCGAATCACTTCGCCCATGCCCAGCGAATCGACGATGTTCGGCTGTTGGAACGCGCACAAATACGCTTGACGTTTTTTACGTCCTTCCTGCAAACCGATAACGAATTGGTCGCGGAACATCGGGTGTTTCAGCATAGGCGCGGTTTCGTCGATCATAATCAGGCTGGGATCGCCCGTCTGACCCGAAACGCTGTGAATACGCTGCATAATGTAGCTGATGACCGCGGGAGCCAGCACTTCGTCTTCGAAAATATGGGTAAAGTCGAACGCGATAAAATGCGCCGTCAAATCCAGCGTATCGTTCGGCGAATTGAAAATCAGCCCGTATTGCTGATCGTTGACCCAGCGGAACAGTTCGCGGCGCATCGCCCCCGTCGGCGAAAAACAGCTTTTGTGCAGGTTTTTCAAAGTACGTTCCTCGGGGCGCAGATAGTCGAAAGCGGTCGTTACGGCACGCGCAATCTCTTTTTCGGAAACGGCGTCGTCAACCATGGTGATCGCTTTCAGCCAGCGGCGCAAAAACGCGCGGTTTTCGGGAACATCCTTGCAGGAAAACGGATTCATGGACGTCGAGTCTTTGTCGCCGTCAAAGTTGACGTAAGCCCCTTGAATCGCGCGGCAGAAAACTTCGACACCGCGGTGACGGTCGAAAAAGTAAACGCGCAGATCGCTGTGCCGCATGGCTTGTCCCGCCAAAAACGCCAGCAAAGTCGTTTTACCTTGACCGGTGGAACCCAGCAAAATACAGTGCGCCACCGCGTTCGCCGCCGCCGTCACATGGAATTGCCACCTGTACGCCGTGCCGCTGACTGTGCGGAAAATCGTAATGGGTCCTTTACCCCAGTCGCTGTTTTCGTTGCCCTCCGTCGCTTTTTCAAGGTTCATCGCCGTCGCCACCGCGCGCGACATGAACGAATAAGTGCGCGGATAAATGTCATACGTCGGAAACTGCGCAAAGAACGACGCCTGCGCGACCCAGCCTTCGCGAACGGGAGTCACACCGTACAAACGGCAGATTCTTTCGATTTCCATCTGTCCGAATTCCAGCTCTTCCTTGGATGTTCCGAACACGAACATGGTCATCGCATAATGGCACAGCGTTTGCGTTTCGCTGTCCGTCGAATCCAATGTCTGGATGGCTTCTTCGTATTGGTCGATGGTCGATCCCGAAAAACTGGTCACACGCGCCATACGCTGCTGCTGCATCAAAACAGCCATCGCCTTGACCTTGGGAATCGGCATAATATTGTGCAAAAGCGTCAATTCGACATCAATGGACAGCAAATCCGACAGCATTTGTTCGTCCATATAGTCCCCCGGAGCGCGCAGCCCCATAACAATGCACAGCAGTTCGCTTTCCCCCGTGAAAAAGCGAATCACTCCCTCATCCCCCGTGAAGTGGATGTAGTCCGCCGTCAGCATGGACTTCAGTTCCGCCCCCTCCAAATTCCCGATTCGCGGGCGGGGGGTCGAAATCGGCGAACACAAGCGCGCAAAAAAGGTAAAGGGACTTTGTTCCAAGTCGCTTTCTTTGGTTTCGAACAGCGCGGTCGGTTCATACGCGTCCAAAACGGCAGTCAACGCCTGCGCCGCCTGATTCAAGTCGCGCAAATGGTTTTTGCGTTCGCTGACGGACAGAATAATATAGTGTTTGTTCCTGAAAACGCGGTTCAAATTGCGATCCCATTGGTCCGCAATCATTGCCAGCAGCTTGTTTTCGTGACGGACTTCATCGCCCAGCGGAACCAGTTCGCGAATCGTAATCAAGCGGGCGACAACGTTCAAATCCCCCAAAGAATCGACAAAGCTTTTGCGCGCATCCAGCATCGCGGCGCGCATTTCGGGCTGAACCAAAGCCAAATCCATCCCTTTGATGGCGAAAACACGCAGCAGCGTCCCGTCATGGCATTCGATTGTCGTTCCGTCTTCCTTCAAGCGTTCAAAAGGCAGAAAATCCGCGACCTGCGTTTCTTTCGGACGCGGCAAAATAATCTCGCCCAGCTTTGTCGCCAGCAGCCCCGCAAAAGCCGCCGCCGCGACGATTCCCAGCAGGCTGACCAGAACCTCGCCTGTTCCCAAGCTTTGAATAAATACGGAAAAAATACTGTCAGGGAGCAAGTTTCGTTCCTTTACACTTGTAGATATTGACGGATCCGCCGCTGAAACGTCCGCGCGATTTCATCATTGCGGACAAATGCGGTTCTTTCGCGCCGTAAATCGCCAAAAACAAATGGGCGATTATGATCGGAAAAATGAAAATCAACGGGTTCATTCCGAACACGCCCAGCCCGATGAACATAATCGGAAACTGCACCGCCAAATTCGCCGCGGCGGGCAAAAACGGCGCCCAGAACAAACGGGGCGGCATGGCGATTGCCTTCAACACCGGCTCTCTCATCGCGATAAATCCTTTCGGCGACCAGTTTAACGAAAAAAAATAAACAAAACCTTTCTTTGATTATACGAGCAACTTTTTTATAAATAAAGGTTTTCGATAAAAAAAATTGCCGCAGACGAATCTGCGGCAATCTTTTGTTTTTTGATAGCTATTACAGCGTATCGCCGAAGCCCGGAGCGCCAGCTTCCGTAACATAGTCAACGATAGCGCCGGCAACCGCCAAGATCGCCAGACCGATAGCCAACGACGCAAACCATTTCCATTTAACGGTACCGAAAATCGCGCCGCAAGCCAAGCCGACCAAGCCGAAGCCGCCGACAACGAAAACAATCGTCTTGACGTTTTTGAACAGGTCTTCACCTTTGGATTTCACCGAGTCAAACACGGCGGCGGAGCTGTCCGTGGAGGTGGCCAACAGGGCGGCCAGAGCCAAGAATAAAAGTTTCATGATGATTCTCCTTTGTTTAAGCTTAAATCCTTATACTTTCAGAATAAGAAAAACCGTTCCGAATGTCCACTTAAAAAATCGATACCAAAATACGCCATAACACATTGACAACAAACATTTTTTTAGATTAAGACACCGCCGCAAAAAAAGTTTAACATTTCTGACATTTTTCTTTTTCTCTTCAAAACGGACTTTATAGAGTAATCATCATGGATTTTTACCGATAGTTAAGGACTTTGCGCCTACACTTGAGCAAAATATCTTTGACAACAGACAGAAAAACAATGACAGAAGCTTTGGATAAATCACCCGCAACTCAAAAGAAACTGCCGCTGACGGCGGGAACGGCAGTTTTCGTGTTCGCCTGTTTCCTGTTGGTCGCGGGATTGTGCAAATTTTCCTTTTATGTCTTGAAAAACCACCGCAGCGCCGTTTCCCGCGACGATTTCATCCAAGCATACGTCGATGTTCCCCCTGCCGAAAACATTGCAAAAAAAAACGCCTATATAATATTTAATGAGTCCGACGTCGGCGCGCCGTCTGTTTTTTTTGATTCCAAACGAACGGAAAAACCGATTGCCGCGGCACAAACCAAACCCCTTGCGCCGCCGTCGCCGCTGCCCGTTTACAAACGCCCCGCGCCTGTTTTGCCCGCTCCCGCCCCCGAAATCGAGGACGACAGCGGCATTCCCGATGCGGATTCGACGCCGATTCCCGTAGACGATTTGCTGCTGACGGGACGGAATATTTTGGCTTCGCTGGATAAAGCCGTTTTGGAATCCGAAGATCTGCTTGCCGATGAAAGCACAGCCGAAGTCGTTTTGCCCGAAAAAAGCGAGCCTGTAATCGCCGCGGCGGAAGAATCCAAACCCGCCCCCGCAATCGTCGCGCAAGCAAAAGCGTCCCCCGCGCCGACCATTTCCAAGCCCCGTAAAAGCGAATCGGGTGAACGCTGGCTGGACATTGCGGCGCTGCGCCGTGAAGTGGAAAGGGAAGCAGCGAATGCGGCGTTCTTGAACCAGCCGAAGCAAACCGCCGCGCTGGAGATTGCCGAAACGGACGCCGCCCCCCAAAAGACAGCGCCCGCCCCCGCAAAAGACGACCGTCCCGCACAGCCCTCTTCTTCGCCTTTCCTGACGAAAGAGCAGGCTGCGCAACAGCCCTCCGTTCCCAAACAATCACCGTTTTTGAGCAAAGAACAAATCGCAAAACAGTCTTCGGCGCCGCAGAGTCCTTGGAAAATCGCGAAAGCCAACGGAAAGCCCGCGAACGCTCTTGCCGTCAAACACGCCGCCCCTGTTGAAACACCGTCCAAAGCCGATTCCGCCCCCGCCGAAAAAGCGATTCCCGCTCAAACGGCGAAAGTAATTTACAAAAACGGGCGCGCCAAAGAAATCGCCACCGCCGAATCGGACAAATCTTTGAACTGGCTTGACAGAAAGCAAGCCGCCGTTTGGACAAGCCTGTCACAGTCCGACACCCCGTCGGTGTGGACCGTCAGCGACAGCCGCCCCGCCCAAACCGCCAAAGCTTTCCGCATTGCCGCGGAAGAAACGGCAGCCCCCGCCGACAAGCCCGCCGAGCCGACGGAAATTTCGTCCGCCGAAGTCCGCGCCGTCGGCAAAGAGGAAAAGCCCGAAGCCATCGCCAACCCCGTTTTGCTGCCTTTGGGCGCGCCCGACGGTTCGATTCCGACCGCCGCGCCGATTGCGGCTGCATCCGCTCCCGCTGCGGCAGCATCCGCTTCCGTTCCCGCCATAGCGCCGATTGTTCCCGCCGTTTCTGCGGCAAAAGAGGACGCTGTCCCTGCGGCGGACGCTCAAAAGAAAGCGGATCCGTCGCTGGTCAACAAATTGTTTTCCATTTTCAACGCTTCCGACGACGAGGCTCTGCCCACCATCGGCGCGTCTGCCGAAACGCCGTCGGAAAAGAAAGAGGCGACAGCCGGCAAACCCCAAAAAGCCCCTGCGGTCGCCATCCGCGAAGCGGCTTCCTCTTTGACATCCGCAAAAGAAGCGGTAACCAAAGAGGCGAACAAAAAAATCATGCCGACGGAAATCCGCCTGACATTCAAGCCCGGCAGCACGGAAATATCGGCGCAATCCGTCAAATGGATAAAAGCGTTCGGGGCAAGCGTCAAACAAGACATCCAGCGCGCCATAGAAGTGCGCATGAGTACGGAAAACCTGCCGCTGCAAGAAAAACGGTTTGCCTTGATCCGCAGCACGCTGGTCGGCGCGGGCGTTGAAGACGATCAAATCGTTCCCTTTATAACGAACAGATCGCCCCACACCATCGTTCTGCGTTCATTCGAAGTCCCCGAAGAAGGCGTTACCGAATACACGACCTCCGTCGACGGGATGAAAGAAGAATTGTACTATCGGAAATGGTAGGAAAACCGTTCGGCGGAATTGCAAGAAAATCCGCCGAACTCTTTTTTATAAAGGATTTTTTAAAGAATTTAATGCTTTAATCATACTTCAATAGAAGTGTGTTGTCCTTTTTGTAAAAATTTGGAGAAAATCTTATGGCGCATTCCCTGACAAAAATCAGCCTTTTCGGCGTTTTTTCCGCCGTTTTGATGCTGAATGCGTGTACCCAGTTCATTTCCGAAGACGATGAATGGCCCGGCGTTTCCGCGGGAACGGTGTCTTCCGCGCCCGACTTTACGGCTCCCGTCGCGGGCGGGCAATTCGGACAGCGCACTCCGTCCGACATGATGCAAAACACAGGCGGCTACCGCGGCGAAGATTTGTCGGCGGCGGCTCCGTCGGCAGGGGCGAACGGCTTGTACAGCTATGACAGTTCGGATGAATCGAACGGCATGGCTGTCGGCGCGGGTTCAACGCTGTCGGGCAACCTGACGGATTCGGCAAACGGCGCGAATGCGGGCATGGCGTCTTCGGCGGGCGGCAGCGGCAATGCGAACGCTTCCGCCGCGGGTGACGACGTTTACGATCCCGAAGATCCCGTAGAGGACTGGCTGGCGACCGAAGGCAGTTCGGTGCGCGGATTGCTGACCGAATGGGGCGACAAAGCGGGATGGCGCGTTATTTGGAACACCGACCGCGAATATGTTTTGGAAGCGGGCGCCATGTTCCGCGGACGCTTTATGGACGTGGCTTCGGCGCTGATTCGGTCGTTTGCGCGCGCCAGACCGTCGCCGTGGGGAACATTCTACAAAGGAAACCGAGTCTTGTTGATTACGACCGTGGAGGACGAAAATGCGGACTAGTAACAAATTCACAACCCTGATGCTTTGCCTGTCCGTCGCGGGATTGACATCGTGCAAACTGATGCCTGCGGTCACGAAACACACCGACCGCACGATAGACAAGATTCAAACCGTTCTGGACGATCCCGTCCCGCAAAAAGACATGTACAGTCTGGACACCATTTCGGTCAAAGACGACATCTGGCTGGGATCGCAAAGCATTCGCGGCAACCAGGGCGATCCGCTGCCCGCGCGGTTCGAAACGGACGAAGGCATTACTTTGGTCAGCACGACCCCCGTTTCCCTGCTGCAAGTTTCCGAACAGATTACGGCGCTGACGGGCATCACCGTCCGCGTTGACGATATGATTCTGGAAGAAGTCAAATCCGCCACGCAAGGGACGGAAGGCGACGCGACTCAAGGCACGGCGACGAACACCGACACGGATTTGTACATGCCCGCCTATTCCGGAAAATTAAGCGGCTTGCTTGATCAAATCGTATCCCGTTTTGCGCTGTGGTGGCGTTACAAAAACGGTGTGATCACGTTCTACAAACAGGAAACGCGCGTCTTTACGATTTACGCCCTGCCCGTTCAAACGCAATTGAGCGCGAACATCGCAGGCACGTCGTCGGGTGAAGCGGGCGGCACGACGTCCGCATCCATGTCGTCCAGCATTTCGCTGGATCTGTGGGCGCAGATCGAAGAAGCCATTACGGCGATGCTGCCCAGCGGCGCGACGCTGAACGTCATTCCCGCAAACGGCACGCTGACGGTGACCGCTCCGCCCAACACGCTGCAGCGCGTCGCCCAGTACGTCAACAGCATGAACGAAAAACTGTCGCGTCAGGTCGCCATCGGCGTCAAGGTGATGAACGTCACTCTGTCCGACGAAGCGTCCATGGGGCTGAACCTGACCGCCGCTTTCAAATACTTGAGCAAAGGGTCGGGCAGATCGATTTCCGCCAGCATGATATCACCGACGGCAACGTCTTCCAACTCTATGGAACTGGGTATCGTCAACGGAAAATCCGACCGCAGCATCAGCGCCATTATCGAAGCGCTGTCAACGCAGGGAACGACCTCTTTGGTCACCAGCGCGACGGTCATTACGATGAACAACAAAATCGCGCCCGTTCAGGTCGCCACCAACGAATCCTATATCGAAAAAGTGGAAAAGACCTCTTCGGACAGCAGCGACACGTCGTCCTACTCTGTCACACCTGCGAAAATCAACTACGGCTTTACGATGGAAGTCCTGCCCCGTTTACTGGATCACGGTCGTATGCTGCTGATGTTCACGATGACCCTGACGGACAAGGATTCGATGGAAGAAAAAAGTTTCGGCACATCGGATGACGGCACGATCATTCAGCTGCCCGTCCTGAAAACCCGCGGCTTTGTTCAGGAAGTCGCCATGACTTCCGGTTCGACGCTGGTTTTGACGGGATTTGAAGAAGTCCGCACCAGCACGTCAAACTCGAAAAACATTTCGGGAATGAGCCAATCCGCCAACAAAGACAGAAACGTCATGGTCGTTTTGCTGACGCCCGAAGTGCTGGTATCGCCGCTGGTCCCCGAAACACGCATGAACAGCTTCTAACCGCGGAGAAGAGCGATGGCTGATGATGATGAAGAACTGTCCGTAGACGATCTGGACGAACTGGAAGAAGAAGCTTCCGGCTCGCCTGCGGCGACCGACGAGGACGGCGATCCGCCTTGGGGCGCGACGATGACCGTCAACGACACGACGTACGCCGTCAGCCTGTTTTGGCAGCCGCTGCAGGATACAAGCGATCCGTATCCCGAAGTCAAGGAAACCGTCGAAAACGTCATGGAGGGCGCGGATTTGTTCTGCGTCCGCCAAGGCACATCCCCGCAATACGGCATCGGCAATTCCGTCGAAGGGCATAAAGTCGGCATGCCGTCCGCCGCCGCCGCGATTGCCGAAATCTTTTCGGACAAATCGTCATCCGTCGCCGTATTCGAAGTCGATGAAGGCTGGTGGTTCATCGCCGTCCGCAACGACTTGATCCTGTCCGAAGAAGATCTGCTGTATCTGAACGAAGAAGACGCCAAGCGCGCTTTCTACGCGATGATGGCGGTTCCCGACTGGGGACGCAAGATCGCGCCCGCTTCTTGGGAAATCGAAGGAACGGAAGAAGTCGATCTCTCATCCGTTTTGACCGCCTCGCGCGGGTCGAAACTGATGCGCATCGAAAAAGGGACGCAGAAAACCAAAATCATCATCGGCGTTGCGGCTTTGCTGATCGTAATCGTCGGTTACAAACTGATCTCGGGACTGTTTGCGCCGCCGAAAAAAGTCCGCCCGCTTGTGCCGTTCAAGCCTTTGCAAATCGAAGAAGAAACAATTCAGCCCATTGTGGAAGTCAAACCGTGGGAAAAGCTGGTCGTTACGGACGATTTCCTGAACCGCTGCAACGTCGGCGTTTTGCAAATCAAATCCATGATGATCCCCGGCTGGGAACTGGGCAATATTCAATGCGCGCCGTCGGGACTGTCGACGGAATGGCATATGAAATGGGGGCATTTGAGCATTTTAAAGCGCGCGTTCGAAGAATACGGATCGCCCGGATTGGATTATGTGCTGGACGAAAACGGCACGAATGTGGTTGTCAGCTTGTCTTTGGGCGAAATTGCCACCCATTCCGAAAATCCGAAATATATGACTTTCGAAGCCCGTGAAGAGCTGAACAACATCTTTCAGGCGGTTAAAATGCCGATCTCGCTGTCGACGGGCAGCACGCAGGTCACGCAAACGTTGCCCGCCAAAAACGGTTTGGACGATCCGAAACGAATCGTTAAAACCTACAACAAACTTATCTTTAAATTCTCGTCGGATATGCCGGCGGGGGAATGGCTGCCGCTGTTTAATCAATTTCCCGCTTTGGAATTGCTGAAAATGGAGTATGATATAGGCAATGGCACATGGAGCTATGAGGGACAAATCTATGAACCGAGTCTTTAAAACACACTTATTATCGGCTGCGCTGGTTATTTCCGGCGTAACGATATCGAATGCGAACGCACAGGATTTGTTCGACGACGCTTTTTTGCAGGACGCGCCGAAAGCGCAGGACGCCGCCGTCCCCGAACCAGCTGCGGAAGCGGCGCCTTTGCCCGAAGCCGTCCCCGCCCCCGCCGAACAGACGGTTCCCGCCCCTGCGGAAGCCCCCGATCTGGCGTTGCCGTCTTTGGATATGCCTGCCGAAAACAACGCGGCGCCCGTTGATGCGGGACTGGACATTCCGCCCCCGCCGCAGGACATTCCCGCGCCCGATTCCACGCCCTCTTTGGACTTTAACGCGGCTGCCCCCAGAAAAGGCGGCGCGCTGTCGTCGTCGCCCAGCGACAACATCATCGGCAACGTGTCCAGCGACGTGTTCCGCGAAATGGCTGAAATGGAACGCGAAAACAATTCTCTGGCATTGCAGCTGAAGCGCGAAGGATTGCGCGCTGAAATCGACGCGCTGAAAGCCAGCAACCGTCAAATGCTGTTTGACGAAATCGAACGCCGTGAAAAAATGACCCAAGCCCGTTTGGAATGGGAATTGGCGCAGGATTTGAAGCGGCAGGAGGCTTTGGAACGCAAACAGCGCGCTGAAATCCGCCAAAAACAAATCGAAGCGGCTTTGAAACGCGAAGAAGACCGCCGCATCCAAAAAATGAAGGATGAGGAAGCCGAACGCAAAAGAAAAGAAGAAGAAGCCGAACGCAAAAAAGAAGCCGAACGCGCCGAACTGAAAAAGAAATACGAAGCCGCGTCCATCGCGCGTCTGAACAATCTGAAGCCGAACCTGATTGCGGCGACCCGTCCGCCCAAGATCAAACGTTCCCCCTCGACGCTGGTGTCGCGCACGCTGACCAAAGCCGGCGAGGACTTGCTGGACAGAAAGAAAGCTGGACAGGCTTTGACCGTCGATACAAGCAAAGACGAAAATCTGAAAAAACAGGATCCGGCGTCGACTTTGTACGCGGTCGCGGAAATCCGCGGAACGGCGGGCAGCTTGATCGCCAAACTGATCGCCAAAAAGGACAAGACGACTTTCTTTGTCAAAAAATCCACGATTCTGCCGACGGGACACACCGTCATCGACATCAACAAGGATTACGTCCTGCTGCAATACGGCACAATGAAAGAAATGGTCGGTTTCCCGTCCGCAGGGTTGATGAACAACGCCGACAGCGCTCAGAACGCGCCTGCCCCCGCTCCCGCGCCCGAAGGAGCCGCCCCCGCCGAAGCCGCTGGTTCGGGCGGTATGACGATTGCGCCCCCCGTTGGACGAATCGGCGGAGCGAAACGCACCAGATTTTCAGGTGTAAGCTTGGCAAAATAAAACAAATCCGAACAGGGGAGGCTATCCCCTGTTTGGTCGTTTGAAAAAGGGATGAACCATGCCTCTACCAGCAAAGTCAGCAGCAGCATCCGCCTCGAAACCGACCGAACCCGCAAAAAGCGCGGCGCCTAAAAAAAGTTCGGAAGTGCTGGCGGAATTGTTCCATGGCGGAAATGAATGCATTACCGCCCCCGGCAGTGTTTTTCCCGTCAAAGACGACACCCGCGGCTTGCTGGCTTTGTTTCTCAATGGTCGTTTTATGGTCAGCGCGGAACATAAATTCGACGGGCGCGTTTTAAGTTTCGAAGTTTTGGCGCGCAAGAAAAAACTGCCTGTCAACAAAGCCGAATACGTCCCCGCAAGCCTGATCAAAGCCATCTACGACCGCGCGGCGAAAGACGCCCCTCCCCCCGAGGAAGCCGAAGAAACGGGCAGCGCAGCCGACCTTGAACAGCTGCAGATGCAAAAGGACTACGTCAACGTGCTGTCCCGCGCGGCGGCGGTCAAAGTGTCCGATATTCACGTTGTCGTCGGCACGCACAAAACGCAAGTCATGTTCCGTACAAACGGCATGATGCAGGTCGAAATCGAAAAAGACAAGGAATGGGGCGAAGCGTTCGTCCGCGCCGCGTTCGCGTCTTCGGACATTTCCGATGCGAACTATGCGCAAAACGAATATCAGGCGGCGCAAAAGGTCGGCGACACGCCTTTGCGCGGATCGAACGGCAAGCTGCGGTTGCCCCGCAATGTTTTGGGCGTGCGTCTGCAATTCAACCCGATTGCGTTCGGCACGCGCTATCTGGTCATGCGTTTGCTGTACGCGGACGACGATCCCGAAAACGCGGGCGATTTGATGGCTTTGGGGTATACGCAGCGCGAAGCCGACATGTTTTACCGTCTGCGCGCCGTGCCTATCGGCATTATCATCGTGGCGGGACCGACGGGGTCGGGCAAATCGACGACTCTGCAGCGCAATATGATTTCGCTGCTGCAGGAACGCAACTACGAACTGAACCTGATTACGGTGGAAGACCCCCCCGAATACCCGATTCCCGGCGCGCGGCAAATGCCCGTGACCAACGCGAACACCGAAGCGCTGAAAGAACAGGAATTCACCAAAGCCCTTGCCGCGTCTTTGCGTTCCGACCCCGACATGCTGATGATCGGGGAAGTCCGCACTCTGTCAGCGGCGCAGCTGGCTTTCAAAGGCGCGCTGTCGGGACACGGCGTTTGGACGACTTTGCATGCGAACAGTTCGCCTGCGGTTGTTATGCGTCTGCGCGACATGGGCGTCGAACCGTTCAAGCTGATCGACCCCGAAATTATGAAAGGCATGGTGTCGCAGCGTTTGTTCCGCCGCGTCTGCCCGAACTGCCGCATTCCCGTTTCACAGAAACCTGATCACCCGACGGTCAAACGTTTGCGCAAAGCGTACGGCGATTTCGGGATGGAGCAGGCTTTTTTGAAAGGCGAAGGCTGTCAGGAATGTCAGGGACGCGGGGTCAAAGGGCGCGCCGTCGTCGGTGAAATTCTGATGCCCGACGCGACTTTTTTGGATCTGCTGGTCAAAGGCGAAACCAAAAAGGCGATTGACTACTGGACGGGCGATCTGGGCGGCAGAACAATGAAGGACTGCGCCATCGAACGCATGCTGAACGGTCTGATCGACGCCGAAGAAGTCGAACGCTGGTGCGGCTTGTTGGACGAAAGACCGATTTACTGAGAAAGGAAACGGAATATGGCGAAAAGCAAATTTTCCCTTGCCGACATTAACCGCTATTACGCGATGATCGTCTGCCGTATGAGCGGCAAAACACGCTTGAAAATTTACCGCAAGCTGATTTCCCTGCTGCGCAACCGTTTTTCGTTGATGGATGCTTTGGACCGAATCCGCGCCATTATCACGAACGACGGCAAAAACCCCGACGAACCGATGGCTTTGGCGCTGTTATACTGGTCGCGCGCATTGCAGAACGGTCATCCGTTTTCCGTCGCTTTGGAAGGCTGGGCGCCCGCCCGCGAACGTCTGATGCTGTCCGTCGGCGACGTTTCGCACTTGGAAGGCGCGCTGGAAAACCTGATTAAAGTTACCGAAGGCACCAGCCGAATGATCGGACCTTTGGTCGGCGCGATCGCTTACCCTATGTTCCTGTCCATGATGACGGTTTTGATTATTTACGCGATCGGCGCGTACATGGTGCCGCCGATGATGAACGCCGCCCCGAACGCCCGTTGGACGGGAACGGCGAAAGATTTGGTCGCCGTATCCATTTGGATTCAGAAAAACTGGATTATGGCGTTTTCATTCCTGCCGACGGTATTCGTGCTGATTTACGTTACATTGGGACGATGGAAAGGAAAGACGCGCGCCCTTGTGGACGGAATACCGCCCTGGTCGCTGTACCGCATTTTTGTCGGCGTTACATGGATGCTGGCAATGGCGGCTCTGGTGCGCGCGGGTACCCCCGTTTCCCAAGCGTTGCGTTCTTTGCGCCACGATGCCAACCCGTACTTGCTGCACCGAATCGACACCGCTTTGGTTTACATCAACAACGGCGACAACATCGGCGAAGCGTTGAACAAAACGGGATTGGGATTCCCCGACAAAGAAATCATCGGTGATTTGCGCATTTATTCCGAAATGGACAACTTCCAAGCCGCGCTTGACCAAATGGCGAACGAATGGCTGGAAACCAGTATTTCCAGTATTGAACAGCGCGCGGCGTTGCTGAACACCATCGCGGTTTTGTTTGTTTCCGGCGTTATCGCATGGTCCGTTATGGGAACGTTCGACATGCAGGAACAGATCACCAAAGCGATGGGTTAAGCCCGTTCCGCCAATTCAAGCCAAAGCGATTCCTTTTCGTCTTTTTCGGCTTTCGATTTTTCCAATTCCGCCGTTGTTTGCCCGAACGCGGCGGGATTTTCCATATAAAAGTTCGGATCGGCAAGCTTGGCTTCCAGCGCCGCGATTTGTTTTTCCAACGCTTCGACTTCGGCGGGCAGAATTTCAAGCAGCCGTTTGTCTTTGAACGACATTCGCGCGGGCTGCCGCGGCTTTTCACGCAAAGCTTTGGGTTTGTCGGCGGGCTTTGCGGCGGGTTTGGTTTGAGCTTTCAGTTTTTCCAGCAAATCGGTGTATGATCCGACGTGTTCGACGATTGTGCCGTCGCCGTTCATATACAGCAGCGATGTCGCCACATTATCCAGAAAATCGCGGTCATGGCTGACAATCAAGACCGTCCCGTCATAGCTCATCAAAGCGTCCTGCAGCAAATCGAGCGTATCCATGTCCAAATCGTTCGTCGGTTCGTCCAGCACAAGGAAATTCGACGGCTTGGCAAGCGTTTTTGCCAGAACCAGCCTGTTTTTTTCGCCGCCCGAAAGGGCTGAAACAGGGGTGTCCGCTTGGGTCGACGCAAACAAAAAATCCTTTAAGTACGACATAATGTGACGCGGTGTTCCGCGTACAAAAACAGTGTCGCCTCCGTCGGGACACAGCGTTTCGCGCACCGTTTTGCTTTCATCCAGCGTTATGCGGTTTTGGTCGAAATAGGCTTCTTCCAAATTTTTCATCAGCCGCACGGAACCAGAATCGGGGGAAAGCCGTCCCGTCAGCACTTTGACGAGCGTCGTTTTTCCCGCCCCGTTCGGTCCGACGATTCCGATTTTGTTGCCGCGCATCAAACGGAATGAAAAATCTTTTATCAAAGAACGTCCGCCGAATGATTTTTCCAAATGTTTGGCTTCTATGACCAGCTTGGACAGGATTTCTCCCTTGTCTATCGCCAATTCGACGGAACCCGTCTGCTTGATTTGTTCTTTGCGCTGCAGCCGAAGTTCCTGCAAACGGTGCAGACGTCCCATATTGCGCTTGCGCCGCGCGGTAACGCCTTTGCGCAGCCATTGCGTTTCCCGTTCGATGCGGCGGGACAGGCGGGCTTGTTCGACTTCCTCGGCGGTCAGAATTTTTTCCTGCCAATCCTCGAAAGCCGCATATCCTTTGTTTTGGGTATGGGTTTTCCCGCGGTCAAGCCAGATTGTCGATGTCGAAACCGCCTTTAAAAACGCGCGGTCGTGGCTGATGACGATCACCGCTCCCGCAAAATCTTTGACCGTTTTTTCCAGTTTTTCGATTGTTGCAATGTCCAGATGGTTGGTCGGTTCGTCCAGCAGCAGAATATCGGGTTCGCCCGCCAACGCTTGCGCCAGAGCCGCTTTTTTGCGTTCACCGCCCGAAGCCGATTTCGGATCCTGTTCCGCCGCCAAATCCAATTTGTCGATCAGCCTGTCCGCTTTGTAAGCATCGGCGGGATCGCGCAAACCCGCCATCACGACATCGCGCAAAGTCTTGTATTCCGAAAAATCGGATTCCTGCGCCATATACGCTATTTTCGTCCCGGGCTGAACAAACTTTTCGCCGCCGTCGGGTTCGATGATGCCCGCAATGACTTTCAGCAAAGTCGATTTGCCCGATCCGTTGCGACCGATAAGGCACGTTTTATCGCCTTTTTTGATAAACAAATCCAGCCCCGTAAAAACAGGATGAACACCAAACGTCAATCGGACGTTTTGCAAGCTGTACAAAGGCGTGTCAAAATCAGCGGGCATATGTCATCCTTTTAAGGTACTGCCGTACGGGCAAAATTTTCCAAAACCGATTTTTAGAGAGTCGAGTGGCAGGAAAGTGCTGCCGCACGGGCAAAACATTATTGAAAAAAACGCTTATGGTGTTCCTGTCGGCAGGAAAGGCGCAGCGAGTACTGCCGTACGGGCAAAGTTCGCCAAAACCGATTTTAGAGAGTCGAGTGGCAGGAAGGTGCTGCCGCACGGGCAAAACATTATTGAAAAAACCGCTTATGGTGTTCCTATCGGCAGGAAAGGCGCAGCGAAAAAGCGGAGCGTACATAAGGTACGTGAGCATTTTGAGCAAGACTTGACGAACCGAAAGGTCGCCATAAGCGGTTTTTATCCTATCCATGCAGGGAACATCGCACGCAAAGACGTATAAATAAATTCAATCCCCAAGGCGGACAACAGCATACCGCATAAACGCCCCAGAATGTTCAGTCCCGTTTGCCCCAGTACGGCGGCAAGCTTGTCGGCGACGCGCAGCAGCAACCAGGCGACGACGGCAACGGTGATGCCGGCGCAGCAAACGGCGAAGTAGTGGGAAAAGCTTTTGTCGGACTGGGTGGCGATGACCATGGCGGAAATCGCTCCGGGTCCCGAAATGATGGGGATGGCAAGCGGCATCACGCCAACGGCGTCGCGAGCTTCCGCTTCGGCTTCTTCCTCTTTGGTATGGCGTTTTTCGGACGCGCGCATCATGCCGAACGCGATGGTAATCAGCAGGATTCCGCCCGCGATTCTGAACGAATTGAGGCTGATGCCGAAAATGTCCAAAAGCGCGCTGCCGAAGAAAGCGGAACACAGCAAAATGCAGGCGACGGCAATGCCCGTTTGGCGGGCGACCCCCGACTTTTCGCGGGTACCCATGCCTTCGGTCAGGTTCATAAAAACGGGAATCGCCGACTGCGGGGCGCAAACCGCCAGCATTGCCAACGAAAAGTGCAGAAAATCCAAAAACCACGCTGTCATGATGTGTTCCCGCCCAATGGATGAAAGCTTTTGTTTATTCTTATCATCTTTCGATAAAATAAGAAAGCCGATAAAATCGATTTTTCAAATTTTTTTGACGGGTGCAAAAAACATAATATTTTGTTGACTTTTGCCGCGGGGCTTGCCACTTTTTAAGGGTAAAAAGACAAGCCCCGAAACAGGGCGAACCAGACAAAAAATCAAACGGACAAAAAAAATGAATTTTCTGTATCTTTCCCCCAACTTCCCGACGTACGGGTGGAAATTTTGCCGTTATTTAAAGGAAAACGGCGTAACGGTTTTGGGAATCGGCGATACTCCCTACGACAATCTGCTGCCTGAATTAAAGGACGCTTTGACCGAATATTTCTGGCTGCCCGACATGACCGACTATGACGCGGTGTACCGCGCGACGGCATGCCTGATTCACCACCACGGCAAAATTCAGGAAGTTCGATCAAACAACGAATTCTGGCTGATTACCGAAGCCAAATTGCGCACCGACTTCAATATGAACGGAATCCGCTATCCCGCGATTATGGACCACAAGCAAAAATCCCGCATGAAAGCGTTTTTCAAAAAAGCGGGCGTCGATTGTGCGGAATACTGCCTGCCCGAAACGTTCGAAGACGGCAAAGCTTTTACCGACAAACACGGATTCCCCGTTGTGGTCAAACCCGATGACGGCGTTGGCGCGTGCGACACTTATACGCTGCACAACGAAGCCGAAATGGCGGAATTTTTCGCGCACAAACCGAACGTGCCGTATATTATGGAAGTCTTCATCAACGGGCATGTCGAAACGTTTGACGGTGTAACCGATCACAACGGCAACATCGTTTTCTGCGCCAGCCAAATCTATCACCAGTCCTTGATGGACACGGTGGTCAACGACGACTGCATCATGTACCATTCCGAACCCGAAATGGCGACGGACATTCGCAAAGCGGGAACGGCGGTTGTCAAAGCTTACGACATCCGCGACACGTTCTTTCACTTTGAATTTTTCCGCACGACGGACAAACAGACGGGCAAAACCAAAGTCATGGCTTTGGAGGTCAACATGCGTCCGCCAGGCGGCATGATTACCGAAATTTACGAGGCGTCCCACGACGTCAACATTTACAAAGTCTGGGCGGACGTGCTGGTCAAAGGCAAAACCGACTGCGATTTGACGCCGAAGCGTTATGCCGCTTTCGCCAGCCGCAAAAACCGTTTTGCCTATGTGTATTCCCACGACGAAATTCTGGCGAAATACGGCGACCATATCATGGAACACATGCCGATTGAGGGCATTACCGCCCGCGCCATGGGGGATTACATTTACCTGCTGTACGCGGACAGCTTGGAACAGCTGAACGAAATCATCGACGCCATTAACGCCAGAGCTTGAAAAATGAAAGAAGAATACTTCAAAGAATACTCGAACCGCCTGCAGCGCGACATGGAATTCAAAGTCTACGGTCACGCGGGCAAACCCGTGGTTGTCTTTCCCCCCGGCGACGGGCGGTTTTGGCATTACGAGCTGCACGGCATGGTCGAAATTTGCCGTCCGTATATCGACGCGGGACGGATTCAGCTGTTCTGCGTTGACGGAATCGACTGGGAAACGTGGACGAACAAAGGCAATCCGTTTGACCGCATCCGCCGCCACGAAGCGTGGTACAACTATGTGGTCGAAGAATTCCTGCCCCGCGTCCGCGAAATCAGCCGCGCGTCCAACGGCGGCAAAGAAATCGGCATTATGACGACGGGCTGTTCCATGGGCGCGACGTACGCGGCTTTGTTTTTCTTCCGCCGCCCCGATTTGTTCGACAGCGTGATTGCGCTGTCGGGCGTGTATCAGGCAAGCTTTTTCATGGGCGATTACATGGACGAAGTCGTGTATTACAACTCGCCTTTGGACTTTTTGCCCAACGTGCAGGAGGGCGATTATCTGGAACAAATGCGCCGCGCGCGGCTGGTGTTCTGCGTCGGACAGGGCGCGTGGGAAGACCCGATGATCGGCGACACCAAACGCTTGAAGCAGATTTTGGAGGATAAACACATCCCCGCCTTTGTCGACATCTGGGGTAAAGACGTCAATCACGATTGGGATTGGTGGCAAGTCCAAATGCCGTATTTTCTGGATAAAGTTCTGGATTGATTTTTCCGCACAAACGAAAAGGGGGCGACGCGCAGTCAGCCCCCTTTTCTTCTGAGGGGACGGCTACCCCGATATAAAACCGGATCGTCGGAGCCCCACTCGGAAAACTTTCGTTTCGATTATTATCGGCTTCCTTTCCAACAAAAACGCAAATAATCCGTGTTTTCCGTAAAAAAGATATTGCCATAAGTTTTTTTATGCGTCAAGCTGTTATTAAATCTATTTTTAAGCGAGGGTGTTATGGAAAAACGGATTTTCGGTTTTGATATAGGAATTGCGTCGTTGGGATGGGCGGTTGTCGATTTTGATGATACGGCGGATCCCGAAAACAACATTTATCCGACGGGAAAAATTGTCAAATCGGGGGTACGCTGTTTTCCCGTTGCCGAAAATCCGAAAGACGGCAGTTCCCTTGCTTTGCCGCGCCGTCAAAAGCGGTTGCAGCGCAAATTGTGCCGCCGCAAAGCCAGACGTATGGCGGGTATTAAAAATTTGTTTGTTGCAAACGGCTTGATTGACCAAAAATCCCTGTTTGACGAAAAAGAGAATATCTACAAAGCGCGCGACAAAGCCGACGTCTGGGATTTGCGCGTCAAGGCGTTGACCGAAAAATTGACAACGGTTGAATTTATCCGTGTTTTGACGCACTTGGCAAAACACCGCGGCTTTAAATCTTATCGTATCGCATCGGAAAAGGCGGACAAGGAAAACGGCAAGGTTTTGGAAGCAGTCAAAGCGAACAGGGCTTTGCTGGAAAACGGAAAAACTCTGGCGCAAATCATTGTCGAAAAGGGCGGCAAAAAACGCAACAGACAAGACAAAGAGCGTAAAACAACTTATGAAAATTCGATTCCCCGCGACGAAATCGAACGGGAAGCGAAGTTGATTTTTGAAAAACAGCGCACGTTGGGATTGGCGGCGGCGACCGAAAAACTGCAGCGTGATTTTGAAGGAATCGCGTTCCGTTTCCGTGAAATCAACGGCAAAAACATCGAAAAAATGATAGGCAAATGTCTGTTTGAAAAAGACGAACCGCGCGCGCCGAAAAACGCTCCGTCCGCCGAATTTTTTGTGGCATGGACGAAAATCAACAACTGCCGTATCAGGGATAAAGACGACAAGTTGCATTTTTTGACGCAGGAAGAAAAAAATACCGTTTTTGAATTGCTAAAAAGCAAAAAAGAAGTCAAGTACGCGGATATCCGCAAAAAGCTTTTTCCGAATCGTCCGGACATTCGGTTTGCAGATGTGGAATACAATCCGAAGCCCGTTTTTGACAAGAAAACAGGTGAAATCAAAGAATTACCCGAACCCGAAAACTTGAAATTTTTTGCTCTGAAAGGGTGGCACGATTTAAAAAGCGCGATTGACGTTTCCGCTTATCCGAATGAACTGTTGGACAAAGCGGTCACCGTGATTGCCACGCAAAAAAACGATGCCGATATTTCAACAGAGCTGAAAAAGCTGGGGTTTTCCGATTCGGATGTTGAAAATTTGTCGGGATTGTCCTTTTCAAAATTCATCAGCTTGTCATTAACAGCATTATATAAAATTCTGCCCGAGATGCAGACGGGCAAAAAATACAACGAAGCCTGTGAAGCCGTCGGATACGACTTTAAATCGACAGGGGGAAGCTTTGCCGCGCAAAAGGGAAAATTCCTGCCGCCGATTCCCGAATCTTTGGTAACGACCGTTCCTGTCGTCAACCGTGCAATGGCTCAATTCCGCAAAGTGTACAATGCCTTGGTGCGCGAATACGGCACGCCCGATCAAATCAATGTCGAACTGGCGCGCGATGTTTATAACAACCATGACGAGCGCCGAGAAATTGCCGACAGGCAAAACGAATATGCAGAAGCAAAGAAAAAGGTCAAAGCATCGGCGTGCAGCAAATTGGAGTTGGCCGATATCAGCGGACGCGATTTGCTGAAGTTCCTTTTGTACGAACAACAGGACGGCAAGTGTGTTTATTCCGGCGAAAAGCTGGACTTGCACAGATTGGTGGAACAGGATTACTGCGATGTGGATCACATCATTCCGTATTCCCGTCCTTTGGACAATTCGCAAAACAACAAAGTTTTATGCTTGTCGCGCGAAAATCGGCAAAAATCGGATAAAACACCGTTGGAATACATTACAGATCCCGTAAAACAAGCTGAATTTATCGCCCGCGTCAAAGCCATGAAAGGATTGGGTTCTAAAAAACGGGACAGACTGCTGCTTCGCGACTTTAATGAAAAAGATGTCGATTTCAGAGAACGCAATATCAACGACACGCGGTATATGGCGCGTTACATTATGAAATATCTGGACGACTGCATCGATTTTTCGCAAAGCAAAGCGAATGTCAAAGACCACGTTCAAGCCCGAAACGGAGCATTGACGGACTTTTTGCGTCATCAATGGGGATTGCGCAAAGACCGTTCCGAAAGCGACAAACACCATGCGCAGGATGCGATTGTCATTGCTTGTGCGACCAACGGATACACGCAGTATCTGGCTCATCTGTCGAAAATTTTTGAAAATAAGCAAGCCTACGCTAACAAATACGGGCAACCGTGGTACAAAGCGTTCAAACAGCATGTCAAACAACCGTGGGACGGATTTTATCAAGACGTTCAAGCATCGCTGGCGGAAATTTTCGTTTCCCGCCCGCCGCGTAAAAACGCGACGGGGGAAATTCATCAAGATACCGTTCACACGCTCAACCCGAAAAAGAAAAACAGGTGGGGAGAACTGGTGTACAGCGCAAAAGATGTCAAATCGGGGGTGAAAGTGCGCGGAGGAATGGCGGGAAATAGTAATATGTTCCGTTGTGATGTCTTTGAAAAAGACGGACGATTTTTTGTCGTTCCTGTATATCTGGCGGATTTTTATGAAGTGAACAGAAAAGATTGTTTCTGTCCTAAAGATAAAGACCATGAAAAACCTGATGAAACATATAAGTTTTTGTTTAGCGTGTTTAAAGATGATTACCTTTCTATAGAAACGAATAAAGGAGAAAAATTTTATGGTTATATGAACCAATATATAACCTCTACGGGACAGTTTTATATAGGTTCGAATGATTCATCACCAATGTACTCAATATCCACATCTTCATTTGAAAAACAGGATATTTTATTGTATCTCATTGGCGAAAAATTTGAAAAATGTTCTGTTATTGACTTTGATGCGGAAAAACAAGAAATGAAAGTAGCTTCTTTAGAAGACGGTACTGTTCACAAAATCAAAGCTTCGGCAAAAGTAAATAAGAAAGGAGAGGTTCAAAAAATTTATAAAACTGATGAGACCTACGAAAAATTGGATAAAGGAAAAACAATCAACATAGCTACTTTTAAGCGAATACGAAAATACCAAGTTGATCCTCTGGGGCGGTATGTCGAGGTTAAATCCGAAGTCAGACTGCCGCTGAATATCAAAAAAGGAAAAGCGTAATGGCTTGGCGTGTCGTTCAAATCACTTCTGCCTGCAAACTGTCCGTCAAAAACAGGCAGCTGCTTTATGAGCCTATCGAGGGGGAAGTGGTAACGCTTCCGTTGGAGGATATTGCCGTTGTTATTTTGGAAAGCAAACATATTTTGATGACTTCGACTTTGCTTGCCGAACTGGCAGAATACGGAGTTTGTCTGTTTTCATGCGATGGAACGCACACACCGAACGGGGTTTACACGGCTTTCGGCAATCATTCCAGACACAGCGCGGTGGCAAATTTGCAAATCGAAGCGTCCGAACCGTTGAAAAAGCGGCTGTGGCAAAAAATCGTCAAAGCCAAAATCCGCAATCAAGCCGAAGTCTTGCGCCGCATGGGCAATCGTTTCTGCGACAAATTGGAAGAGATTGCCAAAAACATTCAATCGGGTGATACGACCAACGGCGAAGCGTTTGCGGCGGGGCTTTACTGGGACAATTTGTTTGATAACTTCAAACGCCATGATGCCGATGTTACCAATGCTGCGTTGAATTACGGGTATGCCATCATCCGCGGGTCTGTTGCCCGCAGTTTGGTCGGCGCAGGGCTTTTGCCGTGTTTCGGATTGCATCACGCCAATAAACTGAACGCTTTTAACTTGGCGGACGATATTATCGAGCCGTTCCGCGCGTTTGTCGATTGGGCGGTTGTCAAAGCCGATTTGGGTGAAAAAGATTCTTTGGAAAAACAGGACAAGCAACTGCTGGTTTCCGTTTTGACGCGTAATTGTTCCTATGACGACGAAGAAACGACAATTTTAAAAGCGATCGAGCAAACGGCGTATTCTTTGGTTAACGCGTTTAAGGACAAAGAAGCTAAATCTCTGGTCTTGCCCAAATTTTCAAAAGCACCGCTGTTCGAGTAAAAAAATGGCGCAACTTGGGGAAAGATATATGCGTATATTGGTCTTTTTCGACCTGCCCGTTAAAACAAAAGCGGAACGCCGACGAGCGACTCGATTCAGAAAAGATTTGATCGACGACGGATATATCATGTTGCAGCTGTCCGTCTATTCCCGCATTTGCAAGGGGGAAGACACCGCCGAAAAACACAAAAAACGGCTGAAATCCTTGGTTCCTGAAGACGGAAGCGTGCGTGTTCTATCAGTAACGGAAAAACAATATGCCTCTATGGATATTTTGGTCGGACTGCCGAAAAAAACGGAAAAAATCGGGGCGGAACAGCTGGTTTTGCTGTGATTTTTTTAAGTGAAAATATGGAAAAAGCCTTTGTTTTTCAAAGGCTTTTTCTTAATTTATTATATCGCATTTTTGTTGGAAAGGAAGCGATAACAGTCTTTTGCGCAAATTACGCTTTCACCAGTCGTCTCTTGAAAAAGCGGAACGGTTTTTGATAGCGGCGGATGAACGTGCCGACCAGCAAAACGGCGACAAACGTGCCTTCGCGGATGCCGTGGATTTGTCCGCAGACCGACAGCGACAGGATGACGGACAAAACGACCAGCGACGCGTCGAAACAGACTTTCATCTTGCCGAAGTTTACTTTCCAGCGCGTGGCAATCGCTTTTATCAATCCTTCCCCCGGCATATAAGTAACGTCGGCAATCAGTTCAAACGAAATGCCCGCCGCCAAAATCGCGCATCCCGCGATTTGCTCGACCAAGCGCAGGGCGTAAGAGTGCGGCATGAAAAACGCCGACGCCCACATGCCGACGTCGATAAAAAATCCGAACACCGCCGCGGCGAACAGCTGGGAGAGTTGGTGCAGTTTAAAGCTTTTGCCCAAAACAAACACTTGCGCGAACACGAACAAAGCGTTGATGAGAACCGTCCACATGCCGAAGCTGAGCGGATAAACAAAAGTCATCGTATAAGGCAGGCTGGAAATCGGACTGGTTCCCAAATCGGGGCGCGTGCTGAGCGCGACGCCGATTCCGCTGACAGCCAGTCCGAACAGACAGCACAGGCATTTTTTCGTCATACTGAAATGGTATTTCATTGTTGTTCTCCGTTTGCGGTTTTACCGCGCAAGATTCGGAAAAACAAGGCAAAATAATGCTTGCAATCGGGGAAATTTGAACGTATAAAGACAAAGCCCTTGAAAAAGGGAAGCGCGTTTTTCGGGCTTGTATCAGGGCAGCCTTGGAAACGCAGAACCGTTAAAATATACTGTGAAGGAGACGGAAATGCCCAAATTGAAGACAAAAAGTTCGGTCAAAAAACGTTTTGCCCGTACCGGTGCCGGCGGCATCAAACACGGCTACGCTAGCAAGCGTCACCGTTTGATTTCCAAGCCGACGAAAATGAAACGCAAAGCCCGCGGCACGACGTTGCTGCGCGAATGCGATTTCAAAATCGTCGATCGTTTCATGCCCTATAACTAAGTCGGTTGAGGAGATAAGAAAATGGCTCGTGTAAAACGTGGTATGACGGCTCATGTCAAACACAAAAAGATTTTGAAACTTGCGAAAGGCTACCGCGAAAGCAATCACGCCTTGTATCGCATCGCTTTGGAAAAAGTCGAAAAGGGCTTGCAGTATGCCTATCGCGATCGCCGCAAGAAGAAAAGCAACTTCCGCGCTTTGTGGATTCAGCGTATCAACGCCGGTGTCCGCGAATACGGATTGACCTACTCCAAATTCATCAACGGTTTGAACAAGGCCGGTATTGAAATGGACCGCAAAATTTTGGCAGACTTGGCGATGAACCAGCCCGCCGCTTTTGCAAAAGTCGTCGATTCCGTGAAAGCCGCTTTGAAAGCTTAAACTGCGGGTTGCCGAAAAACAAAGGGGCGCATTGCGCCCCTTTCGTGTGATAAAGGATTTGTTTAATGAGTGATATGGAAACGCTTCAAGCCGATTTGCTGGCGCAGGTCGAATCCGCCGCCGATTTGGCGCAGCTGGACGCCGTGCGCGTCGCCGTTTTGGGCAAAAAAGGCTTGATTACCGAAAAAATGAAAACATTGGGCGCGATGAGCCCCGACGAACGCAAAGCCGCGGGTCAGCAGTTCAACACGCTGAAAACCGCCGTCGCCGACGCTATCGAGGCTAAAAAAGCCAAATTGGAGGAAGACGCCATCAACGCCCGTTTGGCGCGCGAAGCCGTCGACATCACCCTGCCCGTGCGCCCCGAAACGCAAGGCCGCGTCCACCCGTTGTACCAGACGTATGACGAAGTCGTCGCCATTTTCGGACAAATGGGCTTTGACGTTGCGGAAGGTCCCGACATCGAAGACGATTTCCATAACTTCACCGCTTTGAACACGCCGAAAAACCACCCCGCCCGCCAGATGCAGGACACGTTCTATTTGAAAGGCGAGGAAAACGGCGACAAATTTATCGTGCGCACGCAAACGTCCGCCGTGCAGATTCGCACGATGGAAAAACAAAAACCGCCCGTGCGCGTCATCGTTCCGGGGCGTACTTACCGCTGCGACTACGACGCGACGCACGCGCCGATGTTCCATCAGGTCGAAGGCTTGATTGTCGATACCGAAACCAATATGGCGCACTTGAAAGGCTGTTTGATTGAATTCGTCAAAACATTCTTTGAACTGGACGACGTTCCCGTGCGCTTTCGTCCGTCGTTCTTTCCGTTCACGGAACCGTCGGCGGAAATGGATATCGGCTGTTCGCGCAAAAACGGCGAACTGAAAATCGGCGAAGGCGACGACTGGCTGGAAATTCTGGGCTGCGGCATGGTTCATCCGAATGTTTTGAAAGCCTGCAACATCGACCCCGAAGTCTATCAAGGCTTTGCGTTCGGCATCGGGCTTGACCGTCTGGCGATGCTGAAATACGCGATTCCCGATTTGCGCACGTTCTTTGAATCGGATTTGCGCTGGATTAAACATTACGGGTTTGTTCCTTTGGACATTCCCTCGACGGCGTCGGGATTGAGCATGACGGGAGGAAACAAAAGATGAAATTCACGCTGAGCTGGTTAAAAGATTTTTTGGACACGAACGCAAGCGTTGACGAAATCGCCGAACGCCTGACCGCCATTGGTTTGGAAATCGAGGAAGTCGTCGATCCTTTGGCGGCGGTCAAGGATTTGATTGTCGTCAGCGTTGACGAATGTGTCGCGCATCCCGATTCCGACCACTTGCACGTTTTGAAAGTCAACACGGGCAAAGAGCTGGTGCAAATCGTGTGCGGCGCGCCGAACGCGCGCGCGGGCATGAAAGGCATCTTGGCGCGTCCGGGGGATTACGTTCCCGCTTTCGGCGACAAATTAAAAGCGGGCAAAATCCGCGGCGTCGAAAGCTTCGGCATGATGTGCGCCGAAGACGAACTGGGCGTCGGTCCCGACCATACGGGCATTATCGAATGTCCCGAAGACGCGGTTGTCGGCGCGTCCATTACGACCGTTTATCCGTCCGATCCCGTGTTCGACGTGTCGATTACCCCGAACCGCGGCGACTGCATGAGCGTTTACGGCATTGCGCGCGATTTGGCGGCGGCAGGCTTGGGAACACTGAAAACGCCGAAGCATAACGTAACGGTTTGCGCTTTTAAGAGTGATGTCAAGCTTTCCAACGAAGCGACCGAAATCGGCGCGCCGTTCTTTACCCTGCGTGAAATCCGCGGCGTGAAAAACGGGGCTTCGCCGAAATGGATGCAGGACAGGCTGACGGCGGTCGGCTTGCGTCCGATTTCCGCTTTGGTGGACGTGACCAACTATTTCAACATCACGTTCGGTCGTCCTTTGCACGTTTTCGACGCCGATAAAGTCAAAGGGCAAATCACCGTCCGTTCCGCGCGCGACGGCGAAAAGCTGACGGCTTTGGACGGCAAAGAATACACACTGAGCGACGGCATGGTTGTCATTGCCGACGAAAACGGCGTCGAATCCATTGCGGGCATCATGGGCGGCGAAGCGTCGGGCTGCGAAGAATCGACCACGCACGTTTTGCTGGAATCCGCGTATTTCACCCCCGAAAGCATTGCCAAAACGGGACAGAAGCTGATTTTGACGTCCGATTCGCGCCAACGCTTTGAACGCGGCGTTGATCCCGCTTCGACGATTCCTTTCGGCGCGGACATGGCGGCGCAAATGATTGCGGAGCTGTGCGGCGGCGAATGTTCCGAACTGATTGTGACGGGCAAAGAACCCGAACGACCCGCCCCGATAGCTTTCGACCCTCACCGTGTCGAAAAGCTGTGCGGCGTTGACGTTCCCGCCGATACCTGCAAGGAAATTCTGGAAAAACTGGGCTGTGTTGTTAAATCTGACGGCAATCTTTTTTCCGTCGTTCGTCCGACGTGGCGTTCCGACATTTCCGGTTCGCATGATTTGGTCGAGGAAGTTCTGCGCATTTACGGCTATGACAAACTGCCCGAAATCGCTTTGCCGCGTCCGAACGGCGTTCACGGGATTTTACAGCCCAAACAGCGCCGCGAAGTGTCGGTGCGCCGCGCGATGGCGAACCGCGGCGGCTGTCAGACGATTACATGGTCGTTCATGTCGTCCAAAGACGCCGTGCCGTTCCGCACCAAAGACGCCGTTTTGATTGCCAATCCGATTAGTGCGGATTTGAACGAAATGCGTCCGAACCTGTTGCCGAACTTGGTTTCGGCGGCGCGTTCCAACATCACCAAAGGCACGTTCGACGGCTGTTTGTTTGAAGTCGGACCTCAATTCTTCGGATTCAAGCCGATGGAACAGGAAACGGTCGCGTGTCAGCTGCGCTTCGGTCAGGCGACTCCGCGCCATTGGGCGGTCGCTCAGCGTTCCGTTGACGTGTTCGACGCGAAAGCCGACGCTCTGGCGGCTTTGGACGCGGCGGAAGCTCCGCAAAGCGTGCAAATCGTGCGCGAAGCCCCCGCTTGGTATCATCCCGGACGGTCGGGCGCGGTGAAAATCGGAAAAACGGTTTTGGCGTACTTCGGCGAACTGCATCCCAAGATTTTAAAGGCGATGGATGTCAAAACGACGGTTTGCGCGTGCGAAGTCTTCCTTGACCGCCTGCCGCCCGCGAAAAAGAAAAACGGCAAGGGCGTCAAAACGCTCAAGCTGTCCGCTTTTACGCCGATTTTCCGCGATTTGGCGTTCTTGGTCGATCGCAAAGTCGATGCGGACAAAATCGTATCCGCCGCCAAAAACACGGACAAGGTTCTGATTACGGACGTTTCGGTTTTCGATTTGTACGAAGGCGAAGCGTTAGGCGACAAGAAATCCGTCGCGATTCAGCTGACGATTCAGCCCGTCGAAAAAACGATGACGGACGAAGAAATCGAAAGCGTCTGCCGCCGTGTCGTCGGCGCGGTCGGCGTCGCCACGGGCGCAACGCTGAGGAGCTGAGATGCGTAAACCTTTGCTGAACGGTGCGGTTGTCATGCCCTTGAACGGGGCGAAACCGAAACAGTTGGTCGTCTACCTGCACGGCATGGGCGGAACGGGCGAATCGAACGCGTGGTTCGTGCGCGAACTGCAAACGGTCATGCCCGACGCGGTGTTTTACGTTCCCGACGGATTGGAAGCCATGGACGGCAACGAAGAAGCCCGCCAATGGTTTTCGATTCCAGACGGATTCAAGGACGACTGGCTGACGCTTCATCCCGACGACATGACGCCCGCCGTTTACGCCAAGTTTTCGCAGATGTATGAAAACTACGATCCCGCGGCGCAAATCGTTATCGACTATATCCGCGATCGCATGGATTTTCACAAAATCGGCGCTGAAAACACGTTCGTTTTCGGCGTGTCGCAGGGCGCGATGCTGGCTTTGCAGCTGACGGCGGAATGTGACGAGCTGGCGGACACGGACAAAAACGGCGATTTGATTCCTTTGGGCGGCGTGATGATTGTCGCGGGCTGTCTGCTGAACGCGGCAGAGGTAGACAATCACCCTTCGCTGTCCAAACCGGAATTCATCTTGATTCACGGATCCGAAGACACGACCGTTCCGTTCGGCGGATTCGTGCTGGCGGACAAGACTTTGTTCAAAAACGGACAGAAAACGGTTACCAAAGTCGTTTGGGGACGCGACCACACTTTCTTTGAAAAAGAAGCGATGGACGAAATCCTGCGGCTGGCGAAACCGTGGGGAAATAAACATTTATAACGTTAAAAGGCTTCGTTAATCCGAAGCCTTTTTTATGTATTCGGACGGCAAAAAACCATTTTTCAACACCAGCATGTAATGACGGATTCGTTTAAAAAAAATATCGTCGTCATCGCGCACTGTTTCCCATGCCGGTGATGAAAAATCCAAACCTGACACCAGTCGAATATCGTCCCCGTCAATTTGCCAGACGCATTCGACAATCTGTTCATTTTTCAAAATTTCTTCGGAAAAACAAAAACATTCCCTCAGTCTTTTAAATTCACGGATTTTACGGCAGCCCGTATCCGGAATCCGTTCCGTCAAACATGATATCGCGCGCGAACGCCCCGGAAATATCGTTTCCAAATATGCTTCAATCCCGTCTTTTCGAAATGTCCCCGCCCGTCCGACATAATGCCGCAGATCCTGTTCGCTCAACAAAACCGGCGATTTTATCCCTTCTTGCAAAACTTTATTCGGAACAAAAATATATGAATACAGCATCACTATCCCGTGTATAAAAGGAACTCATAACGCAACTGTATATGAACAAGGGCTAAAAAACAACTGGACAAATTTTTTTGGACAAATGTATCATTAACTATGTATTGTTTTGGAATGCTTGGGACGCACACTCATGTCTGATGAAAAAAAACATGCTTTCAAAAATCCTGCGGCTGGCGAAACCGTGGGGCGACAGAACGAAACAAAGGGGGTAAATGATGGCTACGGCAACAACGGGCGATGAATACAAATTGCTTCATCAGACGTCTTTTTTGATTAAGGCGGCGCGGATTTTTTCGTTGATTTGGATTTTGGCGGTGATTGTCCCCGCGCTTTACGGCATTGCGAAGTACGGCGAAAATATCAAGGAATTCGCCGTTGTCAAAACGGTCGGCGCGGCAAATAACGTTCTTGCCGACCAGTACGACGCGTTTACGGACAAAGTGCTGAAAAGCGTCGATGTCGACAAATACACGGCGAAACTGAAAATCCCCGAAGTCAAGCTGGACACGTCGAAGCTGGAAAAACTGACCAAAACGACGGACAAAGCGAAAAAACTGACCTCGACCTTGTCGAAATTCGGCGTCAAGGAAGCCGACAACATCAACAAAAAAATCACCGAAGCGACGGACACTTTGCAAACGCAGGTGAAAAAAATCAACAAACAGCTGAAATCGTCGACGGACGAGCTGAAAACGGCTCTGAACAACAGCGTGCGCGACGGTTTAAAAAAAGAAGTGACGGCTCTGGTGTCGTCGCAAATGCAAAAACAGCTGGCGTTAAGCGACTCCGCTTACAAAAAAGTGGTCAAAGGCGGCTACGGCTTGACATCCGAACAGGACCGAAAAGCGACGGCAAGCGTTTACAAGGAACTGAAAAAAGGCGGCATTTTCAAAGACGCCGTGCGTAAAATCGACGCGTATTACACTTACGGATTTTGGGCGGTTTTGATTATCGTTTCGGTTTTGCTGTTGATTCCGCCGTTTTTGGCGATGAAGCTTGCCAAAAAATTCTCTGCCGTGTTTACGCAATGTCCGTATTGCCACAAAGTTTTTATGACCAAGAAAAACGGCTTGAGCCTGTTGAAACTGATTAAGTTCTGGTAATGACAAAGCATTGGTCGACCGTCGAATACCTGCACGAAACGGTCAAAAACCCGAATATTGTCATCAAAGGCACGCACAGCTATTACAGCAACGCGTGGACGGAAAACTTTGAGACTATGTTGTGCGGTATTTGTACGGCGACGCGTACAGCTTGGCGCATTGGAAACCGCTGTGGGAAATCGACAAGCTGTATATCGGCAATTACGTCTGCATCGGCGGGGAATCCGTGATTGTGATGGGCGGCAACAACACGCACCGCAACGACTGGTTTTCCAATTATCCCTTTATGGATAAAATCGTCGACAGCTATTGCCGAAAGGGCGACACCGTTATCGAAGACGGCGTTTAGATAGGCATGCGCTGCATGATTATGGCGGGCGTGCGTTTGGGCGAGGGCTGCGTCGTCGCGGCGGGCAGCATTGTGACCAAAGACGTCGAGCCGTATACGATTGTCGGCGGCAATCCCGCAAAGCCGATAAAGAAACGTTTTTCCGACGAAGTGATTCGGGAACTGCTGGCATTGAAAATCTACGACCGTCCCGAATCGGAAATCAACGCGATTCACAAAATTTTGTGTTCCGACGATTTGGATGCGTTAAAACGGGCGATCAAGGCTTCAAATAAACGATAAACGCTTCGTCCGCGGGGATGTCGATTGGCGGTTCCGTCAAGCTTTCCAATGCTTGAAACACACAGTTGCGCATTTCGTCGGGCAAGGCGGCTTTAAAATAAGTAATCGTTCCGAAATCGGATACTCTGAAAACGATTTCGACCTTTTCGGTCACGCCGCATGGGGCGAAAACCGCAGGATTGGCGTTGATTTTTTTCTGCATCCGTTCGGCATAGGCATATTTGTTTTCCATCGGCATATAAAGCGCCGTATCCATGGATGACGGGGACAGTTTTTTGACAAATCTTTGATATACCTCGGAATACGGCAGATTCCCGCTGATTTGAACAGAGGAATCCCGTTCCATGTAACGGCTGAGCAAATACAGCAGTTCGTATTGAGCCGATCTGAAATCCGATTTTGCGCCTTCTTTGATGATTACAATTTTCCATAATTCGCGCGACGGATCGCGGGCGTCAACGGCAGTCAGGCGCAAAAATTTGGCATAAAGCCTTGTCCGCGTGTACAGCGCGGAAAGCAAAGGCTGCAATTCATCCGCAGCGGCGGGTTCGGCTTTTTCCTCGACGCCGTAGCGGCTGCGCAGATATCCCGCGTTTTGAACACCGAAATAAAGTTTCAATATAACGGCATGCGGCTGATTTTCGTCAACCGGACGATAGCCTTTTTCCTTTAAAATCGGAATCAGCTTGCGGTAAAACTGGACATATTCCAAATTGTTTTTGCGGATTTGTTTGTTTTGCAAGACGATGACAGCCGTTTTATCGGCGGGAATCCCGTCGGAATAGGCATCCACTTTCAAAATCGAACCGTCGTCAATCGGGGCTTGGCAAGCCGCCAGCAGCAATACGGAAAACAGCCAACGCTTCATGCAAAAATCAGGGCGCATCCGGTTCGCGGAACAAAGGTTTGCCTTGATACATACGCGCGGACTGGGATTCCATCAGCGTTCCCAAAGCGATTTGACGGTCGCGGATGCAAATGCGCAGCTGGTCTGCGGCTGTCGGATCGGGATTTGCAAAAACAAAGCGGACTTCCGGAAACATGGTCTTGATGCCCTGCAGCTTTTGATGCACAACGCCCAAAATGCCGCGCCCCAGCAGATCCGCCGCCAGTTCTTCGCTCAAATCCGAAGACATCGCGTATTTGATGACCGAATTCAGCGCATCCTCCACGCTGTTGGCGTGAATGGTCGATAAAACCAAGTGTCCCGAGGTCGCCGCGCGCAAAATCTGGCTGGCAGCGTCGGGAGTGCGGATTTCGCCGACCAAAATATAGCGCGGACGGCAGCGCAAAGCGGATTTCAGCGATTCGCCCCAGTCGTTGTTGTCGGGTTCGGTCTGTTTGCACAACCCCAAACCGCCGCGTTTGGATTGGTAAATGCCGTCAAGAGGCATTTCGGGGGGATCTTCGATGGTATAGGCAAAACCGCCCTCGCGTTCCAGATATTTGCGCAACAGGCATGAAATCGACGTCGTTTTCCCCGCGCCCGTCGGACCGCCCCATAAAATCAATCCCGATTCGCGATTCAAGGAAATCAAATGGTTGGTGACCGCTTCGGGCAAACCCAAGCGCGCCACGTCGGGGGTTTTGCGCGGCATGCGTCTGGCGGAATAATGAACGCCCGTCAGCGTCACGACGCGTTCGACGCGGTACATTGTCGAACCGTACGCCATGGAATAGCTGGAACGTCCGTTGTACGCTTTTTCCAAAGCGTCGTGAAATTCCTGCGCGTCGTCGACTTCCAGCTGTTTCAATCCGAATCGCGTTTCGCCGTCGTGAACGTAAATAATATGTTCCGGCGTGAAATAAATATCGGAAAAAAGCTGTTCGTCGATTTTAGCCATCAAGCAAATCCCAAAAACCCAATCTTAGCCAAGTATAAAGGTTAAGCCTGGGGGATGCAAGAAAGTTTATATGATTTTTTTGTGGCAGCGGAAAAACGTTCCGCACAAAACGAATGCCGCGGCGCAAGCCTGTTCGACGGCAGGGGCGGCGGGCGCGTCGAACAAAACGGAAGCGGCAATGCCCGCAATGGAGCAAAAGGCTCCGATAACGGCGGCTTTGACCGCCATTTGTTCGGGCGTGCGCGCTATGAAGCGGGCGGCGCAGGCGGGAACGATCAGCAAGGCGGAAACCAGCAGCAGTCCCGTTGTTCTGAACGCCATTGCGACAAACAAAGCCGTCAATATCGTAAACAGCCTGTTTTGGCAAAGGATGTCGATGCCTTCGCTGCGGGCGATGTCGGGAGCGGCGGCGCAAAAAACCTGTTTTTTCCAATTGACTGCAAGCACCAACGCGCACACAGCGCCCATCGCCGCCATAAACAGCAAATCGTTCGACGAAACGGACAGAACGTCGCCGAACAGATATCCCGTCAAATCGGCGCGGAAATCGGGCATGTACGCCAGCCCGACCAATCCCGCGCACAAAGCCGTCTGCCCGATAATCAGCAAATACAAATCCATGCCGAGGATGTTTCTTTGCGGAATTTTGATCAGCAGCAGAGCCAGAACACCCGTCAGCAACGCGACGGCGATATTCGGCGATACGCCCAGCGCCGCCCCCAATACGATGCCCGCCAAAGCCGAATGGGACAGCGTGTCCCCAAAATAGGCGGTTCTGCGCCAAATCATCAAACTGCCGACAAATCCCGCAGGAACAGCCGTTATCAAAGCCGCCAGCGCGGCGCGCAAGACAAAAGGTTCAATCATGGACAATCCTCCCGTCGGACAGATGCGTATGGTCGTGGCTGTGCCGGTAAAGTGTCGTATACGGCGACAAAGCGGAGATCTCCTGCGGTTTTCCCGAACAGCAAACATGGCGGTTCAGACAAATCACGTTATCCGTTTTCGCCATTACGACGTGCAAATCGTGCGACACCATCAAAACGGCGCACCCGCGCTGTTTGTTCAGTTTCGCGATCAATTCGTACAAAGCTTCCTCGCCTGCGGGATCCAAACCCTGCGCGGGTTCGTCCAACACCAGCAAGTCGGGGTTTTGCAGCAAAGCCCTTGCCAGCAAAACCCGCTGTGTTTCCCCGCCCGAAAGGGGATGCATTTCGCGGTCGATCAAATCCGACACACCCGTTTTGGCGCAGGCTTCGCGAACGGCATCTGCCGAAAACGGCTTGCCCAACGCCATAAACCGCCGCACCGTCAGCGGCATGGTCGTCGGCAAATTCAGCTTTTGCGGCACATAACCGATCTTCAAACCGTTTTTTCTGACAACCTCCCCGCCCGTCGGGTTCAAAATACCCAAAACAATCTTCAGCAGCGTTGTTTTTCCAGCACCGTTCGGTCCGATGAGCGTCACGATTCGCCCGCCGGGAACGGTCATGGAAACATTGTCCAAAACGGTCAAATCCCCGATATCGAAACGAATATGTTTCAGTTCGATCAAATTCATGGAAAAATTCCTTTTGATTGCTTTTTATTCGATTTCATACTACAAATTCGCTTCAAAAGGGGAAATTTTTATGAAACTTCGCTTGTTTTTCGGAATGTTGCTGTTGACCGTCCATGCGGCGCGCGCCGATTCGCCCGCGGTTCTGGTGTCGATTGCGCCGCTTCATTCCGTCGTTGCGGCGGTGACGGACGGCGTTTTCGTTCCCGATCTGCTGCTGAATCCCGCCGTATCCGTTCATGAGTATCGGTTAAAGCCGTCGGATCTGCGAAAAATCGCCGCCGCAGACGTTGTTTTTTACGGCGGCGCAACGCTTGAAAGCTTTTTGCCCAAAGCATTGGAAGCAACGGGAACAAAAAGCGTGTCTTTTATTGACGGCGGAGATCCCCATTTTTGGCTGTCCCCGCCGAAAATGGCGGACATTGCGCAAAAAACGGCGCAAGAGCTGGCAAAGCTTGATCCCGAACACACGGAAACCTACCGCCGCAACGCCGACGGATTCGCCGCGCTGGCAACGCGGCTGACCGAACGGGGGCGGCGGGATTTGGAAAATGTCAAAAACAAGCCTTTCGTCGTTTTTCACGATGCGTATTCCGAATTTGCGCGAGAGTTCAATCTTCACGGCATCGGCGCGGTACTGGTTGACGCTCATCGCGGAACGGGGGCGGCTCATTTGTCGGAACTGCGCGAAAAAATAAGGGAAAGCGGAAAAGTCTGCCTTTTTTCGGAACCGCAGCTGTCGTCCTCGGCGGCAAACGCGGTGCGCGAAGGATTGGATGTCGTCGATGCCGCCGCGGATCCGCTGGGCGCAAACATTCCCGCAGGCAAAGATTTTTATCCCCGCTTGATTGAAAATTTGGTAAGCTCGTTCCGGTACTGTTTGTCACGGATTTGAAACGTTTATGCGGTTTTTGATTTTATTGTTGTGTTTTGCGGGCTTTCAAGCGCAGGCGGCGGTAGACTTGTCCGTCAAAACGCGCTACCCCACGGCGGCGGGGCTGTATTACCCCCGCGATGCCGAAGTTTTGAAAAAACAAATCGGCGATTTGCTGGCTTCGGCGCAGGGGCATTTCCGCTTTGACGGGGAAAAAACGCCGAAAGTCGTTATCGTCCCGCACGATCCGATATCGTCGGCGTCGGGACGCGTGGCGGCGGCGGCGTATGCGTCTTTGATGAAAATCAAACCTTTTGTCCGCCGGGTGGTGTTGATTTCTTCGCCGCAGCACGGACGGTATTTCGGCATATCCCTGTCGTCGGCGAAGTATTGGGCGATGCCGTCCGGACAAAAGTTCGAAACGGATTCCGAAACGGTGGAAAAGCTCCGCAAAATCCAAGGCGTCGATTTCGACGATGCCGCTTTTGAAAATGAAGAAGCTTTGGAAACTCAGCTGCCTTTCATCGCGGCGGTGTTCCGCCCGGACATCAAAATCCTGCCGATTCTGGTGGATGACGCGGGAACGGATCAGGTGTCCGATTTGATCGATTTGGTATGGGGCGGCGCGGATACCGTGATCGTTGTCGCGTCCAACCTGTCCAAAGGCGATTCGGCGCGCGCGGTTTCGGAAACGGATGCCCAAACGGTGCGGATAATCGCAAAGAAAGAGGAAACGCCGCTGAAAAAAAATCGGCTTTCCGCCCCCCGTTCCGTTGAAGGACTGCTGTCTTACCTGCGGGAAATCGGGGCTTCCGTCCGCGAACTGGACGGGCGGACGGGCGAAGATCCGCTGTCGGGCAAAACGACGGGATACGGGGCGTTCGGCATTTACGAAAACGCATCCGCCGCCGAAACCAGCAAAGAGGAAACGGAAAGCCTGCTGAAAGCGCATCAAAACGATTTGCTGCGCATTGCGGCACAGTCGATTGTATCGGGCTTTGAACGCGGGCGCGCCCTGCGCGTTCGATTGTCGCGCTATCCCGAAGAATTGCGCCAAAAAGGCGCAACGTTCGTCAGCCTTTATTACAACGGCGCCTTGCGCGGCAGCGCGGGATCGGCGGAAGCGGTGCGTCCGATTGTCGACGACATTGCCGAAAACGCCTACAACGCGGCGTTTATGGACTTCAGATTCAATCCGCTGACGCAGGACGAATTGAAAGACGCCGAAATCTCGATTTCGCTTTTGACCCGCCGCACACGGATAAAGTTTTCAGATGAAGCGGATTTGTTGGAGCAGATTCGCCCGAAAACGGACGGCTTGGTGTTGCGGGAACGGGCGAACACGGGGCTGTTTTTGCCGCAGATTTGGGATTCGTTTTCATCGCCCGGGGAGTTTTTGACGCATTTGAAGCGCAAGGCGGGATTGCCGGGGGATTACTGGTCGCCGACGGTCAAAGTCTATCGGTTTGAAGTCATCGACATTTCCAGCGGGGATTTGGAAGACCCCGCATCCGTATGGAGGAGCAAATGACAAAAATTTTGTGGGTCGTCGCGGGGGCTTTGGTTGACAAAGCGGGGCGCGTTTTGCTGGCGCAAAGACCCGCCGGCAAAAATTTGGCGGGCTTTTGGGAATTTCCGGGTGGGAAAATCGAACAGGGCGAAACGCCGCGCGAAGCTTTGGCGCGTGAGTTGTTCGAAGAATTGGGCATTGCGGTTGCGCCCGAAACGATGATTCCGTGTTCGTTCGTTTCTTACGATTATCCCGCGTTTCACTTGGTCATGCCTTTGTTCGTCTGCCGCGCCTGGTCGGGCGAAATCACGGGCAAAGAGGGGCAGTCTGTCGCTTGGACAGATTGGAGCGATGATTTGCCGCTTGCCCCCGCGGATACCGATTTGGCGAAAGTTTTGCGAATTTTCTTAAAAAACTTTTGATTCAAAAGGATTAACGTTTTAGTATGAAGAAAAACAGTTATTCGGACATACGGTAATGGATTCGGCTTTCAAGAAAAAAATTCCCAATTATTTGACGTTTATGCGGATTTTGGTCATTCCGTTCGTCGTGGCGACCTTTTCGTTTCCGGGCGTGCTGTGGGCATGGATCGGGTGCGGATTGTTCGTACTGGCGTCCGTAACGGACTGGTTCGACGGTTATTTGGCGCGCAAGTTCAAAAGCACGTCCAGCTTGGGACGCGTGCTTGATCCGATCGCCGACAAACTGCTGGTGTCCGCAACGCTGCTGATGATGGCGGCATACGACCGTTTGGGCTATACGGGCATTTTCCCCGCCGTGATTATTCTGTGCCGCGAAGTGCTGGTTTCCGGACTGCGCGAATATCTGGCGGGCATTCAGGTCGGATTGCCCGTAACGCGACTGGCGAAATGGAAAACGGGCATCCAGATGACGGCGATTCCGATGCTGATGGTTGCCGATTATTCACCGTGGTTCTGCTATTTCGGCGAAATCGGCGAAGTGCTGTTCTGGATTGCCGCTTTGCTGACAATGATTACGGGATACGATTACCTGCGTTCGGGCTTGAAGCATTTGGACTAAGCCGACGGACAGCTGATTTCAACCAGCTTTTCGATTGTATGATGCAGCAGATCCGCTTGCGGGGTTTCTGCGGCTTTGTAGTAGACTTCCTTGCCTTTGCGTTCCGACACGACCAATCCCGCGGCTTTCAGGCGGGTTAAATGGTGCATGACGGCGGGACTGCTCATTTCCATCATGGCGGACAGATTGATGACGCATTCTTCGCAATGGCATAACAGCCAGAAAATTCGCGCGCGGTTGTTGTCGTCCAGCAGCTTGAAAATATCCGAAACGACTTGAAAATCCGATGTTTTCGGCATGTGATCGAAATTATGTTCGACGTTCTGCCCGTGATTGTGCGGCAATTCCATGGTATCCTCCGATATCGTATGTTACCACAGTTGCCCGTCAAAGAAAGAATGTTTTTTGTTGACAGCCCTGTCCGATTGTTCTACCTTAACAATTAAATGATTGCTTAATTGTTAAATCGGAGAACGGCAATGGAAACGGAACAAAGAACAAAACTGGCTCGCATTTTGGCTGCGGCGGGAATGGTTGCGGCACTGCATTTTATTCCTTTGCCGTCGGAAATCACGGCGGCTTTGTATATCGCGGCGTATCTGATTGCGGGTTACGATGTCTTGCTGGAAGCGTTCGGCGGCATCAAAGACGGCGATTTGTTCGACGAAGACTTTTTAATGGCTGTAGCGACGCTGGGCGCAATTTCCTTGGCGATTTACAAAACGGGGGACTATACCGAAGCCGTCGCCGTAATGGTGTTTTTCCAAACGGGCGAACTATTTGAAGACATTGCCGTTGACAAAAGCCGCAAAAACATTTCCGCTTTAATGGACATCCGCCCCGATTGCGCACATCTTGAAAAAGACGGCAAGCTTGAAACGGTTGCGCCCGATACGGTGACGGTCGGCTCCGTCATTGTTGTTCAGCCGGGGGAAAAAGTGCCGTTGGACGGACGGATCGTCAGCGGCAGATCGTCGCTGAACACGGCGGCTTTGACGGGCGAAAGCATGCCGCGCACGGTTGAAGCGGGAGATGAAATTTTCAGCGGCTGCATTAACCTTGACGGCGTTCTGCATATTGAAACGACCAAGCCGTTCGGCGAATCGACGGTGTCCAAAATTTTCGCCCTGCTGGAAAACGCGCAGTCGCGCAAAGCAAAATCCGAAGCCTATATTTCAAAATTCGCACATGTGTATACCCCTGCCGTTTGTTTCGGCGCGTTGGCTTTGGCGGTTCTGCCGCCTCTGTTTCGGCTGTTTTTCATGGGGCTTCCCGCCGATTGGGAAAGCTGGATCTATCGCGCTTTGGTCTTTTTGGTCATCAGTTGTCCGTGTGCCTTGGTTATCAGTGTTCCGCTCAGCTTTTTCGCGGGCATCGGCGGCGCAAGCAAGGCGGGCATTCTGATAAAAGGGGCAAACTATCTGGAAACGCTGGCGAAAACCAAAACCGTCGTATTCGATAAAACGGGAACCCTGACCCAAGGCGTTTTTAAAGTCTGCGGCGTTCACCACAATGAAATGGAAGCCGAAAAACTGTTGGAATATGCTGCTTTGGCGGAGTGTTCGTCATCGCATCCCGTCGGGAAAAGCATCTGCCGGGCGTATGGCAAAACAGTCGATCGTTCCGCTGTTTCGGATGTGCGCGAAGTCGCGGGCGGCGGTGTGATTGCCTGCATCAACGGCAAAACTTTCGCTGCGGGCAATGACAAGCTGATGAAAAAAATCAATGTTGACAGTACGCCTTGCCACAGCATCGGAACGATTGTTCACACGGCTTTGGACGGCAAATATGCGGGACATATCGTCATTGCGGATGTGGTGAAACCGCAAGCCAAACAGGCAATCGCCGACTTGAAAGCCGCGGGCGTCAAAAAAACGGTTATGCTGACGGGCGACGTCAAAGCGGTGGCGGAACATGTCGGCAAATACTTGGGCTTGGATGCCGTTTATAGCGAGCTTTTGCCCGCCGACAAAGTGCAAAAGGTCGAAGAATTGCTGAAAGCCGAACGCCCGTCGGACAAACTTGCTTTTGTCGGCGACGGCATCAACGACGCACCCGTTTTGGCGCGGGCGGATGTCGGCATTGCCATGGGAGCGATCGGATCGGATGCCGCAATTGAAGCCGCCGATGTCGTACTGATGGACGACGATCCGCAAAAAATTGCTTTAAGCATCAAAATATCACGCAAATGTTTGCGGATTGTGCGGGAAAACATCGTGTTCGCCATCGGCGTCAAAACGGCATGCTTGGCGTTGGGGGCTTTCGGACTGGCGGGCATGGGCGCGGCGGTGTTCGCAGATGTCGGCGTAATGGTGCTTGCCGTTCTGAACGCAATTCGGGCGTTAAAAGGATGACGACGACTAATTTTCCGCTATTGCAGACTCGCAATTGCGATTTTATATATGATTCGAAACTGCGAACGAAGTGAAGCAGTCCCGTGCAAGTATTGGCACCCGTGCCGACCTGTCCCGGGATTGCTTCGGGCTAAGGCCCTCGCAAGTTCGGGATTTTTTTATATTGTATTGAAAAATAAATAGAGAATCGCAACTGCGAGCCCCGACAGGGGCGCGGCAGTCCCGCGCAAATATTGGCACTTGTGCCGACCTGTCCCGAGATTGCTTC
>DEDN01000030.1:85148-85306 GCA_002349565.1 Alphaproteobacteria bacterium UBA2903 | reverse complement strand
GTGGCGGCGGGGGAAAAGCTGAACCGCTTGGGCTTTGAAGTCGGAGCGAAAGCCGCCGTCAGACTGACGAACGAAGTCGAAGTGTCGCTGACTTACGACGGCGCGTTCAAGACGCATTACCAAGACCACACGGGATTGCTGAATATCAAAGTCGGGTT
>DEDN01000030.1:0-84855 GCA_002349565.1 Alphaproteobacteria bacterium UBA2903 | reverse complement strand
TTACGAAGCAAGTAAGCCCGAAGCAATCTCGGGACGCGGGCGCACGAGTGCCAATACCTGTATGGGATCACCACGTCGCTCCGCTCCTCGTGATTTCGATTCTGTTGTTTTCCCCTACAGGCAGTAGCGTCAGCTGTTTTCCAGCAAAGCCGACTGTTCCAGCCAATCGTTTTCAACCGTTTCGATTTCCGCGTCCAGCTGCGCCAGTGTGATTTGCAGGTTTCGGACTTTTTGCCCGTTCAAGCCGATCATGTACATCGTCGGGTCTTCCAACAGCTGCATGATTTGGTCGCGCTGATCGTTCAGCTTTTCCAAGCGGGCTTCCAGTTCTTTGACTTTTTTGCGTATCGGGGCAAGCTGCTGGCGTTTTTCGGCGGCTTCGCGGCGTTCGTCCTTGCGCGAAACGGTCGGCGCGTCGGCTTTGGGCGCGCCGCCCGCCGCCTGTACTTTCGCCTTTTCCGCCAGCAAAGCGCGGTAGTCGTCCAAATCGCCGTCGTACGCTTTGCACCGCCCGCCGTCAATCAGCCACAGCCTGTCCGCCGTCAGCTCAATCAAGTTCGGATCGTGCGTAATCAAAATCACCGCGCCCCGATAGCCGTTAATCGCTTCGACCAAAGCGTCGCGCGCATCGATGTCCAAATGGTTGGTCGGTTCGTCCAGCAAAAGGATGTGCGGGGCGTTGCGGCTCATCATCGCGAACAGCAGACGCGCCTTTTCCCCGCCCGACAGCAGGGCGATTTTGGTGTCGGCTTTCTGCTGCGTCAGTCCGAAGCAGCCCAAGTGCGCGCGGACCTGCGTTTCCGTCGCGTCCCGCATTGTTTGGCGCAGCTGTTCGTAAGCTGTCAGTTCCGTCGAAAGTTCTTCGGTTTGATGCTGCGCGTAATAGCCGACTTGCAGTTTCGACGACATTTGCATCGTGCCGTTCATCAGCTTCAGCTTGCCCGCCAGCAGTTTGGCAAACGTCGATTTGCCGTTGCCGTTCGCGCCCAGCAAAGCGATTCGGTCATCCGCGTCGATGCGCAGATTCAAGCGCGACAAAACGGGCGAGCCGTCGTAACCGACCGCGCCGTCTTCGATTTTAACCAAAGGCGAGGGCAGTTCGTTCGGAGACGGGAATTTGAAATGCGTTTCCGATTCGTTGACGAAAACGGTTTTCGGCGGCAGCTTTTCCAGCATTTTGATACGGCTCTGCGCCTGTTTGGCTTTGCTTGCCTTGTAGCGGAAACGGTCGACGAAAGCTTGCAGATGTTGACGAGCTTCTTCGGTTTTTTCGGCTTGTTTTTGTTCGTTTTCGCGCTGTAAAGCCCGTGTTTGCTCAAAGGCGCTGTAGTTGCCGCCGTAGCTGATGATTTTCAAGCCTTCGATGTGCAGAATGTGGTCGCACAAGTGATTCAGCAAGGAACGGTCGTGGCTGATGACAACCAGCGTTCCCGCATAGCGCGACAGATAGTTTTCCAGCCACAGCGTCGCTTCCAAGTCCAAGTGGTTGGTCGGTTCGTCCAGCAGCAAAACATCGGACGGCACGAACAAAGCCGCCGCCAAAGCGACGCGCATTCTCCACCCGCCCGAAAACGACGAAACGGGGCGTTTTTGATTTTCTTCGGAAAAGCCCAAGCCGTACAGAATCGACGCGGCGCGCGATTCGGCGGACGCCGCCCCGATGACGTTCAGACGTTCGTGAATCTCGCCGATTTTGATGCCGTCGTCCGCTTGTTCCGCTTCCTCCAAAGCTTTGAGCAAAACCGTGCGTTCGGTGTCGGCTTGCAGCACGCAATCCAGCAAAGAAACGTCGCCGTCGGGGATTTCCTGCGCGACGCTTGCCAGTTTTTGCCCTTTGGTCAGGCGGATTTCGCCGTCGTCGCAGGGCAGCAGCCCTTGAATCATCTTGAACAAAGTGGTTTTGCCCGAGCCGTTGCGTCCCGTCAAACCGACCCTTTGCCCGTCCGAAATATGGGCGGACGCGCCGTCAAACAGCAAACGCCCGCCGAATCGCAGTGTAATGTCGTTTATATCTATCATAATGGGCAAACTTTACCGTATCGCTTTACAAAAGAAAAGATTTGCTTAATATGAAAAGCGGATTTTTTTGTCGGATTGCCGAATGTCGAACCGTTTGTATTACTTGAAAGTGTTTTTGCTGCAGCACCGCGCGGCGGTCGCGGCGGGAATGCTTGCGCTTGCGCTGACGGCGGCGGTTTGGTATGTCCGAACGCCGAAGATTCCCGTAACGGAACAGGATTTTTCGGATGCTTTGCGCGAAGGCGAGGCTTTGTTTTCCGCCAAACGCTACGAAGAAGCGTTCGATACGCTGCTTTATCCCGCGCGCCGCGGTTATCCGAAAGCCGAATATCTGGTCGCGGAAATGTACTACAACGGCTGGGGAACGAATCGGGATGCGAAACTGGCTTTTGAAAACTACACCCGGGCGGCAGATTTTTTGATTGAAGCCAAATACAAAACCGCACGCATGGCGTTTCGGGGCGAGACAAAGGCTTTGCCGAAAGGGCGGGCGACGGCTTTGCTGACGGAAACGGCGTATCACGGCTGGATTCCCGCTCAACGGGATTTGGGGATATACTCGCTGCTGTCGAACGATTGGGAACAAGCGTATTTCTGGCTGACTCTGGCGGCGGAAAACGGCGACGAAAAAGCGCAAAAAGGCTTGGAAAAGGCGCGGGAACATTTGTCCGAATACCAGCGCACTTTGCTGGATGCCGAGGCAAAAGACTTCTCTGCCCGAAAATGACGGTTGAAACGCGCGCGTTCACCGAGTATAAAGAAACATACTTTTAACTTTAACAACAGAGGACTGTTATGACTGTACAACGCACTCTTTCCATGATCAAACCCGATGCCACCCGCCGCAACCTGACGGGCAAAATCAATGCGATGTTCGAAGCCAACGGCTTGCGCATCGTCGCGCAGAAGCGTATTCGCCTGACGCCGGAACTCGCCAAAGCGTTCTATATCGAACACAAAGACAAACCGTTTTACGGCAGTCTGGTCGATTTTATGACCTCGGGTCCCATTGTTGTTCAGGTCTTGGAAGGTGAAGACGCCATCGCGAAAAACCGCGAAGTCATGGGCGCGACCAACCCCGAAAAAGCCGCCGAAGGCACCGTTCGCAAAACGTTTGCCGAATCCATGGAAGCCAATTCGGTTCACGGTTCCGATTCCGAAGCCAGCGCGAAACGTGAAATTTCGTTCTACTTTTCCGAATGTGAAATCGTCGGTTGATTGACACTTTGACGCGGGAGCCGCCCTTATGAAAGTATTTCTGACAATGTTGCTTTTCAGCCTGTCCGTTGCGACGGGCGTTCGGGCGGCGCCCGCCGATTCCAAAATGTTTTCCGCAAGCGGCATCAAAGTCGACGTGACAGCCGAAACCGCCGCCAAAGCCCGCGAACAGGCTTTGCAGGACGGGCAAAAGCGCGCTTTGATGGTTGTGATGGAACGAATTACGCCCGATTACGTCATTGAACAACTGACCGAGCTGGTTCCCGACGATATCATCAATATGGTGCAGGCTATGAGCGTTTCCAACGAAAAAACGTCGTCCGTGCGCTATATGGCGACTTTGGAAGTCAGCTTCAACGCCGATTCCGTGCGCGATTTGCTGCGCCAAAACGGGCTGCCTTATGTGCGCACGTCGGGAAAACAGCTGCTGATTTTGCCCGTGTACAAACGCAGTCCTGCCGCTTCGCCCGTTTTGTGGGACGAAGACAATCCTTGGCTGCGCGCATGGAACAACCGTGCGGTCGAAAGCTATATGGTGCCGCTGACGATACCTGCGGGGGATTTGGCGGACAACAGTCTGCTGAACGCCGAACAGGTCGTTCAGGGGGATTTGAAGGCGGCGGAAAGCCTTGCCAAACGTTACGGGGCGGAAGGCATCCTGATTGTCAAAATGGTGCGGAACGGTTCCCGTTTTTCCGTTGACGCAATGGCGATGGATGAAGGAACGGCGTCCGAAATTCCCAATTTTTCCTTTACGCTGTCTTTGGCGAAAAACACGGCGGCGACGTATGCCAAAGCGGTCAAAAAAGTCGTCGAACGACTGGAAAGCATTTGGAAACGCGATCAAATGGTGCAGTACAACAACATCGAATCTTTGGTCGCCATGGTTCCCGTTTCCACCGTCAAGCAATGGGAAGTCGTCCAAAAAAGGCTGGACAGAATCCCGCTGATCAGTTCGTATAATTTGCAAGCCGCGCGTGCGGGCGTGCTTCAGCTGACGATTTTCTTCGCCGAAAATCTGGACAGACTGCAATCCGAAATGGCGAAAAGAATGCTGTCGCTGACCGTTCTGCCGTCGGGCGTGTTCAAACTGCAAGCCGCCGAGCGAGTCAACTACTTGCGTTCCGCGGCAAAACTCGCCGAAAGCAAAACAATGATGCCCGCCGCGGCTCAATAGGCTTTTTTGATGACAAAAGCGCAAAAAATCATTTTCTGGGTATTCGTTTTCCTGTTGTTTTTCGCGGGCGTGTATGTGTTGCGCGATGTGCTGCTGCCGTTTGTCGCAGGCATTGTTTTGGCGTATTTTCTTGACCCTGCGACGACCAAGCTTGAAGCAAAGCTTCATTCCAGAACAATCGCCGTCGCGATTGTGTTCGGCGGCTTTATTCTGCTGTGTTTGCTGGCGCTGCTGATTGTGCTGCCGATTGTTCAAAAACAACTGACGCTGTTTGTCGAAAACGTTCCCGTATACATCAATATGCTGTGGCTGAAAATTGCCCCGTTGCTGGAAAAAATGAAAGATTATCTGCCCGGGCAGGCGGACGGCATCAAAGACACGGTTGCGGGGCATTTGTCGGGGGCGGTCAAATTCGCGTTTGCGACGGTCGGGCGGCTGTTGTCGCGCAGTGTCGCTTTGCTGAATATCTTGTCGCTGGCGGTTGTAACGCCTGTTGTGACGTTTTATCTGCTGCGGGATTGGGAAGTGTTTTGCGCCGCGATCAAGGATTTGTTCCCCCGCGGCGAAGCGGCGACGATCAAATCTTTGCTGAGCCAAATGAACGACATTTTGTCGGGTTTTATTCGCGGGCAAGCCATGGTTTGCCTGTCTTTGGGCGTTTTCTATGCCGTTGGGTTGAGCTTGGCGGGACTGGATTTGGGATTGCTGATCGGTTTGGCTATCGGCGCATTGTCCTTTATTCCTTATGTCGGATCGACGGCGGGATTTGTTACAAGCGTCGGACTGAGCCTTGTTCAGTTTTCGGATTGGCGCAGAACGGCGGTTGTCGTTGTGATTTTCTTTTTGGGGCAAATGCTGGAAGGCAATTTTTTGACCCCGAAACTGGTCGGGGAAAAGGTCGGGCTGGCGCCTGTATGGGTGATGTTCGCTTTGCTGGCGGGCGCTGCTTTGTTCGGCTTTTTGGGCGTGCTGATTGCCGTTCCCGTCGCCGCCGTTATCGGCGTTTTGGTGCGCTTCGGTGTTTCGAAATACAAGGAAAGCGCGCTTTATTTGGGTGAAAACAATGACTGATCTGCATCAATCGGCTTTTTCCTTTGATGTCAGATCGTTGAACGGACGCGCGGATTTTTTGACCGCGCCCTGTAATGCCGAAGCCGTTGCAATGATAGACAGCTTTTATGAATCGGGCTTTTACGCAGGACTGATTTATGGCGAAAAAGGATGCGGCAAAACGCATCTGTCCCATTTGTTTGCCGAAGCCGTGCGCGAAAAAACGGGCGAGCAAACCGCTTTTTTAACAAAGCCCGATTTAATCGAAGCAAACTATGCGGTGCTGAAAATCACTTTGCCCGTTGATGAAACGGCGCTGTTTCACTGCTTGAACGACTTTAAAAACAGGGGCGGTTATTTGCTGATGACGGCGGAAAGTGCGCCGATGGATTGGAAATTGTCTTTGCCCGATTTGATAACGCGCCTGAAAGCCGTGCCGAGCGTTGCCATAGGCGCGCCCGACGAAAATCTGCTGAACGCGCTTTTGCTGAAGCAGTTTGCGGACAGACAGCTGAGTGTCGAACCCGAAGTCATTGCCTATCTGGTCAAAAATATGGAACGGTCGTTCAAAGCTGCGGCTTTTGTCGTCAAACGTGCGGACGAACTGTCTTTGGAACGCAAAAACGCCGTTACAATTCCTTTGATTCGCATGGTTCTTTCGGAAGTCAATGCCTGAAAACGAATTTCCCCTCGTCAGCGTGGTCATGCCCGTGTTCAACCATCCCGCGCATCGGCTGCGGCGCGCCATACAAAGCATTCTGGATCAAACATATCCCTGTTTTGAATTGATTGTCGCCGACGGAACTTTGACCGATGACAATTTGAAGACGGTTGAAGAATTCAACGATCCCAGAATCATTCATTGCAGGGCAAAGGGATATATTGACTGTTTGAATCTGGGCATCGAAAAAGCGAGCGGCGTTTATATCGCGCGCATGGATTCCGACGATATTTCTGTGCCGCAAAGGCTGGAGGAACAAGTGCGCTTTTTGGAAAAAAATCCGCAAGTCGATCTGTGTTCCTGCCAAGCCGAACTGTTCGGCGACATCAAGCCGTGCGTTACAAAGCACCCTGCGGATATCGATTTTATCACTTATGTCAAGCAGGGCGGCATCCTTCATCCCGCCATCATGTTTCGCCGCGGATTAAAGGTCAAGTACGAACACATCAAACCCTGCGAAGACTGCCTGCTGTTTCGACGGCTGCTGTTGAACGGATGTGTCATCAAAAACTTGGACAAAGTGCTGTTTAAAAATCGTGTAAACCGCACATCGATTATGGACAGGCATCCGAAACTGATGACGCTGTATTTGGCGAAAATAAACCTTGAAGCATTCAACGGCTTTTCCCGTTTAAAGGGGGCGCTGGGCTTTTCGGCTTTGGAAAAAAGGCGCTTTTCCGTTTCCGATTTTTCAGACTTTTTTTCTTTTGTTGCGGAAATGGAAAAATCGGACGGGGTGTACGGCATAAAAACGCTGCGGATGTTTCGGCCCTATCTGGATTATATGATCTCGCATTGTGAAAACAAACGGGCGGTTTGGTTCAAGCTGCTGACGACGCCGTTGTTTTACAAAGCTTGCAGTCCCGTGAGCAAGCTTGTGCGTCAGATCTTTTCCATCCACAACAAAAGATTTCCCGACGGACGGAAAATAAAGGTCGCGACGGTTTTAGGACGGGAAATCCCGCTGAAAAAGCGGTGAGTTTTCTCTTTTCGGCGGAATCGTAAAAAAAGCTTTGCTTATTGCCGCGGGATTGCTTAAAGTTCAATCCAAAGGGTGCTTTGTTCGCGCCCGTTGTTTTCGTGTGTTTAAAAAAGAGTATGACTATGCGTTTATCCCGTTATTTTATGCCGACCCTGAAAGAAAATCCGGTCGAAGCCCAAATCGTATCCCACCGCCTGATGTTGCGCGCGGCGATGATTCGCCAAAGCAGCGCGGGGATTTACACTTGGCTGCCTTTGGGATTGCGCGTGCTGAGAAAAATCGAAAACATCGTGCGCGAAGAACAGGATCGCGCGGGCGCTCAGGAACTGCTGATGCCGACTTTGCAGCCGTCCGATTTGTGGAAAGACAGCGGCCGTTACGACGCTTACGGTCCCGAAATGTTGCGCGTCACCGATCGCCACGACCGTGTTTTGGTCTATGGTCCGACCGCCGAGGAAGTCATTAACGACTTGGTGCGCAACGAACTGAAAAGCTACAAGGAAGCGCCGAAAATCCTGTACAATATTCAATGGAAATTCCGTGACGAAGTCCGCCCCCGTTTCGGCGTGATGCGCGGCCGCGAATTTTTGATGAAAGACGCGTATTCGTTTGATTTGACGTATGAAGGCGCAAAACATTCCTACAACAAAATGTTTGTCGCGTATCTGCGCACGTTCGCGCGCTGCGGCGTTCACGCGATTCCGATGAAGGCGTCCACGGGGCCCATCGGCGGCGATTTGAGCCACGAATTCATCGTTTTGGCGGAAACGGGCGAAGAACAGGTCTACTGCGACAAAGCGTTTTTGGATATGGAAATTCCGTCCGAAAACATCGACTATGATTCGGATTTGGAACCGTTGTATCAAAAATGGACGTCGCTTTACGCCGCGACCGAAGAAAAATACGACGAAGCCGAAGCCAAAGCCGTCGGCGACAATCTGTTGAGCGCGCGCGGCATCGAAGTCGGACAGGTGTTCTACTACGGTAAAAAATATTCGACCCCGATGAATGTTTCCGTTGCGGGCGAAGACGGAAAACCCGTGTTGTTTGAAGGCGGATGCTACGGTATCGGCGTGTCCCGCCTGATGGGTGCGATTATCGAAGCGTCCCACGACGACAACGGTATCATTTGGCCGGAATCCGTCGCTCCGTTCAAAGTGGGCTTGGTCAATCTGACGACGGGCAAAGCCGAAACGGACAAAGCGTGCGAAGATTTGTACGCGACGCTGCAAAAAGCGGGCGTCGAAGTCCTGTACGACGATCGCGACGAACGCGCTGGTGTGAAATTTTCGACCATGGACTTAATCGGTTTGCCGTATCAGCTGATTGTCGGAACGCGCGGACTGGCAAACGGTGTTGTCGAAATCAAAAACCGCAAAACGGGCGAACGCACCGAAATGACGCCCGAAGCGGCGGTTGCTTTCTTGACGAAGTAAACATCGTGCGGGGGAAAGATGGTCTTTTCGGCGTTTGAACGAATGGTCGCGTTCCGCTATTTGCGGGCGCGGCGCAAAGAAGGGTTCGTTTCCGTTATCGCGGCGTTTTCCTTTTTGGGGATTATGCTGGGGGTTGCGACCTTGATTATCGTGATGGCGGTGATGAACGGCTTTCGCCAAGAGCTTCTTTCCCGCGTATTGGGCTTGAACGGTCATTTGGGCATTTACGCCTATCAGGGCACGGTGTTGACGGGCTATGACGAACTGGCGGAACGCGCCGCCCAAATCAAAGGCGTCAAGATGGTCATGCCTTTAATCGAAGGGCAGGTGATGGTCAGCTCGGTGCGCAATGCCCAAGGCGCGATTGTCCGCGGCATCCGTTCCGAAGACTTTGCCCGCCGCGACATTTTGAAAAACAGTCTGGTCGGCGGCAGATTGGAGGCTTTCGACGAACCGAACACCGTGTTCATCGGCGACCGTTTGGCGCAAAAGCTGGGCGTGTATGTCGGCGAAGAAATCACTTTGATTTCGCCCAAAGGAACGGTTACCGCTTTCGGATCGATTCCCAGAATGCGCGCGTACACCGTAGGGGGGACGTTTTCCGTCGGTATGTACGAATACGATTCAGGCTTCATCTTTATGCCGCTTGGCGAAGCGCAAAAGTTTTTCAATATGGACGACGGCATTACGAATCTGGAGCTGTTCCTGAATAACCACGATTTGGTCAAAAGCGTGCAGGAAGCGGCGGCGACCCAGCTGGGCGGCGGGTTCAGAATTTACGACTGGCAGCGGTCGAACGCGGCGTTTTTCAATGCAATCCAAGTCGAACGCAACGTGATGTTTTTGATTTTGACTTTGATTATCGTCGTTGCGGCGTTCAATATGATTTCCGGCTTGATTATGCTGGTCAAGGACAAAGGCCGCGACATCGCCGTTTTGCGCACCATGGGGGCGACCCGCGGGATGATTATGCGCATTTTCTTTATGAGCGGCGCGTCCATCGGATTTTTCGGCACTCTGTTCGGTGTTTTGGTCGGATTGGTTTTTTGCGGAAACATTGAAAACGTCCGTCGGTTTTTGGAAAGCTTGACGGGAACGGATTTGTTTTCCGCCGAAATTTATTTCCTGTCGCGTTTGCCCGCCGAAGTCGATCCCGTCGAAGTCGTCGCTGTTGTGGCGATGGCTTTGTTTTTGTCGTTTGCCGCGACGATTTATCCGTCTTGGCGCGCGGCAAGGTTAGACCCCGTGGAGGCGTTGCGCTATGAATGATTTTATCAATCAAACGGGCATTCCCGTCCTTGTTTTGAAAGACGTCCGCCGTCACTACACGCAGGGCAAGACGATTATCGACGTTTTGCGGGGCATCGATTTGGAAATCCGCCACGGGGAAATGGTGGCTTTGGTCGGACCGTCTGGCGCGGGCAAATCGACCATGCTTCACGTTACGGGATTGCTGGAAGCCCCCGACGAAGGCGAAGTGTTTTTGAACGGCGCGCCGTGTTCGGATATGAACGACGACGAACGCACGAAAATGCGGCGCGAATACTTGGGGTTCGTGTATCAAAACCACAATCTTCAGCCCGAATTTTCAGCCTTGGAAAACGTGATGATTCCGCAGATGATTGCGGGAAAAGCCAAACGCGAATCCGCCGAATACGCCGCGCATCTGTTGGAAAAAATGGGACTGAAAGACCGCATGAAGCACCGTCCCGCCCAGCTGTCGGGCGGTGAAGCTCAGCGTGTCGCAATTGCGCGGGCTTTGGCGAACAAGCCGCACATGCTGCTGGCGGACGAACCGACGGGAAACCTTGACCCGATGACATCGGAAACGGTGTTCGGATTTTTGATGAACATCGTGCGCGAAACGGGATTGTCGGCTTTGATTGCCACGCACAACCCCGACTTGGCGGACAGAATGGACAGGAAAATCGCGCTGAAAGACGGACGGCTGGAGGAAATGGATACGCTCGGGATGAGCGGGCGCATCGCTTTCAAGCAACGCTTTGTCGAGGTGTAGCCCATGACCGACGAGGTGCGGACTCCCCCCGCCGATTTCATTCATCTGCGCGTTCATACGAACTATTCGTTGTTGGAAGGGGCGGTCAAAGTCAAAAAGCTGACGGGATTGTGCGAAAAATACGCCATGCCCGCGGTCGGTATGACGGATACGAACAACCTGTGCGGCGCGTTTGAAATGTCGACGGAATGCGCGGCTCACGGGATTCAGCCGATTATCGGCGTGCAAACCAGCATTGACATCGGGCTGGAGGAAAAACGTTTTACCGCCAAAGATCCCGATTACGCGTTGTCGAACATCGTCTTGTTTGCGCAAAACGAAGCAGGATACAACAGCTTGCGCCTGCAGTCCGAACAGATGTACATGTTCACGCCCGATAACGAAAGCCCGCACGTTCCGTACAACAAGCTTAAAGAATTTTCCGACGGTTTGATTTGTCTGACGGGCGGGGTGAACGGCCCCGTCGGCAAGTTTTTGATTGCGGGCAAAAAAGAAAAAGCCGAGGAAGCTTTAAAGCTGTTGATGGACGCTTTTCCGAACCGTCTGTATATGGAAATCCAGCGCCACGGAACGGCGGACGAGGAAAAGACGGAACAGGCTTTTCTGGATTTGGCGTTTAAATACAACGTGCCTTTGGTCGCGACGAACGAAGTGTTTTTTGCCACGCCCGATATGTTTGAAGCGCATGACGCTTTGCTGTGCATCAAGGACAAAACGCACGTCATCGTCAACGACCGCCGCCGTCTGAACCCCGAATACTACTTCAAATCCCCCGAAGAGATGAAAAAACTGTTCGAGGATTTGCCCGAAGCGATTGAAAACACCGTCAACATCGCGAAACGCTGCGGCTTTATGGTGGAATTTCAGCCGCCCGCTTTGCCGATTTATCCCGATTGCGAGCCTATCGGCGACGACATTCAAAAAGCGCGCGAGGAAATGTACGACAAAATCCGCGGTTATCTGACCGATGATCCGAAGACGGGTAAAACGGTGCAGGAACAGCTGGATTCGCGCACTTTGGGCGAATTGCAGGAAGCCGTCACCGTTCAGAAAAGGGCGCGCGAGGGGCTGGTCAAACGACTGGAAGTCCACGTTTTCACCCCCGATATGACTGACGAAGACAAAAAACAGGCGGGACAGAAATACTATGACCGTTTGGAATACGAATTGTCCGTCATTATCAAAATGAAGTTTTCGGGCTATTTCCTTATCGTTTCTGACTTTATCGCATGGTCGAAAGCGCACGGCATTCCCGTCGGACCAGGGCGCGGTTCGGGCGCGGGGTCGGTCGTGGCGTGGTCTTTGACGATTACGGATTTGGATCCGCTGCGGTTCAATTTGCTGTTTGAACGCTTTTTGAACCCCGAACGCGTGAACATGCCCGACTTCGACGTCGACTTTTGCCAGACCAGACGCGGCGAAACAATCGAATACGTCCGCAACAAATACGGGCATGACCGCGTGGCGCAAATCATCACGTTCGGTCAAATGCAGGCGAAAGTCGTCATTCGCGACGTCGGGCGCGTGCTGCAAATGGACTTTGTTGCCGACAAGCTGGCGCGCATGGTGCCGCCCGATCCGAAAATGACGCTGCAAATCGCGTACGATTCCGAACCCGAATTTGCCCGCTGGCGCAAGGATGATGCAGGCGTTGACCGACTGCTTTCCTTGGCTGAAAAGCTCGAGGGGCTGTACCGCAACGCGTCGACCCATGCGGCAGGCGTCGTTGTGGGGCAAAAGCCGCTGAACCAAATCGTGCCTGTGTTTCGCGATATCGGTTCGGGTTCGGAATTGCCCGTGACACAGTACAATATGAAGTTCGTCGAATCGACGGGCTTGATTAAGTTCGACTTTTTGGGGTTGAAAACGCTGACGGTGATTAAAGAAGCCGTCGACATGGTTAACGAACGCATTGTCAAGCAGGGGCAGAAGCCGCTGAACATCTCCGAAATTTCTTTGGAGGACCCCGAAACGTTCGCTTTGCTGCAAAGGGCTGAAACGGACGGCGTGTTCCAGCTGGAAAGTACGGGGATGCGCAAAGTCCTGCGCGATTTGGCGCCGACGACGTTCGAGGAAATCATCGCGGTCATCTCGCTTTACCGCCCGGGACCCATGGACAACATCCCGAGCTATATTTCCCGTAAAAAAGGGCAGGAAGAACCGGACTATATGCACCCCATGCTGGAAGGAATCCTCAAAGAAACCTACGGCATTATGATTTATCAGGAACAAGTCATGCAAATCGCCCAAAAAATGGGCGGCTACACGATGGGCGGCGCGGACGGCTTGCGCAAGGTCATGGGGAAAAAGATTAAGGAAAAACTGCCCCTTGAACGCGAAAAGTTCGTGTCGGGTTCCGTGAAAAACGGGATTGAAAAAAGCCTTGCCGAAATGATTTTCGACCGTATGGCGAAATTCGCCGAATACGGGTTCAACAAATCCCACGCCGCGGCGTACGCGTTGGTGACGTATCAAACCGCTTATTTGAAAGCGCATTATCCCGTCGAATTTATGGCTTCGACCATGACTTACGATATGCAGAACACGGACAAGCTGGCGCAGTACAAACGCGAATTGGGACGCTTGGGAATTCCTTTGCTGCCGCCCGACATCAATCAATCGGTTCAGCACTTTTCGGTCGAAAACGGGGCTGTGCGCTATGCTTTGTCGGCGGTCAAGGGATCGGGCGAAGCGACGTCGAACGCCGTTGTCGCCGAACGCAACGCAAACGGGGCGTACAAATCCATTTCCGATTTCATCCGCCGCGTGGATGCCAGCAACCTCGACCGCAAATCGATGGAAGCGTGGATCAAGGCGGGGACTTTCGATTGTTTCGAAAAACGGCGCGGATTGCTGTTTGCCAATCTGACCAACCTGATGCAGCATGCCAAAGCGGCGGTCGAGGAAAAAAACAGCTCGCAAATCAGTCTGTTCGGCGGAACGACCGAAGAAAATCCGCCGATAACCTTGACTCCCGCGAAAGATTGGAACTTGGACGAAAAACTGGCGGCGGAATTGTCGGTTATCGGTTTTTACCTGTCGGCGCATCCGCTGGACAAGTACGCGTCGGCTCTGGAACGTCTGCGCGCGATGACGTACGCCGAAACCGCCCGCATTGCCGCCAAAGCAGGGCAGACACGCGCCAAAATCGCCTTGACCGTCAATTCCGTGCGCGAAAAAATCAGCCAGAAAGGAACAAAGTTCGCTTTCATTTCCGCGTCCGATTCGACGGGCGGCTTTGAAATGATGGCGTTTTCGGAAATGCTGAATTTGTATCGCGATCTGCTGAAATCCCAGCAGCCTTTGCTGGTCAGCGTGTCCGCGGAAAAGAAAGAGGATGCCGAAACGCCGCGCCTGATTGTCCAGAACGTCGAAAATCTGGAAGAATTGATTTCCAAAATGACCGACGGGCTGATGGTGTGCATCAACAAACCCGAAGCGGTCGGGCAGGTCAAAGACATCTTTGCGCATGTGCCGTTCGGACGCACAAAGGTGTGGGTGGTCGTGCAGGTTGACGATTGGGATGTCGAAGTGCTGTTGGACAAGCCGTACGCTTTGTCCGCCGAAGTGATGTCCGAACTGCGCAAATGCCCAGGCGTCAATGAAATCAGAGAGATTTAGAGGAGAAAACTATGTTTCCTTTATTGCAATCGTTGAAAAACACGCTTTCGTTTTTTGCCGGCAAAGAAATGTGGAAGTGTTTTTTGCCTGTTTTGACGGGAACGTCCGCGTTTTTGACGGTAATGGTCCGGTTTTTTCCTTTTTTGAAGCCGGACGAACAGGATGCGTTTGTGTATGTTTTGGATCCGTTTGCCATCGGCGGGTTTTTGCTGGTGCTTGCCGCGGCGGTAGTGGCGGTGATGGTCAGAACGATGCTGGCGATTTTTTTCGACAAGACGGCAGAGGCTTTTTGGACGCCGCAACTGCCCAAAGCGGCGCTTCGGTTTGCGGGCGTGTTTTTCAAAAGCTTGACGGTTTCGCTGCTGTTTTCCGCCGTTTGCGCATGGGGAGGGCTGACCGCCATGCAAAAACTGGCTTCTCTGCCGCCTTTTCCCGACAAAGCGACGGTGCTGCTGACGCTGATGCTGGTTCCGTATTTTCTGATTCGGCAATGCATGCGCTTTCCCGCCTGCGTTGCGGGCGACGATGCCGCTTTTGTTCGCGGCTGGCGGCTGTCGCGCAGAGGCGGGATTCCGCTGTGTCTGGTTTATCTGGCGGTCGCTTTGCTGCCGATCGCGGCTGTCTTTCTGATGGTGTTTTTTCTGCCTGCGGGGGAAATGTTCAGCAACTTTTTCGCGGTGTTTGCGGGACTGCTGTCCGTGATGCTTCAGGCGGCGTTTATGGCGTATCTGTATGTCCGTGTAAAAGATGACGCCTGAATGATAAAAACGCTTGCAAAAGGAAAAAAAACAGGGTAAAAACAACCCGATTTCACACGCGGGTACAGGCGGATTTCTTCGCAAGGGGAAAATCGCTCCGGTGGCGGGAGGGTTCCCGCCTCAACAACCCGCGGAGGTTTAACCGGAAAAAGAGGATATAAAATGGCTCTTCCCACATTCACAATGCGTCAGCTGATTGAAGCGGGCGTTCACTTTGGTCACAACACCCGCCGCTGGAATCCGAAAATGAAACAGTACATTTTCGGCACGCGCGACAATGTTCACATTATCGACTTGCAGCAGACGGTTCCGATGCTGTACCGCGCCATGCAGGCGGCGCGCGATGTCGCCGCAAACGGCGGCCGCGTTTTGTTCGTCGGTACGAAAAATCAGGCTCAGCAGGCTGTTCGCGAAGCTGCCGAACGTTGCGGTCAGTACTATGTCAACCACCGCTGGCTGGGCGGCACGCTGACGAACTGGAAAACCGTTTCACAGTCGATTCGCCGCTTGAAAGAAATCAATGCCAAGCAGGAAAAAGGCGAACTGGAAGGTTTGACCAAAAAGGAAAAACTGAATCTGGAACGCGAACGTGAAAAACTGGACTGCTCGCTGGGCGGCATCAAAGACATGGGCGGTCGTCCCGATTTGATTTTCGTCATCGACACCGTCAAAGAAGGCTTGGCTTTGAACGAAGCGCGCCGTTTGGGCATTCCCGTCATCGCGATTTGCGATACGAATTCGAACCCCGACGACATTGAATTTCCCGTTCCGGGCAACGACGACGCCATCCGCGCCATCAACATGTACTGCGATTTGATCGCGGGTTCCGTGTTGGACGGCATTCAGGCGGAAATGACCGCCGCGGGCGTTGATTTGGGCGCTCAGGAAACCGTTGTCGAAGACGTCGAAGTCGCCGATAAAGCCGACGCTTGAGTCTTAAAGGCTTGACTAATGGCGGTGGCTTTGTTCTGCCGCCATTATTTTATAACTATCAGTTATCAGAAAGGAAAATACTCAAATGGCTGAAATTACCGCCGCCGCCGTAAAAGAATTGCGCGAAAAATCCGGCGCAGGCATGATGGATTGCAAAAAAGCGTTGACCGCGTCCAACGGCGACATTGAAAAAGCCGTCGACTGGCTGCGTGAAAAAGGCTTGGCGACCGCCGCAAAGAAAGCCGGTCGTGTTGCCGCTCAGGGCTTGGTTGCCATGAAAACGGACGGCAAACAGGGTGTTGTCGTCGAAGTCAACTCCGAAACCGACTTCGTTTCCAAAAACGAATTGTTCCAGCAGTTCGTCGCCAAAACCGCCGACATCGCTTTGCAGGGCAACGGCGACATCGAAGCTTTGAAAGCCGCCGCGTACGAAGACGGTAAAGACGTTCACGCCGCTTTGACCGACCTGATTGCCAAAATCGGCGAAAACATGAATCTGCGCCGTGTTGCAAAACTGTCCGTCAACGACGGTGTCGTCGTCGGCTACATGCACGGCGCGATTGCCGACGGTCTGGGCAAAATCGGCACGCTGGTCGCTTTGGAATCGACGGGCGACAAAGCCGCTTTGGAAAAACTGGCGAAAAACTTGGCGATGCACGTTGCCGCCGCCGCTCCCGTCTGCTTGAACGTTGCCGACGTTCCCGCCGAAATGGAAGAACGCGAAAAGAACGTTGTCGAAGCGCAGATTAAAGAAGAACAGGCGAAAACGGGCAAATCCAAACCCGCCGAAATCATCGAAAAAATGGTTGTCGGACGCATCCGCAAATTCCATGAAGAAGTCGTTTTGAACGAACAGTTCTTCATTATGGACGACAAAAAGAAAGTCAAAGAAATCGTCGCGGAAGCCGCCAAAGAAGTCGGCGCCCCCGTCGAATTGAAAGCGTTTGCCCGCTTTGCTTTGGGTGAAGGCATCGAAAAGAAAGAGGAAGACTTCGCTGCGGAAGTCGCGGCTGCTGCCGGAAAGTAAAACTTTTGAAACGGCGGGACATCAAACATCCCGCCGTTTTTGTGTCAATTCAAAGGGAACTGCAATGGTCAAATACAAGCGCATTTTACTGAAGCTGTCGGGCGAAGGCTTGATGGGGGAAAAATCGTTCGGTTTGGACGAATCCAAATTGTCCGAAATGGCGCAGGAAATCAAACAGGTGCATGACGCCGGGATTCAGTTGGCGGTCGTCATCGGCGGCGGAAATATTTTCCGCGGACTGAAAGGCGCGGCGGGCGGCATGGACAGGGTTAGCGCCGACCACATGGGCATGCTGGCGACGATTATCAATTCTTTGGCAATGCAGGACGCTTTGCTGCGAATCGGCGTGCCGACGCGCGTTGTTTCGGGCGTGGTCATGCCGACGATTTGCGAACCCTACATTCAGCCCAAAGCCAAAAGCCATTTGCAGAACGGCGATGTCATCATCTTTGCCGCGGGGACGGGAAACCCGTTCTTTACGACGGATACGGGCGCGGCTTTGCGCGCCGCCGAAATGGGCTGTGAAGCGATTTTCAAAGCCACGCAGGTCGACGGCGTTTATTCCGCCGACCCGAAAAAAGATAAAAATGCTGTACGCTTTGAAAAAGTCAGCTATGATGAAGTGCTGGTCAAGAATTTGAAAGTGATGGACGCTTCGGCTATTGCTTTGGCGCGCGACAACAACATTTCGATTGTTGTGTTTTCCATGCACGAACAGGGCGCATTGATGCGCACATTGTCGGGGCAGGGCGCGTTTACGGAAATCACTTGCGATAAATAAGGATACTACGATGGGAACTTTTGCAAACTACAACGAATTAAAGCAGGATACGCGCGTGCGTATGGATAAAACGACCGAAGCTTTGAAAAAAGACTTTTCCGGCTTGCGCACGGGGCGCGCTTCCACGGCTTTGCTGGAAGGCATTACGGTTGAAGCGTACGGCGGCATGTCGCCTTTGAACCAAGTCGCCAACATCAGCGTTCCCGAACCCAGAATGCTGACCGTTCAGGTTTGGGATCGTTCTTTGGCAAAAGCCGTTGAAAAAGCGATTCGTTCGTCCGACTTGGGGCTGAATCCCGCTTCCGACGGACAGGTGATTCGCGTTCCCATTCCCGCTTTGACGGAAGAACGCCGCATTGAACTGACAAAAGTTGCGGGCAAATACACCGAACAGGCGCGCGTCGCCATCCGCAACATCCGCCGCGACGCGATGGACGCGGTCAAAAAAATGCAGAAAGACGGTGAAATTTCCGAAGACGAACAGAAAAAATACGAAACCGAAATTCAAAATATGACGGATGCCGCTGTCAAAGCCGTTGACGAAGCTTTGAAAATCAAAGAACAGGAAATCAAGCAGGTTTAATGACGGATTCGGGGCGAATTCCGACGCATGTTGCCGTCATTATGGACGGCAACGGTCGTTGGGCGAAACAAAGAGGATTGTCGCGAACGCAGGGACACCGCGCGGGCGCAAAAGCGGTCGAAAGGCTGGCGGATGCGTGCCTTGCCGCGGGGGTGCGCTATGTGACTCTGTTTTGCTTTTCTTCGGAAAACTGGAACAGACCTCAATCCGAAATCGACGCTTTATTCGCAATGCTGGACGAGTATTTGCACAAAGAAATCGCCCCGTTCCGCAAAAAGGGAATTAACGCCGTCTTTACGGGGCAAATCGATCGTTTGCCCAAGGGGTTGCAGGAAACAATCCGCAGCTTTGAAGCGCAAAACCTGCCGATTGAGCAGGAAAAAATGCGCTTGAATTTGGCAATCGGCTACGGCGGACGCGAGGAAATCACCCAAGCCGCCCGCCGTTTGGCGCAACAGGTCAAAGCCGGCGTTTTGAACCCCGAAGACATTACGGACGAAACGGTTTCAAACGCGCTGTACCGTCCCGACATTCCCGATCCCGATTTGCTTATCCGCACCAGCGGAGAATTGCGAATCAGCAACTTTTTGTTATGGCAGCTGGCGTATACGGAGCTGTATTTCACCGATACGCTGTGGCCCGATTTTTCCGCCGACGATGTACAGGCGGCTTTGACCGAATACGCCAAGCGTCAACGTCGCTTCGGCAAAGTGTAAGAGGAGAGCTTTTTCATGTTGAAACAACGAATTTTATCCGCTTTGGTGCTGTTGCCTTTGCCGATTTTGGCGCTTTGGTATGAATCGCCGTGGTTTGAATTGCTCTGCGCCGCCGTGCTGACCGTCATGGGGTGGGAATGGGAAAAGCTGGTGCTGAAACGCTTTACCGTTTTGGGCATGCTGATTGCCGTAACAGGCGTTGCAAGCGTGTTTATGCTGGGTGATTTCCCCGAAGTCGCGTGGACGTTGCCCGCCGTGATGACAATCGCTTTGTACGTTGCCGCGAAAAAACAAAACACGGAACATCAAAAGCTGTTCGCGTTCGGCATGGCGTATTCGGTCTATCCGATGGTTGCTTTGACGTACATGCTTCAAAACTACGGCTTCGTCTGCACGATTTGGCTGATTGGAACGGTGTGGGCGATGGATACGGGTGCGTACGTGTTCGGCAAGACTATCGGCGGTCCCAAGCTTTGCCCGAAAATCAGCCCCAAAAAGACGTGGGCGGGCTTAATCGGCGGTATGGCGACGGCGGCGTTGTGGGGCTTTGGCTGTGCTGCTTTGGACAGTCTGCAGAACTATGCGTTTGTAATGGTTGTTTCCGCCGTTTTGGCGGCGGTGTCGCAAGGCGGCGATTTGTTTGAATCGTGGATTAAACGCTATTTGGGCGTCAAGGATTCGGGCGACTTGATTCCGGGACACGGCGGTATTTTCGACCGCACGGACGCTTTGCTGGCGGTTACGCCGATTGTGGTTTTGATTTTGGCGTTCTTTCCCGAATTGGATTTTTGGGGGTAAGGTATGAAGTCCGTTACGATTTTAGGCTCGACCGGTTCGATAGGCAAAAGCACCGTTGACATTATCCGCCGTCATCCCGACGATTGCCGCGTTGTGGCGCTGACGGGCAACAAGAATATCGCTTTGCTGGCGGAACAAGCGAAACTGCTGAACGCCGAAGTCGCCGTTACCGCCGACAAAAACAACTATGCCGCTTTGAAAGACGCGTTAAGCGGATCGTCCGTCCGTGTCGAAGCGGGTGACGATGCGGTTAAGGCGGCGGCGGGGTTGGATGCCGATTGGACGATGTCGTCGATTGTCGGCGCGGCGGGGCTGATTCCGACAATGGAAGCCGTCAAACGCGGTAAAACGCTGGCTTTGGCAAACAAGGAAACGCTGGTTTGCGCGGGCGAAATCGTGATGCGCGCGATAAAGGAAACAAAGACCGTTCTTGTCCCCGTCGATTCGGAACACAGCGCGATTTTCCAAACTTTGGAAGAACGTCACCGCGCCGCCGTCGACCGCATTTTACTGACGGCTTCGGGCGGTCCGTTCCGTGAAAAAGACACCGCTTTTATGGCGCAAGTCACGCCCGAACAGGCGGTTGCTCATCCGAATTGGAGCATGGGGGCGAAGATTTCCGTCGATTCCGCGACGATGATGAACAAAGGCTTGGAAATTATCGAAGCTTATCATCTGTTCGGTTTCGGGACGGACAGAATCGAAGTGCTGGTTCATCCTCAGTCCATCGTTCACAGCGCGGTTGCTTATATCGACGGGTCTGTTTTGGCGCATTTGGGCATGCCCGACATGCGCACGCCGATTGCGTACGCTCTGGCGTACCCCGATCGTATGGAATCGCCGACAAAACCGCTTGATTTGACGGCGCTTTCGGGGTTGACGTTCAGTCATCCCGACGAAGAGAAATTCCCCGCTTTGCGCGTTGCCAAGGCCGCTTTGAACAAAGGTCAGACGGCAACGGCTGTGATGAACGCGGCAAACGAAGTCGCTGTCGGGGCTTTCTTGAATCGCAAAATCGGATTTTTGGACATTGTCAAAACGGTCGAAGCGGTGCTGGACAAGATGTCTTTGCCCGCCGTTCGTACGATTGAAGACGTGATTGCCGTCGACGCGCAGGCGCGCGAACAGGCGGCGGCGGTTATTTGTGAAAGGGCTTGAAAATGACGGCTTTGCTGTATCCGATTTCTTTTTTGGTTGTGCTGTCGCTGGTTGTGATTATTCACGAATTCGGACATTTTCAGGCGGCGCGTTCCTGCGGCGTCAAAGTCGACGAGTTTTCCGTCGGTTTCGGTAAAACTTTGTGGTCGCGCAAGGATAAAAAGGGGACGCTGTGGAAAGTGTGCCTGATTCCGTTGGGCGGCTATGTCAAAATGCTGGGTGACGCCGACGCGGCGGGAACGAAAGTCGATGAAAAAGTCAAAGAATTGACGGACGAGGAAAAGAAGGTTTCCATTGTTTATCAGCCGCTTTGGAAAAAAGCGGTCATCGCTTTCGCGGGACCGGCGATGAACTATGTGTTTGCGATTGTGCTTTTGACGGGAATGTTTCGCGCGTACGGTCTGCTGTCCGTTCCTCCCGTCGTTTCCGAAGTGTCTGCGGGTTCCGCCGCCGAAGCCGCGGGAATTTTGCCCGATGACAGAATCTTGGACATCAATGGGACGAAGATTGTCGAATTTCATGATATCCGCCGTATGGTCGCGCTGGACAACACGCTGAACATCACCGTTTTGCGCGACGGAAAAAAGGTCGCTTTGACCGCGCGCCTGACGCGTGAAAACGGCGGTGCGATACTGGGCGTTATGGCGGCGCCGAACAGGGTGCGCGTTAAGGATTTGAATTTGCCGGAAGCGTTTATGGCGGCTTTGAACGATGTTTGGGAAACGACCGTGGACACGACCGCCGTTTTGAAGCGCATCATTCTGCGCGAACGTTCCGCCGACGATTTGCGCGGTCCTTTGGGCATTGCGGAAGCGTCGGGCGACGCCGCAATGGGCGGGACGTTGAGCTTTTTGTCGTTTTTGATTCAAGTGTCTGTCGGCATCGGCTTTTTAAACCTGTTGCCCGTGCCGATGCTGGACGGCGGGCATTTGCTATTTTATGCGATAGAAGCGGTCATTCGCCGTCCCTTGCCCGAAAAAGCGGAAACGGTCGCGTTGAATATAGGCTTTTTGCTGCTTATCGGATTGTTGATTGTAACGTCGTGGAATGATATCGTGCGTATAATTGCGCGTTTGTTCGGATAAAGGACGTTTTTGTTGTTTCGTTGTGCTTTATTGACATTGGGATTGATTTTCGCCGTTTCCGCCGCCAAAGCGCAGGAAACGCCCAAAGTCGTGAATGAAATCGTCATCAACGGAACGATGCGCATCGAACCCGAAACGGTTTTGACTTATTTGATGATTCGGCAAGGGGACGAAGCAACGCCCGACAGACTGGACAGAAGCTTGAAATCCTTGTTTTCGACGGGATTGTTCGCCGATGTCAAACTGTCCGAAAACAACGGCGTGCTGACGGTTGATCTGGTGGAAAATCCGATCGTGAATCAAATCGCGTTCGAGGGGAACAAAAAAATCAAGACAGACCAGCTGAAAGGCGAACTGTCCCTGCATCCCCGCATGGTTTTTACGCGGTCGAAAGTACGGGCGGACACGCAAAGAATTGTCGAATTGTACCGCCGTATGGGGCGGTATTCCGCCATTGTCGAACCGAAGATCATCGAACGTCCGCAAAACAGGCTGGATGTCGTTTTCGAAATCAACGAAGGCGATCCGACATACATCCGCAAAATCGATTTTATCGGCAACGATTCTTTTGATTCCGACGTGCTGGAAGAAACGCTGCTGTCCAAAGAAGCGCGCTGGTATCGCTGGTTCACGTCAACCGACACCTACGATCCCGACAGGTTTGCTTACGACAGGGAATTGCTGCGCCGTTTTTACTTCAATCACGGTTTTATCGACTTTGAAGTCGTGTCTTCATCCGCCGAACTGTCCCAAAACCGCAAGGATTTTTATCTGACTTTAATGCTGTCCGAGGGCAAAAAATACAAAGTCGGCAAAATAGACATCGTTTCGTCTTTGAAAGGATTTGACGCAGAAACCGTGCGTTCCGTTCCGACTTTCGCATCGGGCAAAACGTTCAATCAAAGCAAAATCGACGACAGCGTTCTGGCTTTGACAAACGCCGTCGGGGCGCAAGGCTTCCCGTTTGTCGAGGTGGAATACAAATTGGACAAGCACGATGATGCGACTGTGGATGTTGTTTTCGATGTCAAAGAGGGGCAGCACTTGTTTGTCGACCGCATCGACATTCGCGGCAACACCCGCACGCAAGACCGCGTTATTCGCCGCGAATTTCGCTTTTCGGAAGGCGACGCCTACAGTCCCGCCAAAATACGCCGCACCAGACAGCGCATAGAAAATTTGAACTACTTTGAAAAAGTCGACGTTTCTCTCGATCCGTCCGAAGACGCGCCCGACAAAGCGGTTTTGCGCGCCGATGTGACGGAAAAATCGACGGGAGCTTTGAAACTGGGCATCGGCTGGTCGTCGTACGACGGTCCGTTGGCGGAAGTGTCCGTGCAGGAACGGAACTTTTTGGGAACGGGACGCGTCATCGGCGCGTCGGCAAGCGTTGCGGAACAGAAAACGCTGTTTGACATCAGCTTTGTCGAACCGTGGTTTTTGGACAGGGAACTGTCGTGGGGCGTCGATTTGTTCTATTTGACCCGAAACTACAAAGACACCAGCTCGTATAATTCGGAAATGGCGGGCTTTTCCAATTCGTTCGGCTGGAAGTATACCGAAGAACTGTCGCATACCGTCAAATACACTTTGCGCAACGACAGAATTTTCGACATCAGCGCGGGGGCGTCCCGTTATGTGCGCGAACAGGAAGGCACGACAACGACATCCATGGTTTCCCAATCGCTGTTTTGGGATTATCTGGACAACCGCTACAACCCGACGGACGGGTGGTATTTGTCGATTTCCAACGATCTGGCGGGATTCGGCGGCGACAACCGCTATTTGCGTTCCGATTACAGCTTGGGAACGTATTATCCGCTGTCGGACAAATGGGTGCTGGGATTAAGCACTTCGGGCGGCTATATTTTCGGATTCGGTCAGGACGTTCGGCTGAACAACCGTTATTTTCTGGGCGGCGGAAACCTGCGCGGCTTTGAAACGGGCGGCGTCGCCGCGCGGTCGAAAGACGGAAACGATTCTTTGGGCGGCAACTGGCAGCTGACGGCGGGGGCGCAAGTGATGTTTCCGCTCGGACTGCCCAGCGAATTCGGCATGAAAGGCAAAATTTTCACGGATTGGGGCATTATCGGAAAGCCCAGCGGATTTAATTCGTCGGAAATGTGGTATTCTTCGAAATTGCGTGGTAGTATAGGTATCGGTTTCGTGTGGTCGTCCCCCTTGGGTCCGATCAATATCGATTACGCGATTCCCATACGCAAAGAACGCTTTGACAAAACAGAGTATTTTCGTTTGAACTTTGGAACAGGATTTTAAAAGATGAAAAAAGAACTTTTACTGGTGATGATGGGTGTGTTGCTGACGTCCTCCGTTCATGCGGCGGAAACCAAGATCGGCTTTATCAACGATGCCGCTTTGGCGCAGCAGTCGACGGCTTTGCAGGGATTGCAACTGCAGCGCGACAAAATGATAGCGTCGCTGAAGGCGCAGGTCGAAAAAGAAGCTCAAGCCATCATCGACCGTAAAAAAGAATTGGCTGAACAGGAAAAAGACCTGTCAAAAGCCGAATTGGGCATCAAGCTGGATTCCATCGACAAAGCCGAACGCGAATTGCAGGAAAAAGCGCAAAAAGCCGGACAGGAATTGCAGGAAGAATTTGCAAACGCTTTGATTTCTTTCAAGGAAAAAGCCATCAATCCCGTTGTCAAGGAATTGGCAAAAGAAAAGGGATTCAGCGCGATTGTCGATGCGCGGACGGCGTTTTACATGGATGACAAGCTGGATGTGACAAAGCAAGCCATTGAACGCGTCAATAAAAAAATGCCCAAAATCGACATTAAAAAAGTTTCGCTTGAACCTGCGAAAAAAGCAAAAAAATAATCAACAAGCAAAGGATACACCGATGCCCGACAGTCGTTTTTTCAAAAAGGCGGGACCTTTTACTTTACAGCAGTTGGCGGAAATCACGCAGACTGAAATCGGACCTCATTCCCATGCGGACGCGGTTTATGAAAACGTCGGTTCTTTGCAGGACGGCGGCGAAAAGGATGTCAGCTTTTTATTGAGCAAAAAATACGTTTCCGATTTGGAACGCACCAAAGCGGGCGTTTGCATCGTTTCCGCCGAATTTGTGGATAAAGTGCCCGAAAGCTCTGCGGTTTTGATTGCAAAAGAACCGTACCGCTCTTACGGATTGGCGGCGGCGGCGTTTTATCCGAACGAAAAATCGGAAAAAACAGTCATTCATCCGCGCGCCGTTGTCGCCGACACCGCGGAAATCGGCGAAGGAACGTGCATTGATGCGGGGGCGGTCGTCGGTGAAAACGTCAAAATCGGCAAAAACGGACACGTTTTTCCGAATGCCGTTATCGGCGACAATGTGATTTTGGGCGATGACTGCATCGTCGGGGCGAATGCATCCGTGCAGTACACGATTGCGGGCAACAAGGTTTACATCTATCCGGGCGCCCGCATCGGTCAGGACGGATTTGGCTTCTTTATGAGTCCGCAGGGACACACCAAAATTCCCCAGTTGGGGCGCGTGATTATCGGCAACGATGTCGAAATCGGGGCGAATACATGCCTTGACCGCGGGGCTTTGGGCGACACGGTCATTGGCGACGGTTCGCGTTTGGACAACCTGATTCAATTCGGACACAATGTCCAGACGGGAAAATGCTGTGTCATCGTTTCCCAAGTCGGCGTTGCCGGCAGTACGAAAATGGGGGATTTTGTTGTTTTGGCGGGGCAAGTCGGGGTTGCCGGACACTTGAATATCGGCAGCGGGGCGCAGATTGCGGCTCAATCCGGTATTTTGCGCGATGTCGAACCGATGGAACATTTGATGGGGTCGCCCGCCGTTCCGTTGAAAGAATACATGCGCCAAGTCGCCACTTTGAAAAAACTGATTAAACGTTAAGGAGTGCTTTCCGTGGAAAAAGAAGTTATCAGAGAAATCGGAATCAACGAAATTTTGAAAATGATTCCCCACCGCTATCCGTTTTTGCTGGTGGACAAGGTTGACATCATCAAACAAAACGAAGAAGCAATCGGGCTGAAAAACATTACGATGAACGAACCGCAGTTCACGGGGCATTTCCCCGAAAATCCCGTGATGCCGGGTGTGTTGATTATTGAAGCGATGGCGCAGACAGCCGCGGTTACCGTGATGAGCAATCAGGAAGAGGGACACAAGAAAAGCGTTTTCTTTATGAGCGTCGAAAACGCCAAGTTTCGCAAGCCCGTTCTGCCCGGTCATCAGCTGAAAATGCACGTCGTCAAGGAACAGGAACGCCGCAACGTCTACCGTTTCCGCGGCGAAGCGACGGTTGACGGCGTTTTGCACGCCGAAGCCGTCTTTACCGCCATGATTTTTGAAGAAAAGAAATAATCCATGAACAATATTCATCCTACCGCCATTATCGAAGACGGCGCGCAGCTGGGCGACAACGTAACCGTCGGTCCTTACAGCTATGTCGGACCGCAGGTCGTTTTGAACGACGGTGTTACCTTGATTTCCCATGTGTGGGTCGGCGGAGACACAACCGTCGGCGAAAACACCGAAATCAGCCCCTTTGCCGTCATCGGCGGTAAAAACCAAGACCTGAAAGACAAGGAAAAGAAAGGCAAGCTGATTATCGGCAAAAACAACTCGATTCGCGAACATGCGACCATGCAGCCCGGATCGCCCGACGGCGGAAACGTGACCTGCGTCGGGGATAACGGCTTGTTCATGATCGGGACGCACATCGCGCACGATTGCCAAGTCGGCAACAACGTCATCATGTCAAACAACGCGACTTTGGCGGGACACGTCAAAGTCGGCGACCGCGCGATTATCGGCGGGCTGTCCGCGGTGCATCAATTCACGCGAATCGGCGCGCATGCGATGGTCGGCGGCATGTGCGGTATCGCCCGCGACGTTATTCCGTATTCCTTGATTTCTTTCAATATATTGGAAGGGGTCAACATCGTCGGATTGAAACGCCGCGGTTTTTCGCTGGAAACGATTAATACGTTGCGTTTGGCGGTCGGTGAAATCTTCAACGGCGAAGGAACGCTGTCCGAACGCGTCGCGAAAGTCGCCAAAACGTATTCCGCCTGTGAACCTGTGCAGGAAATCGTTGCGTTTATGCAAAGCGATTACAAACGCGGCTTTATGCACCCCAAGACTGCGGAATGATGAAAAAACTGGGCATTATAGCGGGGGGCGGTTCTTTGCCGCGTCAGCTGATTGACGGCTGTCGGGCGCAAGGTCGCCCCTTTGCCGTTGTCGGGCTGAAAGATTTTGCTTTGCCCGATTCAATCGGCGCCGACGTCGGGCTGTGGATTCGCTTGGGCGAAGCGGGAAAGGCGGTCAAGTTCTTTCACGAACAGGGCGTCGAGGAAATCGTGATGATCGGTCCCGTCCGCCGTCCGTCTTTGTTTCAGCTGCGCCCCGATTGGTGGACGGCGAAATTCCTTGCCAAAATCGGGTTCAAAGCGTTCGGCGACGACCATTTGCTGACTTCGGTCATCAAATACATCGAAACCGAGGGCTTTAAAATCATCGGCGTTCACGAAGTTTTGGGCGACATTCTGGCAACCGATGGCGTATTCGGCAAAATCAAGCCCGATGAGCAGGCTTTGGCGGACATCGAACATGGTGTTAAAATCGCCCGCGGATTGGGGGCGCTGGACGTCGGACAATCCGTTATCGTTCAGCAGGGAATCGTGCTGGGTGTCGAAGCGGTCGAAGGAACGGACGCTTTGATAAAACGGTGCAAAGATTTGAAGCGCGACGGCTTGGGCGGCGTGCTGGTCAAAACGAAAAAGCCTCAGCAGGAACAGCGCGCGGATTTGCCGACCATCGGCGTTTCGACGGTAGAAAACGCGGCGGCTTCGGGATTGCGCGGAATTGCGGTGCAGGCGGGCAAGACTTTAATCGTTGACCGCGCCGCCGTAGTTGCCAAAGCCGACAGCTTGGGGCTGTTTGTTGTCGGTGTGAAAATACAGGAGTAATCGCTGTGGAAGAAAAACTGATTTATCTGATTGCGGGCGAACCGTCGGGCGATTTGCTGGCGTCAAGGCTGATGAAAGCTTTGCGTGAAAAAACGGGCGGCAAAGTCCGCTTTGCGGGCGTCGGCGGGGAAACCATGGCGGAACAGGGCTTTGAAAGCCTGTTCGATTCGTCGGAACTGGCGGTTATGGGCTTGGCGGAGGTCATTCCGTCCATTCCGCGCATTATGGCGCGCATCCGTCAAACGGTCGACGACATTGTTGCCAAAAAGCCCGCTGTCGTCATTACAGTTGACAGCTGGAGCTTTTCCGCGCGCGTCAATCAGGGTTTGCGCTCTCTGCACACGGGGATTCCGCAGGTGCATTACGTCGCCCCCCAAGTCTGGGCATGGAAAAAGGGGCGTGCGAAAACGTGCGGACGCTACATCGATTTGTTGCTGGCTTTGCTGCCGTATGAAGCGAAATACTTTACGCCCTACGGCTTGAAAGTCGATTTCGTCGGGCATCCCGTTGTCGAGGGCGGCGCGGCGAAAGGAAACGGAGCGGCTTTCCGCGCCGAACACGGTATTGCCGAAAATGAAAAGCTGCTGTGCGTTTTGCCGGGAAGCAGGCGTTCGGAAATCAAATACTTGCTGCCCGTGTTCAAGGATACGGTCGCTTTGCTGGCGCAAAAGCATCCCGATGCAAAAATCGTCGTGCCGACGGTCGCGACGGTGCAGAATGCGGTCAAGGCGGCGGTCAGGGAATGGGCTTTGCCCGTCAGCGTTGTCGAGGGGGAAAAGGCGCGGTACGACGCTTTCGCGGCGGCGGATGCGGCTTTGGCGGCGTCGGGAACGGTTGCTTTGGAACTGGCGATGGCGAAAGTCCCCTACACGATTGCGTACAAGATGAATCCCGTGTCGTCGTTCTTGGCGCGCAAACTGGTCAGCGGAAAGTACGCAAACTTGGTCAACATTTTGGCGGACGGGGAAATCGTCAAAGAATACTTGCTGGAGGACTGCAAGCCCGATCTGTTGGCGGCGGAAATCGAAAAGCTCTTAACGGACGAAGCATACAAAAACGCAGAAGTGGACGGCGCGTTCGATGTGCTGAAAAGGTTGGGGGCGGACGGGGCTGAAACGCCCAGTCAAAAAGCCGCCGACGCGATTTTGAACTTGATAAAGGAAAACAAACAATGACTGAATGTTCGCATAACTGTTCAACGTGTACGCACCATTGTTCGGAACGGCAGGTCGCCAAAGAAGACTTGATTGCGAAATCGAACACAAACGCGCATGTCAAAAAAGTCATTGCGGTCGTCAGCGGCAAAGGCGGAGTCGGCAAATCGTCCGTGACGAGCATGCTGGCGGTTGCGGCGCGGAAAAAGGGGCTGAAAACAGCCGTGTTGGATGCGGATATTACAGGTCCCTCGATTCCCAAAACGTTCGGCGTGACGCAAAAGGCGATGGGCAACGACAGCGGCATTTTCCCCGCCGAAACGGATACGGGTATTGAGATTATGTCCGTCAATATGCTGTTGGAAAACGATACCGATCCCGTTTTGTGGCGCGGTCCCGTGATTGCGGGAACGGTTAAGCAGTTTTGGACGGACGTGATTTGGAACGATGTCGACGTGATGTTTATCGATATGCCTCCCGGAACGGGCGACGTGCCGCTGACCGTGTTTCAATCGATTCCCGTTGACGGTATCGTGATTGTGACTTCGCCGCAGGAACTGGTTTCGATGATTGTCGAAAAAGCGGTCAAAATGGCGAACAAAATGAACATTCCCGTTTTGGGAATCGTCGAAAACATGGCGTACTTTGAATGTCCCGACTGTCATAAAAAGCATTACATTTTCGGGGAAAGCCATATCTTTGAAATCGCGGGCAAGTATGCGATTCCGTATACCGTTCAGCTGCCGATGAACCCCGAAACGGCGAAAATGTGCGACGCGGGCAAAATCGAAGATTATGACGGCAAAGACTTCGACAAGTTTTTGAACGGATTAAAGCTGTCCTAACGCTTCGGGCAAATCGCCGAAATCGTCTATCAAGGCGTCGGGCTTGATTTCCGAAAACGGAACGTGCGCATAGCCGAAACTGAGCAGAATAACGGGAAAGCCCGCGTTTCGGGCGGCTTCCGCGTCCGCTTCGCTGTCGCCTATCATCACGGCGTTGTCGTTCGTTCCGCCCATGCGCTTGACGGCTTCCCACAGCGGTTCGGGGCGCGGTTTGCGCACGGGAAGCGAATCCGCGCTCAGTACGACGTCAAAGTATTTTTCCAAATCGAGCTTTTGCAAAATGGCTTTGGTCGGGGCGTCGGGCTTGTTCGTGCAAACCGCCATGCGACACCCCGCCGATTTCAGTTTTTCAAGCGTTTCAACAACGTTTTTCCACGGCTTTGTATGGTTCATCGGGGCTTCGGCGTACTGTTTCAGCCAATCGGACAGCAAAGATTCAAACTGTTCGGGCGTTGTTTCCATGCCGGTTAATTTAAGCGCGCCCGCCAACATGACCCGCGCGCCGTTGCCGATAATCGAAACGGTTTCGGCTTCGGTCAGCGGACGCTTTCCCTGCTTTTGCAAAAACAGCCCGATTTCGCGGCACATGTCGGGAATCGAGTTAATCAGCGTGCCGTCCAAATCGAAAACCAGATACTTTTTTGCCATTTGTTTAAACTTCCGTAACAATATGTAGCCATAATTTATTTCAAATTTGAACTTAAGTATGCCAAATTTCGGCAGAAAGATAAAGAGGGAAGCTTATGGCTGAAAATTCGATTTATGCCGTCGTGCTGGCGGCGGGGCAGGGAACGCGCATGAAGTCCGCTTTGCCCAAAGTCCTGCACAAAATCGCGGGGCGTCCGATGGTGTCGCATTTGTTGGCGACCGTCGATTCTTTGCATGCCGAAAAAGCCGTCGTTGTCGTCGGTCCGAATATGGAGCAAGTCGCCGAAGCGGTTGCGCCGCACGCGGTCGCCGTTCAGCATAAACAGCAGGGAACGGGCGACGCGGTCAAAGCCGCGCGCGAAGCTTTAAAGGGCGCGTCGGGCAGCGTTTTGGTGCTGTACGGCGATACGCCTTTGGTGCGCAAGGAAACGCTGGAAGCGATGATTAAAGAACGCGAAAACGGCGCGGATGTGGTCGTTTTGGGCTTCAGTCCCGTTGACCCCGCGCGCTACGGGCGTTTAATCGTCAAAGACGGCACGCTGGAACGCATTGTCGAATACAAGGACGCTTCCGAAACCGAACGCGCCGTTCGCCTGTGCAATTCGGGCGTGATGTGCGTTGCCGCCGAAAAGCTGTTTGGCTGGCTGGACCGCTTGACCAACGATAACGCGGCGGGCGAATACTACCTGACCGATTTGGTGGCTTTGGCGCGTGCGGACGGGGGAAAAGCCGTTGCCATCGAATGTGCCGAATCGGAAGTCGCGGGCGCGAATTCCCGCGCGGATTTGGCGGCGATTGAAGCGGTCGTTCAAAATGAACTGCGCGAAAAATTCTTGGCGCAGGGCGTCACCATGATTGACCCGAAGACGGTGTATTTTTCTTATGACACCGTGTTGGGCAAAGATGTCGTTATCGAGCCGAACGTTATCTTTGAAACGGGCTGTTCTGTCGAAGACGACGTTGAAATCAAGGGCTTTTGCCATTTCGAGGGGACTCGCATCCGCAAAGGCGCGAAAGTCGGACCTTTCGCCCGTTTGCGTCCCGAAGCCGACATCGGCGAAAACTGCCATATCGGCGATTTCGTCGAAATCAAGAAATCCGTTATCGAAACGGGGGCAAAAGTCAATCATTTGTCCTATATCGGCGACGCGCGAATCGGGGCGAAAACCAATATCGGCGCGGGAACGATTACCTGCAACTATGACGGTTATTTCAAATCGAAAACCGACATCGGCGCGGGGGCTTTCATCGGATCAAACACGATTATCGTCGCGCCTTGCACCATTGAAGACGGCGCGATGACGGCGGCGGGGTCGGTCATTACCAAAACGGTCGGCAAAAACGCCATGGCTGTCGCGCGCGGCAAGCAAACGGTGTTGGACGGTTGGGCGGAAAAATTCCGCGAACAGAAAAAAACGTTAAAAGAATCTTTGAAAAAATAAGGAAAAACAATTATGTGCGGCATTGTAGGCATTATATCGAACAGACAAGTTACCCCGTTGCTGATTGACGGGCTGAAACGGCTGGAATACCGCGGTTACGATTCCGCGGGGGTGGCGACGCTGGTTGACGGCAAAATCGAACGCCGCCGCGCCAAGGGGAAAATCGTCAATCTGGAAAAGAAAATCGCCGAAAATCCGCTGACGGGGACAATCGGAATCGGGCATACCCGCTGGGCGACGCACGGCGTTCCGAACGAAACGAACGCGCACCCGCACGCGACGAAATACGTCGCCGTCGTGCATAACGGCATTATCGAAAACTACCGCGAACTGCGCGACGAATTGAAAGAACTGGGACACGTTTTCGAAAGCGAAACGGACACCGAAGTCGTCGTTCATCTGATTTCCCAGAAAATCGAGGAAGGGCTTGACCCGCAAACGGCGGTCGCGCAGTCGTTGAAACGGCTGAACGGCGCGTTTGCTCTGGCGATTATTTTCGCGGGACGTGAAGACATTCTAATCGGCGCACGCAAAGGCGCTCCCTTGGCGGTCGGCTTCGGCGACGGCGAGATGTTCCTCGGCTCCGACGCCTTGGCTCTGGCGTCTTTGACGCAAAAGATTATGTATTTGGAAGACGGCGACTGGGTTGTTTTGACGCACTCGTCCGCCACGGTCTATGACGAAAACGGCAAGGAAGCGGAACGTCCCGTCGAACAATCTTCGACATCGGGGGCGATGATCGGCAAAGGCGGCTACCGTCACTTTATGCTTAAAGAAATCTATGAACAGCCGCAAGTCATCGGCGATACGCTGAACACGATGATCAATCAGGATATGGACACCATCACGTTGCCGAACGTGCCGTTTGATTTAAAGGAAATGACCCGTTTGACGATTGTCGCGTGCGGCACGTCGTATTACGCGGGCTTGGTCGGCAAATACTGGATTGAATCGATTGCGCGCGTTCCCGTCGACATCGACGTCGCGTCCGAATTCCGCTATCGCCGTCCCGTTATGGAAAAAGGCGGCGTCGCGCTGTTCATTTCCCAATCGGGCGAAACGGCGGACACGCTGGCGGCTTTGCGCTATTGCAAAGAGCAGGGGCAGAAAATCGTTTCTATCGTCAACGTTTCCGCCAGCACCATGGCGCGCGAATCCGATTGCGTGCTGAAAACCTTGGCGGGTCCCGAAATCGGCGTCGCGTCCACAAAAGCGTTCACGACTCAACTGACGCTGCTGGCGTGCTTTGCGATTGCCTTGGGGAGGGCGAAAGGCGCGCTGTCCCGATCGGAGGAAAGCCGCCTGTCCCGCGCTTTGGTCGAAGTGCCGTCCCGCGCCGCCGAAGTGCTGAACAATGACAAAGCGATTGAAAAAATCGCGCAAAATCTGATGGTTCCCGCGCACGACGTTTTGTATTTGGGGCGCGGCAGCAGCTATCCGATTGCTTTGGAAGGCGCGCTGAAGCTCAAAGAAATCTCGTACATTCACGCCGAAGGATACGCCGCGGGCGAAATGAAGCACGGACCGATTGCCTTGATTGACGAAGGCGTGCCCGTCGTGGTTGTCGCGCCGACGGACGAACTGTTCGATAAAACGATTTCCAATATGCAGGAAGTCTTGGCGCGCGGCGGCAAGGTTGTTTTCTTTGGCGACAAGGACGGCGTCGGCACGGTCAAAGACCGTTCCGCGGCGACGATTATCCTGCCGACGGTCGATTCGTTCGTTGCGCCGATTTTGTACGCCATTCCCGTTCAGCTGTTGGCGTATCATACAGCTGTTGCGAAAGGAACGGATGTCGATCAGCCGCGCAATCTGGCAAAAAGCGTGACTGTGGAATAGGGCTTCGGTATGAAAGAAAAAATAGCCAGATACGCAAGGAAATTCAAGAAAAGTGTTAAGTATGTATTAACGCTATGGTTTCCCGCCGTGATTCTGTTTGTTTTTGCGGTCATTCTGGCTATTTTCGTTTCAACGTCCAAAGACGGTTCTTTCAAGGGGTGCGGAGCGCAACTGTTTGTTTGCATGGGGGATAAGCTTCAAGCCGATTTGTCCGTTGACAAACTGACGCGGATGACGGTGTGTTCCTATCAAACGGCGTGGTGCGACGCGCGCGTCGTTTGGGGGAAAGTAACGGGGAGCGAATACCTGCCGCCCGATTTTTCGCCGCCGTTTTCTTTGCCGCCGATTGATGAAAAAGCGGAAAAAGAGCTGTTTGAAAAATTGACCGATCCGAAGTATTTGGATGAACAGTTCAAAAAGTTCGATACGCTGCCGATGCCCGAAACCGTCCCCGAAGATCCGATGACTTTGATGGAACGTGCGCGGGAAGAACGGCTGAAGTTGGAAAAGGAAATCGAAGAGCAGAATCGTCTTATCTTGGAACGGTTGGAAAATAACGCTGGTCAAAGCGGGCGGGAAAGTTTATAAAAGCTTTGAAATTTACGGTTCGCGAGGAATCTCAACTATGGAAGAATGGCTGCCCGACAGCTGGCGTTTGAAGCCTGCGGCGCATTTGCCCGAATATGACGATGCCGCTTTGCTCAAACGTGTCGAACAAAAGCTGCATAAATATCCGCCTTTGGTTTTTGCCGAAGAATCCATGCGGCTGAAAAAATCGCTGGGTGAAGTTGCCAACGGCAGGGCTTTCCTGCTGCAGGGCGGCGATTGCGCCGAAAGCTTTGAAGACTTCGGCGCAAACAATATTCGCGACATGTTCCGCATTTTGCTTCAGATGGCGGTCGTTTTGATGTACGGCGCGGCGCGTCCCGTCGTCAAAGTCGGGCGCATGGCGGGACAGTTTGCCAAGCCGAGGTCGTCGGCGTTCGAAACGATTAACGGAGTAACTTTGCCGTCATACAAAGGCGACAACATCAACGGCATCGAATTTACGCCCGAATCCCGCGCGGCGCAGCCTGAACGGATGCTGCAGGCGTATCATCACGCTTCGGCGACGCTGAACCTGCTGCGCGCGTTTTCCCAAGGCGGTTTCGCCGATTTGAACAAAGTGCAGGAATGGAATTTGGGCTTTGTCGCAAATTCTTTGCAGGGCGAACGCTACCGCCGTTTTTCCGAACGCATCAGCGAAACGCTGGACTTTATGACGGCATGCGGCATTTCCGCTTCGACCGTTCCCGTTGTGCGGGAAACGCCGTTTTACACGTCCCACGAAGCGTTGCTGCTGCCGTTTGAGGAAGCCTTGACCCGTGTCGATTCGTCAACGGGCGATTGGTACGACTGTTCCGCGCATATGCTTTGGATCGGTGAACGCACCCGCGATCCCGACGGGGCGCATGTCGAATTTGCGCGCGGCGTGTCCAATCCGCTGGGCGTCAAGGTCGGACCGAATGTCCAGACCGACGACTTGTTGCGGCTGTGCGATATCCTGAATCCGCTGAACGAAGCGGGCAGACTGACTTTGATTATCCGTATGGGGCGGCACAAAGTCGCTGAAAAGCTTCCGCCGCTGATTCGGGCGGTTGAACGCGAAGGGTATCAGGTCGTTTGGTCGTGCGATCCGATGCACGCCAACACGCAGGTTGCGTCCAACGGTTACAAAACCCGCGATTTCAACGCGATTTTGGAAGAAGTGAAAAACTTTTTCGCCGTTCACGAAGCCGAAGGCACTTACGCGGGCGGATTGCACTTTGAAATGACGGGGCAGGATGTGACCGAATGCGTCGGCGGTGCGCAGGCAATCACCGAAGAAACGCTCGGACAGCGTTACAGCACGCTTTGCGACCCTCGTCTGAACGCGAATCAATCGCTGGAATTGGCGTTTTTGGTCGCCGAAATGCTGAAACGGAAAAACGCTTAATTCTTTTTGACGGGAATGCGGCTGTTCAAAGGATTCCACAGCTTTTCGCATCCTTTGATAATGCCGTCCGTCAGCGGAAACGGCGCGGGGATGTACTGAACGTCTGGCGTTCCGTCAAACGGTGTGATTTTCAGATTGTTTCCGCCGAAACACAAGGGATATCCCTGTGCGACGACTCTTTCATGTCCCAACAGACGGCGGTTGTCGTACTTGAATTTGCTTGCCGCGATAAAACGGTCGTTTTGTCCCGATGTGTCCAAAATGTAAACATACGGAAACACCCAACCAATCTGTCCCGCAAAATCCCATGCCAGTATGCGGCGGTATTCGGCTTTCAGCAGTTTGCCTTTTTCGCGCGAAGGAAGGCTTTTTGTCAGTTCGTTGAACAAGACTTGATGTTCTTTGTGCCGCAAAGCCGCCCCTTGATATATCAAACGCTGCTGCGCTTTGTTCCAGTAATCCGCAAAGAAAGCTAACAAGGGTTTGCCGACGGGTTTGTACAAAAACGCCGTTTGCCGACGGGTCGTCAAGTCGCGAACCTCGGCAAAATGCGTGATCGGAATGACCAGCGACAGCCCGACATACAGACAAACAATCGCGGCAACCGTTCTCAGGCGGCTTGTAATGCCGGCAGTCAGCACTCTGATCGCGCCCAAAGCGGCAAGCGGGACAAAGAACGACAAAGGACGGTAAGCCAAAACGTCCGCTCCGATAAGGACGGAGAAAAACAAGATATATGCCGTAAACAGCACTATCATCAAGCAGGGAAACTCCAGTTCCGCTTTTCTGTGCCGCGCGATTTTGAACAACGCACCTGCCGCAAAGAAAATTCCCCAAAACCAAAGGGCGTATTCGACGGCGAAGCTGCCGGCGTAATCAAATCCGAACGGCAAGTTGTCTTTTCGCAAAGCGGCAAAGCTTGTCGAAATGACCGAACCGTAAGTTTGCTTTATCCAATCGAAATAAAAATAGGACAGGCACAAAAACGCCGCCGCCGCAACGGACTTCAGTTTGGCATGTTTGAACGTCAGAATGTTTAAAATCAGCGTGAACGGAAGAAAAACAACGCCGTCCCACCGTGTCATTGCCAGTAAAACGGCGATAACGGATTGTTTGACGGGGTGTTTGTCTTTGCCTGCGGCGGTGTATGTCCACCACAAAACCAGAAAATTGAACAAAGCGGCTTCCGTTCCCGACCAGAAAAACATCAAAAAGGTCGGATTTGTCAGCAAAATCAAACAATAAAGCAAAAACAGAAAAAAGCTTTTGCTTTGCAGAACGGGCGAAAACGGCGCGCGCCGCAAAAACAAAAAGCCGAAAACCACCGCCCCCATCGAAAACGAAAAAGTCAGCAGATTCGCGGAAAACGGCGGCTGAAATCCGAAAAACCACAAAATCCGCAAACAAACCAGCCACAGAAAGCTGGTGTATCCGCTGACGGGTTCAAACGGCGGCGGATTCCAGACAAAGCCGTTTCCGGCGGCGGATTGCGCGACATAACGGAACGACACGAAACCGTCGTTCGCAATAAAGCGGAACGGCATGGCAGCCAGCCCGAAAACGACGGACAAAATCGCAAACAGCAAAATCAGCCGAAGCCGCCCGCCTTTGGCTTTGGCGGTCCACAGCAGCAGCGTTTGAGGCGTATGCTTGAAAAATTGACGCGCTGCGGACGGAAACGCGCGCAGACTTTGGCGCAGGGAAAAACGGCGGACGGCTTGAAACGTCCGAATTGCTTTTTCTTTGAAAGCGGCTGTGCGGCTGATAATGCCGATTCTGATCCGCCAAAAAAAGTCACGCGTTTTTGTCATTGCGGCAGTTTATCCTTGTATTCCGTCAATCCCAACATTTCTATCAGCAGATCCAGCGCCATCAGGCAGTCTTTTTTGCCGCCGCATTTATAAACAAAGAAAGTCGCAATCGGTTCGACGGTATCGATTTTGTCCTTGTCCGAATCCAAAGCGTCTACAACGGGTTTCAGGTATGTGAACAGCGTTCCCGCGGCGTTGGAGGGGCTTTCTTTGATCAGCCTTTCGTCATACGACGGCGTCAAGCCCGCCTGTTTCAGCGTCGTAAACGGCAACAGTTCAACCAAAACATGGTCTTCGAACGTTTTGAACGGAACGCCGGTCAAGGCTTCAACCATCGGATAGCTGTTCGTTTTCGCCCAGCGCAGAATCAAGGACTTGATGAACGGACGCAGTTTGGGCAGCTTTTCGAAAGTATAGACATCCGCTTTGAGCAGAATGTCTTTCAGCTGCGGATCGTTTGAAATCGCTGTCAGCAAATCGGGAATTTGCCCTCTGCCGCTGATGTTGAAACGGTTTTGCTGCGGTTTGGCAGGCTGCTCGACAGGCTGTTCTGCGTTTTTTTCAACCGGTTCCGCCGTTATCGGCATTTCGCGTTTTTGCGCGAAATCGACAGGGGCGGCGGGGCGGGCGGCTTCCGGTTCCCGCGCGGGGGCGATACGGGGCGGCGTCGGCGCTTTTTTGTCGGAAGCCGTGATTTTCGACGCGGCGGAAGAAACCTGCCGTTTGGCTTGTTCGATGAAAGGCGTTGCCTGTTTTACTTTGGCGGTCAGATTCGCCGGAATTTTGCCGGGGGCGAAAACGACGATCGCCGCGCCGCCCAGCAAAGCCAGCGAAACAAGAATCTTCAACGACGCGACGACCAGTCGTTTCGAACGGGCGGAGTCTTCCTTGTCCGCATCGTCGTCTTCATCATCCTCTTCGTCGTCGTAGTCTTCTTCGTCTTCCAAATCGTCGGCGTCCCAATCGTCGTCTTTAGCCATTTGTCAAACCTCGTATGAAATTGATTTGATTTAAGATTATCGCGTTTTTGCCAAAATACAAAATAAAATCCGCGCTTGTCGCATTCAAGCGGTTCTGATATGCTGAACAAAATCGAAACAAGGAGCTGCGCATGATAGTCGTTTTCGGATCGCTGAACGCGGATTTCTTTTTGAAAATCCAGTCTTTTCCAAAGCCGGGGGAAACGGTTTTGACTCCGAACGCCGTTGTCAAAGCGGGCGGCAAGGGGGCGAACCAAGCCGCCGCCGCGGCAAAAGCGGGCGGCATTGTCAAAATTGTCGGCGCGGTCGGGGCGGACGAAATCGCCAAAGTGCCGCTGACGGCATTGAAAGCGGTCGGGGTCGATTGTTCTTTCGTGCAAAAGACGGATTCGGCAACGGGAATGGCGATGATCATGCTTGACGAAACCGCGGAAAATTCGATTGTTGTGGCAAGCGGCGCAAATATGAACCTCAGCGCCGCCGCCGTTCCCGACGCTTTGCTGACGCCCGAAACGGTCGTCGTAATGCAAATGGAAGTCCCGCCCGCAGAAAATTTCGCCCTGTTGGAACGCGCGAAAGCCAAAGGCGCAAAAACGGTTCTGAACGTCGCCCCCGCGCGCGAAGTACCGCAAACCGCTTTGCGGAACATCGATTATCTGATTGTCAACGAAATCGAAGCGCAAACCGTTTTGGGCAAAGCGGGCGAAACACCCGAAAAAACCGTCCTTGCCCTGTCTGAAAAAACGGGCGGGGCATGCCTGATGACTTTGGGCAAAAAAGGCGTCGTCGCCGCCAAGGACGGGCAAGTGCTGTCGGTAGTCTCTTTGCCGATCGCGCCCGTGGACACGACGGGGGCGGGCGATGCGTTTGTCGGCATATTCGCCGCTATGATTGACGCGGGGCTGTCCTTTGCGGACGCCGTGCGGCATGCGTGTTGCGGTGCGGCTTTGGCGTGTTTGAAAACGGGGGCGCAGGAATCTTTGCCGGCTTTGTGCGAAATCGAAGCGCGATTGAAAGAAATTGAAACAAAATAGTTTTTTTATGGCATTCCGACAAAAAGCGCGATAAACTGGCTTAAATTTATTAAAAATTTTGGAGGAATCCGTATGCTGATTGCGCAAATCAACCCTGTAGCCGGCGATTTGGAAGGAAATTTGAAAAAAATCCATTGGGCGGCGGAACAGGGGATTCAAAGCAAAGGCGAAACGCTGGTTTTGCCCGCTTACGCTTTGACGGGCTGGCCTTTGGGGGATTTGGCTTATTCCAAATCCTTTATGGCGAACGTCCATAAAACGCTGGAAAAACTGTATCACAACGACCGCGAGGTTTTGACCGCCATTCCCGACGGCGCGGGCGGTGCGACGCCCGTTCTGGTCAACTCCAAAGGGGTGCATTACGGCAATCACTTTACGATTACGGGGTTGACGGTCGCGGTTTCGATCGGCTTTGAACCCGTCAACTGCAACGGCGTGGACAAACTGATTGTTCTGGACGCCCGTCCGTTCAGAAGCGGCACGGTCACCGAAACGCTGGAACACGCCCGCACGTTCGCGTCGCGCATCCGTCTGCCGCTGGTTTATACAAACCTTGTCGGCGGAAACGACAGCGCGGTTTTTGCGGGCGGTTCGTTCATGCTGGATTTGGACGGCGGCTTTATCGAATGCCTGCCGCTGTGGAAAGATGGCGTCGCGGGCGTTGACGAAGTGTCGTGGCCGTGGACAAGCGAACCCGAAAACACTTGGCGCGCGCTGACGATGGGCGTCGGCGACTATGTGCGCAAAAACGGTTTTAACGGCGTTTTGCTGGGATTGTCGGGCGGGTTCGACAGCGCGCTGTGCGCCGCAATCGCCGTTGACGCTTTGGGCGCGGACAAAGTGCGCGCCGTGATGATGCCGTCCGTTTTTACCAGCGAGGAAAGCCTGAACGACGCGTGCGCGGTTGCCGAATGTTTGGGCATCCGCTATGACATCCTGCCGATTCTCGATCCCGTCAAAGCGATGGAGGATGTGCTTGCTCCCGTGTTCGCGGGCAAAGACCGTGACGCGACCGAGGAAAACCTGCAGGCGCGCATGCGCGGCACGATGCTGATGGCGTTGTCCAACAAATTCGGCGATTTGCTGCTGGCAACCTGCAACAAATCCGAGGAAGCCGTTGGCTATTCGACCTTGTACGGCGATATGTGCGGGGGCTTTGCGCCGATAAAGGACTTGTACAAAACGGACGCTTACGCTTTGGCGCGCTGGCGCAACGAAAACCATCCGCGCTGGATTGAAAACGATATCAAGCGCGTGATGCCCGACAACCTGATTACCAAAGCGCCGACCGCGGAACTGCGTCCGAACCAAAAGGACGAGGATTCTTTGCCGCCGTATCCGACTTTGGACGCGATTTTGAAAATGATGATTGAAAATGACGCGGGTGTTGACGAAGTTATATCCGCGGGCTATGACGAAGCGACGGTTCGCAAAGTTTGGCAGCTGTTGCACCGCGCGGAATTCAAGCGCAAACAGGGCGCGCAGGGCATCAGATTGTCCCGCCGTTCTTTTGACGAAGACTGGGATTATCCCATTACCAAGAAGGTTTGATTAAAGTGATTGTTGTTCGTTTTGCCCCCAGCCCGACGGGATATATGCACATCGGGAATCTGCGTACGGCGTTGTTGAATTATCTGTTTGCTTTGAATAAAAAACAGGCGGGCGAGGACGTGTCTTTCGTTTTGCGAATGGACGACACCGACACGGAACGGTCCAAGCCCGAATACGAAGCCGCCGTTTACGAAGCACTGAACTGGCTGAAGATTTCTTGGGACAGGCTGGAGCATCAATCCGCCCGTTTGGAGCGTTACCGCGAAGTCGTCGAACAGTTGCGCGCCAAAGGCTTGATTTACGCCTGCTACGAAACGGCGGAGGAATTGGAATACAAACGCCGCCGCCAGCACGCGCGCGGGCTGCCGCCTGTTTACGACCGCGCGGGCATGCGTTTGACCGACGAACAGCGCAAAGCGTACGAAGCCGAAGGGCGCCGTCCGCACTACCGCTTTGTTCTGGAACACAAGGAAACGTCGTGGGACGATATGGTGCGCGGGCATTGCTCGTACAACGGCGCGCATTTAAGCGACCCGATTATTGTGCGCGAAGACGGGACTTTCCCCTATATGCTACCGTCCGTCATCGACGATATGGATTTCGGCATTACGCACGTTATCCGCGGTGAAGACCATGTTACAAACACCGCCGTTCAAATTCAGATGTTCGAAGCTTTGGGCGGCAAGGTTCCCGTGTTCGGACATCCGCCTTTGCTGACGGGAAAAGAGGGCAAACTGTCCAAACGTATGGGGTCCGTCAACTTCCGCGATTTGCGTGAAGCGGGCATCGAGCCGATGACTATCGCCTGTTTGCTGGCGCGCTTGGGAACGTCGGACGCGACCGTAGTCGAAACCAGCATGGAAGCGCTTGCGCCGCATTTCGATTTGACCAAATTCGGACGCGCTCAGCCGCATTTCGACACGCAGGATTTGTTCAAGCTCAATCCCCGCATTGTTCACGCTTTGCCGCTGTCCGAAGTCAACGACCGTTTGAAAGCCGAGGGCAAAGCCCCGATTTCCGAACAGCTGTGGGCGGCGGTTTCGCCGAATTTGACCAAGGTCGACGACGTAAACGACTGGGTGAAAATCTGCGGCGAAGATTTGACTTTCGATTTAAGCGCCGAAGACCGCGCTTTTGCGCGTCAGGCGGCGGAATTGCTGCCGGCGGGCGAGTTTGACGAAAACACGTTCGGGGCTTGGACCGCCGCCGTCAAGGAAAAAACAGGACGCAAAGGGCGCGATTTGTTCCACCCGATACGTTTGGCGCTGACGGGACTGGAGCAGGGACCCGAATTGAAAATGCTGCTGCCTGTCTTGGGCTATGAAAAAACTTTAAAACGTTTGCAAGGATAAAAGAGATGACTTTGTACGTTACAAATACGATGAGCCGCAAAAAGGAAAAATTCGAGCCGCTTGACCCGAATAACGTCCGCATGTACGTTTGCGGTCCGACGGTTTATGACCGCGCTCATATCGGCAACGCGCGCCCGATTATCGTTTTCGATACGCTGTACCGCTTGCTCAAACAGCTGTATCCCAAGGTAACGTATGTCCGCAACATTACCGATGTGGACGACAAAATCATCAAACGGTCGCAGGAATCGGGCGAACCCATTAACGTCATTACCGAAAAAACGGCGAAATTCTTTCACGACGACATTGCCGAACTGAACGCTTTGCCGCCCGACATCGAACCGCGCGCCACGCAACATATCGCCGAGATGATTGCTTTGGTGCAAAAGCTGATTGACAACGGCTATGCTTACGAAGCCGAAGGGCATGTTTTGTTCAGCGTTGCCAAGATGAAAAACTACGGACGCCTGTCGGGACGCTCCATGGATGAAATGATTGCCGGCGCGCGTGTCGAGGTTGCTCCGTACAAACGCGACGCCGCCGACTTTATTTTGTGGAAGCCGTCCGACGATACTCAGCCGGGGTGGGACAGCCCTTGGGGGCGCGGCCGTCCGGGGTGGCACTTGGAATGTTCCGCGATGAGCAGCAAATACTTGGGCGAAACGTTCGATATTCACGGCGGCGGGCAGGACTTGATTTTCCCGCACCACGAAAACGAAATCGCGCAGTCGTGCTGTGCTTTCGGACACGATTTCTACGCCAAATACTGGATGCACAACGGGCATTTGATGGTCAACGGCGAAAAGATGTCCAAGTCTTTGGGCAACTTCTTTACCATTCGCGAAATCCTTGACCAAGTGCCGGGGGAAGCGTTCCGCCTGTACGCGTTGGGAACGCATTACCACCAGCCGCTGAACTGGATGCCCGAAGGTTTGAAACAAGCCAAGCAGACTATGGACAGATTCTATACGGCTTTGCGGTTGACGCCTGCGGTTGATTTGTCGGAAGCTCTGCCGTCCGCCGAAGTGGTCGAAGCGTTGAGCGACGATTTGAACACGCCGAAAGCGATTGCCGTTCTGCACGGGCTTGTGACCGAAATGAACAAATCGCCCGAAAAAGCGGTCGAACTGAAAAAAACGCTGATTGCGTCTGGGCATTTGTTGGGTATTTTGTATCAAGACCCCGAAGAATGGTTCCGTTGGTCGCCCGCAAAACAGGAACAGGGATTGTCCGAATCGGAAATCGAAGCGTTGATTCAAAAACGCGCCGATGCCCGCAAAGCCAAAGATTTCGCAACGGCGGACGCCGTGCGCAAGGAATTGGCGGACAAAGGCGTTGTTATCGAAGACACGCCGTCCGGGACGCAATGGAAACGGGCTTAACAAAAACGACACATTTTTGTAACTGTTCCTTTTGTTAAAAAGAGAGTAAGCTGTAACCAATAATGAAAAATTCGGCGGGGGTAGTCCAATGAAGAAAAATATGATTTTGACAGCAGCGGTTTCGTTTGTTGCGCTGTCGGTGCAAGCGAGCGCTCAAGCATTGCCGTCCGATCCGTGGGCGGCGTCGAATACGGCTCAACAGCCTGTTTATTATCAGCAGCCCGTTTACTACCAACAGCAGCAGCCGATTCAGGTGCAGCAGGTCGGTCCCGTGGTTTACGGCTCTCAGCCGTATCAACCAACATACGCGGGCGGTTCCAGCAATATCTGGAACACAAAAATGCCCGAGTTTACAGGGGAAATGACGACATGGGGAACGGATTACGGTCAGCGCGCTACGGCACCCGAGGTCAATATGCACAACATGCTGTCGATTACCGAACATTTGCGCCGTATGGGATATAAAATCCCGACATCGTTCGAAAACAGAATCAAAGCCGCGCCCGAAGCCGTTCGCGACAGAGTTATGAAAGCGATGAAAGATATGGAACGGGCGGACGATCCGTTTTCCCGCTCCGCCCAGTTCGCGCGTGAAACGATTGAAAACGAAACGGGCATGACGTTTGAAAACGTTATCGGCAACTCGTTGGATTTGTTGTCTGCAAAATAAAACATTTCAATAAAAAAGCCGTCCGTTTTCGGGCGGCTTTTTTTTGTATGCGGAAAAAGGCAGGAGCATAAAAAAGAGTATAAAAAAACAGCCCTTGTTTCGAAGGGCTGCTTTCTTTATGTAATCTTTAGCGTGAACGGCGGTCGGATTTCAGCTTTTGAATATTCAGCGTTTTGGCTGCGCCGCTCTGCTGATATTGCCGTTTCTTTTCTTCAATCGCTTGACGGCGACCTTCGTAATTCTTTTTGAATTCTTCGGTCTTCTGGACATCGCGCTGACGATGCTTTTCAGAGAATTTCGCCGCAATGATGTCATAAGCGTAGGTTTTGAAGTATCCGCTGTTCGCCAAGCTCTGGTACAGGGAAACAACACGTTTTGCGTCACGCTGTTTGTTTTCCGTGCGACCGGGGCGTTTGAAATCAGGAACCTGCGGGTCTTTGACTTTCGAATTTTCATTGCCCGCCTGACGATAGCCGTTCAAAATCGTGGAAATTTCCTTGAACACGGGAACTTCTTTGATTTCGTTGACTTTCAGGTGCATTTTCGGACGCCAGTTTTTCCAAGGAATGTTGCTCGCGCCGCCCTGTTCAAAGACTTTCTGGACGTTTTCGCTCTTGGACGCATGACGCTGACGCGTGCCGGGGATGTTGCCCATGTAGTTCGTGCGGAACATATCCGAGAACGGGAACAGCAGCATCGCCGATTTCGACTGACCCAAGTAATCCGCAATCGCCTGTTCGAACTTGTAGGGAACGGAACGGGTGTCGTGCGCGGGGTCGGAAACAGGCTGAGCGCCGACTTTCTGCCAGCTGCCTTTTTCGTTCAAGGCGTAGTTGATGGCGCAACGCTGGGTTTCATACTGTCTGAATTCCATATTGCGCTGCTGATCGCTTTCGTAATAGCCCAAATAGTCTTTCAAATGCACGTCGCGCGCCGTCCATTGGCTCGCCAAAGACGGAGTGTCGTGCGTGGATGGAGCCGCCGTCGAATACTGCGGGTATTCTTCGGGATGACGGAAAGCGTTGTTGTCGCTGCCGTTCTGGTAGCCCCATTGACGTTCAAAGGGCAGCACGCGGTACGACAGAATGCCGTGATCCATCAGTTTGTCTTGGAATCCCGGAGGCAGCTGCCCCAAATCTTCGCCGATCAGCATGCATTTGTTGCGGTTGGATTCCAACGCCGCGACAGCCATCAAGTCGTCAACGGGATAGTAAACGAACGCGCCTTCTTTCGCGGTTTTGCCGTGCGGAATCATGTACAGACGCGCCAGCTGCAAAACGTGGTCCAAACGGGTGCAGCCCGACGTTTTCATATTGTTGCGCAGCATTTCGATAAACGGTTTGTAGCCCGTTTCTTTCAATGCTTTCGGCTTGAAGCCCAAAACGTCCCAATTCTGACCGTTCGGACTCAGAATGTCGGCGGGAGCGCCCGCGGACGCTTTCATATACAGGTCTTTGCAGCCCCAGCCTTCGAAACCGAACGGCGCACTGCCGACGGCGATGTCGGTGTACAAACCGACTTTCATGCCGTTGTTGTGGCAGACGTCCTGCACGTTTTCCATCTGACGCAAGGTTTCCCATTGCAGATAGGTGTATTTTTCAATCTGCTTTTTGTTCTGTTCTTTGAACGCCTGAACTTCGGGAGTCGAGGGATCTTGGTATTCCTTGGGCCAGTCGCGCCAGTCAAAGCTCTTCGGATCGGCTTTCGAGAAGTGATCGGACAAAGCCTGCCATGTCGCGAAGTCTTCCAGACGTTTGCCGCCTTCGGCTTTGAAAGATTCAAAAGCGGCGCGGCGTTCGGGGGAGGCGGACTTTTCGAACGTGTCGAAGCATTTGTCCAAAATCGGATTTTTCAGTTCGAACGCAGACGTATAGTCGACGTCAACCGTGTCCTGCGCTTTGCGGCGTTTTTCCGTGTATTCGGGCGAATCGTACAACGCCTGCGCTTCTTTGCTGTCCTTGAAATCGGGAACGGCGGTCACATCCAAATAAATGTGGTTGAAGTAAGTGCGGCTGGCGGGCGAGTAGGGGCTGGCTTCTTCCGCGCCGTTTTGGAACATGGCGTGCAGCGGGTTGACGCCGACGATGCCCGCGCCGTGCTTGCCGATGGTGTCCGCGATTTCAGCCAAGTCGGACAAATCGCCGATGCCTTGGTTTTCGTCGGAACGCTGTTCATACAGCTGAACGGGAACACCCCAAGCTTTGCCGCCGTTTTTGATGTCGATCGGGTCATAGCATTTCGTCGGCGCGTAAATCATTTCCGCTTTGGCTTTGGGCTGACCGGGAATTTGCGCTTCCAGTGAATGGTAGCCCATTTCCATATCGGCTTTCAGTTCAAAAGACCGCTTTTCGTAAGTGACTCCGTTGATTTCGCGGCGCATCGGCTTTCCGTCGACGCCGTAGCAGATTTGCGTATCGGCGATTTTGACGGAACCGTCGTGTTTGGCGCCGTTTTCTTCGGTAACGCCCCAAGTCAGGGATTCGTTGTCGTGTCCGGCGGGAACGACGAATTCAACGCGGTTCTGTCGGTCTTTGCGCAAAACGGAAACATTCGCCAGCGGTTTGGCGTACTGTTCGTCCAAAGCTTTGTTCAAAGTTTTGTTGATTTCCGCGGCGTAGTCGGCGTCGCTCATATTTTCCTGCGGCTTTAAAACGTCCAGAGCCACCAGCAAAGACTGTTTGTTATCAATGGTCGCGTGTTCGTCGATACCGGACATCATCGCCAACAGATGCAATTCATATTCGTTTAAGATCGCCATAGAAGTCACCTTTGCAAAAGAGTCGTTGAACTCGTTGGGTTAATCATTTATAAGGATGATATGACATTTTTTATCTTTTCGCCAGACTTTTTTTCAGAAAAAAACGATTTTTTCGAAAAAATTTTGCGAAAAAGAGCGGCAAAACGAAAGAAAGGAAAAACAATGACGAAAAAAGACCTGTTTATCAACGGATTGGTGGTTGCAGGACTGTTTTTTCAAGCGCGGGATTCGCTGGCGATGGGCAACAAGCCGCAGCATGACGCGTCTTATTATATAAGCGGGATGGAGCAGGACGGCGCTGCCGATTCAACCGTTCCCGCCGCCGTTCGTCTGCCGTCCAAAATGGCAACGGGCTGTTCGCCCGCCGAAAAGGCGATCGTTTTCAGGGCGAAAGGCATTTATTTCCAGGAAGACGGTAAATTTTACGGCTACGAAGATTATCCGCAAATAGACAGAATGAATCCGTATTTTTACACATTGTTGAAAACGGATGCCGCCGCTGCGAAAAACTTGTTCGATTATGCGGAAAAAATCGGTTTTTCGGGGATAAAGTTCGACAGCTATCCCGAAGGTGCCGACTTTTGTTTTGTAACGTACAGCGTCGACGGCACGGAAAACACCGTCAAATGGGCGAAAGATCCGCTGTTGCGCGAAATGACCCCGCCGCCTGCTGATGCGGTGAAGCTGTTTGACGCCGTAAAAGAAGCCGTCGGCGGATAAAATAAAGTTACGATTCGGCGGAATCTTCGTGTTCCGCCGCTTCCATAGCGGGGGAGGGCGCGGTAAAAGTCGTTTTGAAAATCGATTCCAAAACGCCGTCCCTGTCGGATTCTTTGGCTTTTCCCTCTGTTTCCAAAGCGGCAAGCGTTTCCAGCAGGGCTACTTTTTCCTGCGCCTGCGCGGCGGCTTTTTCATAACGCGTGCGGGTTTGCAGCAGCAGCCAGAACAGTCCGCCCGCGACCATCAAAGGCAAAAACAGGGTAATGAACGGCACAAAAGCCGACACGCCCGCCAGATATTTTTTCGTCAGAATGCCGATCAATCCCAAAAACGTAATCGAAAACAATCCGGAGATTACATACCAGCCCGTCATTTGGTTGGCTTTCGCCTGATTCAGGGATTGCTGCGCGTTCCAATAATCCAATGCCGTCCCGTAGCGGATTCGGCTGGAAACGCTTTGCCGCAGGGCGGCAAGCTGGCGTTCGTGATCGTTTTGAATCAGGTTCAGCTGATTCCACATTTCATTGATTGCGCTGTCCGAAGTCTGCTTGATTTCCGCCACCAGTTGGGAAATGTATTCCGCGACGTCCGTGCGGTAAGTTTTCAGCTGCCTGTGAGCTTCTTCAATATTTTGCTGCAAGGCTATCTGTTCGTTGGCAATCGGCTTTATCTGTTTGTCCGCCAGTTCGACGCGGCGGATGATGTGGTTGATTTTGCGCAGGGTGTCGCCGACTTTTCCGTCCAGCATTTCGGGGCGGATGTTCGTGCGGCAATGCATCGTGAGCGCATAGCCGAACGTAAAGCTTTCCGCGTCGGCATGCGACGGATACGCTTCGGCGTCCGACAGCGGAACGGAACCCGAAGCACCAGCGACGATGCCCATCAGCATCGGTTCGTAGCGGTACATGACCGCCGCCATTTTTCCGATCGTGCCGCCGCTGTGAATGCACTTGAATCCCAGATAGTTGTTCAGTTCCGAACGGATGACGGAAAAGCCTTCGGTCGGCGACATTTCGCCGTTCAGGACCGATTCGGCTGCGGCGCAGATCGAACGGGGCGTGCGCAGCTGAAAGTCGATGACGGTCTGCAAGAAATCCTTGTCCGCCTTTTCTTTGCCGAACAGTTCGATCCAGGCTTTCAATTCGGCGGACGCGAACCGCCCCGCTTCATAAAAAGTCGTCAGTTCGACAACCCCGCCGTTGTCGTCCAGATCGGCGACCAAAGGGATATTGAAAGGAATGTCTTTGACGGGCGCGGAATCGCGTTCCGCAGAAAAAAGGTTTTCGTTCATAATCGTTTCCACCATCGCAATGTACCGAACTATGGCGGATTCGGATTAAAAAATCAATGTAAAAAGAAAAATGCGCGTTTTTCGTCCGAAACCGACCGTTTTTAACGCCTGTAAAGTTGGTAAAATAATACCTATTTTATAACTCATTGAAAATAAATCGTTTTTGTGTTGTGATTTTTGTTGACACAAGGCGGGGTATTGGGTATCTTCCTTGCAGTTTTTAACTTCAATGTAGGGAATAACTCTATGCAGACCTTATCCGTTAAGCCTGCCGATATCCAAAAGAAGTGGTATCTGATCGATGCCGAAGACTTGGTTTTGGGTCGTTTGGCGAGCATTGTCGCGAAAATTCTGCGCGGCAAACATAAAACCTCTTTCACTCCGCACATGGATTGCGGCGACTGCGTTGTCATCATCAATGCGGAAAAAGTCGCTTTGACCGGTAAAAAACTGGAAGACAAAGTGTACTATCGCCACACGGGTCATCCCGGCGGCATCAAAGGCGTGACCGCCGGCAAAGTCATTGCGGGCGAACATCCGGAACGCGTTATCATCAAAGCGGTTGAACGCATGATCACGCGCAATCCGCTGGGACGCAAACAGATGACGAATCTGCGCGTCTATGCCGGCAAAGAACACCCGCATGCAGCCCAGAATCCCGAATTTCTGGACATCGCCGCGCTGAACCCGAAAAACAAAAGGAGCTAATCCATGGCTGAAATCAAATCTTTTGAAGACTTGAAACAGACCGCCGAAGCCATTGCCGCCGAACCGGTCGCCGTTCGTGAACCGCAGCGCGACAAATTCGGTCGTGCTTATGCCACGGGTCGCCGCAAAGACGCTTCCGCCCGCGTTTGGCTGAAAGCCGGTTCGGGCAAAATCACCATCAACGGCAAGGAATTGGACGTTTACTTTACCCGTCCCGTTCTGCGCATGCTGATCAACCAGCCGTTTGCGGTTACAAACCGCGAAGGTCAGTTTGACGCCGTTGTTACCGTTTCCGGCGGCGGTTTGTCGGGTCAGGCGGGGGCTATCCGCCACGGTATCAGCCGTTGCTTGGATAACTATGAACCGGAATTGCACACCGCGCTGAAACGCGCAGGCTTCCTGACACGCGATCCGCGCGTCGTCGAACGCAAAAAATACGGCAAAGCCAAAGCGCGCCGCAGCTATCAGTTCTCCAAACGTTAATCGTTTCGGATTACTCAACGGAAAAGAGTCGCAGATTTGCGGCTCTTTTTTGTATTCTGAAAATTGACGCACATAATCAAAAATAAAAAAATCCTTGCCAATACAATTATCGAGATGTATCCTGAAAATAGGAATTGTATGTTTTAGGGAGAGTAGCCCAAACTTCATATCAAAACAGTACTGAATTTTTTCTAATGATATCTTGCACAAGGGGTAGAGATGCTTATGAAATTATCGAAATCCGCATCGGGTATATTGTCTGCCCGTTACCGTTCCGTTTTAATCAAATGTTTTTTGGCGAATTTAACGTTTTTTCCTTATATCGTCGAAGCGGCAACAACAATTTCGGAGGGACCACATAAAAATGAATATCTTTCCGATGAAGATTCTTTACTGATTGAAGCCGGTGATTTTTCGGATACAGACATTGACGCACCGGATATCACAATCAAGGGCGGAACGCACAAAGGCGGCTGGTACGATGCGTCCGCCGCTTTGTCGATTGAGGACGGCGATTTCTCGGACGTTTCTTTTAGAGCTCAAAACTCGGGGAGCATTACAATTTCGGGGGGAACGTTCGGGGCGGCGGCATTTAAGGCTGGCACCATCACCCTTACGGGCGGCACTCTGGATGATTTTGTATATTTGGACGCCGAAACGATTTCCATCGATTCCGACAAGGTGTCTTTCAACACAATATACAAATCAAATGGGCTGGGATATAATGTTCCTGAATATCCGTTAATTTCGACTTGGGATTTAAAAGTTACGGGTGAACGGGGGATTTCCGTTTCGGATACATCAATTTCTGCGCTGTCTGTTTCCGAAAAAAATCACGGCGAACAACAATTCTTTTTTGGGTGATTTTACAAATACCGGAATCTTGGTTTACCAAATTGATGGCAAAACATTGTACACCCCTTCCCAAATTTATTCTGCCGACAAATATGATGTCGCTTTTACGGATGCGACAATAACTTTAAATGGAAATTCAGCCGCGGGAATCGGATATGCTTCTTTGGCATCCACCGCCTACAGACCTCCGGCTTCGGTTTCGAGTGTCGGCAGTTCGAGTGAAGACAGTCCTCTTTTGCTCTTTCGCGGTCAATTGACAGCCGATGAAATCAAGACTGCCGTAGACTTCCTTGTTGAAGATGTTTACGGAGATGGCGAATCATTGACGGATTTTACAAAAAAGATTTTCGGCAGTTCTTCCACCAAAGAAGAAATCCAATCGAGGTGCAATGATGAAGCAGGTTTTAGAGAATGGATGACGTTTGATTATGAAGACTTCAACAACACTTTGAAAAATGGTTACGGGGCGGATGTAACGATTGTCAATTCGACATTTGTGCTGAACGACAATGCAAAGCTGATCAACGACAGTTTGTCAAATGAAAAAGCCCCTGTATATAATGTACAACCCTACATGGTTACTCCTTTAAGTGTGGCTTTCGAGGCGGGCAACATATATGTCGAAAACTCAAAAATCATTGCCAACGGCAACAACGAATTGTCCGCCCGTTCGGGTAAAGTTCAGTTTGTCGGCTCTGTTTTGGATGTCGCCGACAACGCCGTTTTGACGTTTTCGTCCGCAGACGAGAAATTGCATTTGGACGGTGCTTCCACCCTTGAGTTAAAAGGAACGATGATCGGCGATGTCGCCGCCGACGGCGCGACGATTGATTTTCAAACCTCATCGGCGCGTCTGAACGGCACGCTGTCGGGATCGGCGAATGTGAACTTTAATGCCGATTACGCGTTAAGCGACGTGACCCGCGGCTACGGCTTTTCATTCCGCGATATCGGCATCGGCGACAGCAAAACGCTGGACATCGGGGCGACCCCGTTGAAAGCGGACAACATCACGGGCGGGACGATTTCCGCCATATTGACCGATGCCGCAAAGACCACGCCCATCATCACCGCCAATGCGGAAAACGTTACGATCAAGCTGGAAATGGGGACGGCATCCACCACCAAAACGACGCTGTATCACATCACCGAAGGATCGGGGTTCAAATTCGGCGACTATTTGACAAGCCGTTATGCGGTTTCGGCAAAATATTTCGACCCTGCGGACGCTTCGAAAATCGGAGCTTTGACGAACTGGGACGGTGGAGATCTGTACATATTGCGCTTGTCAGCTGCCTCGATGGTCAAAGACATGGAAGTTCATCCCGTTATCAAGGACGCTTTGAAAATTCTGGATCTGAACGACAAAGATTTGGACAAGCTGACGGACAAACAGCAAGACGCTTTGAATAAAATCGACGATTTGCTGACAAAGTTTGACGGCGATACCGAAAAGAAATACCAAGTTATGCGCGAAATCGCCCCCGATTTGTCGAAATTCGGAATCCTGATTGACGAAAACCACGCCAAAAACGTTATCAATGTCGTGTCCACCCGCTTTAATATGCCGAGCGCGCCCCGTTTTGCCGGATACAGACGGATGTACGGACGTTCCGGCGGCGATTACGAAGCAGGAAACGGCGCGGTTTGGGCGCAAGGGCTGTACAACCACGCCGAACAGCGCGGAACAGAGGGCTTTTCATCCGATTCGGCAGGGTTTGCGGCGGGTATGGAAGCCTATCTTTCCGATGATTTCAAAGTCGGATTGGGGTATTCCTATGCTTCGACATCCATTGACGCGGACAGATCCGATGTCGATGTTGACACGCAAACGGGTTTTGTGTACGCCCAGTATCAGCCCAAACGGTTCTACACGAACTTTTTTGCGGGCTTCGGTCGTTCCTCCTACAACGACACAACAAAAATCGCGAAATTGGAAAGCGAATACCAGACCAACACGATCAGCGCGCAAATCGCGTTCGGCTATGCCGCTCCCGTGCTGTTGTCCCCCGAATTCGCCGTGCGCTTCATCAACACGCATCAAAAGGCTTACACCGATGCTTTGGGGGTTGAGCTGGAAGACAAAAACAGTTCCGCCGCAACCTCTGTCCTCGGATTCAAGCTGTCAAAACGGTATCGTCTGAAAGGGAAGACCCCCGTTTTGTTTATGCCGGAACTGAAAGCCGCCGCCACATACGATTTTGTCCGCACCGGCAGCGACAGGACCGCGGTGCTGCCCAACGGCACAAGCTATATCGTTGAAACGGACCAAGACAAACGGTTCGGCATTGAAGCGGGGGCGGGTTTTTCAATGAATTTCGGCAAATCCGCCAGCCTGTCCCTTTTGTACGACGGTATGTTCCAAGGAAAACTGGAAAGCCATTCCGTTGTGATGAATGCGAAAATCAACTTTTAAAGCAAAAGGCGGGGAAAATTCTCCGCCTTTTTTTGTTGCCCGAAAAAGTTGACCGCGGGTAGTGAAGCCGCGGTCTGAAAAGAGGTGCAATGAGACACCTCTGCATCTGAAAGCTTTAGCATTATTGCTTGAAATTTTCGACAGATAACAGTCAAAGCCCGCGACGGAGCCGTGACCCGCCGCGGGTGTTTTTTTGTCAGTCGTGTTTTTTATAGCCGACCAAAGTTTCTTTGACGCGTTCGTATTCTTCAATCGCTTTCAAAATGACTTTGAACGCTTCGTTTTGGTCAAGAAAGCCCTCAACCACCACGGTTTTGTTTTCCAGTTTTTTGTAATCTTCAAAGAAACGCTGAACCTCGATCATGCGGTGCGGCGGCAGTTCGTCAATGGACGAATAGTGCGCGTATTCGGGGTCGTCGGCGTGGACGGCGATGATTTTGTCGTCCGCTTCGCCCTGATCGATCATCTTCATCACGCCGATGGGGCGCGCAGACATGATTGTCAGCGGGAAAACAGGTTCCTGTCCCAAAACCAGAATGTCCAGCGGGTCGTGATCTTCGCAGTAAGTACGGGGAATCAGCCCGTAGTTTGCGGGATAATGAACGCTGGAATACAGCACGCGGTCAACGCGGATTAAACCGCTGGGCTTGTCCAGTTCGTATTTGTATTTTGAACCTTTGGGAACCTCGATAACCGCGGGAACGAATTGCGGAACTTTGGTTCCGATCAGCTCAACGTCATGCCAAGGATGCATAATAAACTCCTGTTTTTAAAAGTTAAGTTGCAGTCAGTATATCATAAAAGCGATTGAAAAAAAGGGGAATTGCGTCTATAATTCCAAAAAAACAACGAGGTGGCGTTTTGGCTAAAAAACCGCAGCAAGAATCGTTTTACGAGCTTCACTTGAACAAAAACGGCGAAGTGATGATTTCCATTCATGCCAAGGACGGCGCGCCGAAATCGTCCGTGCTGCTTTATGACGGCGGGGCGCATGCTTTGCTGTACCGCACCCCCGAACAATCCGTTTTGCTGGACTTTATCCATCCCGATGCCCGCCCTTATCTGGCGCAGGCGGAAACCGTCCTGATTGCCGAAGCCGCCGATTACAAAGTTGTGCGTGAATATACGGCAAAATGCCGCCATGTCAAAAGCCTGCCGCTGGACGGGGCTTCCGTCAAACCGCTGCTTGACCGCGAACAGGCGGAACAGACCGACGAACGGAATTTGTACAAATGATTCAAAAGCAAACCGTTTTTTCCGTGCAAACCAAGCCCGAAAGCTTTGTCAACATTACGAACGCCGTATGCGATTTTGTGCGGCAAAGCGGGATTCAAACGGGATTGCTGACCGTGTTTATGACGCACACGTCCGCCAGCTTGACCATTCAGGAAAACGCTGATCCCGATGTGATGCTGGACTTGAAAGACTTTTTCGACCGCGCCGTTCCGCAGGACAACCGCCTGTACCGCCATACTTACGAGGGCAAAGACGATATGCCCGCCCATATCCGCACGTCTTTGACGGATGTTTCCGTCGGCATTCCCGTTGTCAAAGGATTGCCTGCGTTTGGACGGTGGCAGGCTTTGTATGTTTGCGAACACCGCGCCGAAGCGCACATTCGCAACATCGTGCTGCATTTAATCGGGGAGTGAGCGCGTCCACATTCCGTTGACAAAGTATTCCAGCGGCTGGAATTTCGCTTTGTACGCCATATTGGACACGGATTTTATCCAATACCCCGGATAAACATACGGCAGTCCGATTTTCCGCGCTTCTTCAATCAGCTTTAAAATCATAAAAGTCCCTAAGCTGCGCCTGCGCTGCTTCGGGTCGAAAAAGCTGTAAACCGCCGACAACCCGTCATCCAGAACATCAACCAGCATCGCGGCTTGCAGGGTCGCGTTTTCGCGCACTTCCATCAAAACGGAATCGACATTGGCGTCTTCAATCATGGCGCGGTATTCTTCGTAATACATTTGCGTCATATCGCTTTCGGCATGGCGGCAGAGCAAATAAGCCGCAAACAGGTCGAATTGTTCCGTTGTGGCAATGTTCGGCGTAAAAGCGATTTTGGCGTTTTCGTTGATTCGCAGAACTTTGCGCATTTTTTTCGACGGCTGAAATTCCGCGACGGGAATGCGCACGGATATGCATTCGCTGCAATTCGGGCATGCGGGAATGTAGCAAACGCTGTGCGAGCGTCGAAAACCGGCGCGGCTCAGCAAATTGTTCCAATCCGATGCAAACGCGCCCGATATGTCAACCGCCAGTTTCGATTCCTCGCGTCCCGCAATATACGGGCAGGGCGCAAGCATTGACGAGTAAAAAGATTTCAGTCCGGTGTCTTTCATTTTTATTCCTTTTGGTTTTCTTTATACGGCTTTTAAGTTAATTTTTGATTTTTTTCTTGACGGACAGGGGCTTTTTTCCTATCCTGAAAAAGTAATTTTTCGGCAAGTCCTTTATCGGCTTGCAAATCCTAAAGACCACCCTCGGGTGGTCTTAGTTGTATCGGAGGAAGTGTGGTTAAAATCTGCTACATTGACGAATCGGGCGATTTGGGAACTTTGCCCGTTGTGGAAAATCCCGACGGCAATCATCAGCCCGTTTTGGCGATCGGCGGCATTTTTGTCGACCATGAATGCCTGTATGATTTGACTCATGATTTCATCGGGCTGAAATACCGCTATTACCCGCACTTGAATTACCAGACGGACAAATATCTGGACCGCATCATTCCCGAAATCAAAGGGGCGGATTTGCGCCGCAACGCCATGCGCGGCGGACACCGTGTCCAGCGGCATGCCATCGGATTTTTGGACAGGATCGTCGATTTGTTTTTCAAATACGACATCCGCATCGTCGGGCGCATCTGGGTCAAAGTCCCCGGCGAACCGTTCAACGGCAAAGCGGTTTACACGTCGTCGATTCAAAGCATATACACTTACTTTGACAATTATCTGAAAGAACGGAACGATTTCGGGTTTTGCGTTGCGGACAGCCGCGATTATATGAAAAACATCAACGTGTCCCATTCCGTTTTTACGCAGAAATTCCGCGTGCTGCATCCGCTTTATCAAAACATAGTGGAAATGCCGTGTTTCGGACACAGCAACAATCTGGCGGGATTGCAGCTGTGCGATATCCTGTGTTCCGCTTTTTTGTTTCCGATTGCCAGCTATGTTTATTGTGCGGATGTTGTGCATAACGTTCACGTTCAGCCCGCCGCGCTGGATCTGAGGGAACGCTACGGACACCGTTTGCGCGAGCTTCAGCACCGCTTTACAAACAGCGCGGGGTTCAATATGGGCGGCATCGTCGTTTCCGATCCGCTGCAAAAGAAAAACGCTGTCGCTATGTTCAAAGATGTGAAGTAATTATATTCTTTCCGAAATTTAAAAGGATGTCTTAATGAGTACGGAAAAACGCTTTTTTCAACTGGTGCTGCTGTTTTTGATCGGCGCGATGACGGTTTACACTCTGCTGCTGCGGTCGGCGATGTATAATGAAGACGGCTTGCCGCGTTTGGAAAGTTCGGCTTTGCGCGTCATCGGTGAAGACGCCGCAGGGGATTTTGCGGCGTTCCGATTGTTGGAAAGCTCCCCCGCGGACGCATACGATTCCGCCGTGCAAACCGCGTATTTGCGCAATAAAATGCAAAGCAGGGGGACTTTTGCCGCGTTCGCGTCGCCCGTCAAAGCTTTTATCGCCGTGCCGTTCATGCCTTTGCCGTATATAGGCTATTTCGATACTGTGTTTTTCTGGGGATTTTTTCTGTTCGGCGTTGCGCTGTACGCGTTGTTTCCTTTGCGTATCTCCGTTTTACTGCTTGCCGCTTTGCCCGCCGCGTTTTTGAATTTCGCGTTCGGCGGTTTCGGACTGTATGTCGCCGCTTGCGCCGTGCTGTCTTTGATGCTGGCGGAAAACTGTCCGAAACGGGCGGGATTCTTCGGCGGATTGCTGGCGGCTGAGCCGCTGATGTTCGCTTTGGTCTTGTTTGCGTTTGCTTTTAGAAAACAGAAAAAAGCGTTGATGACGGCGGCTTTGGTCGGCGGTTTTTTGCTGATTGCGGCAGGGATGCGCTACGGTTTTGCGGCTTACGGCGCGGCTGTTTCGGCGGCGTTCCAGGCGTTGAAAGCCGCTCCGTGCCGCTTTGTGTCGCCTGCGGGGATTTTGCTGTGCGGCGGGGCAAGTCCTTTTGTCGCTATACTTTTTCAGACCGTCTGTGTGTTGTATGTGTTTTCAATCGGATATAAGCTGTTTTTCAAGTATCGCTTTAAATCAGAAGCTGTGCAGAATGCGTTTTTGTGTGCCGCAAGCGTGTTGCTGACACCCGTTGCGGCGGCGGGGGACGGCGCGCTTTTATCCGCGGCGGGTGCGTTTTTGCTGTACGATTCCGAACGGCGCGGGTATTTGAAAGCGGACTTGCCCCTGTTTGTTTTGGCGTTCGGGGCGATTTTCTTTGACGGCGTTTGGGCGGCGAAAATCGGCGTGTCAATGCAAACGGTGATTGCCGTTCTGCTGCCCCTTGCATGCAGGCGGCGCGCGTACTAAATAACAGAAAGCAGAATAAAAGGAGTTTTCGATGGAACGGGAAAAAACGGTTGCCGCCCGCAGTTTTCAGCGGTTAAAAGACTATATGAACGCCAATATCGTCGGACAGGCGGATTTGGTGGACAAGCTGTTGGTCGCTTTGCTGGCGGACGGTCATTTGCTGGTCGAAGGCGCGCCGGGGCTGGCGAAAACAAAGGCAATCAAAAAACTGTCCGAAGCCATTGAAGGCGACGATCAGCGTATTCAGTTCACGCCCGACTTGCTGCCGTCCGATATTACGGGCAGCGATATTTACCGTCCCGAAACGGGCGATTTCAAATTCCAGGCGGGACCGATTTTCCACAACTTGATTTTAGCTGACGAAATCAACCGCGCGCCCGCGAAAGTGCAGTCGGCTTTGCTGGAAGCCATGGCGGAACGGCAAGTCACCGTCGGCGGAAAAACATATCGTTTGCCCGCTTTGTTTATGGTTATGGCGACCCAAAACCCGATAGAGCAGGAAGGGACGTATCCTTTGCCGGAAGCGCAGCTTGACCGTTTTTTGATGTATGTCAAAATCGACCAGCCCGACGCGGCGGCGGAACGTCGGATTTTGCAGATTGTCCGCAACGAAGCGCTGGAGGAGGGGGCTGAAATCCCCGTCGAGGTTATGCCTCAGCAGCGCGTTTTTGAAGCCCGCCGCGAAGTTTTGAACGTGCATTTGTCCCCCGCTTTGGAGGAATATGTCATTCAGCTGGTCATGGCGACGCGCAAACCCGAAAAATACGGCGAAAAGTTCAAACGCTTGGTCGCTTTCGGGGCAAGCCCGCGCGGCACAATCGCGCTTGACTGCTGTGCGCGGGCGAAAGCGTGGCTGGCGGGGCGCGATTTTGTCCTGCCCGAAGACGTGCACGGCATCGTTCATGATGTTCTGCGCCACCGCGTCATTTTGACGTTTGAAGCAGAAGCCGAGGGCATTACGCCCGACAGCTTTTTGGATTTGCTGTTGAAACGGGTGCCTTTGCCGTAATGCTGGAAAAACTGCGCACATTGCTGAAAGCCGAACGTACCGAAGAAAATCGGGAAAACGGCGTTTCGGTCGCTTTGTCGGATTTGACGGCGATGAAGCGTTTTGTGCGGCTGCTGTCGTTTGATACGCGCGGCGTGTCGCGCTCCGAAGGATTCGGACAGCACCGTTCGCCGTTTCGCGGACGCGGCATGGAGTTCGACGAAGTGCGATCCTATCACGCGGGCGATGACGTGCGGTTGATAGACTGGCGCGTAACCGCGCGGACGGGAAAGCCCTATACCAAATTGTACCGCGAAGAACGCGACCGTCCCGTTTTGTTTTTGGGGGATTTCCGCAGCTTTATGAAATTCGGCACGCGCAAAGCCTTTAAATCCGTGGTTGCGGCAAAAGCTTTGGCGGCTTTGGCGTGGGCGTCGCGCGAAAACGGCGACAAAATCGGCGCGCTGATTGTATCGTCGAACGGGTTTGTCAAGGTCGCTCCGCACCGCCAGATGCGGCGGCTGATGGAGGTGTTCAACGCGACCGCCGCCGCATGCGACGATTTGAACGCCGCCGAAAACGAACCCGCGTTGTCGGGCGTTCTGGCGGAATTGCGACGTGTCAGCAAAACGGGCGGACGCGTGTTCGTGCTGAGCGACTTTCACGACTTTGACGAAGATTCCGAAAAACATTTGGCGGCAATCGGACTGCATTGCGATGTGGTGTGCGTTCAAATTTTCGACGCGCTGGAAGCCGCACCGCCGCCGTCGGGGACGTATCGTGTCAGCGACGGACAAAACATGATGACTTTGCCCGCCGATGATGCGGATTGGCGCACGGCGTACACACAGCGTTTTGAAACGGCGCGCAAGCGTGTTTCCGATTTTTGCTTGGCGCACAAAATGCTGTATGTTCCCGTCCGAACGGATGACGATTTGATTCGAACGCTTCGTTCCGCTTTGTTTGAAAGGAAAGGGTAATGCAGCCGAATATCGATCTGTCGGGATTGAAAGACATTCATTTGCCGCCTATGCCGTCGGCTTTCCCGCCGAATGCAAGCGTATGGTATATGCTGGCGGGTGTAATCGTCTTTGCCGTTTTAATCCGCGTTGCCTTGAAATACCGCCGCAAGCTGACGGCGAAAGCGTACACGTTTGCCGAAATCGACCGCATAACGAAACAAGGCGACGCATACGACAAAATAACGGCTTTGCTGGGACTGTTGCGGCGTATGGCGCTGATGAAGTTCCCGAAAGAGCAGGTTGCCGCTTTGCATGGCGCGCAATGGAGCGCGTTTTTGCGTCAAACGCTGAAAAACAAAGCATTGGACAAACGGGCGGCGCGTTTAATCGAACTGGCGGCTTATCTGCCGCCCGATCGGCTGAAAAACGCGGATATCGCGCCGCTTGCCGCCACCGCCAAGCAGTGGGCGGCGGAACACTTATAAGGCTTTGCGCATTAAAATCGCGTCTTCCTCGGGTTTGTTGTCGGGCGTGAAGAAATTGATAATCCGACCGATTTCCTTGAAGCCGCCTTTTTCATAGATGTGATGCGCGGCGTTCCATTTTTCGGACACAATCAAAATGAATTCGTCAACGGCGGGATATTTCGTCCGAATCCGTTTTTCCAGCGCTTGAAACAATCCCGTCCCGATTTGCCGTCCGCGCCAATCGGAACGCGCGGCAAACGATGTGATGTACAGCTGCGTTCCCTGCGGATTGTGGGCTTTCTGCGGATCGTGTCCGAGGGCGAGCGTTTCCGAATCCAGCGCCATATCCTTGTGCCAGATTTCGGAACAGATATATGCGCCGACTTGCCCCGTTTCGTAATCTTCGGCAACCAGAAAACCGTCGCGAAACGCGTCAATCCGCTTTTCGTACAAATCGCTGCCTTCCTGTACACCGGCATCGAACGCCCCTTTTTCGATTTCCATCACCGCATTCAAATCCTGCGGACGGACGGGGCGGAACAGAATACTGTCGGGCAAATTAAGCAACATTTTAAAAACTCCCATTCAAATATTTTGGCAAAAGCTGTTTTTGTCCTTGAAATGTTGTCCGAAAAGCGGGTAAAAATCAAACAGTATTTTTTATCAAAGAGCTTCGAGGCTGTCATGACGAAATATCTGATTACAAGCGCGCTGCCGTACATCAACGGCATCAAACATCTGGGCAATCTGGTCGGCTCCATGCTGCCCGCCGACGTTTATTCGCGGTTTTTGCGCCAAACGGGCGAGGATGTTCTGTTTATTTGCGCAACCGACGAACACGGTACGCCCGCAGAGCTGGCGGCGCTGGAAAAACATCAGGATGTCGAAACATTCTGCACCGAACAGCACGAAGTCCAAAAGGATATTTATCGCCGCTTCAACCTGTCGTTCGACCATTTCGGTCGGTCGTCTTCGGATGAAAATACCAAGCTGACCCAGCATATGTGCAAAAAGCTGATGGAAAACGGCTATATCGAGGAACGCACCATCAAACAGGTTTATTCCGTTGATGACGGGCGCTTTTTGCCCGACCGCTACATCGTCGGGACTTGCCCGCACTGCGGATACGAAGCCGCCCGCGGCGACCAATGCGAAAACTGCACGCGCGTGCTTGATCCGACGGACTTGATTAACCCGCGTTCCGCCGTGTCGGGATCGCACAACTTGGAAATCAAGGACAGCAAGCATTTGTTCCTGAAACTGCCGATGCTGGAAGGCGAATTGACGAAATTCATCGACTCCCACGAAGCCGAATGGCCCGTTGTTGTGACTTCGATTGCCCGCAAATGGCTGAAAGAGGGATTGCGCGAACGCTGCATCACCCGCGATTTGAAGTGGGGGATTCCCGTTCCGTGCGACGGCTTTGACGGCAAAGTGTTTTATGTGTGGTTCGACGCTCCGATCGAATATATCGGCGCGACGGCGGAATGGGCGGAAAAAGACCCCGAACACCGCAACTGGAAAGACTGGTGGTATGACACCCGCGATGTCCGCTATGTCGAATTTATGGCAAAGGACAACATTCCTTTCCACACGATTATGTTCCCCGCGACTTTGCTGGGCGTGCGCGAACCGTGGAAAAAGGTCGATTATATCAAAGGATTCAACTGGCTGACGTTCTATGGCGGAAAGTTCTCCACATCGCAGAAACGCGGCATTTTCACCAATCAGGCTTTGGACGAATTCAACGCCGACTATTGGCGTTACTGGCTGATGGCAAACGCGCCCGAAAATTCGGATTCAAGCTTTACGTTTACGGGCTTTGCCGCGACAATCAACAAAGACTTGAACGACGTTTTGGGCAATTTCGTCAACCGCATTTTGAAAATGACGGCGTCCAAAATCGGCGCGGCTGTTCCCGCCGGCGGCGAATGGGGCGATATGGAACGCGAATTTGTCCGCACATTGTCCGCCCGCATTGCCGATTATTCCAAATACATGCGTGAAATGGAATTTCGCAAGGCGTTGGTCGAGCTGCGCGCGATTTGGGTGGAAGGCAACAACTATCTGACCGCCGCCGCGCCGTGGACGGTGATTAAAGAAAACCCCGAACAGGCGGCGATGATTTTGCGCATGGCGCTGAACGTCATCCGCTTGTACGCCGTATTGTCCGCGCCCGTCATTCCCGAAACGTCGGCTGAAATGCTGAAGCTGCTGAACCTGAACTCCGCCGAATTGGGCTGGGTCGGTGATGATTTGGCGGCAGAGCTGCAAAAACTGCCCGCGGGACATCCGTTCACCGTTCCCGAAACGCCTTTGTTCCAGAAAATCACGCCGGAACGCGTCGCCGAACTGTGTGAACGCTACGGCGCGGATCCGAACGAATGAAGATACTCAAAGGGTTTTTGTTTTTTTTGGACGACGGCAGACGGTTTTTGATATGGTTTGTCAAAAGACCGTCTGTTGTCGCGTTGTTCCTTTGCGTGTTTTTCGGCGCTTTTTACGCGGCGGGAATCAAACCCGACGAAATCGGGGACTGGATAAAAGGCAAAGCGATGCCCGCCGTCGGTCAACGCATAGACAACTTGAAAGCGAACGCTGACGGCATGTCCAACAAAGCGGTTCAAAAATTGGCGGAAAATGGCGTGATGCTTCCCAGAAAACAAGTGCGTCCCGCCGAACCGCTCAAAGCAGTTCCCGCAATCGAAAGCGGATCGGCGGAAATCGCCGTCCCGCGGGACGCGGAAAAACAGGCGGCGGAGAAAAACGAAGCGGCGGAAGAACGGCGCAGACAAAATGCCGCCGAAGCCGTTTCGTGGGCGCAGCTGATGAGCAATTCCCGTTCCAAAGACGCTTTGGCGGGCGTCAATCCGTCCAAGATTGTGCAGGGAACGGTCACCGTTGTCGGCGCGGACAGAATAAAAATAGGCGGCAAGACATACAAGCTGAACGTTAAAATTCGCGCGGGTAAAGCGGGCGAGGCTTTTCAAACTTTGCTGAAGAATGTTGACGCTTCAACGGTTCGCTGCGCCGTCGAAGACGCAAACGCCACCTGCTATTTCAACAACGTCGATATTACGGAAGTATTGCGCGACAGGCTGTTGGCGGACTAGGCTTTCCCTTGTTCCGCGGACAGCCGCAGCGGATCGATGCCTATTGAACGCAGGGCAAATTCCCATTTCTTTTCCAACCGCCAGTCAAACAGCAAATCATTGGTGGCGCGAACGGGCAGCCATGCGTTTTGCTTCAGCTCTTCTTCCAGCTGACCCGCGCCCCAGCCCGCGTATCCCAGCATAATCAGAAAACTTTTGGGTCCGCCGCCGTGTGCGATGTCGCGTAAAATTTCCGTTGTCACCGTCAGGGATGTTTGTGTGCCTACGGGCAGGGTTGCCGTGCCGGTGTATTCGGGGCTGTGCAGGACGAAACCGCGGTTGGAATCCATCGGACCGCCCGCCAGAACGGGAATGCCGCCGGTTGTTTCAGGGGCGGCTTCAATATTCAGCTGGGACAGCAAAGATACAAAGGAAATGTCTTCGATCGGTTTGTTGATAATCAATCCCATAGCCCCCTGTTCGGAATGGGCGCATAGAAAAATCACCGCTTTTTCAAAGCGTTCGTCCGCCATCCCCGGCATTGCCACCAAACATTGTCCGCTTAACGTCGCCATTATTTCCTCGTTTGAAAACACAGAATTGTATGATATTCTGAATACCTTAATACAAGTTAAAGGAAATGAAAATGTTTCGCTTTGTTTTTTTGCTGCTGCTGGCGGTTTTTCCCAATCTTTGCGCTGCGGAGGTTATTCCGCTCACATACGGGGATTTGGAAAAGTACAACGCTTTGCCCGCAAAAGACAAAATGTCGTTTTTGGTCGACTTTTACAAAAAAAACAAAGCGGTCGGCGCGACGGACGGCGAAATTTTGAATGAAATCGTCAAAATCGACGGGATTCAAAACAATTTCAAAATTAGAATGTTCGCCAAAATTTCGTCGCAGCTCGACAACTATGACTCTTATATCCGCATGGCTGTGGACGATATCAACCGTCAAATTCGGGAAAACAATCCCGGACGCGACGATTTGCTGATTGATCCCGACGATTCTTCGACATGGACGAATATCCAATATATGGCGGTCGGTGATCGAAATTTAAAAGATTACTTGTGGGATTTCACGAAAAGCAAGTACTTTTCGGATCCCGTTTACACGCCGTCGGGGGCGTTTATGCTGGCGGCATGCGCGCGGACGGACGCCGCAAACCCGAATTTGCTGATGGGGGCGATGCTGTTGCAGGATCCGTCCGCCGTTATTTTGCAGCAAAGGGAGGGCGAACGCCCCGCGCCCGTAACTTTGGATTTTTCCGCTTCCGAAAACGTCGTTGTCGATGCGCCTGATTATCCGCTGCAGGATGAATTGCCGGAATTGAATGCGACGGGGTATGTCAAAGAAGCCGTGTTGCCCTTTACTGTTCACATCCAAGACACCGCCAAACCCGCAATTGTCCGCGCGACGGCGAAAGCGACCGTTTGCCGCGACGGCGTGTGCGCCGTGGAACATTATCCGCAAGTCGAATACGAAATTCCGGAATCTTATCTGGAATCGTCCGTTTGCACGGAACTGAACAGGACGGTTTATAACGCTCCGGCGCGCCGCAATGCAAAAATAAAACTGAAAGACGCCGTTTTGAAAAAAGAGCAGGGCGAAGTTTTCCTGATCGCCGCTGTTGAAAAGCCGTTTTCTTTTGCGGGAGAGCCGAAACTGCGGATTGCGAACGAACTCGGATTGCATTTCGAGGATGCTTTCGTCGGTTCGGAGGGGAGCGGTTTCTTTTATCGCGCGCGCTTGAAAAATCCCGAAAAAATCGCCGATAAAAAGGAAATTCCGCTGACGTTGACGTTTTATAACCAAGTCAAAGCCGACGAGTTTCCCGTCAATGCCGCTGTCGGAAAAGATTTTGCGTTCAATTTTTCAACGTCGATTGCGGGATGTTTCGCCGCTTTTGCAGGCGGATTTCTGACGCTGCTTTTGACGCCGCTGCTGACAGCCGTTTTGATGCTGATGTACCAGATGTTCAATGCGGACAACAGAACGGCTGAAAGAACGGGGGATTTCTTTGACGGGTTGGCTGACAGCGCAAAGTGGAGCGTTTGCGGTGCTGCCGCTTTGGTTCTTATCGGGCATTGGGCGGGCAGATTTGCGTTTTTCGGTGTCCAATTCAAATCCCCGTGGCTGAACGGCGTGTACATTGCCGCTTTTTCCGCCGCGGCAGTCATTCTGCCCAAATTGTTTGACGATGCGTTTGTTTCGCGTCTGCCGTTTGTCAAGTCGGACAATCCGCGGAAAACGGCGGGCTTTCTGACAGGATTGATTTGTGCGGGATTGTTGCTTTTTACGCCGGAGATTGCGTTTTTCAACGGGCTTCTAGAACTGCTGAGCCGATCGCCAGTCGTTTACACGCTGTTGTTTTTATCGGCGGCGGCATCGGTGTTCGTGCTTGTGATTTTGCTGAACGAAGCCGCAATCAAATCGGGCAAAGAAATTAAATTCCTGTCCAAAGTCATGGTTGCGCCCTTGTTTGTTCAAATCGTTCTGCTGGCTGTAACGCTCGGGCTGGAAATCGGAGCGTTCAGGACAGATATTGCAATCGTTTTCGCGGTCATTGTCGGATTGGTGTTTAAATATTTCGACCGCAAAAAAACGGCGGCTGCCGCTTTGCTGGCAAGCTTGGCGGTAGTGCCGCTTTTGCCGACGGAATACGACTTCAACACATTCGGAGCCGCCGATTTCGACGAACAAGTGCTGAAACAAGCCGTTGCGGACGGCAAATCGGTTTATTTGAATGTGACGGAAAGCGGCTGTTTGATTTGTCAATCCAACAGACTGGTTATGATGTACAAAGGCGGGCGTGACGAAATCAAGCAGGGAAATCTGATAGTGATGGGCGTTTCCTATGCGCATCCGTTTGTGCGCCGTCTGCTGGAAGGAACGGGGCAGGATATCCTGCCCGCCAACATTCTGTTTTCCCCGAAAACACCGTCGGGCAAAGTGTTGCCGTCCGTTCTCGGACCGTGGCGCGCCCCCGATATCGTGCGGGAGTATGTTCAGCCTTTGAGCAAATCGACGAATTGAGCGTTTAAATACGCCGCGGCGTCTTGCGGGTTCAGGCACAGGTTCACGCCGACTTTGCCCGCGCTGATGCAGAATTTGTCGTACAGCAAAGCCGTTTCGTCGATGAATGTCGGGAACGGCTTTTTCATGCCGATTGGCGAACATCCGCCGTGAATATAGCCCGTCAGCGGCAACAGTTGCTTTTGCGCTATCATTTCGATGCTTTTTTGCCCTGCGGCTTTGGCGGCTTTTTTCAAGTCAAGCTCGCCGATGCTGGGGACGACGAAAACGAAATGTTCGTGCGTCGGCGATTGCGTTACCAGCGTTTTGAACACCTGTTCGGGGGCTTGCCCGATTTTGGCGGCGACGGATTTCGCATCGATTTTGCCGTCGGACGTTTCGTATTCGTAAAACTCGAAAGGCACTTTTGCCTGTTCCAGCAGGCGCATGGCGTTGGTTTTCTTTAAAGCGGTCATTGCAGTTTCCCGATTTTTCTAAAGATTTTGTCGCGCGGACGGTCGCCCGACGGTTCCAAATCCGCTTCAATCAGCAAAGGAATTAGCAGAATTTGCCGTTTCAAAGCCTCTTTGTTCTTCAAACGGTACGCGCGGTAGGCTTCGCGGTCGGACAGGGGCATTTTTGCGATTTCCCCGATTTCCGCACGCAAAGCGGCGGATTGCAGTTCGGCTTGCTTTTCGCGCAGAACAGCGGCATAAGTTTCCGCCTGTGCCAAGTCGGGCTGTTTTTGGGCAAGGGCTTGCAGAATTTTCGTTTGTTCCGCCAAAACATCGGCGTAATCAAGCGTATTCAGCTTTTGTTCCAAATCGCGCACGATTTCGCGTCCCTGCGACGTCAGTTTGGCTTCCAAGGGCAGGGGAAGCCGTTCCCGCGGGGCAAAAGCGACCGTCGCCGCCCCCCCCGCAAAGCAAATAATTCCTGTCAAAACGGTTTTGTTCACGGGGGTTATCCTTTCAGCGACTTTGACACGATTTCAAAAGTGTTCGGCGATAAATCGGGCGTGTTCATCAGGCGAACAAGGGCGTTTTTCATCAACGTCTGCCGCCGTGCGTCGAATTTTTTCCACATTCCCAAAGCAACAGGGATGGTCGCCGCGATTTGCGGATTGATTTTGTCAACGGCAAGTGTTTGTTCAACGATGAAGTCATAACCCGAACCGTCCGCTTTGTGCAGTGCCGTCGGATTGGCGGCAAACGCGCCGATAAGCGCGCGGACTTTGTTCGGGTTGGTTATGGAAAACGCTTCGTGGCGCAACAGCTTTTTGACGGTGGAAAGCGCATTTTCGTTCGCCGTCGCCTGCATTGTCAGCCATTTGTCGACGACCAAAGAGTCTTTTTTGTATGTTTGGTAAAAGTCGTCCATAATCGCTTGGGCTTGCGGCGAATCTTTGCCTGCAAACACGCGGACGGCGGCTTCTTTGTCGGTCATCTGCGCCGCCGAACGGTACTGTTTTTGCGCCAATGTGTCGTCAAGCAGGCTTAAATACGCCAACGCCGTATTTTTAACGGCGCGCTTGCCCGAATCCGCCGCGTTCGGAACATAAGCCCCCGTTGCGGCATTGGCGTTGTAAGCGTTCAGCAGTTCCGCTTTCAATTCGGTTGCGATACGGCGGCGCAAAGCTTCGCGCGCGCGGTGAATCGCGTCAACGTCGATAACGGCGACTTGTTCCGCCAGCATGCGTTCGGACGGCAGGATGAAAGCTTTGGCGACAAAGGCTTTGTCCGGCATTTCATCGGTCAGATACCCCTTAAGCGCGTTTATGAAAGCGGGCGGAACGGGGGCGGCGGGGGCTTTGACCAAAGCCAATAAAATATCGATTGCGAACTGCTGTCCCGCGTCCCAGCGGTTGAACAAATCGGAATCTTTTGCCATCAGCAAAGCGCGCTGTTCGGGCGTATAGTCGGCTTTGAACCAAATCGGCGCGGTAAAGCCGCGGTTGCCTGATAAAACGGGGCTTTCGGGGATGTTTTCAAACACGAAAGTCTGTTCGGATTCGGTCAAAACGACGATTTCGTCCGCCATGTCTTTGCCGTTTTTATCCATCAGCCCGATTTGCAAAGGAATGACAAAAGGACGCTTGACGGGTTGATTCGGTGTCGCGGGCGTTGATTGCCGCAAAGTCAGCGAGTATGTTTTTTCCTTTGCGTCATAAACGCCCGAAGCGGTTACCGCGGGCGTTCCCGCCTGATGATACCAAGTATCCTCGAATTGCTTTAAGTCCAAATCCGCGCCGTCGGCAATCGCCGCGACAAAGTCGTGACACGTCACCGCTTTGCCGTCGTTGCGGGAAAAGTACAAATCCATGCCTTTGCGAAATTTGTCTTTGCCCGCCATGCGCGCCATCATGCGGATGACTTCCGCGCCTTTGTCGTAAACGGTTGTGGTGTAAAGCGAACGCACGGAAATATAGGAATCGGGGCTTATCGGGTGGGCGAGGGGGCTTGCGTCCTGCGGGAACTGGAACGCGCGCAACGCCGCAACGTCCTCTATCCGTTTAACGGCGCGCGACCGCATGTCGGACGAAAATTCTTGATCGCGGTAGACGGTCAAGCCTTCTTTCAGCGTCAAATCGAACCAGTCGCGCAAAGTAACGCGATTGCCCGACCAGTTGTGAAAATACTCGTGCGCGATGACGCCTTCGATGTTGGCGTAATCCGCATCCGTCGCTTTGGCGGGGTCGGCAAGCACATATTTGTCGTTGAAGATGTTTAAAGACGTGTTTTCGCATGCGCCCGAATTGAAATTCGACACCGCGACAATGTTGAAAACATCATGGTCGTATTCGCGCCCGAACGTGTCTTCGTCCCATTTCATCGCGCGTTTCAGCGATTCCAAAGCGTAAGCGGTCATATCGCCTTTGCCCGCCTCGACAAAGACATTCAGTTCAACCTTGCGTCCCGATCGGGTCACAAAGCTGTCCTGCCGCCTGTCCAGATTGCCCGCGACAACGGCGTACAAGTAGCACGCTTTCGGCACGGGATCGAAAAACACCGCTTTGTGCCGTCCGTCTGGCAAGTCTGCGGCTTCTTCCTTGTTGCCGTTGGAAACCAGAGTCGGCAGTTTTGCTTTGTCGGCAATCAGCGTCGTGCGCCAAACGGGCATCACGTCGGGCCGGTCAAGAAAATAGGTAATGCGGCGGAAACCGTGCGTTTCGCATTTGGTACACAAGATTCCGTCAGACGCGTAAAGCCCTTGCAGTTTTGTGTTCGCCGTAGGATTGACAACCGTTTTGATTGTCAAGTCAAAGCTTTCGGGCGGATTGAAAATCGTCATGCCGTCGTCCGACAGCGCGTATTCGCTTTCCGTCAAAATCCTGCCGTCAATCGCGACGCTTTGCAGAGTCAGTTCGTCGCCGTCCAAAAACAAAGGCGTTCCCGCCGCCGTGTCGGGTTCGCGGCGAACGCGCATTTCCGCCGTGATTTCCGTATGGTTCAAACCAAGGTCGAACGTTATATCGACGCGGCTGATTTGATAAGCGGGCTTTTTGTAATCTGCGGCGTAAACGGTTTCGGGCGATGCGGTCATAAAGCTTCCTTTCATCAAAAAACGGGCGGATTTTAGCCGATTTTCATTCGAAAACCAAGATTAAAAATTTCTAAACCTTTTGCGTCTATCCTGATAAAGTTTGAACAACGGTGTTTCAAAATGGAATGGGACTTGAAAAGGATTGTCGGGATTGCCGCGCTTGCCGCCGCTTTGGCGGGGTGTTCGGGCGTCGTGCTGAATCGCGGCGGATATTATGCGCCCGTCAAAGCGCAAAATTCGCCCTATTACCGCGAACAATACCGTGTGCAAAGCCTGTCGCCGTCGTATGTGACAGTGCATAAAGGCGATACGGTTTATTCCTTGTCCCGCCGCTATAACGTCCCCATCCGTTCAATGATCGAGGTCAACAACCTCAAACCGCCGTTCATCCTGTCCAAAGGGGCGCGTCTTCGTCTGCCCGAACCGTCCGTTCACGTTGTTCAAAAGGGCGACACCATTTACAGCATTTCCCGCCGTTATAACGTGGATATGAGCGTGCTGACCCGCACGAACAACCTGTACGCGCCGTATTCGATTTATCTGGGACAGATTTTAAAGCTGCCTGGATCTGTCGTTGAACCGACGGAACGCTGGGTTGCGTTGAAAAACACCCCCGCCAAAACGACCGTGAAAAAAACGGCGGCGAAATCCGCCAAATCAAGCAAGAAAACAACCCGCAAAACGGCGGCGCGTCTGCCTGCGCCGCCCGATCGCGCCAAAGCCAAGTTTGCTTGGCCCGTTAATGGCACGGTCATGAACAAATTCGGTTCGGCGGGGGGAGGGCGACACAACGACGGCATCAATATCAAAGTCGCCGAAGGGACTTTTGTCCGCGCCGCGGAAAACGGCGTTGTGGCTTACGCGGGCAACGAACTGAAAGGATTTGGCAATCTGCTGCTGGTCAAACACGCCGACGGGTGGATTACCGCGTATGCGCACAACAAGGAATTTCTGGTCAAGCGCGGCGATACCGTCAAACGCGGGCAGCCGATGGCGAAAGCGGGCAAAACGGGCAACGCCAAAGAACCGCAGCTGCACTTTGAAATCCGCCGCGGAACAAAAGCCGTCGATCCGATGAACTATCTGGAAAAACGGTAACTTCAGAAATTGACCTTGAAGCTGAGCATAGCGGTGTGGTCTTGGAAATTTTTGCGGAATCTGCCTTCGTAAGTTAGGTTGATTTCGCTGCTGTTGCCGAACGTCATAAACAGATCCGCGCCCGCTTCCACGCCGAATTTTTCCAAAGGCTTGCCTTTGACGGAATACACCGTTTCATCGGGCAGCATGGCAATGCGGTCTTCGTTGTCTTGGGCAAAGTCGTACGTTGCTGCCGCTTTCAGTTCGGGACGCAGACCGACTTTGCGGGCGATTTCAATAGAATAAGTGTTTTTTAGAATCGAAACTGCGAGCCCCCACAGGGGCGCGGCAGTCCCGTACAGGCATTGAACCTTGTTCGTCATCACGAGGAGCGAAGCGACGCGGCGATCCATTTGCAGGATGTTTGATATTGACTTATCTTCCGTTTCGTCTGCCGACTTTTATTGCCGCCGTCAAAACAGCGGACGGCTTTGTGTTTTGCGCCGTAAAACGGTAAAATTTGTTCAAATCCGCAAAGCCGTTCAGCACGGCGGTCGGGCGGTTTGTGGCGTCCATCTGTTCCAGATGTTCCGCCGTTGTCAGCTTGTAATTCGGGTCTTGGCAGAACGTTTTATAACAGCGCAGGGTCGCGTCGTTGATGACCGTTCCCTGTTTTTGCCACGCAAAGTTCATGCCGACGGCGATTGCGCCCGTGCCGTCCGCGCGGATGTTGTCACCGACCATAACGGCGGTTTTCGGGTCTTTGACGCCCATATCGTCAAGAATTCTTTGCATGTTTTTGGGATGCGGCTTGTTTGTTTTCGGATCCAGCAAAACAAGCTTGTCTCCCAAAGCCGCGCGGAAATCGTTGGCAACGCCTTTGACGGGTTTGCGGATGATTTGACCGTCTTTCAAATCGGGCTGGACGTAAAGCGCGTCAATCATATCCGCCGTAATGCCCATTTTCGCCAAACGCGGAACACAAACGGATTCGCGGGAATCGGTGTAAAGAACAAGCTTCGCCCCCGATGCTTTGATTTTGTTGATGGTGGGCAAAACGCCGGCATACAGACTGACTTCGCTTCTGTCCTTGTCCCATTCGTGAAAGATTTTTTCCTGTTCTTTTTCCATTTCGGGCGAAGAAGGCTTCAATGACGGCGTGCAGGCAACGTCCGAACGCAAGTCTTTGCCGATATAGGGACCGGAAATGTGTTTGACGGATTCCGGAACGTGCGCCAGCAAATCCTGTTCAATGTCCTTGCGGTCGCGTTTATGCAGCTTCGCCAGTTTGTCCAAAGCCGAATCAAGCGCATTTCCCCACACGTTGAATTTATCGGCAATCGTGTTGTCAATATCGCTGACAACCAAAGCTATAGGCTGTTTTTCCGTCATAAGAACACTCCTTTTTTCCGAAATTTTCTACATTATAGCAAATTTTTGCTATTTTTCCAGCGGAAAATCATTCCTCGGATTCTGCGTCGGATTTATCGTCTTCTTCTTCGTCATCATCGTCGTGCTTGGGCGAGACGGTCGCTTTGACCTTTTTGACGCGGAAGCCGTCGATTTCCAAAATCTCGAAACTGCATTGCGGGCAGTTCACGACGTCGCCGACTTTGGGTTTGCGCGCCAGCAGCCCGAATACATAGCCGCCGATGGTGTCTTCCTCGTGTTCTTCCAACGGGCGCAGTCCCATGTATTCCATGGCTTCGTCCAGCAAAGTCATTCCCAAGAATTCGTACGAACCGTCGTCAAGGCGTTTTTCGTAAACATCGGTTGATGTGTCGTGTTCGTCTTGGATGTCGCCGACCAGTTCTTCCAAAACGTCTTCCATGGAAATCAAGCCCGACGTGCCGCCGTATTCGTCAATCACTATCGCCATGTGGATGCGGCGTTTTTTCATTGTGTGCAGAACTTCGGACACCGACAGGCTTTCGGGGACGAACAGAACTTCACGCAGCATTTTTTTGATATCGCGTTCGCCTTCATTCATCAAAATGTCGCGCAAATGCACCATGCCGACGATGTTGTCCTTGTCTTCGTCGCAAACGGGATAGCGCGTGTGGTTGCTTGTTTTGACGATTTCAATGTTTTCGTCGTAACTGCATTCCAGATACAGACATTCCATATCTTGCCGCGGAATCATAATTTCACGCGCGATTTTATCCGAAAAGTCAACGGCGTTTTTAATGATTTCGCTTTCCGTTTTGTCGATGATGCCGCCGCGTTGGGACGCGCCCGCAATCAGCTTCAATTCTTCTTCGGAATGAACCAAGTCGCTTTCCTGAGCGGGGTGAATGCCGATAAGCTTCAGCGCAAGCGCGGCGCAGTGGTCAAACACCCAGATGACGGGACGGAACAGGCGGGCGAACCAGTACAAAGGACGGACAATCAGCATGACCGACATCTCTGTTTTCTGAATCGCGATGGATTTCGGCACCAGTTCGCCGAAAACGACATGCATCAAGGTAATGATTGTAAAAGCGACGGCAATGCTGACCGAATGCATCAGCACGGGGTCGTCTTTCAGCCAATGACCGAACAAGGGGTCGATAATGACCGCCAAAGCGGGTTCGCCAATCCAGCCCAAAGCCAGCGAAGCCAGCGTAATGCCCAGCTGAGTCGCACTTAAATAAGAATCCAGCGCGGACGTGACTTTGATAGCCAGTTTGGCTTTTTTATTGCCGTGCGCTTCGATTTCCTCCAAACGGGAACGGCGGATTTTAACGATTGAAAACTCCGCGGCGACGAAAAACGCGTTAATCGCCACAAAAACAAAAGCCGCAAACAGTTTTAAAAACGTATATGAAGAAGGGGAGTCCATCTTTTCCTCTTAAGTTAATGACAAAAGACAGCGAACGGGCGCGTGATCCGACGCTTTCGGTTCGTCGCGCATTTCGCCGTCGACGGCTGCCTGCACCAGCTTGTCCGCCAATTTCGGCGACAAAAACAGGTGGTCAAGCAGTATGCCGTCATTTTTTTCGCGCGCGCCCGCCCGATAATCCCAATAGGAATAAAGCGGAACGTCATCGCATTTTTCACGCAAGGCGTTGGTCAAGCCTTGGAAATACAGAGCCTTGAACCGTCCGCGGACGGCGGGAACGGTAAAGGCGGAATCTTTGAACGCCGCCGGGCTATACACGTCCGAATCGAATTCAATGACGTTGAAATCTCCGCCCAGCACGAAATCGGTTTCGCTTTTCAGCAATTCGGCGACGCGGGCGTTCAGCGCGTCAAGCCATTTGATTTTATAGTCCAGCCGCGACGTGTCGTCGGGCGCCGCCGCGGGGGCTTGTCCGTTCGGAACGTACACGCCGATAAAGCGCGTGCCGTTTTGTTCAACCTCCAAATAGCGGGCTTGGTCGGCAAATTCGGGGGAAAGCGTGTCGGAAATCACACGGACGGGGGCTTTGGATAAAACCGCAACGCCGTTGTAGCTTTTTTGCCCTTTGACGGCGCAGTAATAGCCCGCCGCCTGCAGTTCAAAAAACGGAAAGCCGTCCGTTTCGGTCTTGATTTCTTGCAGCAAAACAATGTCGGGAGAATATTTTTTCAAGTATTCAATCACTTGCGGCAAGCGCGTCTTGATTGAATTGACGTTCCACGTTGTAACCGAAAACAGCCCCGTTTCCGCAGGGGAAGCAGGGGGAGGGCGTGAAATACTACCGGAATCGTCGTTCATTTCTCTGTCTTTTATCCTTTTCCTTCTTTGTACCCGAAAAAGAAAATAAAATCCAGATAAAAGATTGTCTTTTTGCGGCTTGTTTTTTAAACTGGGTAAAAAAGGCGGTGAAGATGTTTGTGTGGAAAGCGGTTTTGCTGTTGTTGCTGACGGCGGGGCGGGCGGTTGCCGCCGCGCCAGAATTGGCGCTGTCCGTCGAAAACGGCAAAGTGAGCTATGACCGTTCTTTGCCGCGGATTGACTGCAACGGCGCCGATGCGGCGGGATGCACCAAAGCGCAAATTTATATGGACTCTCCGCGCTTCGTTTATGACGCACAGGGAAATATCGCCAAAGTTTATTTGAAATTCGGATTGCGGAACATAACGGTTTACATTCTGTCTTCTATTCCGAAAGGCAGCTGCGAATTCGATTTGGTTCTGAAGCATGAATTGACTCATGTCGCCGTTGCGCGCAAGGTGGTCAAGCGTTTTGCGAGGGAAATTTCAAAAGCGCTGCTGGCAACGCTGGACGAGGGAACGGCTTCCCCGTATCAAATCGCAAAAATGATTGATCGCTATCATCGGCAAATGATTGAGGAAAAGAACAGGCAGGATTCTTTGCTGGATGCGCCCGGGTCGGTCGTGTATCAATGGGAGCAATGCCTGAAATGAAAAAGTTTCCGTTGATTTTATGGGCTGTTGTTTTGCTGTGTTTTCCTGCCTATGCGGTTCGGCAAGAACGTCCGCACACTTATCAAAAGGGGACGGAAGCTTATCAAAAACGGAAAAAGACATATACGCGCAACGCTATTCCCAAAACGACGGACTATAAAGCATCCGAAAAAAATCAAACGCAGAAAGACGGCGAAAAATCCGCCGCTTTTCCCGTTCCGAACAAATACGCTTTGCCGAACGTAAACGCTTATGCGACGGTTTCGCGCAATCAGCCGGCGGTTGATGTCAAAGTCGAACGCAAAGAAGTTGATTATGTGCTGAAAGACAGTGCTTTTTCATGCGATTCGGAAAAGGCGACGGCGGACGGCTGTACCCGATACAAAACAAAATGGAGCGCGGCGGTTGATTGCGCCAAGCCGTCCGTCGCTTTGACGGCAAAAGAGGTTTTGGTCGAAATTGATTTAAACAAACGGCATCCGAAAGGATCGTGCCTGTTCGATTTGACGCTGAAACACGAATTGACTCATTTGTCGTTAAACAGAAAAACGCTGGACACCGTGTTGAAAACCGCCGCGTCCGAGATTTTAACGGCTTTCCAAGCCATGCAGCGGCAAGGAAATTCGTGCGAGGAAATCAAACGCTCCGTTTTCGAACTGTCGCGCCACTATGCCGATGTTTTTATCAAAGAGCAGGAAAAGCAAAACAATTTGATTGACGGCGACGGGCATTACAAATATCAAAACGAACAATGCGCGGGCAAGGATTAGGTTTGACAACGCTTTTTTAATCGCTTAGGTATACTTTTAAAACAAAAAGGATTCCGATATGGCTTTGGCAAGATACGCAACGGATGCAAGCAAAACGCGCGGCAGACTGTACCCCGAACGGGAAGCGCCGTACCGCACTTGTTTTCAGCGCGACCGCGACCGCATCATTCATTCCGAAGCGTTCCGCCGACTGGAATCCAAAACGCAGGTGTTCGTTTATCACGAAGGTTCCAGTCTGCGAACCCGATTGACCCATTCGCTTGAAGTGTCGCAAATCACCCGTTCGCTGTGCCGCATGCTGAACTTGGACGGCGATTTGGGCGAAGCTTTGGCTTTGGCGCACGATTTGGGACACACGCCGTTCGGACACGCGGGCGAAATGGCTTTGAACGAATGTATGGCAAACTACGGCGGCTTTGACCATAACGCGCATTCGTTGAAAATCGTTACAAAACTGGAACAGCGCTATCCCCGTTTCGACGGCATCAATCTGTCATGGGAAACGCTGGAAGGACTGGTTAAACACAACGGTCCGTTGACGGAAAAAGAAAAGCTTTCCGTTGATGTTGCAGAATATAATAAAAAGCACAACTTGATGCTTGATACTTTTGCAGGGGCGGAAGCACAGATAGCGGCTTTGGCGGATGACATCGCTTATTCCAATCATGACACGGACGACGGGCTGAAAACAAGGCTCGTAACGGTTGAGCAGTTAATGGAAGTTCCTTTTTTCAAACGCCATTACGAACAGGTCAAAAAAGAATATCCGTCGGTGGAACAATCCCGTATCGACGCCGAAACGGTGCGCCGCATGATTAACGATATGATTTTGGACGTGGCGGCGCAGTCGCGGCGGATTTTGGATGATTTAAAGCCCGAAAGCGTCGACGATATCCGCAATATGGGACGTCCCGTTATCGCTTTTTCGGAAAAAATGCGCGCGGAAATGCAGGAATTGAAAGATTTCCTCTTTCCCAATATGTACAGACACTATACAATCAACCGCATGACCAGCAAGGGCAAACGCATTGTGCGCGATTTGTTCGGGCTGTTGTTTACGGAAACCAACATTCTGCCGCCTTCGTGGCAGAAAAAAGCCCGAAGCTGTCCCAAAACGGCGGAGGGGGAAACCATGAAAGCGCGTATCGTCGCGGATTTCGTCGCAGGATTGACCGACGCGTCCGCGATTGAACTGCATACGCGATTGTTCGACCCGCAAGTGAGACTTTAAAACGATGAATATTTTTACGGCAATCAGAAACAATATCCTTGATTCTTTGGATGAACTGGTCAAAGACGGCAAGCTGCCCGCGACAATCGATCCGTCGCGCATGGTCGCCGAACCGCCCCGCGACGCGGCGCACGGCGATGCCGCGACGAACGCCGCGATGGTGATGGCGGCTCAAGCCGGCATGAAGCCGCGTGAATTTGCCGAATTGCTGGCGGAAAAACTGAAAGCTCTGCCGATTGTCGAAACCGTCGAAATCGCGGGGCCCGGCTTTGTCAACATGCGCCTGTCCAAAACGTTTTGGGACGGATGTTTGAAAGAAATCCTTGAAAAAGGTTCCGAATTCGGCTCGTCCGATATGGGAAAAGGGCGCAAGAAAAACGTCGAATTCGTTTCCGCCAATCCCACGGGACCCATGCATGTCGGACACAGCCGCGGCGCGGTGTTCGGCGACGCTTTGGCTTCGCTGCTGCAAAAAGCGGGCTATGACGTAACCCGCGAATACTACATCAACGACGCGGGCGCGCAGGTCGACGTTCTGGCGCGGTCGGCTTTTCTGCGCTACAAGGAAGCGTTGGGCGAAAATATCGGCGCGATTCCCGAAGGGCTGTATCCCGGCGCGTATTTGATTCCCGTCGGCAAAGCTTTGGCGGAAAAATACGGCAACGCGTGGACGGATAAGCCCGAAGCCGAGTGGCTGCCCGTGTTCCGCGCTTTCGCGATTGAAAAAATGATGGATATGATTCGCGACGACCTGGCGGCTTTGGGCATCAAGTTCGATGTGTTTTCATCCGAACGCGCTTTGGTCGAAGCGGGCAAAGTCGACGAAGTCATCGAATTTTTGCGCTCCAAAGGCTTGATTTACGAAGGCGTGCTGGAACCGCCCAAGGGGAAAGTCGTCGAAGATTACGAACCGCACCCGCAAACGCTGTTCAAAGCGACCCTGTTCGGCGACGATGTTGACCGCGCTTTGAAAAAATCGAACGGTTTTCAGACTTATTTTGCGTCGGATATGGCTTATCATCTGGACAAATACCGCCGCGGGTTCGACGATATGATTGACGTGTGGGGCGCGGATCACGGCGGCTATGTCAAGCGCATGCAGGCGGCGATTAAAGCACTGACCGACGGCAAAGCCAAGCTGGACGTGAAGCTGTGCCAGATGGTCAATCTGATGAGCAACGGCGAACCCGTCAAAATGTCCAAACGCGCGGGAACTTTTGTGACTTTGCGCGATATGGTTGACGCGGTTGGCAAAGACGTGATGCGCTTTATCATGCTGACGCGCAAAAACGACGCTCAGCTGGACTTTGATGTCGAAAAGGTCAAGGAACAGTCCAAAGACAACCCCGTGTTTTACGTCAACTATGCCTATGCGCGCGCCGCTTCCGTCCGCCGTCGGGCGCGGGAAATGTTCCCGAACCGCGATTTGAGTTTGTCCGCTTTGGCAAAAGCCGATTTCAGCCTGCTGACCGACGAATCCGAAGTTGCTTTAATCCGTTTGCTGGCGGAATTGCCGCGTCAGGTCGAAGTCGCCGCCGCCGCGCATGAACCGCACCGCATCGCTTATTATTTGAACGATGTTGCCGCGGCGTTCCACGGATTGTGGAACAAGGGACGCGAAAACGCGGATCTGCGCTTTTTGGAAGCCGACAAACCCGAACAGTCTTTGGCGCGCTTGGCGCTGATTGAAGCCACCGCCGTCGTTATCGCTTCTGGACTGGACATTTTCGGCGTTACTCCCGTCGAGGAGATGTAACCGATGAACGACGACGCTTTTTCCCCATTTCGCGAAGAACGGCTGGAGCAGCGCAGAAAACGCCCCGCCATTCTTATCGGCGTCAGCGTCGGTGTTATTGTAGCCGTGGCGATCGGGGGGCTGACGTTTGGCAAATATGTGTCGCTGTCGGGGACTTCAAACGGCGAATTGCCGATTATTCGCGCCGACACTTCGCCCGACGGCATGGCGCCGAAGTTTGCGGGCGGGCTGGATGTGCCGAACCGCGACAAAATGGTGTATGAACGTTTGCGCCAAAACAGTGCGGATTTGCCCGTCGAGCGGCTGCTTGCCCCGACGGAAAAGCCTGCCGCGCCCGTTCAGCCTTTGCCGGAGGATGCCATAGCCGCTTTGGTCGAAAAAGTCGAAGCCGAACACGAACCCGCCGCCGCGATTGTCAAAGACGAAGACGGGCAGGCGGTCGAAGTCGTCTTTAAAACCGTCGAAACCGCGCCGAAACTGGAAAATAAACCGTCTGCGCCTGTCAAAGAAGTCAAAAAAGAACCCAAAAAGAAGCCCGAACCGAAATCGGAAAAGGCTTTTTCCATTCAGCTGGTTTCGGCGCGTTCCCAAAAAGCGGCAGAGGACGAATTTAAACGCTTGTCCAAAAAGTATCCCGATCTGATGTCGAAAATTCCTCATCATGTTTCCGAAGCAACGTCGGACAAGGGAACGTTTTACAGGCTGCGGGTCGGGGATTTCGCCGCCCGCGACGATGCCAAAGCGCTGTGTGATAAGTTTAAAGCCAAAAAACAGGAGTGTTTCATTGTCAACAAATAAACATCCGACCGCCGTCATCTTCGGCTGCGCGGGAAAAACTCTGTCGAAAGAGGAAAAGAAATTTTTTGCCGCCGTCAATCCCGTCGGCTTCATTTTGTTCGCGCGCAACATCGAAACGCCGGAGCAGGTCAAGGCTTTGATTGCCGATTTGCGGGCTTGCACGGACAGACCCGACGCTCCTGTCTTGGTTGACCAAGAGGGCGGACGCGTCGCACGCTTGAAACCGCCGTATTGGAGTGTTTTTCCCGCTCAAAAAACGTTCGGCGACTGGTATGCGCTGGATAAAGATGTTGCGCGGGAATTGTGCCGCAAAAACTTTGCGGCTATCGGACGCGAATTGGCGGATTTGGGCTTTAACGTCGATTGTTCGCCTGTCTTGGACGTTCCCGTCGACGGCGCAAACCCGCAAGTCGTGGGCGACCGTCCGTTTTCGTTTTCACCCGACGTGATTGCGGATTTGGGTGCGATTGCGTGCGAAAGCTTGACGGAGCAGGGTGTTTTGCCCGTTATCAAACATATTCCGGGACACGGACGCGCCAAAACGGACAGCCATTTTGATTTACCCGTCGTCGATACCGACCTTGAAACGCTGAAAGAAACGGATTTCAAGCCGTTTAAGGCTTTGGCGGAACTGTCCCCGTGGGCGATGACCGCGCATTTGCTTTACACCGCCGTTGATGCGAAAAATCCCGCTTCCCTGTCCGAAAAAGTCATTGAGGGCGTTATCCGCGGGGAAATCGGTTTTGACGGTTTCCTGATTTGCGACGATTTGTCAATGAAAGCGTTGAGCGGAAGCTTTTCGGCTCTGACCCGGCAGGCGATTGCTGCGGGCTGTGATGCCGTGCTGCATTGCAACGGCGATATGAAGGAAATGAAAAAAATCGCGTCTGCCGCGCGTCCTTTGACTGAAAAATCATGGGAACGCTATTGCCGCGCCCAAAAATTGCTGACAGGGGACTAAATGCAGGATATCCAACCGCTGTATCCGCTGCTGGTGGCTTTGGCGATCGTACCCGCCATTTTGCTGCACGAAATCGCCCATGGCGTCGTTGCGCTGTATTTCGGCGATACGACGGCAAAGGACAACAAACGGCTAAGTTTGAATCCTCTGCATCATATCGATGTGTTCGGAACGGTCATTTTTCCGGCGTTGCTGTTTTTATCCAACGCGCCGTTTCTGTTCGGCTGGGCAAAACCTGTCCCTGTAGATTTCAGAGCTTTGAAAAATCCCAAAAAAGATATGATTTGGGTTGCTTTGGCGGGACCGGCGATGAATTTTGCGCTGGGACTTTCGGCGTTGGGGTGTGTCGCGTTGATGGCGCATTTCGAATATTTCAATCAACCCGCTTTATTCTTTTTATCTCAGACGACATTGTTCAATTTTTCGCTGACGGTGTTCAATTTGCTGCCTGTTTTGCCGTTGGACGGCGGGCGGGTTTTGACGGGACTGCTGCCGATGCCGGCTGCCGTTTCGTTTGCCCAAACGGAAAAATACGGGATGTTTTTTATGCTGATGCTGCTGATCGGATTGCCGCTGCTGGGCGATGAAATCGGCGTTGATTTGGATGTTGTCGGGCGTTATTTGTCGTATGCCGTCAAAGGCATGCTGTCTTTCTTTGTAAAACTGTTCGGAATCGTGTAGGAGGTTTCTATGGGAATCAGTTTGTTTCAGTTGTTGGTCATTTTGCTGATTGTGCTGGTATTGTTCGGACGCGGCAAACTGCCCGCATTGGCGGAAGATTTGGGAAAAAGTATCAAAGCCTTTAAAAAAGGCGTTGAAGAAACCGATAAACCCGATGAAAAACAGGACAAAGAATAGTGTTCGGCATCAGTTCGGCTGAATTTGCGGTTATCGTTTTGATTGCTGTTTTGGTCGTCGGACCGAAACAGCTGCCGCAAGTTTTGCGCACGGCGGGCAGGGTGTACAGAAAATTAAACCGATTTTTGAGGAAAATGTCACAAGTCATTGACGATACTATGTATGACGCCGATAAAATCGCTGACAAACTGACGGATAAAAAAGATGACGGAAGCAACGGCAAAGCTTGAAGCAGAAGACGAAAAAGTGATGACTTGGGTCGGACATTTGACCGAAGCGCGTAACCGTTTGTTGAAAGTTTTTGTTTTTTTTGTCGCCATGTTTTTATGCGTTTATCCGTTTTCGGGCGAAGTGCTGAAGTATCTGATGCTGCCTTTGGCGCAAGCGATGAAATCGGCGGGCGGGGCTGAACGCGCCATCTTTACAGGCGTGGCGGAGGGCTTCATTGTTCATTTGAAAGTGTCCGCGTTTTCGGCGGCGGTCGTCAGTTTCCCGTTCGTTGCGTTTCAGGCGTGGCGTTTCGTCGCGCCCGCGCTGTATCCGTCGGAACGGGGCTTTGTCAAACCGCTGTTTTTCGTGTCGCCGCTGTTGTTTGCGGCAGGGGCGTGCTTTGTATTCTACCTGATCGCGCCGCCCGCGTTTAAATTCCTGCTGTCGTTCCAACAGTTGGAAAAAGACGCTTTGCCCGTCGTTTTGGAAGCGCGCATTGCCGAATATCTGTCCTTTATGATGACTTTGATTTTGGCATTCGGGGCAAGCTTTCAGCTGCCGATAGTGCTGGTTGTTCTGGCAAAGCTGGGGCTGATAACGGCGCAAACGCTTGTTTCGGGACGCCGGTACGCAATTGTGCTGATTTTCATCGTCGCCGCCGTGTTGACGCCTCCCGACGTCATCAGCCAGTTTGCTTTGGCGTGTCCGCTGATTATTTTGTATGAAAGCGCGATTTTGTCCATACGCGCCCTTGAAAAGAAACAAAAATAGGTTTATAAGGGCGTAACTTTTTTATGTAGGAGCCAGTCATGTACGACATTAAATGGATACGGGAAAACCCCGAATTGTTCGACAAAGGGCTTGAACGCCGCGGTTTGCCGCCCCGTTCCGCCGAAGTTTTGGAATTGGACAAGAAATACCGCGCCGCGCAAACCGATTTGCAGGATATGCAGAGCCGCCGCAACGATTTGTCCCGTCAAATCGCCGAAGTCAAAAAGAACGGCGGAGACGCCGACGTTTTGATGCACGAAGTCGGCGCGCTGAAACGCAGCATGGCGGATACCGAAGAAGACGTCCGCGTCATTTGCGAACAAATCGATCATGTTTTGGAACGTTTGCCAAACCGTCCCGCCGACGACATTCCCGACGGATTGGACGACACGACGAACCGCGAAATCCGCCGCTGGGGCGAACCGCGCAAATTCGACTTCAAGCCGTTGGAACATGACGAAATCGGCGCCAAACTGGGCATGATGGACTTTGACCAAGCCGCCCGCGTTTCCGGCGCGCGCTTTGTGTATCTGATGAGCGATTTGGCGCGTTTGGAACGGGCTTTGGCGCAATACATGCTGGATTTGCACCGCGAAAAGCACGGCTATATCGAAATGGAAGTGCCTTTGATGGTCAACAGCTCGGCAATGTACGGCACGGCTCAACTGCCCAAGTTTGCCGAAGATTTGTATCACACGACGGACGATTACTGGCTGATTCCGACGGCGGAGGTCAGCTTGACGAACTTTGTTGCGGGCAAAGCGCTGGACGAAGACACTCTGCCTTTGCGTTTGACGGCTTTGACGCCGTGCTTCCGTTCCGAAGCGGGGGCAGCGGGCAAAGATACGCGCGGCATGATTCGTCAGCACCAATTCTACAAGGTTGAAATGGTCGCCATCACCACGCCCGAAAAATCGTGGGAAGAACACGAATACATGACTCAATGCGCCGAAGACGTGCTGCAGGGTTTGAATCTGCCGTACCGCGTAATGTGCCTGTCTGCGGGCGATATGGGATTTTCGTCGCGCAAAACCCACGATTTGGAAGTCTGGATGCCCGGTCAGAACAAATACCGCGAAATTTCAAGCGTTTCCAACTGTTGGGATTTTCAAGCGCGCCGTATGGACGCCCGCTGCAAAAACAAAGCGCAGAAAGGAACGCGCTTTGTCCATACTTTGAACGGTTCGGGCGTTGCGGTCGGTCGTTGCATGATTGCCGTGTTGGAAAACTATCAGCAGGCGGACGGATCGGTTTTGATTCCCGAAGCTTTGCAGAAATACATGAACGGTCAAACGGTCATCACCGCGAAAAAATAACGTTAAATATCTCGCCGACAGACGCTGAACGGGCGTCTGTCGGGCGGGGATGCAAAATAACGGATGTCGGGCGAAAGTCGGATATCCGTTGTTTTTTTGCAATAAGCTATAAAAGACGGTTTCGAATCTATATTGAGTATAAAATCGAACTTGCGAGGCGGATGCAATCCGCCGTGGCAAGTACTGCCCGTACGGGGA
>DEDN01000033.1:14041-77451 GCA_002349565.1 Alphaproteobacteria bacterium UBA2903 | reverse complement strand
CGTCCCTTTGATTTGAGAATAAAGACTGTTATTCTTGCATAAACGCGTTTTGAATATGTTTCGGAAAACCGTTCGGGGTCATTAAAATTACATCAAAGCGGATGTCGAAATCCGCCAATTCGGGATGCAGCATCAAATAATACTCCGCGCCTCTGACGCGGCGTTCCCGCACCATGGGGGACACGGATTCCGCCGCCGCCGTTTCGGTTTGGCGCAGTTTGACTTCGGCAAAGACCAAAACTTTGCCCTTTCGAACAATCAAGTCGATTTCGCCCGCACCCGTTCCGCGCGGCGGTTTGAAGTTTTGTTCAACGATCCGATAGCCTTTCAGCCGCAAAAACAAAGCCGCCTTGGTTTCGGCAAGGTGTCCCTGTTTATGGGCTTTTCTGCCTTTTTCGCTGTTCATTTCAGTTCCAAAGCCCGCTGGTACAGTTCTTTTTTGGAAACGCCCGTTTGTTCGGCGACAACGGCGGCGGCATCCTTGACGCGCATGGTTTCCAACGCTTTTTTCAGCAGGGCGTCGACGTCGGCGGCGTCAGCCTGTTTTTCCAAAGGCGGCGCGACGACAATCACGATTTCGCCTTTAGGCTGACCGTTTTGTTCGTAATAAGCCGACAGCTCCGAAAACGTTCCGCGCACGGTTTGTTCAAACTTCTTTGTCAGTTCGCGCGCGACGGCGGCGGGACGGTCGCCCAAAACTTTTTTCATCGATTCAAGCGTTTCCGTCAGACGGTTCGGGGATTCGTAAAAAATCAAAGTCGCGGGAATGTTTGCCAGTTCGCTCAATTCTTTTTCCTTTGCCGCCGTTTTGGGGGGCAAAAAGCCCTCGAACAGCCAGCGGTGCGACGGCAGTCCCGACAGCTGCAAAGCCGTCAAAACCGCGCTTGCCCCCGGAATGGCTGTAAAGTAAATGCCGTTCGCGATGCAGTCCTGCACCAGCCGATACCCCGGATCGCTGACAATCGGCGTACCCGCGTCGGATACCTGCGCGATCATTTCTCCGTTTTTCAGCCTTTCCATCAGTTGAGGGCGCACTTTTTCCGCATTGTGTTCGTGGTAAGGCGTCAGTTTCGCCGATATGCCCAAATGCGACAACAATTTCGATGTAACGCGCGTGTCTTCGCACGCGATAAGGTCGGCGGCTTTCAGAACTTCGACGGCGCGGGCGGAAATATCGCCCAAATTGCCGATCGGGGTTGCAACCAAGTACAATCCTTTGATAAAAGTTTGTTCAGACATTTGCACTCCTTTGCAAAAACGGTTAAGATGCATCTAATCACATTCTTCAAGCGGGAGCAATTTCTTTGCGTACTTTTATTCGACAGACGGTAACGGTTTTTCTCATCGGTGTTTTGGCTTCGTGCGGCGGGATTCGTCTGCGCGGCGTGGATAAAAGCGTTTTTAACGCCGCGGATGCCGATTTGGCGGAAAAGGGCGAACACGCGGTTCAGCAAACTCCGGAAACCGCGCAAAAACCGCCCGAACTGGTGCGCGTCGGCGTGTTGCTGCCGCTCAGCGGGGATTCGGCAAAGCTGGGAACGGCTTTGCGCAACGCGGCTTTGATGGCTCTGTTTGACGTGAACAACCCGCGCTTAATTTTGCAGTTCTACGATACCGAAGGCACGCCCGCCAAAGCCCGCGAAGCCGCCGAGCTGGCTATCAGTCAGGGGGTCGAACTGATTATCGGTCCCGTGTTTTCGTCCGCGGTCAAAGCGGTGCGCCCGTCCACGCATGACGCGCGCGTCGGCGTGATTACGTTTTCGTCGCACCCGTCGAATCTGGGGGACGGCGTGTACACCATCAGTTCTTTGACGTCGCAGCAGGCGGAACACATCACGCGCTACGCTTGCGACAAGGGATACAAACGTTTTGCGATTCTCAGTCAGGACAACGCGACGGGCGACATTATTTCTTTGGCGGTCAAAACGGCGGCGGACGCATGCGGCGCGAAAATCACCAAAGCCGCGTTTTACGACCCGAAACTGGACAATTTGCAGGTTGCCGTTTCCGCGATTATGCCGCGCATGATGGAAGATTTGGAAAAAGAACGCGACGATGAAGTCGAACGGCTGGAAAAAAGCCGCGAAGCCGTTGCCGCCGGTCAGCCCGTCAAAATGAAAGACAAGGAAACCGACGAATGGAAAGACGTTCAAATGACGTCCGAAGAACTGGAAACCGCCATTGAAACGCTGAAAACGACCGAGCTTGTCCGCGATCCGTTTGAATTCGACGCGATTTTCGTTACCGACGAAGGCAGTCGCCTGCGTTCGCTGGGGGCTTTGTTCTCTTATTACGACTTGCCGTCTGAAATCCGCGTTTTGGGAACGTCGCAATGGGCGGAAGCCCGTCCCGCGCGCGAACCGTCGTTGGTCGGCGGGTGGTTTACAAACTTGCCGTCGGCGGGATTTGCCGCTTTTGCGCGCCGTTACCAGGATGCCTACGGCGACAAGCCGCCCCGCATCGCTTCGCAAGCGTACGACGCGGTTGCTTTGGCGGCGGTATTGGCGGAAACGGGCGGCTTTTCGTATTCGGATTTGACCACGCCGTCGGGCTTTAACGGCATTGACGGGCTGTTTCGTCTGCTGCCGAACGGGCTGTCCGAACGCGGACTGCAAGTGCTGGGCGTTGAAAAGAAAGGCTTTGTAACCCTTTCGCCCGCGATTGAAGCGTTTGAAACGGAACCCGTTTACGCCCCCGAAGTGTTCATCAAGGATTTCCGCAATTCGCCCGATTTGGTTTATATTCCGCCCGAAGAGCCCGAGGAATCGGCGGAAGATGCGGTTTCGGAGGAGAAAATCGAAACCCCCGTTGAACCCGTGTTCGGCTATTTGGGACAAAAGCCCGCGTCAGACGTTTATTAAGGAACGGCACAAAGCGTTTAAAATCAGCAGCCCTTTGGCGGTGGCGCGCAATCCTTTTTTGTCGCAAACCATCAATCCGTCCATTTGGTAATCCTGCAAAACTTCGCCGTCCAAAAACGATTCGAAGTCTTGACCAAGGGCAGCTTTAAAGGCGTCCCTGTTCAGCCCTTTTTCGGTGCGCAGAGCCATTAAAATCAGCTCTTCCGCCTTTTCTTTCGGTGTCAAAACGATTTCTTCGCCGCCCGTATGCTTCATCCATTCGGCGGGGATTCGGCTTTCCGCTGTGGCAATGAATTGCCCGTTTTGCGTAAAGCGTCCGTGCGCGGCGGGACCGATGCCGATCCATTCACCGCCCTGCCAGTACAGCAAGTTATGGCGGCACTCGTGACCTTTTGCGGCGTGGTTGGACACTTCGTAGCGGGGCAGACCCGCCTGATACGTCATGCGGTCGGTCAACGTGAACAAATCGGCGCACAACGCGTCTTCGGGCATTTCCAAGCCTTTTTTGTAGAAATACGTCCCTTCTTCCAAAGTCAGCTGATACAGGGACAAGTGCTTTAAATTCAGCGACAAAGCTTGGTCAAGTTCGCTTTGCCATTGAGCATAGGTTTGCGTCGGGCGGGCGTAAATCAAATCCGCCGAAACGTCGTCGAAAATTTGTTTCGCATCCGAAACAGCCCTTAAAGCCTGTTCGACAGAGTGAAGCCGCCCGAGGAATTTCAAATCTTTGTCGTTCAACGCCTGCACGCCCAAAGACAGCCGCGTTATCCCCGCCGCGCGGTACGCTCGCAGCTTGTCCAAATCAACCGAACAGGGGTTGGCTTCCATGGAAATCTCCGTATCGTCGGCACATTTCCACAACGCTTTGATTTTGGCAATGACCGACCCGATCAATTCGGGCGGCATCAGGGACGGCGTGCCGCCCCCGAAAAACACGCTGGAAACGGTTTTGTCGGGCAATCGGCGCGCGTAAGCGGTCAAAGCGTCGGCGTACTTTTCGTTCCACAAGGCGAAATCTATCGTCTTTGCGGGATAACTGGCAAAGTCGCAGTACGGACACTTTGACCGGCAATACGGAAAGTGGATGTAGATTCCGAAGCTCACAAGCACCCCTTGACGAATTGGCTTAAAGCGTCGGCGCGGTGGCTGATGGTGTTTTTAACTTCGGCGGGCAGTTCGGCGAACGTTTTGTCATACCCGTCGGGGATAAACATCGGATCATAGCCGAATCCGTCCGAACCGCGCGGAGCTTTGCTCAATGTGCCGTTGACGCGGCCTTCAAACGTTTCCGTGTGTCCGTCGGGCCACGCAATCGCAATCGCGCAGGCAAAGTGGGCGGAACGGTCGGCGGCGTCGCCCAATTCTTTGTTCAAGCAGTCCATCGCGTACGCAAAGCCGTTCTTTTTGGGGTTGTTATAGCGCGCGGAATAAATCCCCGGACGGTTGCCGAGCGCGTGAACGCACAAGCCCGAATCATCGGCAAGAGCGGGCATTTTAGCTTCTAAAGCCGCTGATTCCGCCTTTAGTTTCGCATTCGCAACGAACGTGTCCCCCGTTTCTTCGGGTTCGGACAGATGCAAATCGTCGGCGGATAAAACCTTGACGCCGAAGGGGGCGAGCATGGCTTGCAATTCGCGGACTTTGCCTTGGTTATGGGTCGCCAGAACGACCTCTTTTTCCGTCAGTTTGCGCATTTATTCCCCCAAAGCTTCGTGCTGGATGCGGGCGATTTCGGTCGTGCCTTTGACCGCCAAAGCGTACAATTCATGGAATTGATCAAGCGAGAACGGCTTTCTTTCCGCCGTGCCTTGGATTTCGACAATGCCGCCGGTGCCCGTGATGACGAAATTGGAATCGGTTTCGGCATTGGAATCTTCGATGTAATCCAAATCCAGAACGGGAGTTCCTTCGTAAATGCCGCAGGAAATCGCCGAAACGGTGTCGAACAGCGGCAAAGTGTAAAAACGGCGGCGTTCGCGCAGTTTTTGCAATGCCAAATGCAAAGCCACAAACCCGCCCGTAATTGACGCCGTGCGCGTTCCGCCGTCGGCTTGGATGACATCGCAGTCGATTTTGATGCAGATTTCGCCCATCGCTTTCAAATCGACGACAGAGCGTAAAGCCCGTCCGATAAGACGCTGGATTTCCTCGGAACGTCCGGACTGTCCTTTTTTGGCTTCGCGATCGGTGCGCGTTCCCGTGGCGCGGGGAATCATTCCGTATTCCGCGGTAATCCAGCCGCGTCCAGAATTACGCATCCACATCGGGACTTTGTCTTCGACGGTTGCCGTGCAAATGACGTGCGTGTCGCCGCATTTAATCAGACAAGACCCTTCCGCGTATTTGTTGAAGTTCGGTTCAATGACGATTTTTCTGAGCTCGTCGAATTTTCTTTTGGACGGACGTTCCATAATTTTTAATCTCCTGTGAGCGTTGAACGGTTGACGTTTGACCCTATGATTACTACATTTATCCATTATGAGTAAGAAAATATCAATGCCGAGTGAATTAAATCAGCGTTCCCGCGATATTTTTCGGTCGCTGGTTGACGCTTATTTGGAAAAAGGCGAACCCGTCGGGTCAAAGACTCTGGCGGGATTGCTTGATTTTCCGCTTTCTTCGGCATCGATTCGCGCCGTTATGGCGGATTTGGAAGAATCGGGGCTGTTGATATCGCCGCATACGTCGGCGGGACGAATCCCCACCGAAAAAGGGTTGAAGCTGTTTGTCGAGGGATTGTTGGAAATCGGTTCGCTTGATCCCGCGGAACGCCACGCGATAGAAGCTCACTGCAAATCCGCGGGCGACAATCTGGAAAATATGCTGGCTCAAGCTTCCGCCACTTTGTCGGGGTTGTCGAAATGCGCGGGCGTCGTTGTCGCGCCGAAGCTGGACGCGCCTTTGAAGCACATCGAATTCGTGCCGCTGAACGCGGGGCGGGCTTTGGTGGTTCTGGTCATGGCAAACGGCGCGGTGGAAAACCGAATTATCGACATTCCTTTGGGGACTTTGCCGTCGTCCTTGACCGAAGCGACCAACTATCTGAACCGCCGCATGCAGGGCAAGACGGTCGAGGAAGCCTCCGATTTGATTAAAGCCGAAATAAACGACCACAGAGCGCAGCTGAACGAATCCGCCGAACGTTTGGTCGCGCAAGGCTTGGCGGCGTGGGGCGGCGGGAAAAAAGGCGTCCTTATCGTCAAAGGGCAGGCGAACCTGCTGGACAATATTCAAGCTTTGGACGATTTGGAACGCGTGCGCAGTCTTTTCGGCGTTTTGGAAGCGCAGGAAAGCATGGCGAAGCTGTTGGATTTGACGCAAACGGCGAACGGTATTCAGATTTACATCGGATCGGAAAATTCGCTGTTTACGCTTTCGGGCTGTTCGATGATAACCGCGCCTTATCGCGACGGCAGCGAAAAAATCGTCGGAGCGGTGGGCATTATCGGTCCGACGCGCATGAACTATGCCAGAATTATTCCCTTGGTGGATTATACGTCAAGAGTAGTCAGTAAATTGATAGGATAACGTTATGACACACAAAAGACATCACGAACATTTTGAAGAATCCATGGAAAACGACGAACAGCTTCCCGTTGTCGAGGAAGAAACGCCCGAACAAAAGCAAGAGGAAGCCAACGCGGAATTGGAAGCGTTGAAAGCCGAAGCCGCGAAATTCAAAGACCTTTACGTCCGCGCGGAAGCCGAAATGGAAAACTTGCGCCGCCGCACGCAAAAAGAGCTGGAAAACCGCTCTAAATTCGCGGTTTCCTCGTTTGCCAAGGATTTATTGTCCGTCGGCGACAACCTGACGCGCGCAATGGCGGCTTTGCCCGAATCCGAACGCGAAAACGAACAAATCAAAAACCTGATGGTAGGGCTTGATTTAACGCAAAAGGATTTGACTCAAGCGTTGGAAAAGAACGGCGTTACGGCAATCGAAAGCATCGGATTGGTGTTCGACCCGAACAAGCATAAAGTCGTGCAGGAAATCGATGATCCGACCAAACCGACGGGTACGATTGTCCAAGAATGGCAAAAAGGCTATATGATTGGCGGCGACCGCGTTTTGCGTGAAGCGGTGGTTGTTGTGACCAAAGGTGGTCCTCGCGCCGACCAGCCCGCGGAACACGTTGACACCGTAGCTTGACAGTATACTGCTTAAACTCGGACTTGCGAGCCTGCGATAGCAGGCGCGGCAATCCTTGATTGGTCGGCATAAAGCAAAGCATTCGGCTATATGGACGTTCAAAGCAAAAACGGGTATCTTTCCCAAGGAAAGAGAGGGCAAATGGAACCTTTGAAAAATATCGCGAAAGCGCGCGTTTTGACACTGAAGGACCAAGTGGACTATCAAGCGGGACAGATTGTCAGCAAAACGCTGGTGCAAAACAGCGCCGTCAGCATTACTTTATTCGCTTTTGAAGCAGGTGAGGAAATCAGCACGCACCAATCCGACGGCGACGCGTTTGTGACGTGTCTGGACGGTGTCGGCATTCTGACAATCGACGGCAAAGACTTCGAACTGAACGCGGGCGAAAGCATTGTCATGCCCGCGCATCATCCCCACGCCGTCAAAGGCAAAGAACGCTTTAAAATGATGCTGACGGTCGTGTTTTAGGTGATTATTTGTGATTTAAGCACAACGGCGGAGAAATTTTTCCCCGCTGGTTGTGTGAAAGACTAAAAATACGGAGTTGAAAACATCTCTTTTCTATTAAAGAAGTAATCCCCCAATTCCGCGAGTGGACGATTAAACTCAGGGAATTGGCGATAAATCTCAATTAGCTTCTTTTCGCTATTATAGAAATTAAAGTAGAATAATTTGCTGCGCCCTGTTCCTAAAATCTCTATTCTAAGAAAACCGTATAACGCAGGTCTGTTTAAAAATAAATCTATGCACACTTTTTTTTCTATAGCAGAAAGACACTCAAAGTAATTTTCTACACGAGAATCTTTTTCTTGCAATCGATAAGCGTCATCCAGAAAGATCCATCCGATAATTTTTTCTGTCGTCCCCTCTGCATTCATTATTTCATATTCAACTCGTCCCCAATTTTCGTCTTTAAAACGATTTATAGAAAGATCCAAAGGGTATATCTTTCGTTCAAGAAGGCGTACCCTGATTGGAGCGCCGGATTCAATTTCTTTTACAAGTTTTGAATCTGAAGACGAATTTTCTCTGAATTCAATTTTTTCAGGGTGAAGTTCAGAAGAACGAAGATAACATAGCATTCCTTCCATAGAACAAGGAGTTACTATGAGTTCAGCTGAACAAGGCATAGCCATAAAACATAAATAAAATGTAACGACGCAAAAAACTTTCTTTATCGTCATTACTCCTCTCCACAATCCGGACATTCATCATATGTTTCGGATGAAACTTCTTTTATGGCATCGTGAAACGCCTCAAACGAATACGGAAGATGAGAACCGTATTCTTTTTTGTACAAAGCTGTTGCTCTGGCATAGCATTCGTCTTCACCAAAATATTGGTCTAACAAGATGTCGTCGTGAATCGGACAGGTTTTAATTGCCTCGATTTTCAACAGAATGTCCGTTGCAATTTCTTTCAATTCTTCATTCATTTCGTTTGTTCTGCTCATTGGGCGTTTCCTTTTGCTAAATTGTTGTTGATTTGCGTAAAGTCGCGCTGGACTTTGCGGTGCAGATTGAACAAAGCGTGTTTCAAAGTCATCAGCGCGTCGCGGCGTTCAGCGGTTGCTGGAACATAGCCGCGCCACAAGGCTATCGGGGTTTTGCTTCGGGTCAATTCGACATAGCGTGCTACGGGGTTTTTGTTGACATCGAAAATTTCAAATTCGTATTCCGTTATTTGAGAATGATAATCCAGCGGGACACCAAACAAATTGACGGTAAATGCGGTCAGCATTGAGCCGAACATGCATATAAAACAGCGGCTTTCTGACGAATTCAGAATTTTCATTCTGATAAAACCCGCCGTTTGTCCCGCCGAACGGGTCAAGTTTTCTTTTACATCGCGCTGAAACAAGTTGACGGCATCTTGAACACGGGGATCTTTTACAATTCTGCCGGTCGAAGAACCGTAAGTTCCGTAACGGCTATACGGAGAATAATAAGTATCAACGGTCACTTTCCCCGCCGAATACGCATTTTCCAAACTTGCCGCATCGACAATCGACTCAAGCGGCGGCAACGATTGAGAGCTTGCATCGTTCAGCCTCATATCTTGAAATGTCAACGAACGGCACGATGCCAAAAAAAGAATCAGCAAAACAACGGAATGTTTTTTCATTAAAAATCCCCTACAGCTGAAATATCCTAATTTGGGATATTCTAAAACGGGATTTTATCCTTGTCAAGCAGACAAGGATGAAACAATGACCAAATCCGTTTTTACAGACCGCTACAAACTGTTTTTGAATTTGCTGATTCAAGAACGGAAAAACAAAGGAATTACACAGGTTTTATTGGCAAAAAAGCTGAACAAACCGCAATCGTATGTGTCAAAGTACGAAAACGGGGAAAGGCGGCTGGATGTGATTGAATTTTTGGATATTGCCGCCTGTTTGGAATTGGATGCGTCGGCGTTTATTCGAAAATTGGTTTAAAGCAATCAAACCAGCGTGTCGAAATGCCCCGTTTGGCGCAAAGCTTCGCTTAAAACAATCGCGCCTGCCATGGCGACGTTGATGGAGCGCGTGTCCGCCCGCATCGGAATACGCAGACGCGCGTCTGCGGCGTGATGAACGCTGTCGGGAACGCCCGCGCTTTCACGCCCCAGCAGCAGAATGTCGGATTCTTGGAACTGAAAGCGGTGATGCGGTTCCGCGCCTTTGGTCGTCAGCAGAACAATGCGCCCCGTATGCTGCGCATAGAACTTTTCCCACGAATCGTGGCGCGTATAATCGACAATGTTCAGATAGTCCATGCCCGCGCGGCGCATGCGCTTGTCGTCGAAAATAAAGCCGCACGGCTCGATAATGTCGACAGGCAGATTAAAGCACGCCGCCAAACGCAGCAAAGTCCCCGTGTTTTGCGGAATGTCGGGTTCGTATAAAGCCAGACGCATTCTTAAAACACTCTAAACGTTAAACAGGAAATGGCAGATGTCGCCGTCCTGCATAACGTACGTTTTGCCTTCGGAACGCAGTTTTCCCAACTCGCGGGCTTTGGCTTCGCTTTGGCAGTCCACAAAGTCCTGATACGAAATGACTTCCGCGCGGATGAAGCCCTTTTCAAAATCCGAGTGAATGACGCCCGCGGCTTGCGGCGCGGTCATGCCGTTTTTAATCGTCCACGCTTTGGATTCCTTGGGGCCGACCGTGAAAAACGTTTTCAAATCCAACAGCTTGTATCCTGCTTTAATCACGCGGTTCAATCCCGTTTCCGCCAATCCCAGCGTTTCCAAAAATTCCTTTTGTTCCGTCGGGTCTTCCAGCAAAGCGACTTCGGCTTCAATCGCCGCGGACACGATAACGGCTTCGTTGCCCTGCTGTTTTGCCATTTCAAAGACGCGTTTTGAAAATTCGTTCCCCGTTGCCGCGGACGATTCATCCACGTTGCAGACGTACAAAACGGGCTTGGACGTCAGCAAAAACAGCTGTTTGTAAATCTTTTTCTGTTCTTCATCGTCGAATTGAACGGTGCGGGCGGGCTTTCCGTTGCGCAAAGCGTCCAGAACGGGCTGCATGACGGCAACCATTTCCTTGCCTTCTTTTTCGCCCGCGCGCGCTTTCTTTTCAAACGGCACGATGCGGCGTTCCAAACTGTCCAAATCCGCCAGCATCAATTCGGTTTCTATGGTTTCAGCGTCGCGCACGGGGTCAATCGAACCCTCAACGTGCGTAATGTCGCTGTCTTCGAAACAGCGCAAGACATGCACAATCGCGTCGACTTCGCGGATTGACGCCAAAAACTGGTTGCCCAAGCCTTCGCCTTTGGACGCGCCTTTGACCAAGCCCGCAATATCCACAAATTCCAGCTGCGTGTAGATGGTCTGCTTGGATTTCGCCAAATCCGACAGCACCGCCAAACGCGCGTCGGGAACGGCAACTCGCCCGACGTTCGGTTCAATCGTGCAGAAAGGATAATTCGCCGCCTGCGCCGCCATAGTCGACGTCAAAGCGTTAAACAAAGTCGATTTTCCAACGTTCGGCAATCCGACGATTCCGCAATTAAAACCCATTTCCTATCCTTTCTGAATCAGTGCCAGTTTGGACGTGAATTCGCCCGTTCCGTGCGCCAGTAATTGCGGCAAAGCGTCCGCAACATGTTCCAATTCCGTGATGATGATTTCTTTGTCCGCTTTTGAAAAGTTCGACAGTACCCAGTTGACAACCAGATTTTTGTCGCCGGGATGTCCGATTCCGATGCGAACGCGCGCATAATTCGGCGAACAATGCGCGTCAATGCTTTTCAGCCCGTTGTGTCCGCCCGCGCCGCCGCCGACTTTGGCTTTGACCTTGCCAACGGGAATGTCCATTTCATCATGAAAAACAATGACTTGAGAAACGGGCAGTTTGTAAAAATCCATTGCGGCGCGCACCGCTTGTCCCGAATTGTTCATAAATGTTTGCGGCTGTAAAACAATGACTTTTTCACCGTCAATCACGCCTTCGGACACTTGCGCGTTAAAGCGGGATTTCCACGCGCCAAAATTATAGCGACGGACAATTTCGTCCGTCGCCATAAATCCGGTATTATGCCGATTGCCTTTATATTCCGCCCCGGGATTCCCAAGACCGACAACCAAAAACATCGGCAATCATCCTTACTTCGCAGCAGGAGCCGCAGCAGCAGCGGGAGCAGCCGCAGCATCAGCCGCGGGAGCAGGAGCTTCTTCGACTTCTTCAGCCGCAGGCGCAGCAATCGCCGCAATCGTGGTATCCAAGTCTTCGACGGGTTTGACGCCGGCGGGGAACTTGATGTCGCCCAATTTCACGACATCGCCCATTTCCAAGCCCGTCAAATCAACGAACAAGGTTTCGGGAATATCCTTGGGTTTGCACATGACTTCGATAGAACGGTAAATCGCGTTCAAAACGCCGCCGTTCTTCAAGCCCGGAGCCGCCAATTCGTTTTCATACATGACGGGGACTTCGATCTGCAGTTCGGTGTTTGCGGAAACACGCAGGAAATCGATGTGAATCGGACGATCCGTAATCGGGTGCGTCTGAATGTCCTGACAAATGGCGTGATATTTGTTTTTGCCGACTTCGATTTCGAACTGGCGGGTCCAGAAACCGGACTGGCGCAGCTGCGCATCCAAATCCAGAGCGGAAATCGAAAACATCACGGGTTCTTTCTTTTCACCGTAGATAACACCGGGAATCAAACCTGCGCGACGTTCGGCACGAGCCGCCCCCTTACCTGCCGTTTTGCGTTCATTAACGCGGATATTGACTGTTTTAGCCATAATTTCAAATCCTTTTGATATGATTAAGTCTGTTCGACCTCCAGGGGTGTCGAACCTTGACGGAGTCTGTTTACACCGTTTAAGCGCGAAAAGCAACCGATTTTATCAAACAAACACCGTTGAAGTTTACGAATGGTCAATACTGCGAAACGGTAGTCGGATTAAGGTAAAAAAATCCTTGTAGAGCTGTGTAATTATGCTACTCTGTAAAAAGGTTTGTCGTTTCGACGAACAAGCGCCTTGGCGGGCGCGGAGCCTTCATAAGCTCTCCATAGTGTCGGTGCCAGATATGCGCCGTAATCCGCTTTGCTTGAATGTAAATGCGGAGAATATCCCCGAATCTGACAATGGTTCGGGGAGCTTTTGACGTATGTTCAGAGGTCGTCCCGCGGACAGCTTTAAAGGTCAGAAGGATCATTACACTATGTGATTTATGAACTCCCCGAGCCGCCTAAAAGGCGGTTTTTGGGGATTTTTTATGGCTAAAACACTATTTGAACGACTGCAAAGCGTCAGCAGTGAAGAAGACGTCAAAGACATTTATATTGATGTCCTGGGATTGAAAAGAACCCAAAAAAATCTGATTGACATACAAACAAAGGAAATTTGGTTTGAAACCAAAAAAGGCGGTCAAACATCCGTTTATGAAATGTTTACGCAGTTGCTGTGCTATGTGTTCGCCGCCCATAAAAAAGGCGAGGAAGTGCCGCCGTTTCTTTGCGTGATGGACTGCGTCAAGGCGGCGATTATGGAAACAGCCAAAATCCTGCCTTTTCTGACAGAAAAAAGCAAAACAAAGGAAATCGACTGGGGAAAATCCGCCAGCAAATACACGCGGGAAGCTTTGGAAACCGTATCGGCGTATATCGGGACGCGCTTTGTCGCTTTTCAAATCGAAACACAAAGCGACGAGTTTATAAAAACGGTCAAAAACGCCGTCAAGCACCGCAAAATCATTCGCACGCAAATCACGCCGGACAATCTGAAACAGGTGTTCGACAGGTGGGTGGACATGATCGGACGCGAAATCGGAAATTTGAACACGGACGAATATTCCCTGCTGTTTTACGCCGATATTATGAGCGACGGAAAAACAGCCACGCATCAAAAACTGCCAGCCGAGCTGATCCACAAAAACAATATGCCGGCGTTTTTGTTGAAAGGGCGTTTGTATGAAATCGGAAATCAGGAAAGATACCAGCAATTTTGGGCGATTTACGACCGTCCGCCCGAACAGAAATACCGTGACTATCTGCTGGAACGGCGGGACTGCCTGATTCCGGTCAATGAACGCGATTTCAAAGGCGCGTTTTACACGCCTTTGCACATCGTGGACAAAGCTTATGAACTGCTGGCGAAAACTTTGGGAAAAAACTGGCAGAGAAACTATATCGTCTGGGATATGTGCTGCGGCGTCGGAAATCTGGAAACAAAACATTCAAACCCCAGAAATTTGTTCATGAGCACGCTGGAACAAAACGACGTTGACATTATGACGGCGACAAAGACGTGCGTCGGCGCCTATCGTTTTCAATACGATTATCTGAACGACGACATAACGGACGACGGAAAGATCGACTATTCCCTGACGGGAAAACTGCCCGCCGAACTGCGAACGGCGATTCAAGAAAAAAGAAAAATTCTGATTTTAATCAATCCGCCTTATGCCGAAGCGACAAACGCCGACAACACGGCGAAAGGCGTCGGCAAAGCCAAAAACAAAACAGGAGTCGCCAAAACGAAATTCGCCGAAAAGGGTATGCCCGACTGGGGCAAAGCAAGCAACGAACTGTTCATGCAGTTTGTTGCGCGAATTGCGGTTGAAATGCCCGACGCCGTTTTGGCGATGTTCAGCAAATTGAAATATGTTAACGCCCCGAATTTCGAGGATTTCCGCAAACGATGGAATGCGGAGTATATGAACGGCTTTATAGTTCACAGCAAAGCGTTCGACGGATTGAAAGGCGACTTTCCGATCGGTTTTCTGATTTGGAAAACAAGCAACAACAGCCGCAAACGCAAAGAAATAACGGACATTTCAACGGAAATCCTGTCAAAAAACGGTGAACCGCAGGGGGAAAAGAAATTTTACAACATTCCGTCGGACAGTTTTCTCAGTCGCTGGATAAAGCGTCCGAAAGCGAATAAAACGCCTGTCGTTCCGCTGAAATCAGCTATTACTGCGGCAGACGGCAATCCGCGGGTCAAGACATGGGCTGACAACGCCGTCGGCTATATGTGCGCGGGAACGAACGATGTGCAGAACGCGCAAAAATATGTTTACCTGTTGTCTTCCGCCGCTTCTCGCGGGAATGGTTTTTACGTTACGAAAGACAACTTGCGTCAAGCCGCCGTTTTATTTTTCGTCGAACATCTGGTCAAACATGGCTGGGTCAACGACCGCGACCAGTTTTTACAGCCCGACAAGGATTTACCCGACGAATTTTTCAAAGACTGTTTGATGTATATGCTGTTCAACGCCGGCAATTTCACCGCTTCCGTTCAAAATTTGGAATGGAACGGTCAAAACTGGCTCGTCGTCAATCATTTCATACCGTATTCGGAAAACGAAGTCGGCGCGGAAAACAGATTTAAAAGCGATTTTATGGTCAAGTATATGAAAAACAAAAAATTTTCGGAGGAAGCCAAATCCGTTTTGAACGCCGGCAAAAAATTGTGGAAAAAGTATTTTGAACTAAGCCTGCCGCAACCGGTCAAACGAGAATTCAAGCTTGAAAATTCGGACGTGGGCTGGTTTCAAATCAGAAACGCTTTGCGGAAATACAACGAAACGACAATATCCAAACCCGTTGATTTTTCGGAATTTGAAACCGCTTATAAACAGCTGGAACAAAAACTGCGCCCTACTGTTTATGAATACGGATTTATGAAGTGATTTTTAAACAGGCGGAAATTTTTCCGCCTGTTTCAATTTTTCGACATCTTTTCACTTGCCGACCAAAGCCGCCTGCTGCGCGCCATAGCGGTCGCCCGCAATCGGTGTTTCGTTTGCGATTTTATCCAGTTCGGCAATGTCGGCGGACGACAGTTTGAACTCTGTTGAACGCAGGTTTTCCTCCAAATGCGACAGCTTTGTTGTTCCCGGAATCGGCACGATTTTGTCGTACTTCGCCACCAGCCAAGCCAAAGACACCTGCGCCGCCGTCATCCCCCGCGTGCGCCCGAAAGCGTTCAGCTTTTCAACCAGCCGCAGGTTTTGACGAATGGCTTGCGGTGTAAAGCGGGGCAAGGTTTGGCGGTTGTCGTTTTTCGGGTCGAATTGCGTGTATTCCGTAATGCTTCCCGTCAAAAATCCGCGTCCCAAAGGACTGTACGGCACAAAGCCTATGCCCAGCTCTTTTAAAACGGGCAGCAGTTTGGTTTCGGGATCGCGAAACATGATGGAATACTCGCTTTGAACCGCCGCGACGGGATATTCTTTGTGTGCTTTTTTCAGCGTTTCCGCGCTGATTTCGCACAATCCGAAATGGCGGACTTTGCCCTCTTTAATCAAGTCGACGACCGTTCCCGCAACATCTTCTATCGGCGTGTTGACGTCGAAACGGTGCTGATAAAACAGCCCGATAGTGTCGATTTTCAGCCGCCGCAAACAGTCGTCGCACACTTGGCGGATGTGTTCTGGACGGCTGTCTTCGTGGCTCATGTCCCTTTTGCCGTTTTTGTAAGCATGTCCGAATTTGGTCGCTATCAGCACTTTGTCCTTGAACGGGGAAAGGGCTTCGCCGACCAGTTCTGCGTTGGTAAAGGGACCGTATCCCTCCGCCGTGTCGAACAGCGTTACGCCGCGTTCGACGGCTTGGTGCAGCAGCTTTATCAGCTGCTTTTTTCGGGATGCCGACTGCGGTTATAGGTCAAGCCCATGCACCCGAATCCCAGCGCTGAAACCGTCAAGCCGCCGTTGTTCAACGTTCTGGCGTCGCGGAAAAAAGCATCCTTTCGTTCGGGCAAAGCCGCCTTTGCCGCCGCGCCCAAAGCCAAACCGCCCGTGAAAACCAGTCCCGTTTTCAAAAAATCGCGTCTGTTCATAGTGTTTCTCCTTAATCCAAGCCTTTTTCATGCAGCCAATCCGACATCAGCTTTGCCACGTCCAAGTTGTTCAAGTCGGAAAACGGAAAGTGCGTATTGCCGTGCAGTCCGGCGTCGGGCAAGTGAACGACCGTTGCGTCCCCGCCGCGTTTGTTGACGGCTTTAGCCCATTTGCGGGCGATTTCCAAGCGGTTGCGCCACCGTTTTTGTTCCTGCGTCGCCGTTTCGTCGGCGGGCATGTTGTCGCCGTAGTAAATGACAATCGGAAAGCGTGTGTATTTCCGCATTTCGTCTTAGGTTATTTCGACGGTTTCGCCCTGTCCCGATTCCGCTTTCATCGCCGTCGGATTTTCATCCTTGACGAACGGAAAGCTGCCGCCCGGTTCATAGGACACAATCGCTTTGATTTTATCGGTTTTGCGCGCCGTCAGCCAGCCGACCGCCCCGCCTTGCGAGTGTGTAACAAGGATGGCGTCGCCCGTTTTTTCCAATACGGCGGCATAAGCGTCGGCATAGACGTTGAAATCCTGCCTGCCGATGTTCGGCGTCATCTGGCGGAAAAATTGTCCCAGCGTTTCCTTGCCCTGCTTGAACTGCACGCCGTCAAAGTAGTTCGGATACGTCCCGATGCGGAAGCGGTCGAACCACAGCTGTTCGTCGAAAACGGGTTCAACGGTCGCTTTTTCCGTACTGCGTCCCGCGCGTCCGCGCCGCGCTTGGTCAACCAGATACACGGCGAACCGTTTTTTCAAAAAGATGTTTTGAAACCCGTCCCGTCCGTCGGGCGTTGTTTCAAAAGTCTTGGAAAACTGTCCGATTCCGTGAATGAATACCAGCGGATATTTGCGCGCTTTGAATGGTTTTTGCCAGAAAACGTAAGCGTGATCGCCGTGAAAAGTCTGCCCGTCGGGGCTGTACGGGCTTGTGTATTTTCCCGTATGGTGCAAAACCGTTCCGCCCGCCATAAACGATCCTTGATCGGCGATGACAAAGTTGCTGCGCAGTACCTTAAAATGATATGCCGCTCCGCCAATCAAAGCCGCCGCCAAAACTGCCGTAATGATTTTTTGCATAAGCATCCTCCCGTTTTGATGTTGTACCGCTATTATAAAAACGGCGAACGGGATGATTGAATACATGATTCTGGCATATTCTTATCAAATTCTATCACTTGCCTTGACGAGGTGGCGAAAACAGCCTTAAAATGGCTTGAACAAGCCGAAGAGAGGGAAAAATGAGCGAATTTGATAAGAGTGTTTCGGAAAAAATCGATTTGTTGAAGCGGCAGTTGTTGAAACTGATGCCCGAACCGACGGTTTTGAAAATCGCTGCGTGCAAACTGACAATGGCGCATTTACAGCATCCGACTTCGCCCCGATGCAGTATTTACAACCCGCTTGCCCTGCTGATTTTGCAAGGTAAAAAGCACTCCGTTCTGGGATCGGAGGAAATGGAGTACGGCGCGGGGCAATATATGGTGACGAATCTGGACATTCCCAGCACTTGCCATGTGTCCGAAGCGTCGCCCGAAAAACCGTATTTGGCTTTGTACATCGAACTGGACAGCGGAATCATTGCCGATTTGCTGCGCGAAATTCCTTTACCGAAATCAACGGGCGGCGTTCACCGCGCAATGGCGGTTGCCGAAGCCGGAACGCCTTTGCTGGACGCGTTTTTGCGGCTGACGGAACTGGCGGAAAAATCCGAAGAGGAACAAAAAATCATGGCGCCGCTGGTGTTGCGGGAAATTCATTACAGACTGCTGACGGGGGCGGCGGGCGATTATATCGCGACCCTTAACACCGTCGGCAGCAAAGACCATCAGATTTTAAAAGCCGTCGAATGGATTAAAAACAACTTTGCCGAAAAAATAAACGTCGAAAATCTGGCGGAACGGTTCGGCATGACGGCATCCACTTTTTACCGCAATTTTATGAAAGTAACAACGCTCAGCCCCATTCAGTACCAAAAGCAAATTCGGCTGAACGAAGCGCAGCGTTTGATGCTGGCGAAAAGCTTTGACGCGCAAAAAGCCGCCTATGCCGTCGGATACGAAAGCGCGACGCAGTTCAGCGCGGAATACAAACGCCGCTTCGGCTTGCCGCCCGCGCGCGACATAAAGCGGCTGACGGCGTAACGCGGACAACAAAAAAGCCGTCGGTTTCGACGGCTTTTCAAAAAGGCGGTTTTTAGTAAAACAGACTGGTGACAGACCGTTCTTCGCTGATGCGCAGGATGGATTCGCCCACCAGTTCCGCAACGGAAATCACGCGGATGTTCGGGGCTTTTTTAACCGCTTCGGACGCTTCGATGCTGTCCGTGATGACCAGCGATTCCAGCGGCGAATTGGTAACGCGGTTGACCGCTTCGCCAGACAAAACGCCGTGCGTTACATACGCGTGAACCGAAGTCGCCCCCGCATCGCGCAAAGCCACCGCGGCGTTGCACAAAGTACCCGCGGAATCAACGATGTCGTCAACCAGAATGCAGTCCTGTCCTTTGACGTCGCCGATGATGTTCATTACTTCGGATACGCCGGCGCGTTCGCGGCGTTTGTCGATAATCGCCAAATCGGCGTGCAGGCGTTTCGCAATCGCACGGGCGCGGACGACGCCGCCGACGTCGGGCGACACAATCATCGGGGTTTTGTCGCGGAAATGGTACAGAATGTCCTTGACCATCACGGGGGCAGCCATCAGGTTGTCGACGGGAATGTCAAAGAAGCCTTGAATCTGTCCCGCATGCAAATCCATGGTTACAACGCGGTTTGCACCGGCGGAGGTAATCAGGTTCGCAACCAGTTTCGCGGAAATCGGGGTGCGCGGCGCGGAACGGCGGTCTTGGCGCGCATAGCCGAAGTACGGCACAACGGCGGTAATGCGGCGCGCCGACGAACGGCGGAACGTGTCGAGCATAATCAGCAGTTCCATCAAATTGTCGTTCACGGGCGTGCTGGTCGGCTGGATGATGTAGACATCCTGCCCGCGCACGGTTTCCTGCACTTCGACAAAGACTTCGTTATCCGCGAACCGACGGACGGAACACTTGGAAAGGGACGTGTCCATATAGTTTGCGACGGCTTCCGCGAACGGAACGTTGCTGTTTCCCGAAAAAATTTTCATCAATTTTCCCCAGTTGTTAATATAAAGTTTCGTCCGGCATGCCGATAACGGCAATCTGCCGACCGCTTTGATGCCCCGCCTGCGACGAACGGCGATGCGAAAAATACTTGTCCGCCATGGAATAGGTATCCTCGCCGCACCATTCAGCCGCCCCGATTTCAGCCCGTTCCAAACGCGCCAGAACATAGCCGGGCAGGTCAAACCGATACTTGCCGGCGCCCGCCGGCACAAAAAACAGAGCCGACTTCACGTCCGCCTGCATAAATTCCGTGTGCATATCTTCGCCGACCTCATAGGACTGCAAAGCGATGCACGGTCCGATTAAAGCCGAGATATTCTTGCGTTCCGCGCCCATGTCGATCATGGCTTGGATTGTGTTTTCCAAAATGCCGCCGACCGCGCCGCGCCATCCCGCATGCGCCGCCGCGACGACGCCGTTCAGCTCGTCCGCCAGCAAAACGGGCGCGCAATCCGCGGTTTTGATGCCTAAAAAGATATTCGGAGTTTTGGTAACCAAAGCGTCGCCGTACGGAGTCTTGTCAAACGGTTCGTTGGACAGCACGGGAAGGACAATGGACGAATGGGTTTGGTGCAGAACAAACAGCTTTTCGACGGTGCACCCCATATTTCCCGCCACGCGGCGCATGTTTTCGCGCACTTTCGCGGGGTCGTCGCCGACCTTGACCGAACAGTTCAGCGAAGCGAAGTCACCTTCGGACACGCCGTTTTTGCGTGTGAAAAAACGGTAACGGACATTTTCGGCGAAAGCTAATTCAGTCATTTTTCAAAGCTCCACAGTTCCTATCAGATACCAGAGTTTGCCCGCGATGTCTAAGCTTTTTTTGCGCTCCACAGCATAATTCCGATTCCGACGATCAACATCGGCACGGTCAGCATTTGTCCCATGGTCACCCGCGCGAACAAAAATCCGATTTGCGCGTCGGGTTCGCGGAAGTTTTCCAATACGCCGCGCGCCGCCGCATAGCCGACCAGAAACAGCCCCGATACGAATCCGGGGCGAATCCGCGCCCAGACGCACCGCGTCCACAGCGTATAAAGCAAAATGAACAGCAAAACGCCCTCGAAACAGCTTTCGTAGATTTGACTGGGATGACGGGGCAGCGGTCCCGCGTGCGGAAACACGACGCCCCACGGAACGGTGGTGACGCGCCCGTACAGTTCGGCGTTGACAAAGTTTGCCAGCCGCCCGAAAAACAGCCCTATCGGCGCGACGCAGGCGATTAAGTCGGACAAGTCGAAAAAGCCGACTCGGACGCTGCGCGTATAGCAGAACATTGCTATAATCACGCCCAGCAGCCCGCCGTGAAACGACATGCCGCCGTGCCACAGCGCCAAAATTTGCCACGGATGTTCCCAATAATAACCGAAGTTGTAAAAGAACACATACCCCAGTCTGCCGCCCAAAATCATGCCGACCGTCATCCAGAAAAACGAATCGTCGATCATTTCGCCCGACACGGGGGACGGATAGCGGCGCACCATGCGCTTGGTCAAAAACCAGCTGAGTACGATTCCCGCCAGATACGCCAGCGAATACCAGCGCAGACCGAACGGTCCGAAGTGAATCGCCACGGGGTCGAGCGCGGGAAACGGAATGCCTGTCATAACAGCTCCTTAACGGTAAATGTCGTCCGTGTTCAAGTAATCCTTGACGTACTTTGCGACGCCTTCCTCCAACGACGTAAACGGCTTGGTATAGCCCGCATTGCGCAGTTTTTGAACATCGGCCTGTGTAAAGTACTGGTATTTGCCCTTGATGTCGGCGGGCAAATCGATAAAGTCCATTTCGGGCTTTTCGTCCATGGCGGCGTAAACGGCGCGCAGCAAATCGGCGTATGTCCGCGCCTGCCCCGTGCCGACATTGAAAATACCGCTGATTTCGGGATGTTCCAAAAACCACAAAATCACATCGATGCAATCCTCAATCCACATAAAGTCGCGCATTTGGTCGCCGTCTTTGTAAGCGGGATTTTCCGATTTGAACAAAGGAAACAGCTTGCCGCTTTTGACGCTGGAATGAATCAGCGGTACGATACTTTGGTGGCGGGTCTTGTGATATTCGTTCGGCCCGTACAGATTGAAAAACCGAAAACCGACCCATTGAGGCGGAACGGGCAAATCTCTGGCTGCCAAATCAACGATTTTGCGGTCAATGAACAGCTTTGTCCATGCCAAAGGCGACAAGGGGCGCAGTTTGCTTAACGCTTCTTTGGAATCGTCATCCTTGAATCCCAAAGACCCGTCGCCGTAAACACCGGCGGTCGACGCGTACAGAAACGGAATCTGATGTTCGGTGCACCAGCGGAACAGTTTGTCCGTCAAATGGATGTTGGCGTCAATCAGCTCGTCGACGTGGTTTTCCATGGGCGCGGACATTGACCCGAAGTGAATTACGGCGTCGACTTCGCTTTCGTGCGCGTTCAGATAGCTGAACATTTTTTCGGGAAACACGATGTTGCGCAAAGACCGTTTGGCAATGTTGCGCCATTTGTCGCCGTCGCGCAGTCTGTCCACAATCACGATTTCGCCCAAATCGCGGTCTTCGATTTCCGCCGCTAGATTGGATCCGATAAAGCCTGCTCCGCCCGTAATCACATACATAAGGTTTTTCCCCTGTTGACAAAACTTTTCTTCTTTATACGCCAAAAAAGCGTTTGACCCAAATCTTTTTCTTTAAAAAACGGATTTTCGGGCTTATTTTACGGAAAATTGTTCTTTTTAGGGAGGCGTAAAATGGCGGCTTTGAACGGAGTGCTGGTTATCGGCTGCGGCAAAATGGGCGGATCGATTTTAAACGGATTTTTGGCGGCGGGGGCGGACAAATCCGCCGTGCGCGTCGTCGAACCCAACACGGAAATCCGCGAAAACTTGGCAAAACGCGGCATCACGGCTTTTGAAAACATCGCTCAAGCCTCCGATTTTTCGCCCGCCGTCGTTTTCACCGCCGTCAAGCCGTTTTTGATTGCCGACGTGATTGACGGTGTCAAGCCCTTTACGGACAAAGGCGCGGTGCTGTTTACGATAGTCGCGGGCAAGCCGATTGCCTTTTATGAAAAGCATTTGGGGAAACGCGCCGCCGTCGTGCGCGCCATGCCGAACACGCCCGCCGCCATCGGCAAAGGCATTACGGGCTTGATTGCGAACGGCAACGTTTCCGATTCTCAAAAGCAAGCCGTTGCCGAAATCGCGAAAGCGTGCGGTGAAGCGGTCTGGCTGACCGACGAAAGCCAAATCGACGCGGTTACCGCCGTTTCGGGCAGCGGTCCCGCCTATTTGTTTTATTTGACCGAAGCGCTGAGCGCGGCGGCGAAAAGCTTGGGGCTTGCCGACGATACGGCGGAAAAACTGGCGAAAGCGACGGTTATCGGTTCCGCCGCCCTGATGGAGCAAAGCACGGAAACGCCCGCAAAACTGCGTCAAAACGTAACAACGCCGAACGGCACGACGGCGGCGGCTTTGGATGTACTGATGAATCCCAAAACGGGTTTTGAACCGCTGATGACCCAAGCCGTCAAAGCCGCGGAAAACCGTTCAAAAGAACTGGGAAAATAAAAAAGGCGGGGAAATCTCCCGCCTTTAAAATCACTTTGAATAATCCCGCTGTCCGAACAAAGCCGAACCGACGCGAACGTATGTCGCGCCCTGTTGAATGGCGACGGGATAATCCGCGCTCATTCCCATGGACAATTCGGACAATCCCGCCTGTTTTGCCAGTTTTTTCAAAAACGCGAAATGCGGCGCGGGTTCGTCGTCTACGGGCGGAATACACATTAAACCGATAATGTTCAACCCCAGTTCACGGCATTTTTCCAATAATGAAAATGTTTCACGTGGAACAATTCCCGCTTTTTGAGGTTCTTCACCCGTGTTGACCTGAATAAAGCAAGGAATGTTTTTGCCCTGCTTTTTCATTTCTTTCGCCAGCTTTTCCGCCAGTTCGACGCGGTCGATAGTTTCGATGACATCAAACAGTTCGACCGCTTCTTTGGCTTTGTTGGTTTGCAAAGGACCGATTAAGTGCAGTTTCAGATCGGGATACTTTTCCTTTAAAGACGGGAATTTTTCCATTGCTTCCTGCACGCGGTTTTCGCCGAAAACGCGCTGTCCCGCTTCAATCAGCGGCAGAATTTTGTCAACGCCGTGCGTTTTGGACACCGCCACCAGCACAGCGGGCTTTCTGCCGCAGTCGGCGGCGGTTTTCGCGATTTCGTTTTTTACTTCGGACAGGTTATCCATTATTCAAAACCTTTAGAATCTGACGGTTACACCCATGGTGAACAACGGCGAATCATTGGAATAATCGTCGTCTTGGCGGGCGGAGTTGAAGTTGATATAGCCGCCTTCACCATAGACGGACAGTCCTTTGGTGATATGGTAGCGCACGGCAAGCAAGCCCAGCGTGTAAACGTCTTTTTTGCCTTTTTCAAAAAAGCTGTTTGCGCGGGATTGAATCATGCTCATGCTGGTTTCCAGCGGTCCGAAGTTGTAGCCGACGCCGAAATCCCACGACACGCCTTTGGCAAGGCTGCGTCCGCCGATGTTGAAATGGCGGCCGATTTCATCGGATGTGTTGACGACATTGACGGAACCGCCAACGGTCAGATTGCCGCGCTGGATGCTGATGCCGCCGCCGTATTGGTGAACATTCTTTTCTTCAACATCGGTGCCGCTGTAGCTCATGCCTTTAAAAGTCGGTTTCGCATAGGCATAGTTCGCACTGACGGACAAAACGGTTTTGCCAAAATCTTTGGTATACAGCACGGCAACGTTCGCGCCGTATTTCAATCGGGTTTTTTCGGAAACGTAAAAAGCGTCGCCCGAGGATAATCCCGCGTCGGACGGCATGACGGTTGCGCCCAGCTGCAGTCCGCCCATTTCGGGGGAAATGTAAGACACTTTCGCCGTGTCGTTGTCAATAATGGAATACGTTGCGGGGTTGACGGCGAATCCGTACGGCAAGGCAATCAAATTTGTCGCATAAGTGTCTTGAATGCCCAAAGTCCCTGCATCGGGGGCGGTTACCGCCATCATGTTGGAAACATTCTTGCTGTTGCCGACGATGAAGCGTCCGGCCTTGCCGTCCCATTTGAAATAGCTGAGGTCGACGTTGACTTCGTCGCGAACGATGTCAATGCTCATAAAGAAAGACAGCTTGTTGTCTTCATTGAATTTATAAGTGCCGACAAAATCGACTTCGCCGTCGGTAATCAGCGATGCTTTGTCATAGCCCAACAATCTGACGGCACCATCGGTCAAGGCGGTCGGCGTGTTCGAGCCGCCCGTGGTGTACACGGTATTGTTTTGTTTGGCAAAACCCGCGTACCATGTCAAAAAACCTTTTGTTTGCAATTCAAAGGATTCTTCGGCGACTGCCGGGTTTGCGCTCAACGCCGCGACGGTCGCCACGGCTGTCAGAATTTTTTTCATAAGCTGTTTCCACGTGGTTTTATAAAGCAGGAAACAGCCTATCCGAAAAGGTTCAAGGCTGTAAACATAAATTTACAGCCTTTTATTTTAAAACGTCAATTTCACACCTGCAGAGGCGGCAAAGCCCTGATTGCTCAAAGCGCGGTCGTCGCTTGCCGATTTAAAGCGCAGGTATGCCGCATCGACAAATCCGTCGACACCCGCCGCGAACGTGTAGCAGGCGGACAGCTGATATTGCGTATAGTCGTCTTTGCCGTTCGCAGTAAAGCTGTCGGCGCGCGACTGCATAAAGTTCGCGCTGGCGGCAAACGCGTTGTTTTCGTACTTGACGCCCGCTTCCCATGATGAACCGTGCGCCCCCATGGTTTGCACGGCAAGGGCGGCTTCTGCGGCAAAACGGCTGGAGTTGACAAAGTGGTACGAACCGCCGAAGCTCCATTCCCTGACGGCGAAAGCAATCCCCGCGCCGTATTCGTTCAGATTGGATTCCTTGGCGTTGATGTCGTTGGCTTTCAGGTTCGGCTTGTAGCTGGAAAACGATCCCGAAACGTCCATTCGGACGCCGTCGAAATCGCGCGTGTAAAGCGCGATGGCGTCCACGCCGCGTTTAAAGATTTTGATGCCGTCTTTGGGAATAAGCAGATTGTCCGCGTCCTTTCCTTTGACTTTGTTGCCGGGCATTAGGCTGATTCCGAACGAAAAGCCCCCAATTTCCGGCGTGATATAAGACAGCTTGGTCGAAATGTCGTCCAAAGTCGGATACGTCGCCTTGTTATAGGAAAACAGCGCGGGAACGGAAATCAAGCGCGTAAAATCCGTTTCCTGAAATCCCATTAAACTGGCGGTCGGCGATCGCACCGCCATCATGTTGGACGCGTTTTTGACGTTGCCCGCAATGATTCTGCCGATTTTGGAATCGAAAGTCATATAGGTTTCATCGATGACTTGATTGGAAGTGTTTGAATCCGTTCCCGCTTCCAGCTGAACGACGGCGCCGGCTTTCATGCCGTTTTCAAACGTGTGCGACCCCGTAAAGTAAATTTCGGCGTCGCCCATCAAATCAAAAGTGTTATAGTCGCCGATGGCTTTTGTTTGCGCGCTCAACGGCGGAAAGCTGACGCTCATCGGGACTTTTGCCGATTTTTTTTGACGGGCGTAAGTCCCGTAAAACATCATAAATCCGCCCAATTCCAGCTCGATTGCGGGGGCGGCGGCTGCCTGCCCCGCCAAAAACGGCAGCAGGGCGGCAGAAATCAATAGTTTTTTCATAGCGGTATCCTTAAACAAAAAATCTTGCGTAACTGTTTCAAACATCGCAACGAAAAGACAGCTGGCTTTTAGGCGGAAAAACTGCTATCACTTCGGGGTATAAGGAGATTGAATCATGCAGAAGTTTTTAACGGTGATGACGGGGCTTTTGACTCTGAGCGCATGCGCGGGCGACGTGAAATACGAATATCCCGAACGGGTTGACAAACGCTATGAACGTCCCACGGAATACAAACAGGAAGACCGCCTGTTCGGTGCGGACACGCTGAAATTCACTCTGGGCGGCGAAAAAGAGAAAAAACAGGAAAAACAAACGGCAAAAACGGCGGCAAAATCGCTGTGGCAGGCGGCTTTGACGGTTTTGTCCGACTATCCGCTGCAAACGGTCGACAAAGCGGACGGCTTGATTATGTCCGAATGGTTTCCGGCGGACGGACGCATGCTGAAAATCAACGCGGTAATAACGGATTCGGTCAAAATCACCGTTTTGACGCGCCAAAAATCAAAAAATCGGGCAAACGAGGTTCAAAATTTCGACCAAAGACTTGCAGATAAAATCAAAAATGATATTCTGGCACACACACAACACTAACTTTTTTGTGAAAGCCTTGTTATGAGCGAAGAAAGATACAATTTTCGGACAACCGAAGAAAAATGGCAATCCGTCTGGGAAAAGGAAAAAGCCTTTAAAACAGAGGAAACCGGCGAAAAACAAAAATATTACGCCCTTGAAATGTTCCCGTATCCGTCGGGCAATATCCACATGGGGCATGTCCGCAACTATGCCATGGGCGACGTTGTGGCGCGGTTCAAACGTTTGCAGGGCTTTAACGTGTTGCATCCGATGGGCTGGGATTCGTTCGGGCTTCCCGCCGAAAACGCCGCTATCAAACACAAAGTCCATCCCGCGAAATGGACGCGCGAAAACATTGCCAACATGCGCAAACAGATGAAGCGTATGGGCTTGTCGATTGACTGGGACCGCGAAGTTTCAACCTGCGAAGTCGAATACTACAAGCACGAACAGAAAATGTTTTTGGATATGTTCAAGCGCGGCTTGGCGTACCGCAAAGACTCTTGGGTCAACTGGGACCCCGTGGAACAGACCGTTTTGGCGAACGAACAGGTCGTCGACGGCAAAGGCTGGCGTTCCGGCGCGCCCGTCGAAAAGCGCAAGCTGTCGCAGTGGTCGCTGAAAATCACGCAATACGCCGACGAATTGCTGGAAGATTTGAAAACGCTGACGGGCTGGCCCGAAAAAGTCCGCACCATGCAGGAAAACTGGATTGGCAAGTCGCACGGCGCGTACTTGTATTTTCCGATTGTCGGAACGGATAAAACGCTTGAAGTCTTCACCACCCGCGCCGACACTTTGTTCGGGGCGTCGTTCTGCGCGATTTCCGCCCAGCATCCGATTGCTTTGGAACTGGCGAAAACCAATCCCGAAGCCGCGAAGTTCATCAAGGAATGCGAAGCGCTCGGCACCAGCGCGGCGAATATCGAAACCGCGGAAAAGAAAGGCTTCGACACGGGACTGAAAGTCATGCACCCGTTTGCCGAAGAATTCAAAGCGTTGGGCGGCAATCCCGAATTGCCCGTCTATATCGCGAACTTTGTGCTGATGGAATACGGCACGGGCGCGATTTTCGCCTGCCCCGCGCACGATCAGCGCGACTTGGACTTTGCGCGCAAGTACGGCTTGCCCGTCCGCGTCGTTGTCGCGCACAAAAACGAAGGAACGCCCGTCGTGACCGATACGGCTTTTGCCGATATCGAGGACGGCGTCGCGGTCAATTCCGCATTCTTGGACGGCATGGCGACCAAAGACGCCATTCCCGAAATGATTAAGCGGCTGGAAAAAATCGGACGCGGCAAGGCGACCGTTCAATACCGTTTGCGCGACTGGGGCATTTCCCGCCAGCGTTATTGGGGCTGTCCGATTCCCGTGATTCATTGCGAACATTGCGGAATCGTTCCCGTTCCCGAACAGGATTTGCCCGTCGTTTTGCCCGAAGACGTCGTTTTCGACGGCAACGGCAATCCGCTGGAAAAACATCCGACTTGGAAACACACGGTTTGCCCCGTTTGCGGCAAGCCCGCTTTGCGTGAAACGGACACGTTTGACACGTTCTTTGAATCGTCGTGGTACTTTGCGCGGTTCTGCGCTCCGTTTGAAAAAGATAAGCCTTTTACGCGCGAAGCCGTCGATCATTTCCTGCCCGTCGATCAGTATGTCGGCGGCATTGAACACGCGGTTATGCACTTGTTGTACGCGCGCTTTTTCACCAAAGCTTTGCGCGACTGCGGGTATTTGAGCGCGTCCGAACCGTTCAAGGGTTTGTTCACTCAAGGCATGGTCTGCCACGAAACGTACAAGGATGTTGACGGCAACTGGCTGTTCCCGTCCGAAGTCGACAAACGCCCCGACGGCACGGCGGTCAAAGTCAGCGACGGCACGCCCGTTACGGTCGGTCGTTCCGAAAAGATGAGCAAGTCGAAATACAACCTTATCGATCCCGAAGACATCTTGAAAAACTACGGCGCGGACGCCGCCCGCGTATTCGTGCTGTCGGATACGCCGCCCGAACGCGACTTTGAATGGACGGCGGCGGGAATCGACGGCGCGTGGCGTTATGTCAACCGCTTGTGGCGCATTGCTTTGAACTGCCCCGCCGAAACCGCCAAACCCGCCGAATTGACCAAAGAAGCCGACAAGCTGATTCGTTTGACGCACAAAACGGTCGCGGCGGTGACGGAAAACTTTGAAAAGCTGCAATTCAACGTCGCTTTGGCGCGTTTGCGCGAACTGACGAACGCCGTTGCGGAAATCAAGCTTGACAACGATTCCGCAAAGTACGCTTACCGTTTCGCGTTTGAAACGCTGGTGCGTTTGCTGGCGCCTGTGACTCCGCATATCTGCGAAGAAATCTGGCATACGACGTTCGGTCATGCCGATTTGTTGGTCAAATCGTCGTTCCCCGTCGCGGATAAAGCGTATTTGGCGAACGACACGGTTACGATTGCGGTTCAGGTGCAGGGCAAACTGCGCGGCACTTTGGAATACGCCAAAGACGGCGACGAAGAAGCTTTGAAACAACAGGCTTTGGCTTTGCCGAACGTAGCGGCGCAAATCGGGGATAAACCCGTGCGCAAAATCATTGTGGTCAAGAACAAAATTGTCAATATCGTCGTTTAAGCCGATTGCGGCTCTGCTTTTATTGTCGTTAAGCGGCTGCGGTTTTCAGCCGATGTACGCCGGACAAGGGACGGATGGTTCCCTTGCCGGCGCGTCGGTCAAAGCCGAACAGGCGGCGATTTTCATTGATGAAATTCCCAACCGCACGGGGCAGCTGCTGCGCCGTGCTTTGCTGAACCGCCTGACGCCCGCGGGCGAACCCGTCAATCCGCGCTATCGGCTGTCCGTCAGCCTGTCCGACGCGACGATTTCCGAACAGGGCGTTCGCAAGGACAATCTGGCAACCCGCTATGAAATGTCGTATACGGGCAAATATACGCTGACTTCGTATCCCGACGGAAGGAAACTGGTCAGCGGCAGTACCGTTTCGCGCGCCAGCTACGACGTTCAAAAGTCGCCTTACGCGTCCCATGCGGCGGAAGAAGCGATGAAAGAACGCGTTATGCGGATTTTGGGCGATGACATCGCTTTGCGTCTGGCGGCGTATTTGAAAAGCGCGAAAAAATGAGCAAACTGACCGCCGATTCGTTTGAAGCTTTTGTCAAAGGCGGCGCAAAAACTCTGCGCGCCGTGCTGATTTACGGGCAAGACGACGGGCTGGTCGAAGAATCCCGCATCAAAGCCGCCCGCGCCGTGGTTGACGATTTGAAAGACCCGTTCCGCGCTGTGTGGCTGACGCCCGCCCAAATCAAAGAAGACATCTCCGCCCTTTCCGCCGAAGCCAACGCTTTGTCTTTGATGGGCGGCAGGCGCGTGATTATGGTGCGCGGAGCGGACAACACGCTGACGGAGGCGTTAAAGGACTTTTTGCCCGCTTACGACGGCGACGCGCTGTTGCTTTTCATGGCAGGGGCTTTGAAAACCAAAGATTCCTTGCCCGCTTTATTTGAAAAAACGGCGGGTGCGGGCGTGTTGGCGTGCTATGCGGACGAAGGCGCGGCGTTGAAGCGGCTGGTGTGGCAAACGTTGACGGATGCGGGAAAAACCGCCGCTCCCGACGTAATCGAATTTATTGCCGAAAACTTGGGCGCGGACAGATTGATGTCGCGGTCGGAATTGAACAAGCTGATTACCTATATGGGGAATGAAACCGCCATATGCATGGACGATGCGACGGCGTGCGTCGGCGATGCGTCGGCTTTGTCTGTCGACCAACTGCTTTACGCGCTGTCGGGCGGCAGTCAAGCCGAACTGCATCAGACGCTTGACCGCCTGTTTGCCGAAGGCGAAAGCCCGATTTCTCTGTTGCGCGCTGCAAGCATGCATTTGAAACGCTTTCACATTGTTTTGGGAAAAATCGAAGACGGCGGTTCCGCGGAAGAAGCGGTTAAGGCATTGTTTTTGCACTTCAAGCGCGTCAATCAGTTCAAAGAACAGTTGTGCTTGTGGAATTTGGCGAAAATCGGGCGCGCGATGGATTTGCTGACCCAAGCCGAACAAGACTGCAAAAAAACGGGACGGCCGCAGCAGCTGACGGTTGCCCGCGTGTTTATGCAAATCGCCGCGCAGGCACGAAAATAAGCGAATTTCCGAATCCGCCGACAACATAAAATCGAAACCGCAAACCCAATCCCGTGCCGATGTATTATTCGCAATCGCGAACCCGCTTGCGCGGGTTCGCGATTGCGATTCTCTATTTTTTTCAATACAATATAAAAAATACTCGAACTTGCGAGGCGGATGCAATCCACCGCGGCAATCCCTGCCTTGGTCGGCACGGATAGCAAGAATCGTCGGTTTTTTCGTTCTACTTGTACGCCTGCGTCAGGATATCGACGGTTTCTTTCAACGACAGACTGTATCTGTCCATGGCAAACAGATTGCTCATAGTCTTGTGCGCGTTGCGGGCGATAGTTTCCATTTCGTCGATTTTAACCCCGTAATCCGACATTTTTAAATCGGCGACGCCGCAAGCCTGCTGTAAATCGGTCATTGCTTTGACGAAAGCAAGCGGTTTTTCCGCGTCGCTCAATCCGTCGGTCGACGCGCCCAAAATATGCGCCATTTTGATGCATCTGTCGGGGACATAACGGGCAAAAAATGTAAAGTACGGCTTCGACAACATCAGCAGTCCCGCGCCGTGCGGCAAATCGGGATGCGTCGCCGTCAATCCGTGTTCGATGGAGTGCAGCGACGTGCAGCTGGATGTCGATTGCACCATGCCCGACAGCAGTCCCGCCAAAGCGATATTGGTGCGGGCTTCCAAATCGTCGCCGTTCTGCACGACACGCGGCAAGTGCTTGGACACCAGCCGCAAGATTTGCAAAGAAAACGCTTCGCTGATAGGCGTCGCGATTTTGGCGATAAAGCCTTCCGCGGCTTGGAAAAAAGCGTCAAAGCCCTGAATTGCCGTTAAAAACGGCGGGACGGACACCATCAGTTCGGGATCAAGGACGGACAGCGCCGGGAAAGTCGACGGCACGCCGAAACCGATCATTTCTTTGGCGGCGCGATTCGTTACGACCATCCATTGGTCGGCTTCCGTTCCCGTTCCCGCCGTCGTTAAAATCGCGACCAAAGGCAGCGCGGCGTTTTTGACGGGCAATCCTTTGCCCGAACCCGTTACGATGTAATCCCACAAATCCCCTGGGTTGCGCGCCATCAGCGCAATACCTTTCGCGGCGTCAATGACGCTGCCGCCGCCCAAACCCAGCACGAAATCGCAAAAATTGTCGCGGGCGAATTGCGCGGCTTCCATCACTTCATCCTTGCCCGCGTTGACGGTAACTTTGTCGTAAATCATATAGTCGATGTTTTGATGCTTCAACGCCGCCAAAACTCTGTCCAAATAGCCGCGTTCCCGCATCGTTTTGCCGTTCGACACAACGACCAGAGCCAGCTTTCCCGGCAGTTTTTCGCGCTTCAATTCGTCCAGTTTTCCCACGCCGAACAAAACTTTCGTCGGAATCGAAAAATCAAAATCAATCATGGCAAAGCCTTTCCCGCTTGAATGTTTGAAAGCGCGGACAGTTTAACGCGTTTGATTCGAAAAAAAAAGCTTTATCGCGTCGGGCGCAAAAATCCGAACGGCGGCACTTCGTCGGATTCCGTGTCGGGATCGGGCAGCGGTTCGGGATCGGGGAAGTAGGTTTCTTCCTCTTTGGGCGCGGGCTGTTCGTCGGGAACGGGATCTTCCTGCGGCTGTTCGGGTTCAATCGGCGCATAAGCTTGCGGTTCGGGGCGGTCGATTTCGCGGCAGGCTTCGACAAAGCGCAAATACACGCGTCCCAATGCGCCTTCTTCAAAGATTTTGGTCAAATAGTGTTCGATGTCGTGGCGTTCCAGCATCGTGAACATTTGTTCAAAGCGGTAGCAGAACGTCCGCACCGCGTTGGACAGGATTTCGTCGCGCATCAGCTGATTTTTCAAATCTTCCTTGAAATGCGGGGAATTGTCCGCGTTCAGCAGCAGCACTTTGCAAAACGCCCAGCGGTTGCCGTCGCCGACGCGCTGCCACACCAGTTCCGTATGGGCGGGCTGCAGCAGTCCGAACCGCACCAGAATGTCGGAAAGCAAATCGTTCAATTCGTTGATGAACAAATCCGCGTTGCGCAAAACCGTCGCGCTGCGGGTTTGAACCTGCGCTTCCATCAAAGTTCTGACCATGGCTTCGGCATGATCGGCTGACCGCCGCGTCTGCGCCAGCAAAAGGTTGATGGTATTGCCCTGTTTTTTCAAGGTCAGCCCGTTGTACAGCAATCCCGTGACCAGCCATAGCGCCGCCAGAGGCGCAAAAGCCGTCGCGGCAATCATCGCGATTTCGGGAACGGGCAGTCCGAACAGCTGCGCAAAGCCGATTTTGGCAAAGACGTAAAATCCGACTCCCCCCAGCCAAAGCAGGGAAACAGCGACGGAAAAGCCGAACAAAACGATTAAACCCACCATATTTTGACCCTTTTTCGCGAAATGTGACGGGTTGATTTTAGGGCTTTTTTATAAAAAATCGGTAAATTTGCGGATTTTTATTCTCTCCAAACGGCAAAAGTGATAGAAAGAACAAAAGTTGTTTTTTTACGGAGCTTCCCATGGAACAGGAACAGTATTTGGAATTTGAAAAACCGATTGCCGAACTGGAAAGCAAGATCGAAGGCTTGCGCCGCCTGTCTTCGGCGGAGGACGGCGTCAATATCGCCGAAGAAATCTCCCGCTTGCAGAAAAAAGTCGAAAAGCAAGCCGAACAGTTGTACTCCAAACTGACTCCGTGGCAGAAAACGCAAGTGGCGCGTCACCCCAACCGCCCGCATTGCTTGGATTACATCAATGCGCTGATTACCGATTTCGAGCTGCTGGCGGGCGACCGTCTGTTCGGCGAAGACGAAGCCATCGTCGGCGGAATCGGGCGTCTTCAGGGCTATTCCGTTGTCGTTATCGGGCAGGAAAAAGGACACGACATCGAAACGCGTCTGAAACACAGCTTCGGCATGGCAAAGCCCGAGGGATACCGCAAAGCCATCCGTTTGATGAAGCTTGCCGACCGGTTCGGACTGCCGATTGTCACGTTTGTCGACACGGCGGGGGCTTTCCCCGGACTGGAGGGCGAAGAACGCGGTCAGGCGGAAGCGATTGCATCCTGCATTGACGCCAGTTTCGCCGTGCGTGTTCCCGTCGTCAGCGTCGTCATCGGCGAAGGCGGATCGGGCGGCGCGATTGCGATTGCCACGGCAAACCGTATCTTGATGCTGGAAAACTCGATTTACTCCGTCATTTCACCCGAAGGGTGCGCCGGCATTTTGTGGCGCGACGGACAGCAGGCGCAAAAAGCCGCCGACGCTTTGCACTTGACGGCGCAAGACCTTAAAGCGCTGAACGTCATTGACGAAATCGTCCCCGAAGCCGACGGAGCGGCGCACCGCGCGCCCGCCCAAACCATTGCGGCGGTCGGCGACGCGGTTTTCAAACATTTGTCCGAACTGATGAAAATGGATCGCGACAAGGTTAAACAGGACCGCGCCGACAAGTTTATGAAAATGACGCGGCTGCAGGATTAAACGAAAGGGCGCAAACCGCGCCCTTTTTTCATCCGTAATAGCCGAACAGCGGATATTGCGCTTCGACGCGGTAATACGACCCGTCGCCGTCCGTGCGCGGATGGCTGGAAAACAGCGTGAAGTGATCGATGTAAAATTCGTCCGAACGGAACAAGTTGTTGTATTCAATGAACTTTTGCACGTCTTCCGCCGTTGTGCCGTACAGTTTCGCCAAAGTGGCATGGGCATGGAATTTGTGTTTGTCCGCACCCAAGCCGTGACGGTTGACGACGCTTTCGATTTTGTCGTGCAGAAAGTCCAGCGGCTGGTAATAGCTGACGCCCGCCCACAAGTGCCGCATTTGCGATCCCGTTGCGAAAAAACCGACCTGCGTCATCGCCAAAGAAAACGCGGGAGCTTGGATTTGCGACAATCCGTCGTGCAGATATCCGGCGTCGTCTTCGTCGATATTGCCGATAAAGCGCAAAGTGATGTGCAGGTTTTCGCGTTCCGTCCAAACCGCCCCGGGGACGCCGCCGCGCAAGGCGTACAGCTGGTCTTTGATGTTTTCGGGAAATTCTATTCCTGCGAACAAGCGAATCATTGCCGTCATCCTTTTTTGTTTCAAACCGTTAAAATTTTAAAGCAAAAACCCGTCCTTTGCCAAGCGCAAAAATGAAATGACAGTTGACTTTGGGCGGCTGTTTGCTCAAAATACGACAAAAGAATGAGGTTTCCCATGCCTGTCGGCGAACAAATCAACTTTAACAACGACAAAGAAATCAAGGACGCTTTTGAACATTGGAAAGCGGCTGAATTGGTCGAAGCCGCCCAAACGGTCAAAGACGTGCAGGCTTTGCGCGCCGCCGTCAAAACGCTGGAAAAAACAAAAGCGGCGGAATTGCTCAAGGACAAGGACAATCCCGAACAATGGCTTGACCTGTACCGCGCGCGGCAGGCTTTGGACAAGAAAGCAGCCGATTTCGGCGAAGAGCAGGCGGTTTATTCCGCCGAACAAAATCTGTTCGACACGATTTTGTCGCTGGCGGTGCGCGGCGTGATGCACGAACAGCTGGATCTCGACCCCGAAGAGGACGGGCTGAACGTTGCGGATATTCTTGACAATATGGAAGACTCGCCGTCCGATTTCTTTGAAAGGGAAATGGAAAAGGACGAAGATTTCCAATCCGCTCTGGATGCCGCGGACGCGCGCGACATTGCGAAAGTTCACAGCCGTCTGGCGCAGATTTTGACGCGCTGCAACAACGCGTATACGCTGAAACGCGCGGATTACAAGATTGAAACCGTTAAAATGCAAACCATGGGGTTTTTGGGCAAAAGCCTGTTTCCCGCTTTGGGCGGCGCAGTTAAAAAAGTGCAGTCCAAAACGCCGTGCGGCAAAGGGCGCGGCGATTGGGTGGACACGCCGACCAGCTTTGTTTTGGCGCGCACGAACGATTTGCTGCAAGAGGCGAAAGGCCGCCTGTCCGAATACGCCGAGGACAAAGAGGAACGCGAAGCCGCTTTGATCCGCCGCAAACGCCTGTTGCTGAAAATCAAAAAATTCTTCCACGCCGGAAAAGTGAAATAACGCCGCCTGTCTTCGGTAAATCCGGCAAAGCGTATTAAAAGCGTTTGACGACGCTTTTCCGCCAAATACGGAAACAGCGCACCGGATTTTTTATTATTTCCCCGATCGAAAAATGCGGAGAAATCAGGCAACGTTGCTTTTCGTTTTTCATCCCGAACGGAATCATGACGTTTTCCAACCAACACCGTTCTTTTTTTGAAAAATCAAGCAGGCATTTCAATGTGTCCGACAAATTATCTGGAGAACATTCCGGCGGCAGAATATCCGAAAAAACATTCGCATCGCGCGCGAACGATACGGCTCCTTTGTGGATTTCGGCCGCGATTTCGTGACGTTTTTTTTCGTCCGTATCGACCGGCAGATAAACGGGGGTAAACGATTCCGCTTGTTTTTCAATGCCGACGCACAACGGAGCGGGGGCGATGAACAGAAAATCCAAAAAATCCCAGAAACGGCGGTTCTTTTTCATTCCGTTTGTGCAAAAACCGTGTTTGTTAAAGGCGGTTGCCCGTAAATCAACGTAATATCCGTCTGTTGTTGTTTTCGGCAACAGTTTTTCCAGATTGTCCTGAATCGTTCCCTTGCGGCCGACATCAACGACCGCCGTATGTCCGGAAAGGTTTGATTTCAGATAATCGGTATAAGTTTTTTCGCAATCGGTCTGTTTCGTTAAAAAACGGGAACAGTAAAGATAAGTCGTTTCATTTGCGGGAAACATGGTTTGCCAGACGCGGCGCATGATCATTCCGTCCCGCGCCAGAAAACACAACGAATCCGGTCGGGATTTTTCGGTTTCCCGTTTCAGCCAAAGGCAAAAACACGTCAACAGCGGGCCGGCATACTGATAACCGATTGAAAACCAATAAGATTTAAAATCATATTGTTCCGCCAAACGGCAGGAAAAGCTCAAATAGACGTTTTTTGATTTTTTGATGTTTTTGACCAACCGTTGCGATAAAAAAGCGTTCTTGCTTTTACGGTATCGGACGGCGTTGATTCCGTGTTTCACCGCTTGGATAAAGTCGGATTTTTCATTGTCGCCGATGTGCAGAATGCAATCGGGATTTTGGCAGTATTTAAACCGCTGTCCGCTTTTTTTCGTCAGTTTGTCTTCGCCGGACAAGTAAAGGGCGTCGTACCGGTCGTAGCCGCAGTTTTTTAAAATCTTTTCTATCGTGTCGCGCGGCAGGTACATATCGGTTGTAAAGCATATTTTTTTGCCTTGTTTTTGCAAAGCGTCAAACAAACGGCCGATTTCTTCGTTCCGGCGGCACAAACGGATTTCAAGGACGGTTTCCATTTGTTTTAATCTTTCTGCGGTATCGGCGTCAACGGACGTATCAATGATCCGCAGCCGGTCGTATATCTCGTCCAGAGTGATTTCATCAATGCCTTTGTCGGCGTTTTCCAATCGCGCCCGACGGGCGGCAAGGCATCTGTTTTTGTAAAAAAAGGGAACGCCGCTTTGCCGTTCGACAATTTTAAATAAATCTTTGGGGGATTTCAGAAGCCGGATGACGGCCGTATCAAAAATATCAAAAGAAACAATATCCGTTTCGGGCAGGATAAAGTTTAAATTTTTGAACGCGGAAGGCAGATCGAAAACATTTTCGCGGGTGACGGCAGCTTTTGCGAAACAAAACGGGGATCTGAACGCAAAAGTTGTTCCGAATATTTCTATCGCCCCCCTCCCGTGTGCTTTTTCGTGATTTTGACGCCGAACACGCGCCAAACCGTTTTATCGGGCAGGACGGATTTCGACCAGCACAGGCCTTTTTTGAAATATTTCGGCTGGATTTGGCGGCGCAGTTCGTCAATCGGGTTGCGGTGTTTGGTAAAATCCTTTTCCGTCTTGACCAAACCGCCCCAGCGGTCTTTGAAAATTTTGTCGTTTCTTTCCAGCTGTTTTTTGCGTTCCGCGCTGCCAAAGGACGCATGGCGTTTGTGATAGACATACAGATTGTCGATAAGAACGCATCGCAGTCCTTTCGCCGCCATGCGGAACGATAGATCGCGTTCTTCGTTAAAACCTTTGCCGTAGATTTCATCCAGCGCGCCGAACTTGTCCAGCGCGGATTTGCGCAGACACAGGCAGAATCCCTCCGCCGTCGGAATGGCGGGATAGGTCGGTTCGTGCAGCCGTTCGATTTTTTCGTTCATGGACGCGACCGTTTCCCCGTCGCGCAAAGGAATAAAATAGGAACCGCTGTACGCCGCAATCGGCGACGCGACCGCGATCAGCGGGTCGGAATCGAAACAGGCGGCGATCTTTTCGCAAAAGCGCGCGGGAATCATCGTGTCGCTGTTCAGCAAAACAACGATTTCGCCCTTGGCTTTTTCGATGCCGTTGTTGCACGTTTTGGGAAAGCCGGAATTTTCGGCGTTGCGGAGCAGCGTGAATTTGTCGGGATTTTCCGCCGCCTGCGCTTTCAGCCAATCCGCCGTTTCGGGCTTTGAGCAGTCATCGACAAGGATGACTTCGCCGTCGGCGAAATCGAAGTGTTCCCTGACGCTTTGCAGACATTTTTTAACGTCTTCAAGGGCGTTGTAAACGGGGATGACCATGCTGATTTTCATAGGCGTTTCCTTTGTTGAAACAGAAATATGCCCATATTATTACAGCCTGTCTTGCGAATTGGCAACTTTATCTTTGATTCGGGTGCGGATTTTTCCTTGACCAAACAGGGATTAGGCGGTATTTTTTCACCAAGTTTTAAAACTTTTTGCGCTCGAGTTATTCAATGGTCAATAAAACAGGAAAAGACTTTCAATCCCTTATCTTGAAGCTTCAAAGCTTTTGGGCGGACAAGGGATGCGTGATTTTGCAGCCTTACGATATGGAAGTCGGGGCTGGCACGTTCCACCCCGCGACGATTCTGCGCGCTTTGGGTCCCGAACATTGGAAAGCCGCCTATGTTCAGCCGTCCCGCCGTCCCGTTGACGGACGCTACGGCGAAAACCCGAACCGTCTGCAGCATTATTACCAGTTTCAGGTGATTATGAAGCCGTCGCCCGAAAACGTGCAGGAATTATACTTGGACAGCTTGAAATGTCTGGGAATCGACCCGGTGCACCACGACATCCGCTTTGTCGAAGACGACTGGGAAAGCCCGACTTTGGGCGCGTGGGGCTTGGGCTGGGAAGTCTGGTGCGACGGTATGGAAGTGTCGCAGTTCACCTATTTCCAGCAGGTCGGCGGATTTGAATGTTCGCCCGTGCCGTCCGAACTGACGTACGGCTTGGAACGCTTGGCGATGTACATCCAAGGCGTTGAAAACGTTTATGATTTGGACTTTAATGGCGACGGCGTGAAATACGGCGACGTGTTCCATGAAAACGAAGTCGAATACTCGAAATACAACTTTGAGTACGCCGATACGGAAATGTTGCTGCAGCACTTCAAGGACGCGGAACGCGAATGTCAAAAGCTGCTGGCGGACGGCATTCCTTTGCCCGCTTACGACCAGTGCATCAAGGCGTCGCACCTGTTCAACCTGTTGGACGCGCGCGGCGTTATCAGCGTAACCGAACGCGCCGCCTATATCGGACGCGTGCGCGCTTTGGCAAAAGGCTGCTGCGAGGGCTATTTGAAAAGCCGCGGTCACTTGACGGCGGAAGGATAAGACGATGAGCGAATTTTTCCTTGAACTGTTTTCCGAAGAAATCCCCGCCCGCATGCAGGCGGATGCCGCGGCTGAAGTCGAACGCTTCATCACCGAAACGCTGAAGAAAAACGAACTGGCGTACACGGCGGTCAAATCGTTCGTGACTCCGCGCCGCGTCGGGCTGGTTGTTGACGGATTGCCCGCGTCGCAGGCGGATTTGACCGAAGAACGCAAAGGTCCGTCCGTTTCCGCGCCCGAACAGGCTTTGAACGGGTTTTTGAAATCGACGGGCTTGACCAAAGAACAGCTGACGACGCGCGAAACGCCCAAAGGCACGTTTTATTTCGCGCTTCTGTCGCACAAAGGACGCCCGACGACCGAAGTTTTGCAGGAAGCCGTCACAACCATGCTGGCATCGTTCCCGTGGCAGAAATCCATGCGTTGGAACAGCCATAAAGAACACTGGGTTCGTCCGCTGCACAGTATTTTGTGCCTGTTCGGCGGCGCGGTCGTTCCCGTTGAATTCGCAGGCGTCAAGTCGGGCAATACGACGCGCGGCCATCGATTCCTTGCTCCCGCGGAATTTGCGGTCAAGGACTTTGCGGACTACGAAAAGAAAATCCGCGACGCTTTTGTGATTATCGATCCCGCCGAACGCCGTCAAATCATTTCCGAAAAAGCGCACGCCCTGGCAAAAGAAGCGGGCTACAAACTGTTGGAAGACAACGGCTTGCTGAACGAAGTTGCGGGATTGGCGGAATACCCCGTTCCTTTGATGGGTAAAATCGACGACGATTTCATGAGCGTCCCGCAGGAAGTTTTGATTACCTCCATGCGCGCGAATCAGAAATACTTCTGCATGACCGACGAAAACGGCAAAATGGCGCCGCGCTTCATCGTCGTCGCCAATATGAAAACGGCTGACAACGGCGCGGAAATCGTCGCGGGCAACGAACGCGTCCTGCGCGCCCGCCTGTCCGACGCCCGATTCTTCTGGGACGAAGACCGCAAGACGACGCTGGCGTCCAAAGCCGAAAAGCTCAAAGAACGCGTGTTCCATGCGAAACTGGGATCGGTCGCCGACAAAGTCGCCCGCATGCGCGCTTTATTGCCCGAGATTTTGAAATACGTTCCGAACGCCGATGCCGCCGACGCCGACCGCGCCGCTTTGCTGTGCAAAGCCGATCTGTCGACGGGCATGGTTGGGGAATTCCCCGAACTGCAGGGCGTTATGGGACGTTACTACGCCCGCCACGACGGCGAAAACGAAGCCGTCGCCGAAGCGATTGCCGAACATTATTCGCCGCTGGGACCGAACGACGCGTGTCCCGGCGCGCCCGTCAGCATTGCCGTGGCTTTGGCGGACAAAATAGATACTTTGGTCGGGTTCTGGCTGATTGACCAGAAACCGACGGGGTCGAAAGACCCGTTCGCTCTGCGCCGTGCGGCGCTGGGCGTGATTCGTCTGATTGTTGAAAACAACGTCAGAATGCCGATTTTGCAAATTTTTGACGCCGCGCGCGCCGTTTACGGCGAATCGATTCAGTCCGCGGTTCAAGAAGCGATGACAAAATCGGAAAAACGCGAATCGAACGGTGAACCGACCGTTTTGGTCAACTGGTCCGTGCGCCAGATGAATCTGCTCATCGCTTTCATAGCCGAACGCTTGAAAGTCGCGATGAAGGACAAAGGCGTGCGCCACGACTACATTACGGCTGTTTACAACCTGAGCCGGAACAACGACCTGTCGGGTCTTGATCTGGTTCGCATGCTGGCGCGTGTCAAAGCCTTGCGGGGCTTGCTTTCGACGGACGACGGTGCGAATTTGCTGACGGCTTTCCGCCGCGCGGCGAACATCGTCCGCATCGAATCCGCGAAAGACAAAAGCTCTTACACCGAAACGGCGGACAAAAGCTTGTTTGTTTTGCCGCAGGAAGGAGCTTTGTTTGACGCGCTGGGTCGAATTGTGGTAAACAGTTCGAACAAGATTGCTTCGGATGATTTCACGGGGGCGATGGCGGATCTGGCGGCTTTGCGTCAGCCTGTCGACGCTTTCTTTGACAAAGTCCAAGTAAACTGCGACGATGTGCGGCTGCGTGCCAACCGTTTGCGTCTGCTGTCGATGATTGTCGGCGCGATGGACGGCATCGCCGATTTTTCTGCAATAGAAGGTTAAGGAGAATCTAACCACCATGACAAAATGGGTTTATAAATTCGGCAACGGAAAAGCCGAAGGTAATGCCTCCGACAGAAATCTGTTGGGCGGCAAAGGTGCGAACCTGGCTGAAATGAGCGCTATCGGAATTCCCGTTCCCCCGGGCTTTACGATTTCGACCGAAGTTTGCACGTATTATTATGCGAACGGCAAAACGTTCCCCGCGGATCTGAAAGAACAGGTTCAGGAAGGCATCAAACACTGTGAAGCCATCGTCGGCAAAAAATTCGCCGATCCGAACGATCCTTTGCTGTTTTCCGTCCGTTCGGGCGCGCGCATTTCCATGCCGGGCATGATGGACACCGTTCTGAACTTGGGTTTGAACGACGAAACCGTCAAAGGTTTGGCGAAAGCTTCGGGCGACGAACGTTTTGCTTACGACTCCTATCGTCGTTTCCTGCAGATGTATTCCGACGTGGTTTTGGGCGTCAAACACGAAAACTTTGAACATGCCCTGACCTCTTTGAAAGACGCCAAAGGCTACAAATCCGACACCGATATGACGGTTGACGATTTGAAAGAACTGATTGTCGAATACAAAAAAATCGGCGAAAAGTTCGGTAAACCCGTTCCTCAAGACTCCGTTGAACAGCTGTGGGGTGGCATCGGCGCCGTGTTCATGAGCTGGATGGTCGACCGCGCCATTTACTATCGCAAATTGAACGATATTCCCGAAGACTGGGGTACCGCCGTCAACGTCCAGACCATGGTGTTCGGCAACGCCGGCGACGATTCCGCGACGGGCGTTTGCTTCTCGCGCGACCCGTCCACGGGTAAAAACGCTTTCTACGGCGAATTTTTGATTAAAGCTCAGGGCGAAGACGTCGTCGCGGGTATCCGCACGCCGCAGCAGATTTCCAAAGAAGGCAAAAAAGAACGCGGTTCCGACCTGCCTTGCATGGAAGAAGCGATGCCCGAACTGTACAAACAGCTGTGCGACATTCGTGAAACGCTGGAAAAGCACTATCACGACATGCAGGATATGGAATTCACCATTCAGAACGGCAAGCTGTACATGTTGCAGACCCGTAACGGCAAGCGCACCGCCGCCGCCGCCGTCAAAATGGCGGTTGACATGGTCAACGAAGGTTTGATTGACAAGAAAACGGCGTTGATGCGCGTCGAACCCAAACAGTTGGACGACTTGTTGCACCCGACGTTGGATCCGAAAGCCAAAAAAGAAGCGATTAAAGACGGTCGTCTGTTGACGCAGGCTTTGAACGCGTCCCCCGGCGCGGCTGTCGGTCAGGTCGTTTTCTCGGCCGACGACGCCGAAAAATGGGCTGAAGAAGGCAAGAAAGTCGTTCTGGTTCGCGTTGAAACGTCGCCGGAAGACATTCACGGCATGCACTCCTCGCAGGGCATTTTGACGGCGCGCGGCGGCATGACGTCCCACGCGGCGGTCGTTGCCCGCGGTATGGGTACGCCCGCGGTTTGCGGCGCTCACGAAGTCAAAGTCGACTACGCGGCGAAGAAAATGACCATCAAAGGCGTTGAAATCAAAGAAGGCGACGTGATTACGCTGGACGGCACCACGGGTGAAGTCATCAACGGCGCGGTCGCATTGAAAGACGCCGAACTGACGGGCGATTTCGGCGTGTTCATGGGCTGGGCCGACGAAGTCCGCAAATTGCGCGTCCGCACGAACGCCGACACTCCGCACGACGCGCAGGTTGCGCGCAAATTCGGCGCGGAAGGCATCGGTTTGTGCCGTACGGAACACATGTTCTTCGACCCGATGCGCATCAAACACATGCGTGAAATGATTCTGGCTGAAACCGAAGAAGCGCGCCGCGCCGCTTTGGCGAAGCTGTTGCCGTATCAGCGCGAAGACTTCAAGGGCTTGTTCATGGCTCTGGACGGTCTGCACGTCACGATCCGTCTGCTGGATCCGCCTTTGCACGAATTCCTGCCGACGAAAGAACCCGAACAGCGTGAAATCGCGAAAGAACTGGGCATTTCTTTGGAAGCCGTTCAGGCGCGCGTTCACCAGCTGCACGAAGCCAACCCGATGTTGGGCTTGCGCGGCTGCCGTTTGGGCTTGACCTACCCCGAAATCACGGAAATGCAGGCGCAGGCGATTTTTGAAGCCGCCGTCGAAGCGTCCAAAGAATTGGGCAAACAGGTCGAACCCGAAGTCATGGTTCCGCTGATTGATACGCAGAAAGAACTGGATCTGGTCAAAGCCATCATCGACGCGAAAGCCGCCGAAGTCATGGAAAAAGCCGGTGTCAAGTTCAACTACATGGTCGGCACGATGATTGAAATGCCGCGCGCCGCTCTGACGGCTGACAAAGTCGCAGAAACGGCTGAATTCTTCAGCTTCGGTACGAACGACTTGACGCAGACCACCTTGGGCATGAGCCGTGACGACGCGGGTTCGTTCCTGCCGAATTACGTTGCCAAAGGCATCTTTGCCAAAGATCCGTTCAAATCGATTGACGAAGAAGGCGTCGGTCAGCTGGTTCGGATGGCTGTCGAAAAAGGCCGCAAGACCCGCCCGAACATCAAATTGGGCATCTGCGGCGAACACGGCGGCGATCCTGCCACCATCGACTTCTGCCACCGCGTCGGTTTGACGTACGTTTCCTGCTCGCCGTTCCGCGTGCCTATCGCGCGCTTGGCTGCGGCTCAGGCGGCTGTACGCAACGCTTGATAATCGCGTAAAGCAAAAAACACCCCGCAAGGATTTCCTTGCGGGGTTGTTTTTTTTACGGTCATTCGTTAATAAATAAAAATTTTGTCGTCCGCCGCCACCGAGCTGTGAGGACGATTGTTTTTTTAAAAAAGCTGAAAAAAACAAGTTGACAATACCATAGGGGGGGGGNNACGGGGGGGGGGGGGGGGTGTATGATACAATAAAGATTGTATATTTTGCCCCCGAAAATTGCGGGGGCAGGAGGCGGTTATGAAGAAATTTTTGTTGGTTTTGGTCGGGTTGTTTGCTTTCCCGAATTCGATTTGCGCACTGACGTGTATGGATAACTGTTCCGAGACCCTCCGGACAGAGGGCTTTGATGCTGTATGTACTTGCTATGGTGGCTGGGAACCTCGGCGCGATCCGGGGCGATTTTATAATCCTCTAACCGGCAAATATGAAAGCTGTAATCCTTCAGATTATGCTTGCAGGGTGATTGTTTATGATGAAAAACGTATTATTAGCTATGATCGCGCGTCATGTAGTTCAGTTATTGAGGGGTGCGATATCTGTTATGGAACAGAAGAATGTTCTTCCTGCAAAAGAGGCTACACATTAAGCAACGGCAAATGTGTACGTGTAAGTGGATATGGAGGAGGTACGTGTCCGGCAGGGCAATACTTTAACTCTGACGAAAAAGGATGCAGAGAATGTCCGGAAAACTGTGCCGTCTGCGACAGCAGAGGCCTTTGCACACGGTGCAACGACCCCTACGAGCCAGGTGAAGAAGGGAGGTATTGCTATTGCAAATACGGCTACGCGCCGATCAATGGTGTTTGCGAAAAAGTCTGTCAAACCGAGGTAAAACTGGAAGGGGGCGTTTGCGGGGAATATTGTGCGGGAGCGTCCGAACAAATCAATGGCGATCAAATCCCAGTCAGTCAATTCCGTAGACTTTGTAAGGTTGCACAGTGTTCCGACGGGAGTACTCAGAAATTCGCGCTAGGAGCGTTTATAAAAGAGCAGGATGGACCTTTTTATTTGATTAATGATATGGAATATTGGGGTGAGGTGCGTCCTTATGTTTACTGCTGTCCGGAAAACTGCGCCGATTGCTCGGATTGGGGACAATGCACAAGTTGTAATGACGGCTACACGTTGACGAACGGTTCGTGTGTTATGGCTGCGCCCTCTTGCACCGACGGGCAGTACGCCGATTCGACGGGCAAGTGCCAATCGTGTTCGAATATATCCGTAACAAACGGCACTTGCTCCGCATGTTCTTCCGACGGCACCTGCACGAATGCGACGTGCGACAAAGGCTATGCCTATAACGCTTCGACGTCGGCTTGCACGCCTGTCGTGACATGCAAACCGCCTTTGAAATTTTCCGCCGACTATTCGGGCGATTGCGACGGCTGTTGCGTGGAATGAACAGGGAGGGCAAAACCATGAAAAAATCGGTTTTGATGGCGGCTCTCTGTTTTCTGGCTTTTTCCGCGCAAGCCCGTTCTTACAAGCTTGGCGGCGGCGAAAGCAAAATCGGTGTTAACGGTATGCGCGTTCATCAAAAAGTCTGTTCGTCGCATGACCAATGCAAAACGGGGCTGTGCAAAGACGGCAAGTGCATTTATTGCGACGACAAAAACCGTTGTCCTGCGGGGAAAACTTGCTTGCTCGGACTGTGCCAGGACTCAGGATCGTGCAACAGGACTTCGGATTGCGAGGGCGGCTTCAAGTGCGTGGACGGAATTTGCGAAGCTTGTTTGTCCGGTGAAGAGGATTGCAATTGCGGCGATTCAACGGCGAACGGCAACGGGGGCTGCGGCTGTGCGGCGGGTACGTTTATGTACGGCAGCGAATGCGTGAGTTTTTGCGACTTTGCAACATGCGGGGACGGCTATGCCAAAGTCGAACGCGCCGACGGCTGCTGCTGCAAAGCTTCGGACAATGTACAGGAGAACACGCCGGAATGCGTGCAAGCTTCGGATTGTGCGGCGGGTCAGCAATGTGTTGACGGAAAATGCCAAAATTGTCCGAGCGGCACATTTTTGCGCAACGGTGCTTGCGTAAGCTATTGCGACTTTGCAATCTGTGCGGCGGGGTATACGAAAACAGCAAAAGACAAAAGCTGCTGCTGTAAAAAATAGAATTCCCGTATACACACATTCTAACGGGAAGAAAGGGGGATGGATTTCGGTCCGTCCTCCTTTCGCTACTGCTGCCCGCACGGGGAAGACTCCAGACTCGAACTTGCGAACCCGCGCAAGCGGGTGAAGCAATCCCGGAACAGGTCGGCACAAGTGCCAATACTTGCATGAGATCACCACGTCGCTCCGCTCCTCGTGATTTCGATAATATATTGATATTAAAACATAAAACCGCAATTGCGAGGCGGATGCAATCCGCCGCGGCAATCTCAGCCTTGGTTTGCACGGATACATCCGCATCAAGGCTAGTAATGGTTAATTGCGGTTGATAATCGCGTCAATGTCCAAGACATCTAGCCGACCATCCCCGTTTAAATCGGCGGCACCCAGCGTTCCCGCGCAGTTGTGGCAGCACCACATCAGCTTTAAATATTTCTTTTCCAACAGGGGCGGAACCAAGTCGGAATTATGGACCGTTCCGTTCAGTTTGTTGAAAAACGTGTAAAGCCCCGTGTCGCCTTTCGCGCTGTTGCAATGCTTGCAGGCGTAAACGATGTTGTGAATGCCTTGGATTTTGTCGCACGTCGCGCAGCGGTCGTTGATGCGCAGGCTTTTGGGAATGATGTGGTCTATGGTCATGGTCCCGGTCGCGCCGCAATACGCGCACACCTTGTCCGATTCAACGAATTGCAAATCCTCGCGCAAAATGTCCGACCAAGACTTTTTCCCGTCGCGCAACTCGCGAAAAGTCTTTTTGATAAAGCCGTAGTGATTTTTCTTCGCCGTTTCATTGTCGCCCGTCTTCATCGCGCTTTTGGCGATGATTTTGGCGTATTGGTAAAAGATCAAGTCTTGAATCGTTTTGACTTCTTTATCGGGCATGGTGAAAATTCCTTTTGGTTGAAATACTGGGCACAAGTCTATCGGACACAAGGAAACAGAGCAAGAAGGTTTTTCGGAAAATCCGCTTTGTGCTTGCGTGAAAACAAGAAACCCTCTATTCTTTTCGCATCTGTCGTCGGCAATAGTGCCGACGGCAAACAGAGCCTGAAACAGACAGGTTCGGAGCCGTCGAAAGCTCTTACAGCAAGCGGTGTTTGATATGAACGCCGTATAACCCCTTTGCGTATGGCAAGGCGGGATTATATCCCCGATTTCCGTCATGGATCGGGGAGGATTTGACGTATGTTCAGAAGCCCCGATTTGAATCGGTCGGCTTTAAAGGTCAAACGGTCATTCTTGCTGTATGATTTTCGAACTCTCCGATCCGCCTGAATTTCAGGCGGGTTACGGAGATTTTTATGGATAAACCGGGAAATGCGCATCTACGTCAGGCGCAAAGAAATGCAGCAGATGAGTTTTACACGCAATTGTCGGATATTGAAAAAGAACTTTACCACTATCGCGAACATTTCAAAGGTAAAACCGTTTTTTGCAACTGCGACGACCCGTATGAAAGCAATTTCTTTAAATATTTTGCGGTGAACTTCAATTTTCTGAAGCTGAAAAAACTGATTGCGACGTGTTATTCCGGTTCGCCCGTTATGGGAAAGGAATTGCCGCTGTTTGACCGGCTGAACGGCAAGCAGGCTTTTAAAATCGAAATCACCGAGGTCAGGGACGAAACGGGCGACGGCGCGACGGGATTGGCAGATGTCGAAATCCTGTTGAAAAACGACAAGAACGTTTTGACGGTTTTAGAGGGAAACGGGGATTTCCGTTCCCGCGAATGTGTCGAATTGCTGAAGCAAGCCGATATCGTCGTGACAAACCCGCCGTTTTCGCTGTTTCGGGAATATGTCGCGCAACTGGTTGAGTATGGAAAAAAGTTTATTATCGTCGCGAACAAAAATGCCATTACTTACAAAGAGATTTTCAAACTGATTAAAGAAAACCGTCTTTGGTTGGGTTACAGGAACATCAATCAGGATATGTGGCTGATTTTACCTGACGAAGAAGAAAAATATGAAAAAATTATCGACGGTAAAAAGATGAAGCACATTATGGCGTGTTGGTTCACGAACATAGAAACGACAAAACGTCACGAAGAATTGATTTTATATAAAAAATACTCCCCCGAGGAATATCCGAAGTATGACAATTACGACGCGATCAACGTTGATAAAGTCGCCGAGATTCCTGCGGATTATGACGGTATAATGGGCGTTCCGATAACATTTTTGGACAAATACAATCCTGATCAATTTGAAGTTATAAATGGTATGAATAGGTATCTTATTATAGGAGGTGATACTTATATTATTCATGATGGAAATGAGAGGGTGGGAAAGCATATGTGCTCTATTTTTAATGGCTCAAAATTTACATATTTCAGAATACTGATTAAAAAGAAAGTAAAAAACAATGAAAATCGAACTGCGTGAAATTTCCGTTCGTGAAATTTGCGACGGATACAAAGACAGCGAAGAAGAAGGTGTTTTCGCTTTCGGGGGCAGGCTGAACGTCCGTCCGCCGTATCAGCGCGAATTTGTTTATGACGACAAAAAACGCAACGCCGTCATCGAAACGGTGAACAAAAGCTTTCCGCTGAACGTGATGTATTGGGCGAAAAACGACGACGGCACGTTTGAAATCATCGACGGGCAGCAGCGTACTTTGAGCTTGTGTCAATACGTTGACGGCGTTTTTTCTTTGGAAAATCAATTTTTTCAAAATCTGACGGAAACGGCGAAAAAACGTATTTTGGACTACAAACTGATGATTTACGTTTGCGACGGTAACGACGAGGAAAAGCTTGAATGGTTCAGGACGATTAACATTGCGGGGGAAAAGCTGACCGATCAGGAATTGCGAAACGCGACTTATACGGGGGCGTGGCTGACGGATGTGAAACGGCATTTCAGCAAAACGAATTGCGCCGCTTTCGGTCTGGCGAGCAAATATATGAACGGGAAAACGATTCGTCAGGATTATCTGGAAACGGCGTTGAAATGGATTAACGACGGCGAAATCGAAGCGTATATGGCGCAACATCAACAGTGTCCGAACGCCAATGAATTGTGGCTTTATTTTCAAAGCGTCATCGCTTGGGTTCAAACCGTCTTTCCCGTGTACCGCAAGGAAATGAAAGGGCTTGACTGGGGGATTCTGTTCAATCGATACGGCAAAGCGGCTTATGACTCAAAGACACTGGAAAGCCACATCAAAGAATTGATGGAAGACGACGAAGTCACCAATAAAAAAGGGATCTACGAATACCTGCTGTCGGGCGAAGAACGCAAATTGAACTTGCGCGCTTTTACCGATAAGATGAAGCGGGAAGCTTACGAACGGCAAAACGGAATCTGCCTCAAATGCAACCAACATTTTGAATTTGATCAAATGGAGGGCGACCATATTATCCCGTGGTCAAAGGGAGGCAAGACAACGGCGGAAAACTGTCAAATGCTCTGCCGCAGGTGCAACGGGATTAAGTCGGATTTATAACAATCCTGTTGCAATCCGAAATCCGATTTCCGATAATAAAAAAGCCCCGAAAGTTCAGGGCTTTTGATTGGTGCGGATAGCGGGACTTGAACCCGCACGAGGACAAAGCCTCAACAGATTTTAAGTCTGTTGTGTCTACCATTCCACCATATCCGCGCGGACAATTCTTTGTAGCATAAGGACAAGGCAGATGAAAAGACTGTTTTTGATTTTTTGCGGATTTTTTTTCGCGGCGTGTTCCGCCCGCGATGTGTCCGAACGCTTTTGTTTTCTTGTCGCGCCGAATACTTACATCCTGAATTTCGGCTACAACAGCGCGCGGATGAACGCCGATGCCGAACGTGAAATCACCGATGTGGCGCAATCGCTGAAGTCCGATCAACATATCGAGCTGTATGGCAATATCGCTTATGCGGGCGTGCCGCAAGTCCAGTTGGACTTGGCTTTTGCGCGGCTGCAAGCAGTGGCGGGCGTGTTAATGGACGCGGGCGTGAAATCGCGTCAAATCTATCTGAACATGCAGCCCGAAACGCCGCGCATCGGACTGGACGCGCCCGTTTCAATCAAAGACGAACGGCACCAAATTTTTATGGAAATCCGTTAGAATCAGGGTTTGATTTCCCGGCAGCCTTGTTCAATGCGGTTTTGCAGTTCGTTTAAAAACTCGCGTTTGGGCAATCCCTGCGGCATGGCGGGCATAAATTTGATGATGACTTTGCCGGGCTTTTTGATAAAAGCTTTTTTACCCCAGAAATACCCTGTGTTGACCGCCGCGGGAATCACGGGAACATCGCATTTTTCGTACAGTAAAGCCACCCCGGGGTTGCATTTCGTCGGCATATCGGGCGGCGTACGCGTTCCTTCGGGAAAAATAACGACGGGACGGTTTTTGCCCAAGCGTTTTTGCGCGCCCTCCAGCATGGTGCGCATGGCTTTCGCCCCCGAAGAACGGTCAATGGGGATGCTGCCCATAATCAGCAGATTCCATCCGAACAAGGGAATGTAAAGCAGCTCTTTTTTCAAAATGTAGCAAGGAAGCGGCAAAATGGCATGATACGCCATTGTTTCCATGGCGGATTGGTGTTTTGATGCAACGATATAGCGGTGCGTGTCTTGCGGCAGGTTTTCCGTGCCCTGCGCTTCAAAGTCCAATCCGACAATCACGCGCATGCCCCAAATAATCAATTTTCCCCACCAGCGGGCGATAACGGGGCATTGCGGCAAAAAGAAAATGCAGCAGCCCAAGAGGCAGATGAAAATCGTAACGGCAATATAGTAAACGTCGAAAATCAAAGAGCGGATGAAAGTCATTTTTCCAAAACCTCCGAAGAATCAAAAGCGGGTAAACGGCGCGGCAGCAAATTGCGCAGGGAAACAAACAGAAATTTGGTGTATTCGGACACGATCAAAGCGGTTGAGCCGCGCCATTTCCACCAATCGGCATGTTTGAATGTCTGCGGGAAAACGGGATGCGGCAGGATTTTGATGTCGGGCATGACGTTTTTAAATTCGGAATAGCTGCGCGGCATGTGATAAGAAGCGGTTACCAGCCGCAAGCTGGTAAAGCCGTTCCGTTTCATCCAAGCCAGACTTTCCAAAGCGTTTTCCGTCGTGTTGCGCGCGACATGCCCCAAGACAATCTTGTCGTTCAGTTCGGGCGGCAGTTCGTCAATCGTCTGCGCCAGATTCAGCCAGTCGACTTTGCGGTCGACGCCCGATATCAACAGCTTTTGCGCTTTGCCCTGTTTCAGCAGCTCAACGGCGGTCGCCAGCCTTTCCGTTCCGCCCGTCAAAGCGACAATCGCCTCTGTTTTTGTGTTTTCGTCAACGGGCTTTTTATTGACCAAAGCGGCAAAACACAACAACCCCGTTATCCACAAGGCAAGGCAGGGCAGCAGCACATACAAACAAAAGCGGCGGATTTTTTTCGTCATAGCATCCGCCTCAATGTCTTTTGAACCGTCCAGTAAGCCGTCAGCGTCGCCAAAGCAATCGCCGCAGCGGGAATGGAGCCGAGCAGAACCCACGCCGTCCAGTCAAAGCGGGCTTCGGACAGCAGACCGCCTTCAATTTCGCGGGCGATTGACGACAGCATGAACAAAATCGGCAGGACAAGGCAAAAGCCGGGAACGGCGCCGATCGCCGCCAAAGTTCCCATGCGCAAAGCGTATTGCCGCGCGATGTAAGCGTCATGCGCGCCCGTTTGGTGCAGCAGTTCGATAACGGGTCTGTGAACCGCCAAAGACGAACAAGTGACGTAAATCACGATAATCGATGTTGTGGCAATAACCAGCATCAGCAGCGACGACGCCAGCAAATCCAGTCTTTGCGTCAATTTTATCAGTTTGCCCAGCCACAGCTTGTGAACGTCCAGCGACGCGTTCGGCGCGCTTTTTTTCAGCAGAGTCTTCAAAATCTCCAAATCGACTTCGGTATCGGGAAGCAGCTGCACGTCAATCAAAGCGGGCAAGGGCAGATCGTCCAGCAGCACGCTGTCGCCCAGCCACGGCTTCAGCAGATCTTTCATTTGTCTGTCCGTCAGCAGGTTGGCGGAAGACACGCCAGCCGTTTTGCGCAGAACGGATAAAGCTTCGTCGATTTCCAATTGCGTTTTTTTGCGGTTTATTTTGCCGTTTTCCTCTATCGGCAGGACTTGAACGGTCAAAGATCCCGAAATCGAACGGCTCCACCGCGCCAGCATGGCATTCAGCGACAATGTGCCCGCCGTTGTCAAAGTGGCGAAAAACACCATCAGCATGACCATCCACGGCAGAAACCAACTCAAGCCGTCTTTGGAAAAAGGTAAATCGCTGGGGCGTCTAAACATGGGCATCGTCTCCGAATTGCATTCCCGCGGGATAGATCGCCAGCCGTCCGCCGCTTAAGTGCATGCGCGGAAAGGGAAAAGCGCGGATAAGGCTTTCGTTGTGCGTTGCGATGACAACCGTTGTTCCTCGGCGGTTCAGCTCGACGAACAGCCGCAGCAGACGCGCCGCCGATCTGTCGTCCATGTTGCCCGTCGGTTCGTCCGCGACCAGCAGCTGCGGGCGGTTGATGACGGCGCGCGCGATGGCGACGCTTTGTTTTTGCCCGCCCGACAAAGTGGGCGGTTTGGCGTTCAGATGGCTGCCCAGTCCGACCCAAATCAGCAGTTCGGTGACGCGCTTTTTGATCTCGTCTTCCGGAAAGCCGGCGATTCGCAGGGGCAGAGCCACGTTGTCGATTGCGGACAAATGGTCCAGCAGGCGGAAGTCCTGAAACACAACGCCGATTTTGCGGCGGATTTCGGGCAGTTCGTCACGCGGCGTCGTCAAGGTCGGTCTGCCGAACAGTTTGATGTGTCCGCGGGTTTGCGCCCGCGCAAGATACAGCAGACTCAGCAGCGATGTTTTTCCCGCGCCGCTTTCCCCCGTCAAAAAATGGAACGACCCCGCGGGCAAAGCAAACGTTACGTCGCGCAAGACTTCCGTTCCCTGCCCGTAACGCAGTCCGACGGTGTCGAATTCAACGATATTCTGCGGTGTCAAGCCTGTATCCTTTGTTGTAATCCGTTTGTTTTCGGGTATACTATAACACATTCTTTCAAAATGCCACAGGGAAGACCGATGTTTTTTACTTGTCCGAAATGCAACACCGTTTATGACGTCCCCGCCGAACAGGTTGACAGCGCGCGGAAATTGCGCTGCGCCATGTGCGGACATTTGTGGGAACCCGAGGTCGAAACCGAAGATGCCGAGGAAGAAAAACACGAGGAAGACCGCCCTTTCCCCGAGGATGACGATATCCCCGACGATTTACCCGTTTTTCCCGACGCCGAACCCGATCCGTTTGCGAACGAACCCGATTTGACGGCGTTCAAGCCGATTTTTCAAACGCCCGAAGAACCGCCTGCCGAAAAACGCTGGATTCGCCCGCTGTATTTTTTAAGCATGATGTTTTTGGCGGTCGGAATCTATGCGTTTTTCTTTCATGCGCCCGTTCGGATTCCATTGGTGTTTCAGTCGCTCAGTCCCGAATACGTCGAAAAAGATTATCAAACCGTTCTGGTTTTAAACGCGGTCGTTCAAAACAGCTCCGCCGAGGATGTCGCGGCGCAGGGATACACCGTTTTTTATTACGACAAAAACGGAAACGAAGTAACGCAAGCCGATTTTCCCGCGCAGCAAACATTCAAAGCCAACGCCGCCACTCCCGTCAAGCTGGAGGTCGGACGCCCGCCCGCGCAGGCGGACAGCGCCACGCTGCAAATCAAAGCCGTCCAGCCTTAAACCCACGGGGCGGGCTGGCACAAGCCCATCATTTCCGCAACGGTCTGGCGGCGGCGGATGACGGCGTAGCGGTTGCCGTCAAGCAGCACTTCGGCGGCAAGAGGACGCCCGTTGTAGTTGGACGCCATTGTTGCGCCGTATGCCCCCGCCGTTTCGATTGCGACCAGATCGCCCTCGTCCAATTCGGGCAGAACGCGGTCTTTGCCGAAGATGTCCGCGCTTTCGCAAATCGGTCCGACAACGTCGTATGTTCTGGACGCTTTACCGTCTTTAAGCGCGGAGATGGTGTGGTAAGCGTCGTACATTGCGGGGCGAACAAGGTCGTTCATGCCCGCGTCCAGAACGGCAAACGACTTTTCATCCGTTTGCTTGACGCGCACGACGGACGCAATCAGCGCGCCCGCGTCGCCCGAAAGGCACCGCCCCGGTTCAAACACGAATTCGCCGTCGAAATCGCCAAAAACGTCTTGCAAAACAGCAATGTAATCGGCGGGCGAGGGGGCGGATTCGTCCGCTTTGTACGCTACGCCCAATCCGCCGCCGACATCGACGGTTTGAAGTAAAACGCCTTTGTCTTTCAGAGCGGTCAGCATTTTTTTCGTTTTGACAAATGCTTCGCGGAACGGTTCAAGGTCTAAAATCTGCGACCCGACATGCACTTCGATTCCGTGCAGGGAAACGCCTTTGAATTGTTCGGCGGACAGGAAAAGCCGGTACGCGTCGTTCCAATCGATGCCGAATTTGTTTTCCTTTTTGCCTGTGGTGATTTTTTCGTGCGTGCGCGCGTCTACGTCGGGATTGACGCGAATGCCGACGGCGGCGGTTTTTCCCAATTCAAGAGCGATATCGTTAATCAGACGGATTTCGGATTCCGATTCGGCGTTGATTTGCTTGATGCCCGCTTGAATCGCGGCGGTCAGTTCGGTGCGCGTTTTGCCGACGCCCGAAAACACGATTTTGTTTGCGGAAACGCCCGCTTGCAAAGCCAATTCCAGCTCCGCGCCCGACACGATGTCCGCGCCCGCGCCCATGCCCGCCAGAATCTTTAAAATCGTCGGGTTGAAGTTGCTTTTGACCGCAAAGCAGACGGTTGCTTTGTTCAAGGTTTTGACCGCATCGGCGAACGCTTGAAAATTTTGGCGCAGTCTTTGTTCGGAATACAGATAAAACGGTGTGCCGACTTCGGCGGCTATTTTCGAAATCAACGCGATGTTCATTCGGCTTGCTCCGCAAGGGTTTTGTTCAAATCCAGAATCGACGACGGGGCTTGCGGCTCCTGTTTAGGCGCGCTTTGTTTGGCGGCGGCGGGATTTCTGGGGGCGGGATATTGCCGCGGATAAGCGGCGTTCGGCGGAACATCCAGCCGCCCGCGTTTGCCGCAGCCCGCGGCGGACAAAACGATGCACAGCACGATAAACAGTTTTTTCATGGCGAAACCTCTTTTTTTGCAAACTCTAGCAGAGTTTAAAAACTTTTTCATTCTTTTTAAGGATACTTTTTCCCATGAAAAGCGTGATTTTTATCTTGGTGCTGTTGTTTTCCCCGTTCGCGCAGGCGCAAATAACGCTGAAAAGCGCGCGCGCCCCCGATTTGTTCACGCTCGCCTATCCGAAAAGCACGCCGACCGCGACGTTTTACAATGAATATGAGCAAAGTGTCGGCATATCCAATTTCAGGGGAAAAATCGTCCTGCTCAACATCTGGTCGACGGGATGCCCTCAATGCGTTATCGAATTGCCGATGCTGGACAGACTGCAAAAAGAAATGGGCGGGATGAAATTTCAGGTTGTCGCTTTGTCGTCTGGGCTGGAAAACATTCCGACTTTGCGGCGTTTTTTCGTATCCAAAGGGTTGCGCAATCTGCGCGTTTATTCCGATCCTCAGGCGAAGTATTCGCAGGCGGCGGGCGTTTTGGGGCTGCCGACAACCTTTTTGATTAACGAAGACGGCATGGAAATCGGGCGCGTGCGCGGCATTGTCGATTGGACGAATCCAAAGCTGAAAGCGCAAATCCGCGGACTTATCGCCCAAAGCAAAGCCAAACGGGAACAGGAAAAAGCCGACTCCGAAAAAGCGAAAGAACCGCCCGCGCCAACACCCGAACCGAAACCCGACTTTCAGGGATGGTTCAAAAAGTAAAGAATCCCTGCTTTTTTTCGAAAAAGCTTGATTCCTGCGCAAATTGCTTTAAAAGGAAGTCTTCCGTTTTAAAAACAAGGGGGCGACATGGCCAAACAACGTTATTTGATTATCTCTTGGGAACAGTTTCACGCCGACGCGCGCGCTTTGGCGGCAAAGCTGGTCAACCGCACGGACTTGAAAAAAATCGTTTGCGTGACGCGCGGCGGGTTGTTCCCCGCGGCGGTTCTGGCGCGCGAACTGGAAATCCGCTGGATTGACACCGTTTGCGTTGCGGGCTATGACGAAGAGGAACGCGGAACCGAAGCGTCCCTGCTGAAAATCCCCGAAGGCGACGGCGAAGGCATGCTGGTTGTCGACGATTTGGTCGATTCGGGCAGAACGGGCAAAATCATCCGTCAGCTGCTGCCGAAAGCCTACTTCGTTACAATGTACGCCAAACCGCAGGGCGCCGATGTCGTTGACGATTATGTCGTCGGCGTCGATCAGGACGTTTGGATTTTGTTCCCGTGGGAAGCCGAACTTTCCCCCGCGTCCCCGCTGGTTCGCCGCAAAGACGACTGATTTTTTTCAAAGCTCCGCTTTTAAAAACGGAGCTTTTCTTTTAAAGGACTGATTTCAATGACCAAAACAACTTGGAAAGCGGGAACGATGATTTATCCGTTGCCCGCCGTGATGGTAACGTCGGGAACGATGGAAAAGCCCAATGTGTTCACCGCCGCGTGGACGGGCGTTATCAATTCCGAACCCGCAATGACGTACGTTTCGATTCGCCCGTCGCGCTATTCCCACGAATTGATTGAACAAAACGGGGAATTTGTCATCAACCTGACCACGCAGGATTTGCTGCACGCCGCCGATTTCTGCGGCGTCAAGTCGGGACGCGACACGGACAAATTCGCCGAAACGGGATTGACTCCGATGCCCTGCAAATTCGTCAAAGCGCCGCAAATCGCGCAAAGCCCCGTCAGCGTCGAATGCAAAGTGACCGAAATCAAAAAATTGGGGTCGCACGATATGTTCATGGCTGAAATTCTGGCGGTCAACGTGGACGATTCCCTGTTGGACGAAGCGGGCAAACTGGCGTTGGAAAAATGCGGGCTGGTCGCGTTCTGCCATGGCGGCTATTACGGATTGAGCGGACAAATCGGCACGTTCGGTTTTTCGGTCGCCAAAAAGAAAAGCCGCAAACAGAAAATCCATGAAATCAAAGCCAAACGCCGCCTTGAAAAAGCCGCGCATGCCGCCGAAGAATCCGAAGAGGAAGAAGAGGTCAAGCCGTTCAAAAAGCGCAAACCCGCCTTTGAACATCGCGAAGACCGCGGCTTTGAAGAACGCAAACCGCGCAAATTCAATCACGCAGACCGCCGCCGCGAAGACAGACGTTTTGACGACGACGAAAAACCGTTCAAGAAACCGTTTGCGAAAAAGACGTTCGGCGACGGGAAAAAGGACTTCGGCGACCGCAAGCCGTTTCGCAAAACATTTGACGGCAAAAAGCCGTTTGCGGACAAAAAGCCCGCGCACAAGCCGTTCAAACCCAAAGCTTAGTGCGCTTCCGCCCAATTAAGACCGATGCCGACATCGGCAATCAGCGGCACGGACAGCGATACGATGTTTTCCATGACATCTTTGACTGTCTGTGCCGTTTTTTGCGCTTGGTCTTCGGGGACTTCAAACACCAGTTCGTCATGCACCTGCAACAGCATTTTGGCGGACAAGCCCGCCGATTTTAACGCGTCGGGCATGCGAATCATCGCTTTTTTCAAAATATCCGCCGCTCCGCCCTGAATCGGGGCGTTAATCGCCGACCGTTCCGCAAATTGCCGCGTGTGCGGGTTTTTGTCGTTAATCGCGCCGACAAAGCATTTGCGCCCGAACGGAGTCAGCACATAGCCGTTCGCTTTGGCAAAAGCAATGGTCGATTCCATATAAGCTTTGATTTCGGGGTATTTTTCAAAATACGAATCGATGTATCTTTGCGCTTCCGACCGTTCAATGCCCAGCTGACGCGCCAGTCCGAACGCCGACATGCCGTAAATAATGCCGAAGTTGATGGCTTTCGCGCTGCGGCGCACCATCGGGTCCATGCCTTCTATCGGAATGTTGAAGATGTGCGACGCCGTGGACGCGTGAATGTCGACGCCTTGGATAATCGCTTCTTTCAACCGCGCGACGTTTGCGACGTGCGCCATTAAGCGCAATTCCACCTGCGAATAGTCGGCGGACAGCAGGACGTTGCCTTTTTCGGCGATGAAAGCGTGGCGGATTTCGCGCCCCTCCTGCGTGCGGATGGGAATGTTTTGCAGGTTCGGATCGTTTGACGACAGGCGTCCCGTCAGCGTGCCGGTCTGCATAAAGGTCGTATGAATCCGTCCCGTTTGCGGGTTTGTTTGCGCCTGCAAAGCGTCCGTGTAAGTGCTTTTCAGTTTGGAATATTGACGGAATTCCAAAATATCCGCCGCGATTTGATAGCCTTGCTCCGCCAAATCGTCCAGAATGGCGGCTTCGGTAATCCAAGCGCCCGTTTTCGATTTTTTGCCGTTCGGAAGCTTGAGTTTTTCAAACAAAACCGTTCCCATTTGCGCGGGCGAATTTAAGTTGAACTCTTCGCCCGCTTCGGTGTAGATGCGTTTTTCCATGGCGGCGATGCGTTTGCCGAACGTCGCGCTTAGGGCATGCAGTTCCGCGCCGTTGATTTTGATGCCCGCGCGTTCCATTTGATACAGAACGGGGACGGCGGCGCGATCCAGTTGTTCATAAATCGCAACGCGGTGTTCGGCGACCATGCGTTTGTGCAAATAGCCGTAAAGCCTGTAAATCATATCGGCTTTTTCCGCGACCAAACGGTAGCCGTCCTTGATAGCGACGAAATCGAACGTAACTTTGACGCGTCCCTGACGGCAGGTTTCGTTATAGGAAATCATCTTGTGATCCAAAAACAGCTCGGTCAGTTCGTACAGTTCAAGGTAATGCGACGTGCCGTCCAAATCATAGCACATGATTTTTGTGTCCGCGAACGGGGACAAATCGAAATCTCGCCCCGCTTCCTTGGCAAACAGATGCCAATCGGCTTTGATATCGTATCCGACCTTTAAAACGCCTTTGTTTTCCAACAGGGGCAGCAAGATTTCAATCGCCTGTTTCGGCGGAATTTGACGGGATTCGGGATCAATGGCTTCGAAAAACGACGTTTGCGCCGCGCCCGTATTGTGGCGCAGGGGGATGTAATAGGACACGCCGTCCTTGAACGACAGGGCAAATCCGATAAGCTTTGCCGACAGCGGCGGCAGCAAATCCGTTTGCGTCGCCAAAGCGACAACACCCGCCTCCATCGCTTCGGCAACGACGGCGCGCAAAGCTTCGGGCGTTTGAAGCAGACGGTAATCTGTTTTGACTTCGGCGGCGGCAAGCATGGCTTTTTGTTCGTCGGAAACCCAATGCGGGACTTTGGCAACCAGACTTTTAAAGCCCATATCCGTTAAAAAAGCCGACAGCTCGACGGGGTTTGCGGGCTTTGCGGCAAACGTTTCCAATCCCGCCTGTACGGGGGCGTTGGCGTCCAGTTTGACCAGTTTTTGCGAAATCAGAGCCAAATCTTTATGCTCAATTAGCAAATCGCGCTTGCGGCTCGGCTTGGCGTTTTCGATGTTGGCAAACAGGTTTTCCAGCGTGCCGTATTCCGTTATCAGCTGCGCCGCCGTTTTTGGACCGATGCCCGGAACCCCCGGCACGTTGTCCGACGAATCCCCCATTAACGCCTGCACATCGACGACCTGTTCGGGATCGACGCCGAATTTTTCCAGCACGCGTTCGCGGTCGACGACCCGTTGCTTCATCGGATCGAAAACGACAATCCGCCCGCCGACCAGCTGCATCAAATCCTTGTCCGCCGAAACGACGGTGACATCCGCGCCCGCTTCGTTTGCCAAACGGCTGTAAGTCGCCAGCAAATCGTCCGCCTCGAACCCCTCCATTTCCGTTTGCGCCAGATTGAACGCGGCGACGGCTTGGCGCAGCAGGGGAAATTGCGGTATCAGTTCGGGCGGGGTTTCGCGGCGGGTGGCTTTGTAGTCGGGATAGATGTCTTGACGAAACGTTTTGCGCGCGGCGTCAAATACGACCGCGATATAGTCGGCGGGCATGTCTTTCAGCAGCTTCATCATCATCGAACAAAAGCCGTAGACCGCGTTGACGGGCGTGTTGTCCGACGGACGCGTCATCGGGGGCAGAGCGTAAAAAGCCCTGAAAATATAGCCCGATCCGTCGATTAAAACCACTTTTTTGCCGTGCAGATCCATCAGAAACGCTCCCTTGAAGTTTTTTCCTACTTTATCGGGTTTCGCGGCAAAAAAAAAGGCTTGATTGTTTATCAAGCCTTTTTGATTAAGCTTCAGCCTGTTCCGTCTGTTCGGGGGTTTCCGTTTTCGCTTTCAAGCGCAGGAAAACATACGAACACAGCGGCACGCTGATTAAATATCCCAAGAACGTCAGGCTCAGCACCAGCCACGGCTTGTAGAACAGCGCGCCCGTGTAAAAGCCCGCGAAAGCCATGACAACCGCCGTCAGACGAACGGGCAGGCGAATATGCTTCAGCGAAATCGTCGGCAGGCGCGACGCCATCAGCATGGCGCTGGCGAACAAAAACAGTTCGACGAACCAGCCGCTTTTGAAAAAGTCGCAGCCGAATTCAAAGTACAGCATGGCAGGCGTCAAAGCGATGAACGCTCCGCCCGGCGCGGGCAAGCCCACAAAGAAATGATGCCAATACGACGGTTGGGGTTCTTCGTCCAGCATGACGTTGAAACGCGCTAAACGCAGCGCGCAGCACACGGGCATCAGCAACGCGAACGGCCAGCCCGCGGAATCCGCGGCGGTCAGCGCCCACATATACATCAAAACGCCGGGGGCGACGCCGAAGCATACGACATCGGACAGGGAATCCAGTTCCGCGCCGAAATCCGAAGCCCCGCGCAGGAAACGCGCGACGCGTCCGTCCAAAGCGTCAAACACCGCCGCCATTAAAATAAAAAACACGGCAAGCTGGAAACGTCCTTCGGTCGCATAGCGGATAGAGGTTACTCCGGAACACAGCGCCATCATGGTAACCATGTTCGGCGCGATTTTATTCAACGGCAGGTCTTTGATCCGTTTTCCCGTTTTCTTTAACATCAAAAGATTTCTCCCTGTGCGCTGTCACCCGTAACATTGATGTCCGCCAAAACGGTTTCGCCCGCGACGGCGGTTTGCCCTTCGGTTACGCGGATTGCCGTGCCTTTGGGCAGATAGACGTCCAAACGGCTGCCGAAACGAATCAGACCGAAACGTTCGCCCGCTTTGACCGAATCGCCCTCTTTGACGAAAGTCAGAATACGGCGCGCAACCAATCCCGCGATTTGAACGAAAATGATTTTCTTGCCGTCTTTGGTTTCCAAAGCCAATTCTTGTCGTTCGTTGTTTTCGCTTTCTTTGTCCAAAGACACGTCGACGAACGCCCCGGGACGGTAGTGCATTTTAACGATTTTGCCCGCCATCGGCGCACGGTTGACGTGAACGCTGAACACACTCATAAAGATGCTGACGCGCGTCATCGGTTCGTCGCCCATTTCCATTTCCTTGGGCGGAACAACGTCGGCGATTTTGCTGACGATGCCGTCCGCGGGGCTTAAAACCAGCGAATCCCCCACGGGAACGGCGCGCTGCGGGTCGCGGAAAAAGAAATAGCACCAAACCGTCAAAACCAGACAGATAACGCCCAGCGGTTTAAACAAAACCCACATCAACAGCGTCATTGCGGCGAAAACAGCGACGAAACGCCAGCCTTCGGGATGAATCGGCGGCATAATGAAACGGCGCCAGGACAAATCGACTCGGGACATAAGCAACAGCTCCTATATTGGTTATCCTTTGACTTTACTTGTAAGCCATAAAGCGTCGGGATAAAAGCGTTTTTTTCAAATTATCACTTTTCCGCCTTGGCGGGGACGACAAAAACCTGATTCGGATAGATCAGATTCGGGTCTTTGATTTGGTTTTTGTTGGCGCGGTAGATCGCGACATAAGCGTTTCCGCGTCCGTAAACGTATTTTGCAATGCTCCACAGGCAATCGCCTTTGGCGACGCGGACGCGGCGGATGTTGTCGGCGTCCATGCCCGCTTCGACTTCGAACGGGACTTCAATGCGTCCCGCGACCTGTCCGTTTTCATCCGTTTTGTCGGCGCGAATGGTGTATTTTCTGCCGATCTGCATTTTTTGGGGAACTTTCATCGACCACTTGCCGGCTTCGTCAGCCCAGACGCTGCCCGCAAAAGCGTTGTTGACATACAGGATGATTTTTCCCGCTTCGCGCACGTTGCCCGACACTTTGAATGTTTCACCCGCATAGTTGACGGATTGAATGTCAATCAACGCTTCGACGGGTTCGGGAGCCTGCAAAACGGTAACTTCTTCGGCATCCGAAGACATCAAAACCGCCAATGCTTCCGCGCTGCCCGCCCGTTCGGGGACGGTTACGACGACGACTTCGGATTCGTCGCGGGAATTGCCTGACGAATCGCGCAGCCACAATTCGTGGACGCCTGCGGGCAAAGGCGATTCGGGAATGTAGATCCACTCGCCGTCTTCGTTGACTGTAACGGAAACAAGCTTCGAATCGCCGTCCATCAAGGAAATTTCTTCGTTTTGCGCTCCCTTTCCCGCGGCGACCATGGAGCCGTCCTCTTCCACGCGCACGATGTCGAAAGTCGCTTTGGCGACGGCGGGAACGTTGTTTTCGACAGCGGGGGCAGCGTCGACATCGGGAATTTCAACGGCGGGGGATACAGGTTCGAAATCGGCGGATTCCTTTTGTTTTCCGAACAGCAGGACGGCGGCAGCGATCAAAACGACGATCGATACAATCAAAAAAACAACATTTTTTTTCATGGCGTAATTCCAAAAAGTTAAAAAAGACTCTTGCACAGGCGCGAATATAGTGCTATAGGCTTTTACACATCATTTCGGAGTGTAGCTCAGCTTGGTAGAGCACTACGTTCGGGACGTAGGGG
>DEDN01000033.1:0-14002 GCA_002349565.1 Alphaproteobacteria bacterium UBA2903 | reverse complement strand
GGGGCTTTTCTTTATTTGGATTGGGGTGTCGATTTGAACCGGAGAAGTAGGTTCGACCGAAGCGTCAGCGAAGGTAGCGCCGGAACGGCGACCCGCAGGGCGAGCGAAGCGAGTAAATCCTATCACTCCGACCTTTTTCAGGGGCTTTTCTTTATTTGGATTGAGCGTTTATCCGTTCTTCAATCAATTTTGCCGCTGTTTCGATGCATTTTGCGCACGGATAGACAGGCAAGCCCGTCTGCCCTTTCAATTCACGGCAAAGGGTTGCGCCCGCTTCGGCTTGGAACGCGGCGGACAGATCGCGGATTTCCTTGTACAACGCGGCGCGCGCGGCTTTATCGCCGACGGAGCTGCCGTTTTTCAGCCCCAGCAGCATAAACGCCCCCGTCAAAGCGCCGCATGTTTCCCCCATGCCGCCCATGCCCGTGCCGAAACCTTCGGCGATTCGATATGCCGCGGCTTCGTCCAGTCCGAAAATGTCCGCATAAGCGCATAAAATCGCCTGTGCGCAGTTGTATCCGTGCTTTTCACGCAAATCGACGGCGGTTTGGACGCGGCTGTTCATAAGGCACTCCTTTGAATCAACGCGTATACATAAAACGCTTGATGTGGGCGTTGATGAAATTTTCCAGCCATTTCAAGTCGTCCTTTGGCAACCCGCGTCCGATGTGCGTGGTTTGTCCGTCCGCGCCGATAACCAGCGAATACTTGAAATCGTAACTGTTGTGAACAACGTGCAGGGATTCCAGCTTGTCCGTCGGAATCAAAAAGCCGAACGACGGTATCCCCAGCCATTTCGATTTGATTCGAATGCCGTTTTTGGTGATGACGATTCGCTTTTTGCGGAAAAACAAAGCGACGGGAACCAGTCCGAACAAAACAATCGCCGCCGTCAGCAAAGAAACGTACGGCAGCGGCGTGTGATGCCCGATGGAGCTGACAAAGCCGAAAAAGGCAAGGGCGAAAAACGTGCATAAACACAGCAAAGCGGACGTTTTCGAAAAAGCGCTGTCGCGAATCAAAGGATCAATCTGGCAGGAATCGGCGTCTTCGACGATGTTGAAAGAATGGGGGACTTTGTAAAGGTCTTTTTCGTTGACTTTGATTTTGCCCTCTTTAATCAGGCGGGGCAAAGGCTTTTGGATGTCTTCGGGGGCGATTTCGATAATGCCGTCCGCTGTGTTGAAAATGGCGGGCATTTGCATTTGGCGCGTCAATTCTTCCCATTTTTTGGAAACGCCGTTGCCGTTGTTGGTGATGTAAAGCGGAATGGTTTTGGTTTCGTTGGGATGCTGCAGATCAATGATGTGCTGTGTGAACGATGTCAGCCCCAAAACATTGACGATGCGCGAACGGTAGCGCACACCGATGTAACCGTCCAGAGAATCGGCTTGTCTTTGCCCCGTTTCAAAAGGCTTTTGAATTACGACGGCGGCGAATTTGTGTCCGATAAAGAAATCGCGTCCGTAAAACATCAGCAAAGCGCGGGTAACAATGATGAACAATCCCAACCCGACGAACAGCCATGACGCCGAAAAAGCCGTTTTCAGGGAAATCGGCGCCGAAGCGTCGGGAAAATCCAAAAACGACTGGGCGGAATTGACGTTGACCAGCAACCCCAGTCCGATAATCAGCAGTCCGACGGCAAAACCGAGGTAGACCCGTTTTTTGGAAATCCTGTCCCGCGCCTGTGTCGGTCGGTGCGACAAATCGAATTCCAAGAAGGACGTCAAAGGACGCAAACGGCGTTTTTCGACTTTTTCGTCGCTCAGCGACAGACCTTCGATTTCGTTCAAATCATTGATGGGAGAGTTGTCTTCCTGAATCATTGCACCCTCGAAAAAGAATGTTTTTTTACATTTATGACAAATTCGGCTTTGCTCCGCAAGGGCATTATACTATAAATAGATAGGAAAAGGATATTTTTTACGAACCGAAAAGGAAAAATATGCAGGCGACCACAGGCTTAATCCCGATGCTGTTTGCTTTGGCGGGCGTTTTGGTAACACTGCGCTATTTGAAAGGCGTGTCCGATCTGACCGCCGCGGTTCGGTATGTGTTTTTGGGATTCGGCTGCGTATTCCTGTCCAAACTGCTGGTGTTTGGCGCGAAAACGCTGGGGGATACCTATTATTATTTCGGCAATCTGTCCTGCCGTTTGCTGGCGGCGGTGTTTTTTATCGCGGCGGCGTGCGGCATCAAAGGCATCAAATCCGTTACGGTGACGGTCGTTTTGGCGTCCGCGCTGCTTGCCGTCGGGTGGAGCTGGTACGTCGTTTTGCTGACAGGCGACGGCGGCATGATGACGCTTTCTTTGGCTTTGTCGTCTTTGGGCTACGCGGGCTTGGCGGCGGCTTTGTGGCGGCGCAAAGGATTGCGGAACGCGCTGGGCTTTGTCGTTACGGGATGGATTTTCATCTTTTTGGCGGTGTACGGCGTTATCGGATTGATGACGTGGGGGCAAAGCCTGCTGTCGCCGATCTTTGAAACGTTCCTGTACATTGCCGTGATGTGCGGCTTGCTGCTGATTTCCAACAATATGATGGCGCACCAGTTCGACGGGCTGATGCGCGAAATCAAGGACAACAAGGAACGTCTGCGCCTGATGGTGCAGCTGTCGCCGTTCCCGATCATTCTGTCGCGGCTGAAAGGCGATCAGCTGATTTTGATGAACGAAAGCGCCGCAAAGCTGTTCCGTGTGGATAAAAAACACATGGCGGGCTTTAAAATGGTGGACTATTTCGCCGATCCGAAAAAACGAACGGAACTGCTGACGAAACTTGAAAAGCATCCCGTCGTCGACGATTTCGAATTTATGGTCAAGCCGCGGCAGGGCGAACCGTTCTGGCTGCTGCTGTCCGCCCGCGTTTTCGATTACGATTACGATGTCGCGCTGTATATGGCTTTCCAAGACATCACCGATCGTAAAAAGAAAGAAATCCTGCTGTTCAACCAAGCTACCCGCGACCCGCTGACAAACTGCTACAACAGACGGCAGTTCGAAGAACTGGCAAAAAACGAAGTCCAGCGTTCCCGCCGCTACAATCACCCGTTCTGTTTGTTTATGATTGACGCCGACCATTTTAAAAACGTCAACGACACGCACGGACACGCGGTCGGGGATTTGGTTCTGCAGGCGTTGGCGGATTGCTGCCGCCGCACTTTGCGCGAATCCGACATCGTTGCCCGTTTCGGTGGCGAGGAATTTGTCATCCTGCTGCCCGAAGCGTCGCTGGAAAACGGACACATGGTTGCCGAACGCCTGCGCATCAAGATTTCCAAGCTTGTCGTGAAAAACGAACAAAACGAAGACGTCCGCTTTACGGTCAGTATCGGGCTTGTCCCCTCGACGGTGACGGACAATATCGCCGAAATGTTGAAAATGTCGGACGAGGCTTTGTACGAAGCCAAGGAAAACGGGCGCAACCAAGTTGTGGTTTACAACGAAAACGGACCCGACCGCTCCGTCCCCGTTCCCGACGGCGAAGATATCGAAAAAGCCAAAAACGAGCCGCTGTATTACTTTACCCCCGCGACCGCTCCCGTTGTGCGCAATCAGGCGGACGAACCGCAGGAAACGGGTGTTGTCGGGCTTGACGGCACGGCTGTTTCGCAAAAATACGAAGAATTGGATCACGACGAAGACGAGGCGGAACAGCAGGGCGTAACGCTCCACTCGCTTTATGCGGATGACGAGGAAGCGGAGAACGCCGTTCCCGAACCGCCGCAGGATGAACCCGAAATTCCCGCCGTTGAAGAAGCCGTTTTTGACGATTCGGACGATATTCCGCCGCCCGATGCCGGGGACGGTTTGGAGCTTTCGGAACCGCCGCTTGAGGAAACGGAAAGCTTTGCCGAAACGGATGAAGCCGTCGTTCCCGAAACCGATGACGATTTTCCCGCTCCGCCGCCTGCGGACGCTGACGATGCCGCCGAACCGCCGCTTGAGGAAGAGGAGACGCTGCCTGATTTGCCGTCGCCGGAATTGCCGCCCGAAGAAGATGACGAAGCCCCGATGAGCGACGATGATATTGACGCTTTGCTGCAAGACGTACTGACCGACAACGAGCCGCCTTTGCCGCCCGAACCGTCTTTTGGCGGAGAGGGGCAGTTTGTTCCTCCGCCTCCCGAGCCTGTCGGTGCGGCGGACGACATTATGCCTCCGCCGCCTGCGGTCGAGCCTGCCGCAAGCTTTGAACCGCCGCCTGCCGCGCCCGTTCACAAAACGGTGATAATGAAAAAGATTCCCATAAAAATTCCGGCGGGATCCGTCAAAGTTCCCAAAATGCCGGGGGTTGTGCGCGTGAAAATTCCCAAAGCGCTGCACCAAACACCGCTTCCGCCGAAACCGCAAGAATAGCAAACAGCCCGATTAAGCGGTTTTTTGCAAAAAAACGCTGTGCCGTTCGTTATTGAAAAAGTTGAAAAAATAAAAATCTTCGGCTAAAATGGAATTGTATTCCGGATTAGCCGAAAGATTGTTTGATGATAGAACGCACTTTACAAAAACATCTCAGCCGCATTGCCGCCCATTTTCCCGTTGTTTTGGTGACAGGTCCCAGACAGGTCGGAAAGTCGACTTTGTTGGAAAACTTTAATCCTGAAAAATACGAAGAAGTCAGCTTGGACGATTTGAACGAACGGGAACAGGCGATAAACGATCCTGCGCTGTTTTTACAAAACCATCAGCCGCCCGTTTTGATTGACGAAGTACAGTACGCGCCCCAGCTGTTCGGTTACATCAAGCTTTATGTGGATAAACACAAAGGCGAAAACGGTTTGTTTTTGTTGACGGGTTCTCAAAAATTCAGTTTGATGCAGGGAATTCGGGAATCTTTGGCGGGACGCGTCGCCGTGCTGGATTTATTGGGCTTTTCCGAAAACGAGATTCAAGGTTTCCCGGACAAACCGCCTTTTTTGCCCGATGAATGCTGGCTTTTGACCGCCAAACGTCAAAAAACACCCGCGAAAACAGTGCAAGATATTTTTACGGACATTTGGAACGGCTCTTTTCCGCGAGTTATCAACAACAAAGGGCAGGACAGGGACATTTTTTACAGTTCGTATCTTCAAACATACATAGAACGGGATGTCAAAACCGCTTACAACGTTTCCGATATATTGACCTTTAAAAATTTTGTCCGTGCAGCCGCCGCCCGTACGGGGCAGCTGCTGAATATGTCGGATATGGCAAAAGATGTCGGTATTGATGCCAAAACCGCCAAAACATGGCTGGGTGTTTTGGAAATGTCGGGACTGGTGTATTTGCTGCAGCCTTATTCAAACAATATTACAAACCGCATTGTCAAAACACCCAAAATTTACTTTTTGGATACGGGTTTGTGCGCGTATCTGACAGGGTGGGACGGGGTAAAATCCATGGAAGCGGGAGCAATGAACGGGGCATTGCTGGAAACTTATGTGTTTGCCGAAATATTGAAATCCTACTGGCACAATGCCAAGCAGCCGCAAATTTACTTTTATCGGGATAAAGATCGGCGGGAAATCGATTTTGTCATCGAATCCGACAACACGCTTTACCCGATTGAAGTGAAAAAATCCGTTCTGCCCGACAAGAGGGCAGGTAAAAACTTCGACGTGCTGAAAACGTTTCAAAAAAACGTTGCCGCCGGGGTGATTCTAAGCCTGAAATCCGAAGTGTTTTATTTGACGGAAAACATTGTATCCGTTCCTGTTTGGGCAATATAAATTCGGCTGAAACGGAATCACATTCCGGATTAGCCGAATCATTTTCCGACAAGGTGACGGCGGTTTTGGGCTAAAACCGCTTTCAATCGTGAAGATATATATTTTGCGGCGGACGGCGTTTCGGTGCCGTATTGTTCCAAAACGGCGGAAATCAAGTTCGGATCGTAAGAGGTGAACCGTTTTACAAAATCCAATCCGACCATGGGAATGACCGACGACATCATGCAAAACGCATTCTTTTTTAAAAACGGAAATCCCAAAAAAGGCAAGAACAAAGCTTCGTTGTCATACAAACGGATTTTGTCGGTGCGTGTCCGCATGAGCAGCCGCATTTTCAGCGGGATGATTTGCCTCAGCGCGGCTTTGATTTCCGATTTATGCAGGCTGTAAAGGTTTTTCAGTTCTGTTTTATCCAGCAAAGCGGCGGCGGGATGGGCGGACAGGATGCCGCTTAACCGTTTTTCGCACTGCACGAAATAATTTTTATCCTGCGACGGCTGAAGCTCTTTGAAAAAAGAACGAAAAGCGTTGTCCGAAAAAACGTTTTTTCCAATGCACAGGAAAAAGCTCATCAGAAACTTGTTTTTCGCCAATCCCCAGACATCGCAGTTTTGCGCTTCCATGGTGTCGAAAATCGGCTGTAAAGGAAACAGCGGTCCGAAACAGGAATCGTTCGTCAAAATCATTTCATCGTAAGAGGCGATAAAGTTCCATCCCAGCGCGTCAATGATTTTTCCCCAAGACCCGAAATCGTACTTTGAATGCTTGCCCGTAAAAACGCCCTTGACCAACCCGCTGATTTTTGTGATTTCGGTTTCGGGCAAATCGTTGTCGGCGCAATAGTAAACATCGGCAATGCTGCTTAAGGCATTCAGGTAAAAAACGACATAATCTTCAATTTTTTGTTTCGGACTGAAGCCCGCAAACAGGCAAATTCTTTTCATTGAAAACCCTTTCAAATTCAACGGTCGTTTGTTTTTCGGTATTTTTCCCGCAAAATTGCGTGTGTTATTAAGAACAATTCCCTTTCAAATTTAACGACCGCTTTTTGTGAATCCGTTTGTCGGCGGGGCGGGGTTATCCCAGATATTTTTCCGCCGCCAAAGCCGCGCGGCATCCGCCCGCCGCCGCCGTTATCGCTTGGCGGCAGGTAATTTCCTGCACGTCGCCCGCGACAAATACGCCGTCAACGTTTGTCAGAGCCGTTCCCGCGCGCGCAGGAACGATAAAGCCCGCATCGTCCAGATCCAGCTGCCCTTTGAAAATCGAGGTGTTCGGAACATGTCCGATAGCGACGAACAGTCCGTCGATTTCCAGCGTCGAACGGTCGCCCGTTTTGGTGTTTTCCAAAATGACGCCTTTCAATCCGCCTTCTGCCTGCGAACCGATATAGCTGGTCGGAACGCTGTTCCACAAAATTTTGATTTTCGGATTTTCAAACAGCCGTTTTTGCAAAGTCTGTTCCGCCCGCAAAGCGTCGCGGCGATGAATCAGATAGACTTCGGACGCCAGATTTGCCAGATACAGTGCTTCTTCTGCCGCGGTGCTGCCGCCGCCGACAACGGCGACTTTTTTCTTGCGGTAGAAAAAGCCGTCGCATGTCGCGCAGGCGGACACGCCGAAGCCGCGCAGTTCTTCTTCATTCGGCAGATTCAGCCACCGCGCCGTTGCGCCAGTCGCCACAATCAAAGCGTCGTATGTATAAACATCGCCCGAATCCAGCGTGATTTCTTTTTTTGCCAAATCAGCGGAAACGGCTGTGTCTTCAACGATTTTCGCCCCCATGTTTTCAGCCTGTTCGCGCATGCGGTCCATCAGCTCCGCCCCGCCGATTTTTTCGGGAAATCCGGGGAAGTTTTCAATGTCCGACGTTTGCGTCAGCTGTCCGCCCGATTGGGGGCCCGCGATGATGAGGGGATTTTTTGACGCCCGCGCGGCGTAAATCGCGGCGGTGTATCCCGCAGGTCCGGAACCCAAAATCAAAACGCAAGCATGCTGAACGGTCATGGCAAATCCTTTCGAAAAACAAGTTTTCATTATTTGTAACCTGTTTTTCGGCTTCGGACAATAGGGAAAAGGGCGCGCGTTATGTTTCCTGTTCGAAAAACACGGGCGGAAAGGTGACAAAAGTGCCGAAGCTCGCGCCTTTGCCCGTCAAATCGAAAGCCATAAAGCATTCGGGCGGGATTTCGGGGGCGCAAGTCAAACCGAATGTGCTTGCGGGACGATAGCCGAAACGGGGGTAGTACGTCGGATGCCCTACCAATATTACCAGCGAATACCCTGATTTTTGCGCGGTTTTGTGCGCTTTTTCAATCAACGCGCCGCCGATTCCCGTCCTTTGACGGTCAGGCGCGACCGCCAAAGGGGCGAGTATCAGTTGTTCCGCGTTTCCGATGCGGATCTTCGTCAGCATGATATGCCCGACGATTCTGCCGTCTTGTTCGGCGACAAATTCCAGTTCGGGAACGTATCCCGCGGATTGCCGAAGCCGTCCGACAAGGTTTTGTTCGTCGCCGCTGGCTTGCGGCACAGAGGCGAACGCCTTTTTGACCAGCGTGTAAATTTCATGGTCGTCTGTTGTTTTTCTGTTTCGAATAAGCATTGTAAATTCCTTTCATCTGTTGTCGGGCTGCGGGCGCACGGCGCGCAAGCCTTTCAGCGTGATGCGGTACGGCAGTCCGTCTTTTGACGCGATCAGCCGTTTCGATTTCAGTTTGATAAAAACGTCCCTTGTGCAATCGCTTAAAACGAATCCGTCGCGGTTGTAGCACAAAATTTCGGTGATTTTGCCGCGAATGTCGCGGGTATGGACGATTTTGCCCCCTTGGGCAAGGACGTGCAGCGTCCTTTGTTCCTGTTTGGATAAATTCATGGTGAACCTGTTGCGGTAAAAAGCAAAACACTCCCGAACAACGCCTTCAAGCGTTCGGGAACTCAAAACAGGTAATCGAAGCTTTAACGCTTTGGATTACCGATTTACCGCAATTTCCAACATCCACCCTCTAAGTGTGATTGATTCAACAAAGAAATTATACAAAAAACGGCAGGCAAATACAAGGGTAAACAAAAGCTTTTGATTTATCCTCTTGTTTTCGGGGCGGCTTTTTGTTAGCATAATCCTGCGTTTTGTAAAAAAGACGGACGCAGGGCGTCAGAAACCCTTGTACATATAGTCGCTTTGTGTATGGCGGCTAAAAAGTCATACACCGATTTCCGTTTATGGCGGATGTCGGTGTTATAAGGCTGTTTGCACGAAAGCATCGAGCCGTCTTTTTATTTTTTTCGGTTTCTGATTATGGGGACAAGAGTTTTACTCGGTTCCGTTTGTTTTCCCTCCTTGTTTCTTGTTGTCTTCAACATATTGATATTCCTTAATAAATCCGCTTTTCTGCCTTTGGAAGCCAAGTGCGGGCATTTTCTGTTTTGAACGGATTTTTTCTCCACTTTGTTACCCGTATGTTACCCAGATAAAGGAGAAAAAACGATGAATATCAACAAATCTTTCATAAACGATCTGCGTTTTGACGGTGCGGAAAAAACTTATTTTGACGATTCCCTCAAAGGCTTCGGCGTTCGCGTCCGAAAAAATTCCGCCAGTTATATCGTGATGTACCGCAACGCTTACGGAAAGCAAAAGAAGATGACGATTGCGAAAACATCTCAAATCACACCGACGCAAGCGCGGGAAGAAGCAAAACAGGTTCTCGCCCTTGTTGTTCAAGGGAAAGATCCCCAAAATGACAGAATTGAAAAAAGAAAGGCTTTGATGGTTGCGGAACTGGCGGACGCTTTCTATGAAAAAAGGAAAATCCGTATTAAACCGAATACGCGCACAGATTACGAAAACCATATCCGCAATCACATCAAGCCCTCTATCGGCAAGATGATCGTCAAAGAAGTTTTGCGAGGCGATATTCAAAGGCTGTATGACGACCTGCTTTCCGGATCATATGTTAAAGAACGTTTCAAGCGTGAAGATCATAAATTCATTGCAACGGCAAACAACTGCCTGTGCGTTTTAAGCGGTATGTTTGAGTACGCCATTGACAACGGCTTGATGGAACATAATCCGTGCCACAGAATCAAAAAATTACCGAACAACAAACGGGAAATCTTTCTGGACGAGAACGGCTTGAAACGGTTGGGAGACGCTTTACGACAGAGCAATTATATTGATAAGTTCGCTTTAAATTCCGTCAGGCTGTTGGCGATGACCGGTTGCCGGTGTAACGAAATTATGACGCTGAAATGGAAATACATCGACTTTGAATCGCAAGTGTTCCGATTCCCCGATACGAAAACGGGAGCCCAAAACCGACCTTTCGGCAGTGCCGTCAAACGGCTTTTATTGGAGATGAAGCAACAGTCAGATCCCGCAAGCGCAGATGATTTGATTATTCCCAGAGCGGCGAAAACGGCTGACGTCGCGAAAAATATCTTTAAGAGAACGATCAAAAAGTATCCGGGACTGGAAAATCTTTGCGCCCACGCCTTGCGGCACAGTTTTGCTTCTATGGCGGCGGCTTTGGGATATTCCGATGCGATCATAGCGGGACTGTTGGGGCATAAATTACATACGATTACGAACAGATACACGCATTTGACGGATAAATCGCTTATCCAAGCCGCTGATGTCGTCAGTGAAAGAATCGCGGAATTGATAGGGATATAAGTAAAAACTATTTCAAAAAGAACTCGATTTATGCTACAAACATACATATATCGAGGAAAAATTAAAATGAAGTTGGCCTCTTATAAAAAACTTCTGGCGTTAGGGTGCTTCGGCAGAAAACAAGCCGAAGCCCTTTGGCGCGAGAACGACTCCAAGTATTTGGACGACGCTTTGAAGCAGGGCTTGATCCGCCGCGTCCGAAAGGATTTATACGTTTCCGTCAGCTTGGAAACGCATCAGCCGACCGTGAACAAGTTTGAAATCGCCTCTCACCTTTCCCCGACCGCGTGCGTTTCCCATCACGCGGCTTTGGAGTTTTACGGATACGCCAATCAGGTCTTTTACGACATGACGTTCATCAGTCAAAGCAAAGTCAAGCCGTTCGAGTTTAACGGCGTTTCGTATAGTCAAATCTTTTCCGGCATTTCCGAAGGTGTTTCGGAACAAAACGGCGTGCGCGTGACGAATTTGGAACGCTCCGTTCTGGACTGTATCGACGCTTTTGAAAAGGTCTGCGGTTTGGAGGAGTTGGAAGCCTGTCTGGATACGATTCCGTCGTTGGACGAAGACAAATTGCGGCGGTATCTGCCTTTATACGGCAAAGCGTTTTTGTATCAAAAGGCGGGGTATTTATTGGAAAAGCGTCAATCGGATTTAAAGCTGTCGGACGATTTCTTCGACTTCTGCCAAAAAGGGATCGCTTCCCGCCGCTATCTGGGAAAAGGAACGATGTTAAACAAGCGTTGGAACCTCTACGTTAAGGAATAAAAATGTTGTTGAGCAAAGCATTTATCGGGCAAAAAGCCGAAGAACTGAACTTTAACCGCGACACGTTGGAAACGGTGTCCCGGCTGACGGAGATTTTGAATTTCCTGAACACGGACACGCTGACGAAAGACTGTCTGGCGTTAAAGGGCGGAACGGCGTCAGGCTGCCGATCATTTCAAAGACGCTGAACCATAAAACTTTTCAGGCGACGCAAGTTTATTCGCGCTTGGACATATCTCCAGTTCGTGAAGCGTTGAATACCGTCGTCGAACAGTTCGAAAGTTTCAGATAAGCAAAACCGGAAGGGAGGAAAAAACGCCGCCCTTCCGGAAACGGATCTGTTGAAATATTTTCAACCGTTCTTTATACTTTTCAACATATTCGAGGAAACAAAATGGCAAAGAAAAAACAGGAAATCACGATACGTTCATCAGCGGCGGAGTATCTGACATTCGTCGCTGCGACGGGCTACAATCCGACCAGTGTCGAAATGCGTTACGAAGACGAAAACATCTGGCTGACGCAAAAGCTGATGGCGACTTTGTATGATGTTGAAGTCAATACGATCAACGAACATATTAAAAAAATTTTTAGTGACAACGAATTGAACGAAGATGCAACTATTCGGAAATTCCGAATAGTTCAAAACGAGGGGAATCGTCAGGTTTCGCGTGAAGTTGCCCATTACAATCTGCAAATGATCATCGCCGTCGGGTTCAAGGTCAACAACGAACGCGCCGTGCAATTCCGCAAATGGGCAAATCAAATCGTCAAGGATTACACGATTCAGGGATGGGTGATGGACGTTGAACGCCTGAAAAAAGGCGGTTCCGTTTTGGATCAGGATTACTTTGAAAAGCAGTTGGAGAAGATTCGCGAAATCCGGCTGTCCGAACGCAGGTTCTATCAAAAGATAACGGATATTTATGCGACATCTCTTGATTATGACGCGACGGCGACCGTGACGAAACGCTTCTTCGCGGCGGTTCAAAACAAACTGCATTATGCCGTTCACGGACAGACGGCGGCGGAAGTCATTTTCGATCGCGCGAACGCCGACAAAGAAAATATGGGGCTGACGTCGTGGGAGGGGGCTCCGCAAGGCAAAATCCATAAATACGATGTCGTCTAGTGGTTTTTAGAGGTTACCATAAGGCAAACTCTTCTGGAAACAAGCTGGGTTCCGAAAACTCAATTCCACTTAGCAAAGTTAACGAACCGTATTTTTTTCGCAAGCGGTTTATTTCACGGAAATAATCATCAACAACAAAGTTCTGTTTTCTGTTATCCTTAACAATTGAAAGATTCTTTTCCGCTGAATTAAAATCCACATGTTCAGTAAAACAAATAACTCTTGTACCCGTTTTGCCGGCAATCAGACAATAATCCTCCATCGTAGACATTCCATCAATTGAGAATTTTGAATGGACATGCATATCAACAAATTCATTCATAATCGAGCCTCCATTTGTGAAGTTCATGCAGATCAGTGAACGCAAATACTAGATCACACTCCGACATGCTCTTATTTATGCGATGAACCCTTTTTTCCATTCTTGCTTTTATTGTTTACATAACGTCTCTTACTTGGCTTCAATCTACTCGAAGATCCAGCATTGTTCGACGAACCTGTATCCAATTCCGAAGCTCCTTTTTTCTTGGGTGCACTCATATTGCGGTTATTTAATCTACTTACCAATTGACCACATGCGGCTTTTATATTGCCACCTCGGGATTCTCTGATTTTCACAGTAAGTCCCACCTTATTTAACTTATCACGAAATGCAACGAGTTCCTGTTTGTTTGGTCTTCGAACTGCTTTACAATCCGTTTCATTGTATTGTAAAAGATTAATCAATACATTTTTGTCACGAAACCATCTTCCCAACTGTTTTACATCATTCGCACGATCATTTACACCCGGTATAAGCAAATATGCTATAGTAACGCTACGATTATGTCTTTCTGAATATGAGAGTACTGATTGAACTACTTCATTTATATCATACCCTTTCATATGCGGCATGATATAGTCCCTTACATGCTGATTCGTGGCATGCAGGGATAACGTAAGTTGGATTTTTAAATGTTCTTCTCTCAACTTCTTCATCTGAGGGAGCGGTCCCGTTGTTGATATTGTTATACCATCTGTTGGAAAATCAAGTCCTTTGCGGTCTCTTAATATATGAATGGACTTTATCACGTTATCATAATTGAACAGAGGTTCTCCCATGCCCATGAATACAATCCTATTTACTCTACCATTTATCAGTATTACTTGTTGAACTATTTCAGATGGTGTTAGATTTCTGACAAATCCATTTTCACCAGAGGCGCAAAAGATGCACCCAACAGGGCAACCTATCATGGTGCTCACGCATACAGTAGTACCAGTTTTTCTTTTAATGCTTACCGTTTCAATGCAATAGCCATCTGACAATTCAAAAGCATATTTCTGAGTATCCGGACCACGAAAGATTTCCTTGATGGTTATCGTTTTATACTTGTTACTACTTTGGGAACCGGAGTATAATTCGCGATAAAACTTATCCGCCTCAACTTCTCCCAATACACCAACCATTTCAGAATATGTGTATCCATATGGATCCTTATATATATCCGTGGCTTGAACAGAAGCATTCTTAACCATATTCAACATATGACCTCCAATAAAAAATCACGCTAAGATTCGTTGCAAAAGGCAATCACATTTCCTTTGCAACGCCCTCCTGAAAAACTTCCATGGAATCCAACATTTTCAGAGTTCGTTCATCACTACTAAAAACTGCAAACAATGCTAAAAAAACAGTCCAATTCAATTTTTTCTTACCATTTTCAATTGCATTATAA
>DEDN01000028.1 GCA_002349565.1 Alphaproteobacteria bacterium UBA2903 | reverse complement strand
CTCCGTGCCTGCTAAGACACAACCAACAGGATATCCGATAACGGTAATCTGTTCAATCAAAAAATAAAAAGGCTCGGGGAAATCGAGCCTTTTTGATTTATCCGAACACTTTTTTGAAAATAAAATCGATTTGCGCGGTGTAAAAGTTTAAATCGAACAAAGATTCCAACTGTTCCTTTGTGATGACGTTCATCACGTCCGCGTCGGATTCCAGCAAGTCTTTGAACGTTCCTTCGTTCGCCCAAACTTTCATCGCGTTTCTTTGCGTCAGCTTGTACGCGTCTTCGCGCTTCAGCCCCAAGTCGACCAGCGCCAGCATGACGCGCTGAGAGAAAATCAGCCCTTTCAAACGGTTCAGGTTGTTCATCATATTTTCGGGATAGACCAGCAGCTTTTCGACAATGCCCGCCAAACGGTTCAGACAGAAATCCAGCCCTATCATCGCATCGGGGGCGATAATGCGTTCGTTCGAAGAATGGGAAATGTCGCGTTCGTGCCACAAAGCGACGTTTTCCATCGCGGGAATGGTGTAAGAGCGCAACAGCCGCGCCAATCCCGTCAGATTTTCGGACAACACGGGGTTGCGCTTGTGAGGCATGGCGGACGATCCCTTTTGTCCCGCGGAAAAGTATTCTTCGGCTTCGCGGACTTCGGTACGCTGCAAGTGGCGGATTTCAATCGCCAAACGTTCAATCGACGACGCGACGACGCCGACGGTCGCGAACAAAACGGCGTAGCGGTCGCGGGGAATGACTTGGGTCGAAACGGGTTCGGGGGTCAAGCCCAATTTTTCCGCGACGTACTGTTCGACACGCGGGTCAATCGTCGCAAAAGTGCCGACCGCGCCCGAAATCGCGCAAGTGGAAACTTCTTTGCGCGCCAGCTCCAAGCGGTGCTTGTTGCGTTCGAATTCGGCGTAAAAGCCCAGCATTTTCAGCCCGAACGTCGTCGGTTCTGCGTGAATGCCGTGACTGCGCCCGATGCAAAGCGTGAATTTGTGTTCTTCGGCGCGTTTTTTCAACGCCGCCAGCAGCCTGTCCATGTCTTTGAGCAAAATGTCGACGGATTGAGTCAGGCGCATGTTGAACGACGTGTCCAAAACGTCCGAAGACGTCATGCCTTGGTGCATGTAACGCGCGCTTTCGCCGACGTTTTCGCCGACGTTTGTCAGAAACGCGATGACGTCGTGTTTGACTTCGGCTTCGATTTCGTCGATGCGCTTGGGGTCGAATTTGCCTTTGGCGCGGATGTCGTCGACGGCTGATTGCGGGATTTTCCCAAGCTTTGCCAACGCTTCGCACGCGCACGCTTCGATTTCAAACCATGTTTGGAATTTGTTTTCGTCCGACCAGATTTTTGCCATTTCGGGGCGCGAGTAACGGGGAATCATTGTTTTTTCCTTTAACCGAGTTTTAAAAATGATTACAATACAATGTAATATGACTGAAGGAGAAAAAAATGCAAACACAAACCGTCATTCGCGCCGTTGATTATGTCCCGACCAAAGCGGATTTGGCCGAAAATCCCGATGTGGTCGCCGAAGACGTCGTAACGCGGCTGTTCGGCGCATCCCCCGACTACACCCGTCCCGAATACGAAAAATTGTGGCAGGAGGTTTTCGACGCCGATGAAGACGCGACAATCGCTTATTGCCGCGAAAAGGGAATCGACGTTTTGGACGATGCCAAAAATCCCGTCGAAAAATGGCGCGATATCGCCGTTATGCTCAAAGCCGTCGATGCGGGTCTGTTGAAAAAAGATTAAAGCGGATTGGACACCAGTCCGTCAACCAGCTTCGGTTCGAACCACGTTGATTTCGGGGGCATGACCTGTCCCGAATCCGCAACGGCGGTCAGTTCCGTCATTGATGTCGGATAAAGCGCGAACGCGACAGCCATTTCTCCGCTGTCCACGCGCTTTTCCAATTCTTTCAGTCCGCGCATGCCGCCCACAAAGTCGATGCGTTTGTCGGTGCGCGGGTCTTTGATTCCCAGCAGCGGCGTCAACACCAAATCGGACAGGATGCTGACATCCAGCGCTTTGACGGGATCGGCGGGCGCGGCGTGCTTGGTTTTCAGTTCGTACCACTGTCCCGCCAGATACATGCCGAACATTCCTTTTTCAGACGGTTTCGCCTGTTCGTTTGCCGAAATGACGGTGAAATTTTCGGTCAAGGCGTTTAAAAACGCTTCCGCCGTCATGCCGTTCAAGTCTTTGACGACGCGGTTGTAATCCAGAATTTTCATTTCCGAAATCGGGAACGCCACCGCCAGAAAATAATTGTAATCTTCGTTTCCCGTATGATTCGGGTTGGCTTTGGCGCGGGCTTTCGCGACGCGGGAAGCGGCGGCGGAGCGGTGATGCCCGTCGGCGATGTAAACGACGTTCTGCTTGTCGAAAGCGGCGGTAATCACGGCAATGTCCGCGTCGCCGTCAATCACCCACAAAGCGTGGCGAATGGCGTTGTCGCCCGTAATTTCGTAAGCGGGGGCGGACTTAACGGTTTTTTTAATAATCGCGTCGATTTCGGGAATTTGCCTGTATGCCAGCAAAGCGGGACCCGTTTGCGCGTTCAAAGCGTCGATTTGGCGGACGCGGTCGTCTTCTTTGTCAACGCGGGTGAATTCGTGGCGGCGGATGCGGTTTTTGTCGTATTCGGCAACGCTTGCCGCGACTGCCAATCCCGTCTGAACATGGTCGCCCATAGTTGCACGGTAAACGTAATAGCAGGGCTTTTCGTCCTGTTTCAAAACGCCTTTTTCCAGCAAAGCGCGGTAGTTTTCGGCGGATTTGGCGTAAACGGCGGGCGAATACGGGTCGGTGTTTTCGGGCAAATCGATTTCAGCCTTAGAAATATGTAGAAAAGAGTACGGTTTTCCGTTAGTCTTTTGGCGGGCTTCCTCGGCGTTCAAAACGTCGTAAGGGGGGGCGGCGACTTCCTGCGCGAAAGCGGGAACGGGACGGACGGCTTTAAAGGGACGGAACAAAGGCATGACATACTCCTGTGAAAACGATAATGCTTGTTGTAGCGCAAATTCGTCCGAAAACAAAGCGATTCTTGTCGCTGGGGCGACGGCGTCGGGAAAATCGGGCTTGGCGCTGGAAATCGCGGAAAAAATCGGCGGCGAAATCGTCAACGCCGACAGCATGCAGGTGTATGCCGACGTGCCGACGCTGACCGCACGCCCGACGGCGGAGGAGATGAGGGGCATCCCTCATTGCTTGTACGGATTTTTGCCGCCCGACGCGTCTTTTTCCGCCGTCAAGTGGGTGCAGGCGGCGAAAGCGGAGCTGGAACGGATTTGGCAAAGCGGCAAAACGCCGATTGTCGTCGGCGGCACGGGGCTTTATTTCCAAACGCTGACGGACGGCATATCTCCCGTTCCCGAAACCAAGCCCGAAATTCGTGCGAAAATCCGCGGGGAAATCGAAAAAATCGGGTTTGAAGCGTTTGCCGCCGACTTTCGGGAAAAAGACCCGACTTTCACCTTTACCGATCCGCAAAGAATTGTCCGCGCGGCGGAAGTGTTGGAACAAACGGGCGAAAGCATTACGGTTTGGCAGAAAAAGCCGTGTCAAAAGCAGGTCGACGCCCGCTTTTGGTCGATTTTTTTGAATCCCGACCGCGCAGCGCTTTACAACCGCTGCAACGAACGGTTTTTGCGGATGATGAATGGTGCGGCGGTCGAGGAGGTTGAAGCTTTGCTTGCCAAACATCCGCCGCGGGATTCCTTGATAATGAAAGCCATCGGCGTCGCGGAAATCGCGGCGATGCTTTCGGACGAAATTTCCAAAGCTCAAGCGGTCGAACACGCGCAACAGATGACCAGAAATTACGCAAAACGGCAAATAACGTGGTTTAGCCGTAGATTTCACGCGGATTTTGTTGCAATAAATCCGAAAACGGACGATATATTAACCAACGTTTTACACTTCTTGGGCTAAATTAAAGCAAAAGCGTCCGTCGTTTCGGCGGGGCGAATCGGGATAAAACTTTAGAATATAAGGGGGCACAATGCTTTCAAAGCTGACCGGATGGCTGTCCGCGGACATGGCTATCGACCTTGGAACCGCAAACACTTTGGTTTATGTGAAGGGGCGCGGCATCGTTCTGAACGAACCCTCCGTGGTTGCGATTTCCGAAAACAAAGGGAAAAAGCAGGTTTTGGCGGTCGGCGACGAAGCCAAGCAGATGTTGGGACGCACCCCCGGTTCCATCCGCGCCGTCCGTCCGCTGCGCGACGGCGTTATCGCGGATTTCGAAGTCGCCGAGGAAATGATCAAACACTTCATTTACAAAGCGCACAACCGCCGCAACTTTGTTTCCCCGATGATTATTATTTGCGTTCCGTCGGGTTCAACCGCCGTTGAACAGCGCGCCATTCAGGAATCCGCGGAAGCGGCGGGCGCGCGCAAGGTTTACCTGATTCAGGAACCGATGGCGGCGGCTATCGGCGCGGGACTGCCCGTAACCGAACCGACGGGTTCAATGGTTGTCGATATCGGTGGCGGCACGACCGAAGTCGCGGTTCTGGCTTTGGGCGACATCGTGTTTGCGCGTTCCGTGCGCGTCGGCGGCGATAAAATGGACGAAGCCATCATTTCCTACATTCGCCGCAACCACAACCTGCTGGTCGGTGAAGGTTCCGCCGAACGCATCAAAAAAGCCATCGGATCCGCCTGTCCACCGGAACAGGGCGAAGGCCGCACCATGGAAATCAAAGGGCGCGATTTAATGAACGGCGTGCCGAAAGAATTGACGATTTCCGAACGTCAAATCGCGGAAAGTCTGGCCGAACCCATCAGCCAAATCGTCGAAGCCGTCAAAGTGGCTTTGGAACACACCGCGCCGGAACTGGCGGCGGATATCGTGGACAAAGGCATTGTGCTGACGGGCGGCGGCGCGTTGTTGGCGAACCTTGACCGCGTTTTGCGCAAATCGACGGGCTTGCCCGTTTCGGTTGCGGAAGACCCGCTGACTTGCGTTGCCATGGGTACGGGCCGCGCTTTGGAAGAAATCAAAAAGCTGCACAACATCCTGTCCACCATGTACTAATCCGCTTCAAGGATTAAGTCATGGCAAAACAGAGCAACCCGTCGTCGTTGTACCAAATCAGAACGAAACTGCAGCGTTTTGGGCTGTTAGCTTTGGTTATGGCGGCATTCGGGTTGATGCTGTTGGGCAAAGCCGACACGATTCTGGTTGAAAAAGGGCGGATTTTGTTTAACGACATTGCGACGCCCGTTCTGGCGTTGCTGTCAAAACCCGCGGAAACGATGTCGGGCTTTATCGGAAATATTCACGAATTGGTTTCCATTCGTCAGGAAAACAACCGTTTGCGCGAAGAAAACCGGCGGCTGAACATGGTAAAACTGGAAACGGAACGGCTGAGAAAAGAATCCGCGTATTTAAGCGCGCTGCTGAATTACGTTCCGCCGCCCGAAGCTGTTTCCGTTTCCGCGCGCGTGATTGCCGATACGGGGAATTCGTTTGCCCAGTCTTTGATTGCTTTTATCGGCACGAAACAAAATATCAAAAAAGGCGACGTCGTTTTGACGGGCGACGGATTGGTCGGACGTATTGCGTCGGTCGGCGTCAATGCGGCGCGGATTTTGCTGATTACGGATATCAACTCGCGCGTGCCGGTCAAAATCGAACCGATTGATGTGCCGGCGATTTTGACGGGGGACAACACCGAATATCCGCAGTTGATTTCTTTTCCGAACAATGTTCGCGTATCCGTCGGCGACAGGATAACGACATCGGGGCTGGCGGGCGTGTATCCTGCGGGATTGCCTGTCGGAACGGTGATTTCCGTCAACGACGGCGTGGTCAAAGTGCGTCCTTTTGTGAACAGGAACCACTTGGAAGTGGTGCGTATTGTCGATTACGGCCTTTCAGGTCTGATTGCGGATCCGAAATGCGAAACAGTTTTGCCGTAAAACCGACTGTTTGGAAAATGATTGCCGTGCGGCTGCGGATTTGGTCGCCGAAGCTTTTGACCGCGTTGATTTTGCTGTTTTCCGTTGCGCCGACTTATTTGCCGGGGTATTCATCAATCCGCCCTTCGATGACGTTGGTTCCGATATTTTACTGGGCGATCTACCGTCCCGGCGGTTTTTCCGTCATCAGCGCGTTTTCGTTCGGAATAGCGTTGGATTTGCTGGACGGAACGCCGTTGGGCATCAACACGTTCGTTTTTACGGTGTTTTATCTGCTGGCGGATTCCCAGCGCCGTTTTTTGAATACAAAGCCTTTCGGCTTTGTGTGGTTCGGGTTTGCGGTGCTGTCGCTGGCGGCTTATTTTCTGAAATGGCTGTTCGTTTCGATCAACTATGCGGCGTTTACGCCCGCGGGCATAGCGGCGGCAAGCTGGCTTTTGCTGGCGGTTGTGTACCCTCTGCTGGTTTTTCCGTGCGCAAAGCTGCACTTGTACCTGATGGATCAAGACGATGATAACGCGTGACGGCGACAAAGGAAAAATGCTGACGCGCCGCGCCGCGATGGTTGCGGGCGGACAGCTGTTTTTGTCTTCGGTTTTACTGGGGCGCATGTATTGGCTGCAAGTTTTGGAATCGGATCGCTACAAAACGCTGGCGGAAGAAAACCGCATCAGCACGCGTTTGATTGCTCCGCCGCGCGGGTTGATTTACGACCGCTTCGGCACGGTATTGGCGGATAACAATCAAAACTTCCGCGCTTTGGTGATTTCCGAACAAACGGAAGGCAACTTGAACGCGACGCTGGAAGCTTTAAATAAAATTCTGCCGCTGACCGATGCCGAAATCCAGCGCATCCGCCGCGAAGTCCGCCGTTCCCGCGATTTTACGCCCGTAACCATTCGCGAAAACCTGTCGTGGCAGGAAATGGCGGCGATTCAGCTGAACGCTCCCGATTTGCCGGGGATTATCATTGACGAAGGGCTGAGCCGCTATTACCCCGGTCGGGAAGAAAGCGCGCATGTTTTGGGGTATGTCGGCGTTGTATCCGAACAGGAAATCGCGACGGGCGAAAATCCGTTGTGGAAACTGCCGGGCTTTCGTATCGGCAAAGCGGGCATTGAATTGCAGTACAACGCCGAACTGTGCGGCAAAGAAGGGGCGCAAAGGGTTGAAGTCAACGCCGTCGGGCGCGTCATCCGCGCAATTGAACGTGATGAAGGCGTGGCGGGAAAATCGCTGCCTTTGACGATAGACGAACGGCTGCAGAAAATCGCTTACAAACGGATGAAGAATCAAAGCGGTAGCGCGGTTTTGCTGGATATTTACACGGGCGAAGTGCTGATGATGGTGTCAACGCCCGCTTTTGATCCGAACGCGTTTAACCGCGGTCTGACATCCGAAGAATGGAAAGCTTTGTCGAACAACGACAGAAAGCCGCTGTTGAACAAAGCGCTGGGCGGGCTGTATTCTCCCGGTTCGACGTTTAAAATGGTGGTGGCTCTGGCGGCGTTGGAAGCGGGCGTCATTCGTCCCGAAACCAAAATCGACTGCCGCGGCTACACGATGATGGGCAATCACCGATTCCATTGTTGGAAAGGCGCGGGACACGGCGAATTGAATTTAAAAGAAGCGCTGATGCATTCCTGCGACATTTATTTCTACGAAATTGCGCGGCGCACGGGTATCGACAAGATATCGGCGATGGCAAAGAAATTCGGTTTCGGTTCTTTGACGGGCATCAACCTGCCGGGGGAAAAGGCGGGATTGATGCCGACCCGCCATTGGAAAGAAATGGTGCTGGGCGAGCAATGGCTGCAGGGCGATACATACAACGTCGGCATCGGACAGGGGGCGATTTTGGCGACTCCGCTTCAGCTGGCGGTTATGACGGCGGCTTTGGCGAACGACGGCATCAAAGTCAAACCGACGCTGATCGTTCCCGAAAATCGGAATCCGAACGCGACGCAGGGCGAATATCTGAACATTCCGAAAAATTACCTGCAATTGATGCGCGAAGGAATGTTCGAAGTCGTCAACAATTCCAAAGGAACGGCAAAATGGGCGCATATCGACGTTGACGGCAAGCTGATTGCGGGCAAAACGGGAACCACGCAGGTCAAACGCATTTCGATGAAAGAACGCGAACAGGGATTGAAGCGGCAGGAAGATTTACCGTGGGAAGACAGAAACCATGCGTTGTTCGTGACATTCGGACCGACGGACAGTCCGCGGTACGCTCTGGCTGTTGTGATTGAACACGGCGGCGGCGGGTCGACGACGGCGGCGCCGATCGCGCGCGACATCATGCGGGCGGCGCTGAAGCTTGACCCTGCGGCAAAACAGCCCGTCAAGCCACATAAAACGATTATTTCTTCGAAAGGTATCAAATGAGCCGTTTGTCTTCTTTCAGTCACAATGCGGAAATGACGCTGAAAGACCGCTTTATGCGGCTCAGCTGGTTTTATATTTTTTTGATTTGCTTGGTGGCGGCGACGGGGCTGGTCGTTTTGTACGCCGCCGCGAACGGAAACTGGAATCCATGGGCGTCAAAGCAATTCGTCCGTTTTTGCTTGGGCTTCAGCGTTATGATTGTTGTCGGCATGACGAATCTGCGTTTTTGGCTGAAATACGCTTACGCTTTTTACACCGTTGCCGTGATTATGCTGTTTATCGTCGAATTTTTCGGACATGATGCCATGGGGGCTCAGCGGTGGCTGAATTTGGGCTTTATCAAGGTTCAGCCGTCCGAATTGATGAAAATCGCTTTGATTTTGGCGTTGTCGCGATATTTTCACGGCGGATCTTTGCAAGACGCGCAAAGCATGTCGTATTTGGTCGCGCCGTCTTTGATGGTATTGCTGCCCGTCGCGTTGGTTTTAAAGCAGCCTGATTTGGGAACGGCTGTTTTAATGGCGTCGGGGGCGGTGATTTTGTTCTTTTTGGTCGGCGTTCAAATGTGGAAATTCGGCGTGATGGCTTGCTTGGGATTGATTTCCCTGCCAATCGGCTGGCGTTTTCTGCATGATTATCAAAAAGAACGCGTCTATACGTTTTTGGATCCCGAACGCGACCCGCTGGGCAAAGGGTATCATATTTTGCAGTCCAAAATCACGCTGGGATCGGGGGGGATTTTCGGCAAAGGCTTTTTACAGGGAACGCAAAGCAGGCTTAACTTTTTACCCGAAAAACAGACGGACTTCATCTTTACCGTTTTGGCGGAAGAGTTCGGTTTGATCGGTTCCGTTTCGCTGTTGATGCTGTATCTGGTTTTGATTTTTTACGGCTGTCTGATCGCGTTCCGTTCCACTAGCTTTTTCGGGCGGCTGCTGGCGCTGGGATTGTCGGCGAATCTGTTTTTGTACGTTTTCATCAATATCGCGATGGTGATGGGGCTGCTGCCCGTTGTGGGCGTGCCTTTGCCGATGATTTCATACGGCGGAACAGTGATGCTGACGCTGATGTTTTCATTCGGGCTGATTGAATGCGTCAACGTCAACCGCGACGTTCAGATCGGACGCCGCGGCGCGTACGACGATTAAATCTGTCCGAACGGGGAGGTTTGCGGTTCGGCGGCGGCTTCTTTGGCTTTCGCCTTTTCTTTTTCTTCGGCGGCTTTCTTGGCGGCGGCTTCGCGTTCCTGCTGATCGCGAATCAACGCTTCAATCAGCGGGTTTTCGGACGAACGTTCCTGCGCTTGCGGTTCAATGTCGTTGAACTGGGTCAGATCGACGCCGAAAGCGCGGTATTCTTCCTCGACATCCTTTTCGTACTTGGCGATTTCCTGCTGGCGGTGGTTTTCGTAAGCCTCAATCAAACGCAAAGTGCTTTGAATCATCGGATTCGCCAAGGATATTTCATCCAAATTCATGCGCGCTTCGATTTTGTTGCGCAAAGGAACTGCGCGTTCGTTGCCCAGCAGAACGGCGGTTTGAAACCATTTGTAGGCAAACACGTCGCTGGCGGAAACGCCTTTGCCCGATTCGTACAACTTGCCCAGTTCGATTTGGGCGTCCGTATGGTTGCGCATGGCGGCGGAAGTCAGACATTCCGCAGCGGCAAGATAGGCATCGTCGGAATCGTCTTCCTCCAGCAGCATGGCGCGTTCGTACAAAGCGGACGGATCCGTCATTTTCGCGCACACCGCGCCGGCGTTGATGTATTTCGCCAGCAAAGCCTCGGACGAATCCTGTCCAAGCCGCGCCGATTGGGCGGTTGCGGGAAAGCTTTGAACAAAAAACGGCAAAGAAAGCAGAAATACCTTGAACACGAGCCTATATCCTTAAATAATGAACAAAAGCGGCGGTAAACGACGCGGTAAAAAAATTCTAAGCTAAAAGAGCGAAAAATGAAACGGCTTTTATTTGTTTTTTGGTTATTTTCGGTGTTTTTCCCGTTTCGGGCGTCCGCGCAGGCACCGATTTCCGCGGATCTGATTACTCAAAAAGAGGGTATCCGCCCCGCGGGAAAGCTGTTTGTCGCTTTGAAGCTGACCATGCCCCAAGGGTGGCATGTTTATTGGAAAAACGCGGGCGATGCGGGGGAACCGACCGAAATAAAACTGACTTTGCCCGACGGTTTTTCCGAAACGGGACGGGTATGGACTGTTCCCGAAAAATTTTCCGTCGGATCGCTGACTGAATACGGCTACCACGGGCAAGCATACTTTCCGATCGAAATCCAAGCCCCGGAACACCTGAAAACGGGCGAAATCCTGCAAATCAAAGCCAAAGCGACATGGCTGGCGTGCAAAGATGAATGCGTCCCGATGCAAGCCGAACCGACGGCTTTTGTCGCGGCGGGAATCGAAGGCGAGGAAAACAGCGAACTGACAGCCGTTTTGAACGATTTGGCTCAGCCGTGGGCGGATGCGGTGTTTTATGAAACGGACGGCGGATTCGTGCTGCGCCTGCCCAAACCCGCCAAAGCCGAAAAAGCTTACTTTTTCCCCGACGGCGGCAAAGTGCTGACGCACAATGTGCCCCAAACGCTGAAAATCAAAGACGGCAGCGCGTTTTTGTTTCTGACCAAAGCCCTGCCCGAAGATTTCGAAAGTCCCGAAAAACTGGCGGGAACGGTTGTTTTTTACAATAATTTTGGCGATAAAACGGCGGCGTTTGACGTGGCGGCGGAACGCACGGCTGAATCTTTGCCCGTATTTGAAACTTTTGTCTGGCGCGAATTTTTAAGCGCGCTGTTTTTCGCTTTGCTGGGCGGATTTTTGCTGAATTTGATGCCGTGCGTGTTTCCCGTTTTGTCGCTGAAAGCATTCAGTCTGCTGTCCGCCAAAACAGACAAAACGCAAATGAAACGCGAAGCTTTGCTGTACACGGCGGGGGTTTTGGCGTCTTTTGCCGTTATCGGGGCGGTTTTGGTCGCTTTGCGCCGCGCGGGGGCTGAGCTGGGGTGGGGATTTCAGCTGCAATACCCGCCGTTCGTGCTGTTTTTAAGCCTGTTTATGTTCTTTTTGGGACTGCTGTTTTCCGATATGGTTGCCGTGGGGGAAAGACTGGCGGGCTTCGGAATGAATTTCAAGCACGGCTTGGGGCATTTCGGGACGGGGGTTCTGGCGGTGTTCGTCGCCAGTCCTTGCGCCGCTCCGTTTATGGGGGTGGCTTTGGGATACGGGCTGATGAATCCCGCGCCCGTGACTATGGCGGTTCTGCTGATGATGGGAGTCGGTTTGGCAATGCCGTTCCTTATATTGGGATTTTTCCCGCAAACCGCGAAGTTTCTGCCCAAACCGGGGGCGTGGCTGATGCTGTTCCGCCGTTTTCTGGCTTTTCCGCTGTTCGGCGCGGCGGCATGGCTGCTGTGGGTGCTGGCGGCGCAGGAGGGATCTTTGGCGCTGGCATGGGCATTGACTTGTTTGACGCTGGTCGCTTTTGCGGTATGGCTGTGCGGCGTGGCGCAAAGTTTTCCGAAATTCAAGCCGTGGGCGGGCTTTGCCGTTGTTTTGACGCTGCTGAGCATCGGCTGCGCTTTGTCAAGCGTTGCGCCGAAACGGGAAACGGCGGCGGATAAAATCGAATGGATTGATTATCGGGCGGACACGGTTGAAAGCTTCCGCCAACAGGGACTCCCCGTGTTTTTGAAATTTTCGGCAAAGTGGTGTCTGACCTGTCTGGTCAACGACAAAACGACGTTCGCCGATGCCGATACGGTCAAAGCGTTCAATGAAAAAGGCGTTGCGGCGTTTTTGGGGGATTGGACGACGCGCGACGACAGTATCACGGCGGCAATCGAAAGTTTCGGGCGCGGCGGGATACCGCTGTATGTGTATTACGCGCCTTATGCCGAAAAACCCGTGATTTTGCCGCAAATCGTTACGCCGTCCGAAATTTTGACGCTATTGCGGTAATTTGCCGTTCGATATTTGCACCGTCAGCGTATGGGCAAACCCGTCGGGCGATGTCGGAACAAAACGGATGCGGGCGATTCCCGGTTTTTTGGCTTCAAAGACTTGGCTCAGCCACGTTTCCGAATCGCGGGTTTCAATCGACAAAGGCGTCAAAACGGGCTTGTAGTCGGTGATTAAGGCACCGTCCGCGCTTTCCAAAACGATTTTGTAGTCGGTGTTTTCAATATATTTGTGCGCGCCTTTCAGCGTTGTTTCGGTTTCATGCAGCTTGGTATAAACGATGATTTCGAAAACATCGCCCGTCATGACGGGGATCGCGCTTTCGGGCTTGTCCAATGTCAAGTGAATCGTCGACGGGTTGGCGGCGCGAAAATACAACGCGCGGATAACCTCGTCGCTTTCGGGAAACGGCGCGGTCGGGTTCTTCCCCTGCAAAGCGGGGTTGGTCGGCTGATTGATATCGAACGGAACCCAAGCGGGCATGAATGGAAAAAACGTTTTGTATTTGCCGTCGAAAGCGTCGCGCTTCAACGGGAACAGGAACGTTGTTTCACGAATCATGGCGGCAGGCGGCAAAGGCAGTTTTTGGGGATAAATCCTGCCGTTCAAATCGTCTTTGGTCAAAACGGAGGACAGCCAGAACGGCAGAAAGCGCGTCAAGTACGCTTTTTGCAGCGGCGTCAGTTTTTTGTTGGCTTTTTTCCGCAAATCGGTAAAACGGCGGACGGTTTTTGCGTCAACGCTTTTATCCAGATGATTGCGCCCGACGTCCGCCAGAACAAACGCCTGAACGTAATCTTTTTTATCCAGATAATACCGCGCCAGATTATAAAAAGCGTACGGGTTGTTCAGCAGGACGGCTTGCTTGAAATATTTTTCGGCGGCTGCTTCGTCGGCTTTTGTGCCGATGCCGAACCGCGTGTACAGTCCGATGGAGTTCAGCGCATTCAGATGCCCTTTTTCGGCGGCGGCTTTGAAGTTTTCGGCGGCGGTTTTGAAACTGCGCGGAACGCCGATGCCTTCCTGATACAGCAAAGCCAGCTTGTAGCGGGCGTCCGTATAGCCGCGTTTTGCGTTGCCGACAAGCGTATTCAGATACATGCTGCCCGCAATGCCCGATATTTCCGCATGGTAGCGGGGAATGATGCCCAATGCGGCAAAAGCGGACAGATCGCCTTTGTTCAGTTTTTCCAAAGCGGCGGCATAAGAAGGCGCGCTCGTATTCTTTTTTTTCAGGGCGTTGATCAAACGCAGCAGATAAACCGCGCTCGGCTGTTCTTTGACGTGCAGTTTCAGAATGCGCTCGGCTTCGTCATAGTTGCCCGCGGCAAAAGCGTTCGCGCCGTCGTCGAATGTGTCTTTCGGCTGTTCGACGGCATAAGCGGGCAGACAGAAAAGACAGCAGAAAAGGAACAGCCGCTTCATTGCAGTTTCTTTATCAATGCTTTTTGCTTTTGCAGAACGCGCAGCCACCGTCCCGCCGCAAATTCGTTGGCGGGAAAGCCTTTTTTACCCTCTTTGTAAATCAGGTAAAGGGCTGTTTTGGCGTTCAGATCGCCGTTTTTTGCCGCCAATTCGTAAAAATGAACGGCTTTTTGCATATCGAACGGGCGTCCCGCCCCGTTTTCATACCAGCCCGCCAGCAGCATTTGCGCTTCAATATCGCCGTTTTCCGCCGCTTTTCGGGCAAAAGCGTAGGCGTCGTCCCAGCGGTGTTTGTGCGCGTACAGCATTGCCAAAGTCGTTTGCGCGGGGACATATCCGAAATCGGCGGCTTGTTCATAGTAAAAGAACGCCTTTTCTTCGTTTTGTTCAACCCCTTGTCCGGCAAAGTACATCGCTCCGACGATAAAGGGGGCTTCGGGGTTTTCCACCGCGTTTTGGGCTGAAAAAATTTCAAAAGCCGTTTGATAGTCCCCTGCTTGATAGGCAAGCATGCCTTGATTTGTTTTATTCGCGGGATGTTTGTTCGAAACGGCGTAAAATCCCCCCGCGGCAACGGCGGCAAGGACGAAAACAACGGTAAAAATCTTCAAACTTTTCTTCATACGCGCCATTTTAAGCCCTTTGTTCAAAAAAGCCATTGTTTTTTTGACAAGCGGTGTATAATACCCGCTTTGAAACAAAAGGGGATGGTTATGTTTCCCGACAGGGCGCAAGTGCAGAGCTTTCGGTTCAAACGCTGTTTTTTCGACGAAACGGCGATGACGGCGCAATTGGTTTACGGTTTTGACGACTTTGTCGAATTCGATGAAACCGTGTCGTTTTTAAACGCGCCCGCTTTTGACGAAACGCGCCGCGCCGCCGTGAACGCGTGCTTGCGTCTGCTTCATTTGGCGGCGGGGGTCAGTTATTACAAAGCGTACATTCCCGAACGAATCCGCGTCGAATCGACGACTCTTTCCGAAAAGGAAGCGGACTTTTTCAATCTGTTCTATCAATCGGGATTGGGCGAGTTTTCCTATCGCAACCAAGTCGATCCGAAAATCGTGTTTCCTTTCGGGGAATCAAAGTCCGAAAAGTGCCAAATCCGTTTAAAGCAAAGGACGATTGCGCCCGTCGGCGGCGGCAAAGATTCGATTGTAACGCTTGAAACGCTGAAATCGGCGGGGATTTCGCCCGTGCTGTTTTCGGTGGGGCTGCCGCGTCCGATAAAGGACACGATTGCCGTTTCGGGATTGGAATCCATCGAGGTCGTCCGTAAAATCTCGCCGAATCTGAAAGCGCTAAACGAATCGGGCGCGCTGAACGGACATGTGCCCGTGACGGGCATTATCGCGTTTATTTTGATGCTGGCGGCGGTGATTTACGATTTTTCGGACGTCGCGATACCAAACGAACGATCGGCAAACGTCGGCAACACGACTTTAAACGGGCGCACGGTCAATCATCAATGGAGCAAATCGATTGAATTCGAGCGCGCTTTTGCCGATTTGACGGCGGACGTTCTGCCCGATTTTCGTTATTTTTCGTTTTTGCGTCCTTTGTCGGAGCTGTCGATTGCCAGCAAGTTCGCTCGAATCAAAAAATACGACGCGGTGTTTACCAGCTGCAACAAAGCGTTTCGGCTGGATGAAACAAAGCGGCTCGACCGCTGGTGCGGCGATTGCGACAAATGCCGCTTTGTGTTTTTGGCGCTGGCGCCGTTTATGGGCAAAGAACGCGTTTCCGCCGTTTTCGCCCGCAATCCGCTGAACGAAGCCGAACAAACCGAAGGCTTCCGCCGTTTGCTGGGATTAAGCGCGTTCAAACCGTTTGAATGTGTCGGAGAAATCGACGAATCCGCGTGGGCGTTTTTGCAGCTGTGCCGCCGCCCCGAATGGGAATCGGACGCCGTTGTCGCCGCTTTGAAATCCGCCGTTATGGAAAAATACGCCGCGCGGGAAAAGGAGCTTGAAGCCAAGATTTTTTCCTTTTCGTCCGCGCATTTGATTCCGAAAGGATATGAAAATGCTGTTGGAAAGCTTGAAGAATAGTCCTGTTACCGTCTGGGGCGCGGGACGCGAAGGGCATGCTTGCGCCGAATTTTTGCAAAAACGCGGCTGTACGGTCAAAATCGTCGAAGATCCGCTGACCGAACCGCTGGAAGGCGTTATTGTCAAATCCCCCGGAATCAGCCGTTACCGTCCCGAAATCGCGGCGGCAAAGCAAGCGGGGGCGACTTTTACCACCGCGACGAATTTGTTTGTCCAAGCTGCGCGGTTAAGCCCGAAAAAGCCTTTGCTGATTGGAATCACGGGCACAAAAGGCAAATCGACGACCTCGTCCCTTGTCGCCCGTTTGCTGAGCGAACAGGGCAAAAAAGTCGCTTTGTGCGGCAATATCGGCGTACCGTCGATTTCGTATGCCGACAAAGTCGACGATTACGACGTTTTTGTTTTGGAAGTGTCCAGTTATCAAGCGGCGGATTTGGAACAAGGCTTTGACATCAGCGTTGTTTTGAATCTGTATCCCGAACATATCGACTGGCACGGATCGCATGAACGCTATTATCAGGACAAACTGAACATCGTGCGCGTGCGTCCCGACAGCGCGCCCGTGGTTTTGAACGCGAACAATCCGCGGCTGTCGCGTTATCTGCCCGCGGCTCAAAACGCGGTTTATTTTGACGCGCCCGACGCGATTCACATCGAAAACGGGTTGTTTTACGACGGAATCGAAAAGCTGTTTCCGATTTCTGCGGTGAATTTGAAAGGCGAACACAACTTGAAAAACGTGTGCGCGGCTTTGACGGCGGTCAAATTGGCGGGCGGCGATTTATTCTTGTGCGAAGACGCGCTGAAAACGTTCCACGCGTTGCCTCACCGTTTGCAGGAATTGCCCGTTCGGCACGGATTGCGCTTTGTGGACGACAGCATCGCGACCACGCCCGAATCGACTCTGGCGGCGCTCAAGTCTTTTCCCGAAACGAAAATCGTTTTAATCGCGGGCGGATACGACAGAAAACAGGATTATACCGAGCTTGCCGATTTTGTGGTGCGTAAAGGAATCCAAGTCGTGACTTTGCCGCCGACGGGGGAACGTTTGGCGCGCATGATTCGGGAAAAGGGCGGTTTTTCCGTCGAAGCGACCGATATGACCAACGCGGTCGAATCCGCCGCCAAAGCTGCCAACGCGGGCGATTTGGTGCTGTTGTCGCCCGCCGCGCCCAGCTACGGAGTCTATAAGAATTTTGAAGAACGGGGCGACATTTTCGCCCAATGCGTCGCCGCGCTTTAACGCCGCGCCCTTAACGCGGTTTGGATTGTGCCGTCGTCCAGATAGTCCAATTCGCCGCCGACGGGGATTCCTTGCGCCAAGGACGAGATTTTCAAGGGCAAATCCTTGAACCGTTCGGCGATGTAATGCGCGGTCGTTTGTCCGTCGACGGTGGCGGGCAAAGCCAAAATCAGTTCCGCCGTATTGTTTTCGCGAATCCGCCGTTCAAGGGCGGGCAGGCGCAATTCTTCGGGACCCGTGCCGTCAATCGCGGACAGCAAGCCGCCCAAAACGTGATAGCGTCCTTTGAACGCGCCCGAACGGTCGATTGCCCACAAATCCGCGACATCCTGCACGACGCAAATCGTCGAATCGTCACGGCGCGAATCAGCGCAGACGGCGCACGGGCTTTGCGAATCCAGATTGCCGCAAATCGGGCAGATTTGAACAGTGTCGATAACGTCTTGAATCGCTTTTTCCAACGGAATCAACTGCGATTCGCGCCGCTTTATCAAATACAGAACCGTGCGGCGCGCGGAACGCGTCCCGAACCCCGGCAATCGGGAAAACAGACGAATCAGCGTTTCGATTTCGGACATTTTCTTTTAGAACGGCAGTTTAAAGGGCAAATTCAGCCCGCTTTTCATCGCGTCGGTTTTCTGCGCGACCAGTTCGTCGGCTTTTTGCCGCGCGTCGTTAATTGCGACAACCAGCAAATCTTCCAGCACTTCGGTATCTTGCGCGACCGACGGGTCGATGCTGACTTTGCGCGCTTTGCCGTCGCCCGTCATGACGACCTGCACCATGCCCGCGCCCGCCGCGCCTGTGACTTCGGCGGATTCAAGCTCTTTTTGCATATCGGTCATTTTCTGCTGCATTTGCTGCGCTTTTTTCATAATGTCGGCAAAGTTTTTCATTCGTAATCCTCTGAATTTGAAGTGTCGTCGGTTTCTTCGGCGCGTTCGCGAATCGAATCGATTTTCGCCCCCGGAAAAGCCATGATGACCGCCGAAACAACGGGATTTGCGGACATCGTTTTACGCAGGTTCGCTTTGGTTTCCTGCGCTTCCTGCAGCAGGGTTTTGCCGCCTTGCTTGTTGACGACGGAAATCAGCCATGTTTTGCCCGTCCACGCTTTCAGCTTTTCAGCCATGTCGGACGCCAAGTTCGCGGGCGTGTGCTCCATGGGGTAAAATTCGATTTTGCCCTGCTCGAACGAAACCAGACTGACGCAGTTCTGCAGGTTGTAGGCGAACAGCATTTCCTTTTGCTTGTACGCATAGGCGACAACGTCCGCCAAAGTGTCGAACATCACCGTTCCTTGCGGCGCGGGAGCCGCCTGCGTCATCGGAACGCCGCCGGCGACGGCGCGCACGCCGCCCCAATCGGAGCCTGCGGGCGCGGAAGAGTGACTCGGCGTAAAAGCGGGCGCGGGCGTGTTTTTGATGTCCTTAATCAAATCGGCGGGCGGAGGCAGTTCCGCGGCATACGCCAAACGGATTAAGACCATTTCGGCGGCTTGCTTTGCGGACGGCGCGGTTAAAACTTCGCCGACGCCTTTCAACAGCATTTGCCAGTCGCGGGTCAAAACGCCCATCGGCAACGTTTTGGCAAGCGCGGCGCAGCGGTCGCGCTCGGTTTGTGCCATGGACGGGTCGTCCGCCAGCTCGGGCGCGATTTTCACGCGCGTAATCCAATGCGTCAAATCCAGCAAGTCCTGCAGCACAATCATCGGATCCGCGCCCGACGCGTATTGTCGGTTGAACAAATCCAAAGCGGCGTGAATGTCGCCTTTCATCAACGCTTCGAACAAATCGACGATTGCCGCCCTGTCCGCCAGTCCGATCATCGCGCGCACGAATTCCGCCGTGACTTTGCCGCCGCCGTGGGCAATCGCCTGATCCAGCAAAGACAGCCCGTCGCGCACCGAACCGTCGGCGGCTTTGGCAATCAGGCGCAGAGCCTCGTCTTCCGCTTCGACGTTTTCCTTTTGCACGATGTTTTTGAAGTGGACGGTCAAAAGCTCGGGTTCGACGCGGCGCAAATCGAAACGCTGACAGCGCGACAAAACGGTCGTCGGCACTTTGCGGATTTCCGTCGTCGCGAAAATGAACTTGACGCGTTCGGGCGGTTCTTCCAGCGTTTTCAGCAAAGCGTTGAACGCTTCGTTGGTCAGCATGTGGACTTCGTCGATGATGTAGATTTTAAAGCGCGCCGACGTCGGATTGTATCGCGTCGTTTCAATGATTTCGCGGATGTTGTCGATGCCGCGGTTGCTTGCCGCGTTCATTTCGATGACATCGACGTGGCGGTCTTCCGCGATGGCGCGGCAGTGTTCGCAAACGCCGCAGGGATTGGCGGTCATGCCGCCTTTGCCGTCGGGACCGACGCAGTTCAAAGCGCGGGCGATGATGCGCGCGGACGTCGTTTTGCCCACGCCGCGAATGCCCGTCAGCATGTAAGCTTGCGCGACGCGCCCCGTTTCGATGGCGTTTTTCAAAGTGCGGACAAGAGCTTCCTGTCCGACCAAATCCGCGAACGCGGCGGGACGGTATTTGCGCGCCAAAACGCGGTAGGTGTCAGCTGAATCAGTCATGGAATCCCCGCGGGAAAATCTTTAAAGGAAATCGGACGCGACCCGCTGCAAAATCGTTACGGCTGCTTTCTTCCGAACCTGACCGGGTTGGCGACCGCCGCGTCCGCGCCGACTTCCGACATCTATTTATCCGAATTTCGGGCGAAAACGCAAGCGTTACTTTTTTTATTAACGAAAAAAAGAGGGGTGAACGCCTTATTTTCAGCCGTTTTTGCAACAATGCTTGACAAACGGGGCAAAGTTGGTCTTTTCTGTTTTCCAATTTGTTTCTGATAAGGAGAAAATTCGATGGCTTCAGCTTTGGTTTTTCCGGGTCAAGGGTCGCAATTCGTCGGCATGGGCAAGGATTTGGCGGACGCGTTCACGGTCGCGCGCGAAGTCTTTTTGGAAGTCGACGACGCTTTGAACGAAAATTTAAGCGCGCTGATGTTTGACGGCGACGCGCAGGATTTGATGTTGACTCAAAATGCCCAGCCCGCTTTGATGGCGGTCAGCATGGCGGTCGTCCGCGTCCTGCAGCAGGAAGGAAAAATCTCGCTTGCCGAAACGTTCAAGTATGCCGCGGGGCATTCGTTGGGCGAATATTCGGCGTTGTGCGCGGCGGGGGCTTTCGATATCACGACGGCGGCGCGTTTGCTCAGAACGCGCGGCAAAGCGATGCAGGAAGCCGTGCCCGTGGGCAAAGGCGGCATGGCGGCGTTAATCGGCGCGACCGTTGAAATCGCCCGTGAAATCGCCGCGGAAGCCGCGCAAGGCGATGTTTGCGTCGCGGCGAACGACAACGCCCCGGGGCAGGTCGTTATCAGCGGTTCGACGGCGGCGATTGACCGCGCCGTTGAAATCGCGGGGAAAAAGGGATTGAAACGCGCCGTGAAACTGGCGGTCAGCGCGCCGTTCCACAGCCCGATGATGCAGCCCGCGGCTGTTGTCATGGAACAGGCTTTGGCGGCGGCGGACATCAAAGATTTGCGCTTTCCCGTCATTGCGAACGTAACGGCTGCCCCCGTGGTCAAAGCCGACGACATCCGCAAATTGCTGACGGCACAGGTAACGGGTGCGGTCAGATGGCGTGAAAGCATGCTGTTCGCTATGGAAAACGGCGTCGATACGATTGTCGAAGCAGGCGCGGGCAAGGTTTTGTCGGGTTTGGCAAAACGCATTTCGCCCGATTTGAAAGCGGTGACGCTCAACACGCCCGCCGACATCGAATCTTTTTTGAAAACGCTTTAAACCGAAAGGAAAAAAGAAATGGATTTTACAGGGAAATGCGCTCTGGTAACAGGCGCGACGGGCGGTATCGGACGCGTGATTGCGAAAAAATTGCATGACGCCGGCGCAACGGTCATCCTGACGGATATGAATCAGGAAAAACTGGACGCTTACGCCGCCGAATTGAAAGACAGGGTTTTTGCTTTTTCGTGCAACTTGGGCGACGGCGCGGACATCGACGCTTTGGTCGCCAAAGCCGAAAAAGCCGCCGGTGCGATTGACATTTTAATCAACAACGCCGGCTTGACCAAAGACAATCTGTTCATGCGTATGAAAGACGAAGATTGGGATTTGGTTTTGAAAGTGAACTTGACGGCAGGTTTCCGTCTGGCTCGCGCCGCCATTCGCGGAATGATGAAGCGCCGTTACGGCCGCATCGTCAGCATGGCGTCGATTGTGGGCGTGATCGGCAACCCCGGACAGGCGAACTACGCCGCATCCAAAGCGGGCATGATTGCGATGACAAAATGTCTGGCTGCGGAAGTCGCTTCGCGCGGCATTACGGCAAACTGCGTTGCGCCGGGATTTATCAAAACCCCGATGACCGACGCTTTGCCCGAAGAAGCAAAAGAAAAACTGACCCGCAACATTCCGATGGCGCGCTTGGGTTTGCCCGAAGACGTCGCAAACGCCGTGGTGTTTCTTGCCAGCGACGAAGCGTCGTATATTACGGGACAAACCATCCACGTCAACGGCGGGATGGCGATGATTTGACGATATGTCCTTTTTTTCTGGTCAAATCGAAAAATCTGTGCTAAAAGATGTTGCTTTCGTGAGTGCATCGGATTTTTAATCCCCTGCACCGTGTTTAACAAGAGGAATTAAAAATGAGTGATATTGCCGAACGCGTAAAGAAAATTGTCGTTGAACACTTGGGAGTTGACGCTTCCAAAGTGACGGATTCGTCCAGCTTCATCGACGACTTGAACGCTGACAGCCTGGATACCGTCGAATTGGTTATGGCTTTCGAAGAAGAATTCTCTGTCGAAATCCCCGACGATGCCGCGGAAAAAATCCTGACGGTTCAGGACGCTATTGACTACATCAGCAAACACGTCTAAGAACAATCTGTAACGGTGCCGGTTTTCCGTCTTGGGCGGGGAATCGGCATTTGTTCTTTTAATCCAATCTCACATCACAAGGTGAAAATATGAGAAGAGTCGTCGTAACCGGTATGGGTTTGCTGTCCCCGATGGGACGCGGAGTGGATAAAACATGGCAAGGACTGATTCACGGTAAATCGGGAATCTCGAAAGTCCAAAAGTTCGATGTGTCCGAAATGACCGCCAAAATCGCAGGACAAGTGTTTTTCGGCAAGGGTGAAAACGAATTCGATCCCGATATCGTCATGGCTCCCAAAGACCAGCGCCGCGTCGACCCGTTCATCTTGTACGGCGTGTGTGCCGGTATCGACGCCGTCGAAGATTCGGGATGGAAGCCCGAAACCGACGAAGACCGTTTCCGCACGGGTGTGATGATCGGGTCGGGCATCGGCGGTTTAAGCGCGATTTCCGAGAGCGCCGTTACGCTCAAAGAACACGGTCCGCGCCGCATCAGCCCGTTCTTTATTCCGTCCTGCCTGATTAACCTGATTTCGGGACAGTTGTCGATTAAGTACGGTTTCTACGGTCCGAACCATGCGTGCGTTACGGCGTGCGCGACGGGGACTCACGCCATTGGCGACGCCGCCCGTCTGATTATGTGGGGCGATGCCGACGTAATGGTCGCGGGCGGTGCCGAAGCCGCGGTTTATCCGCTGGCGATGGCGGGCTTTGCGCAGGCGAAAGCGTTGTCCACAAGCTATAACGACACCCCCGAAAAAGCGTCCCGTCCGTGGGACAAAGGTCATGACGGTTTCGTCATGGGCGAAGGCGCGGGCGTCGTCGTTTTGGAAGAATACGAACACGCCAAAAAGCGCGGCGCGAAAATTTACGGCGAAGTCGCGGGCTACGGTTTGTCGGGCGACGGTTATCACGTCACAGCCCCCGCCGCGGACAGCCGCGGATCGAAGCATGCGATGCGCATGGCGTTGAAAAACGCGGGGATGAACGTCGAACAAATCGGCTACATCAACGCGCACGGCACGTCGACCCCTGCGGGCGACATTCTGGAAGTCAACGCGGTCAAATCCGTTTTCGGCGACTATGCGACCAAAGTGTCCATGTCGTCCACAAAGTCCAGCATCGGGCATTTGTTGGGCGCGGCGGGCGCGGTCGAAGCGATTTTCTGCCTGAAAGCGTTGAACGAAGGTCTTTTGCCTCCGACGTTGAACTTGGAAGACCCCATCGAAGGCGCGGAAGATATGGACTTGGTGCCGCTGAAAGCCAAAGAACGCAAGCTTGAAGCCGTGATGTCCAACTCGTTCGGCTTCGGCGGAACGAATGCTTCCGTTATTTTCAAAGCCGTTTAAATCATGAAAGCGGGCGGGCGCTTTTTATTGAAATTGTTGGTTCTGCTCGCTATTTTGCTGACGGGCGGAAGCGTCTTCAGTTACTATTCGCTGCTTTACGAACAAAACGATGCGGCCGAACCGACCGTTGTCTTGGTTGAAAAAGGCGACAATCTGGGGCGGATTGCCCTTCGTTTGAAAAAAGACGGACTGCTGAAAAGCGTTGCCGTTTTCAAAGTAGCCGCCCGTTTGTCGGGCAAATCGACTCAGCTGAAAACGGGCGAATACCGTATTCCCGCGCATGCCAGCGCAAAAGAAATTCTGGGGGTTTTGACGGGCGGGCAGACTTTGGTGCGCCGCGTCACGATTCCCGAAGGCAAAACCAGCCGCCAGATTTACGATATTCTGCTGGAAACGGCGGGATTGTTCGGCGAATTGCCCGAACCGCCCGCAAACGGGACTTTGCTGCCCGAAACGTATGTGTTCGGCTATGGCGTGCCGCGCAAAGTCATTGCGGACAGAATGCGCGAATCCATGCAAAAAACAATCGACGATTTATGGGAATACCGCGCCGACGATTTGCCTTATAAAACCAAGGCGGAAGCTTTGGTTATGGCGTCGATTGTGGAAAAAGAAACGTCTGTTCCCGCCGAACGTCCGCGCATTGCCGCCGTATTTGTGAACCGTTTGCGCAAAGGCATGCGTCTGCAAACCGATCCGACGGTGATTTACGCCGTAACCGACGGATCGATGGAACTGAACCGCCGTTTGACGCACAAGGATTTGAAAACGCCGCATCCGTTCAACACTTATGTCAATCGCGGACTGCCGCCCGCACCGATTTGCAATCCGGGGCGCGATTCGATTTTGGCGGTTTTGCAGCCTTTGAAAACGAACGAGCTGTATTTCGTCGCGGACGGAACGGGCGGACACGTTTTTTCGCAAACGTTCGACCAGCACCGGCGCAACATTGCCGCGTGGAAAAAAGCGCGCGTTCAGAAACGCTTGGCGCAGCGCAAAGCCCGATTGGCGGCGCTGAAAGCCAAAGAACGGGCGGCGGCGAAAAACAATAAAAAGACGGCTGTCCCGCCGCCTGCTCCCGTTGTTGCCGAAGAACCCGATGAGCCGATGGAACCCGAAGACGTTTCGCTGGACATTATCGATTCGATTCCCGTGGAACAGCCGAAACAATAGGAGGGCGTTATGCCTTTTCTGCTTTTGTTTTTAATGATTTTTTCAACGCCCGCTTTCGCCGATTTTGAAACGGGACGCAAAGCGTTTGCCGCGGGAGATTACGAGCGTGCTTTTACCGAATGGCAGTCGGCGGCGGAGCAGGGCGACGCGTCGGCTCAGCGCAATGTCGGTCATTTGTACCGCTGGGGAAAGGGTGTGTCTCAGGATTTGACCCAAGCTGCTTATTGGTATTTTACGGCGGCGAAAAACGGATCGGCGGGCGCGCAATACAATTTGGGCGTGATGTACCTGCGCGGCGAGGGCGTTCCCCGCAACGAGGAGGAAGGCACGCTTTGGCTGGAGCGGTCGGCGGATCAGGGCTATGCGAAAGCCAAAAAACGGCTGGAGGACTTGAAAGCCGATTTGGATGAATTCCCCGCCGACGAAGAAATCCTGTCGCCCGTCAAACAGTCCGCAAAACCGCGCAAGGAAAACAAGCGCAAAGAACCGCCCCTTTACGCGCACTTGGCGTCCTATTACACGCAGGAAACGCTGGACAAGGGGTGGAAAGAGCTGCGGCAGACCTACCCCGAATTAAAGGGGTTCAAAACCGTTGAAACACAGGTTTCCCTGCCCGAAAAGGGAAAATACATCCGCTTGTATATCAAAGGAAAACCCGCGGACGTCAAACGCGTCTGCGGGCTGTTGAACGATAAAAAGCAGTATTGCTTAATCAGCTATCCGTAGGCTGTTCGGGCGCAATAACGTTGACTTTCAGCGTGTTGTCCTTTTGCCGTTTGGTTGTCCAAACCATTTTGGCGTACGTTCGCATATCGGGGACTTTATCCGTTTCGTCAAGGATTTCCTTGCCCAAAATGGTTTCCAGGATATCTTCGAGCGTAACGATGCCCAGCCAAGTCCCCAGTTCGTCGAACACAACGCCGATATGGTTGTGGGAACGCAGCATTTCCGTAAAGACGTAATCCGCGTTGGACGACGAAGCGATTTCCAAAATCGGGCGGATTAAATCTTTGATGCCCAGCGACGGGTCTTTGCCGATTAAATCGGATTTGTGGACGTAGCCGATAAAGACTTCCTCGTCTTCGTTTTTCATAACGGGGTAGCGCGAAAACGAATGTTGAGTCGCCGTTTTGATGAATTCGCGGATGCTGATGTCCGCTAAAACGGTCGCGCACACGTTGCGCGGGGTCAGCAAGTCTTTGATTTTGATATTGTCCATATTCAGCGTGTTGCTGATGACGTGATATTCGTCTTCGTCCAGCATTTTTTCCGTATAGCCCATTTTTGTCAGCGCGCCGATTTCTTCGCGGATGTTGTTTTTGGGCGCGTTTTTGGGCTTGATTAAGTTTGTCAGGATTTCAAACAGCTTGATGAACGGCGCCAGACAAAACAGCATGATGGACTGCATAAAGCACAAAAATCCCAGCAATTTTTGCCAATAGGTCGCGCCGATGGTTTTGGGCAGGATTTCGCTGCACGACAAAATCAGCACGGTCATAATGGCGGATGCCCAGCCGACCCATTTCTGTCCGAACACGGCGGCGACCTGCGCGCCGATACACGCCGCGCCGGCGGTGTTGGCGACGGTGTTTAAAATCAAAATCGCGGACAGCGGGCGGTCGATGTGGGCTTTCAGATTCGATATTTTTTTGTAAAGAACGGGCTTGGTTTCCTCCAAGCTGGCGATATAACTGGGGGTTACCGACAACAGCGTCGCTTCCATCAGCGAACAGGTAAAGGAAATGCCGACGGTCAAAACCACCAAAATAATTAAAAGAGTCATAGAATCCTCTGTAAAGAAAAGACTTTTACAGAATAGCACCGAACGTTTTGCGGGACAAGCGGGAAAACGGCGGTTTGACCCGCCGCTTTCCGATTTTTCAGATTTTCAGAACGCCGCGCGAAAACAAAAACACGGCAATCAGCGCGACGGCAACCAGCGCGCCCGCCGCCCACGGCTCTCGTCCGTTAAAGACGGGTTCGTTCGGGGCGTTTTCGCGTCTTGCCCACACAAAGACGGGGACGCCGAGCGCAAGGAACAGCACCGCCATCAGCAAATACTGCAGTCCCGCCGCGTAAATCAGCCACACGGCGTAAAGCGACCCGAACATTGACGACAGCAACGCTTCGGAACGCGGAGCAACGGCGGTTTGCGGATATTCTCCGTCTTCGCACATTTTCCACAAAAAGCCCATGCTGACCAAATAAGCGGGCAGAACCATCACGCCCGTAATCGACAGCATGGTGTTCCACGCGTCGTTTGAAAAGTACACCATGAAAATCGCCGCCTGCATCAGCGTACTGCCGACCCACAGGGAAACATTGGGCGCGCCGTTGACGTTTTCGCGGGCAAAGACGCGCGGGAACGTTCCGTTTTTCGCGGCGGCGAAGGGGATTTCGGCCGTAATCATCGTCCACGCCAGCCAGCTGGAAAGCACGGCAATCAGCAGTCCGCCGTTCATCAAGCGGCTGCCCCATTTGCCGACGGCGGCTTCCAGTACGCCCGCGGTGGACGGATTGGGTACGGCGGCAAGCTCTGCATGGTTCATAAAGCCGTACGGCAAAACGGACAGCAGAACATAAATCGCCAAACAGCCCAAAAATCCGATAAAGGTCGCTTTGCCGACATCGGCTTTGTTGCGGGCGCGATCGGACAAAACAACCGCCCCTTCAATCCCGATGAAAGCCCAAAGCGTTACCAGCATGGTGCTTTTGATTTGGTCGGGCACGGACCCCAAGCCTTTGCCGTGTGAAGCCATATTGCCCCAAAAGTCAACGTCAAAGGTGCTTGCTTTGAACACAAAAGCCATAATCAGGATGAAAACCAGCAAAGGCACGATATTGCACGCCGTTCCGATGATGTTGAAAATGCTTGCCCTTTTCACGCCGCGCAAAACGATACAGTTGAACACCCAAATCAGCAAAGATCCGCCGATAATGGAATAAATGCCGTTGCCGCCCGCAAAGTACGGCGGGAAAAAGTAATTCAGCGCGTCCATGGTAATCACGGCATAGCCGACGTTGCCGAAAATCTGGCACAGCCAATAGCCCCACCCGATTGTAAAGCCCGCGAACGCACCGAATCCCGCGCGGGCGTACATATACACCCCTGCGGTCAAATCGGAGCGCGCGTCAGACAGGATTCGGAACGAATTTGCCAAAAAATACATGCCGACGCCCGTGACCAGCCACGCCAGCAATACCGCGCCCGCGCTTGCCCCCGCCGCCATGTTTTGGGGCAGGCTGTAAATCCCGCCCCCGACCATCGAGCTGACGACGACGCATGCCAGCGCCGCCAGCCCCAGTTTTTTGTTTTGTTCCTGCGCCATGATACAGTCCTTTTACAATTTGACGGGATCGGCGGTTTCAAAGTTCAAAAAGCCCAAGCATGTCAAGCAATAACCGAATTGCCGCGTGATATTGATATAGTTGTGATACAGCTGAAATTCGCTGTGTTTTTCGACACCGCGGATTTCCAATTCGTGTTTCAGGGATTTGTTCAGCCACATTTCGGCATGCCCTTTGGCGATTTCGTCATCGATATAAGTCGGGAAGTATTCGACATATTCCGCCGCCCAGCCGCCGATAAGCTTGCCCATTTTGTCTTTGCCCCAGCATACGCCGACGCCCGTGGCAATCGCGCGGTGTTCGCTGCTGTTTGCGCCGTTGCCCGCCATGATGACTTCCAGCACCGCGCCGTGTTTAAAGAACTTTGACACTTTGTCGACGGGAACGATGTTGTCTTTCAGCTCGGGGGGCAGAACGGACGTGTACGGAATGACGTTGAAGTCTTGTATTTTCGCCTGCGCCAAAGCCGAGTCGTAACAAAACGTTTCAAACGGCTGGGGCGGAATGCCGTCGTCGGATTGTCCCGCGCCGCCCGTGTGAAAAGCCAATGTCGGATAACGAGTGCCAACTAACATGATTAAACCTCCTTGAAAAAAAATGAATGGCGGCTTTAACGGTACGGGGTTTTCAAAGGCGAAAACAGATGGACTTGTTTTTTATAACCGTATTGCTTTCTGTCCGAATCCGCGTTTTTTGCCTAAGCTGAAATAAAAAAGAGGGCAAGCGATGCAAATCAAAACAATAGCGGCGGCAATGTTGTTGGCGATGGATGCGCAAGCAGCGGATTATGCGGATTTCAAGCAGGATTTGTCGAACGGTTACGGATTGAATTACAGCTTGGACGTTTCCGTTTTGGCGCAAAAAGGAACGCCGAACAACGCCAAAAGCGCGACACAGACGGTTTACGCTCCGACGGTGAGCTGGCAGGCTTATGACAGCGGAACGTTGTTTTTTTCCTATAATCTGGTACGCTATTGGGGCGGCAATGCGGCGCGGGTGCAAAACGATTTGGGACTGGCGAATCCGATAAACGATTTTTCGACGCGTCAAAGCTCGTTCGATCAGCTGACTTTCACCCACAGCTTTGGCAAAGCGTCGATAACCGTCGGGCAGTTTCCTTTGTATAATTTTGACGGATCGGCGTACGATTCCAACCAGCAAACGAACTTTGTCAACGACGCGTTGGCGCAAAACGGCAGTGAAACTTATCCGACGGCGGGCTTGGGCGCGTATGTGCAGGTCAATCCGACGGCGCGCTGGTCGATAGCCGCAGGGGCTCAGAACGCCGCGAACGTCGGGGCAAGGGCTTTGTCGACCAAAGGCTGGGGACAGCATCGGTTTACAAGCTTCGGACAAATCGCGTACACGCCCGCGTCGGGCGCGTATTCGGTGCTGGTGTACAATCAGCCGTCGGTCAAAGCGCAGCCGCAGAATTCGACGGGCGTTTCCGTGAATCTGATGCAAAACCTGACCGACAAAGCGGCTGTTTTTATGCGAATCAACGGCGCAAGCGGGGATTCCGTGCCGTTAAAGCGGTCGTATGTGCTGGGCGGAGTCGTGAACTTTGCCGAAAACAATCAAATCGGATTGGCGGCGGCGGTCAACAAAGTTTCCCGAAAGTATTACTCGCCCCCCGTTCGCGACTACGAATCGGTGGTGGAAAGCTACTGGAACATCGGAGTCGGCAAATATCTGACAATCACGCCCGACATACAGGTTTACATCAACCCCGCGTTGGACAAGTCGTCGAAAACGGCGACGGTGTTTTCCTTACGCGGCACAATCCAGCTGTAAAGTCAGGAATCCGACGCCTTGAATGTAATCCATTGCCAAGCTCCTTTAAAAACATTGGAAGCGTTATAAATCAAGCAAAGGGCGATTAAAACAAAAATCGGCAAAGGTTCGAACAAAACGATGATTTTCATATCAAAAATGAAATCCGTGTACGGATAAAGCGCGAAAAAAGCGGGCAAGAACAACAAAAGCGGCGGATTTTTGCCCGTTTTCCCTTTTTCAAGCGTTGCCGCGGACACGACCCACGCCATTAAAATCAAGCTTTCCCACCGTCCCCAGTTCGGCATGGAAAACAACAGCAAAGGGGCGTAAACGGCGGGATGTTTGAACAGCTTTTTCGGCAGACACACGATAATCGGCGCGGCGGTCAGGATTATCGCAAGCAGGCTGAACGGCACAATCCGCGTTTTGAAAAACGGCAGCCAATCCGCATAGGAAACAGGCGGATTCGAATAATATTGCGGCGACAAAGCAAACGGATTCGCTTTGCCCGAGATGTATTTGACCGCCAAACCAAAATCCACGCCCCATGATTCGGCGACGGCTTGTTCGACATCTTTCGGAAAAGCGGTCAAAGCCGTATAAACCGCGCCGAACGCCAGAAAATAAGGGACGGTTTTTTTATGCCGCGTCATGACCAACGGGGCAAAGAACAGCGTTTCTTCGTGAACAAAGGTTGCCAGAGTCATAAAAACGGCGGCAAACAGCGGTTTTTGCGTGCGCATGGCGGCGATAAAGGCAAGCAGGACGAACGCATCCTTGCGCAGTCCCGCCGACGGGTAAACAATGCCGTACATCAACAATGACGAAGACAGCAAAATCAACAGCCGCGCGCGGGGATTTTGCATTTCCAGCACCGTTTTGACGAACAGGAACGCGGCGGCGGCATACGCCAAACAAATCAGCCCGCACAGCGTTTCAGCGGCATACGGGCGGCAAAGCAGACCGATTTCGCCCAGCAGTCCGCGGCGGATGAACCCGCCCCGCCAGTTCAGCATCAAATCCTGCCACGGATAAGTCGTCGGAAAATCGGCAATCAGCGGGATGACGGACAGCGCGAAAAACACCGTGAAAACCGTCGTCCAAGCCCAAGCGGACTTTGAATTCTCACACCAATCGAACATTGACGCCGCCATCGTCGAGAGCTTTTTTCAAAGCGGGAACGGGCAAAGTGCCGAAATGGAAAATCGACGCCGCCAAAGCTGCATCGGCGCATCCTTGTTCAAACACGTCGACAAAGTGCTGCGGGTTCGCCCCCGCGCCGCCCGAAGCGATAACGGGGATACGGACGTTTTTGGAAATTTCGGCGGTAATCCGCAAATCGAATCCCTGCTGTGTGCCGTCCGCGTCCATTGAAGTCAAAAGAATTTCGCCCGCGCCCAGCCGTTCGACGGTTTTCGCCCATTCCAGCGCGTTTAAATTCGTTTTATGCTTTCCCGCGCGGGTAACGACAAAATATTCGCCGTCGAATTTTTTAACGTCAATGGCGACCGTAATACACTGCGATCCGAACTTGCCCGCCGCCTGTTCGACCAGAGCGGGATTTTCGACCGCGGCGGAATTGACGGACACTTTGTCCGCGCCTGCCAGCAGCAAATTGCGGATGTCGTCCAAAGTGCGGATTCCGCCCCCGACGGCAAAAGGAATAAAGACGTTTTTGGCGACGCGTTCCACGATGTCAATCATCGTTTTGCGTCCGTCGTTTGTCGCCGTGATGTCCAGCAAAACCAGTTCGTCGGCGCCCTGTTCGGAATAGCGTTTCGCCAGCTCCACGGCATCGCCCGCAAAGCGCAAGTTTTCGAAATTCACGCCTTTGACGGTTTGTCCGTCTTTGACGTCCAAGCACGGAATAATGCGTTTCGTAATCATGCGAACACCCACCTTTTCAGCGTATCGCGCCCGACCTGCCCGCTTTTTTCGGGGTGAAACTGCGTTGCCGTAATGTTTTTATACTGAACCGCCGCGGTGAAAGGAACGTGATAGTCGGCAACGGCGGACACAATCGACGAATCGGCGGGGACAACGTGATACGAGTTCACAAAGTAATAAAAATCGTCGCTTAAAAAAGTATTCGCCGCCGTGGTTTGAATTTTGTTCCAGCCGATTTGGGGAACTTTTCCCGTTTGAAAGCGGACGCCTTTTCCTTTGAATATTCCCAATCCTTGGGCGGTTGGAGCTTCCTCGGACGAATCGAACAGTACTTGCAGCCCGACGCAGATTCCGAAAAACGGCACGCCTTTTGCGACGGCGGATTTCAAAGCGGAAGTCAGCCCTTTTTGATTCAGCGACTCCATGACTTGCCCGAAATGCCCCTGTCCGGGGAACAGCAGTTTGTCCGCCTGTTCGATTTTTTCCGCTTTGTCCGTCAAAACGAACGGCACGCCGAAGCTTTCCAACAAATTGACGACGCTTTTCAAATTGCCGCCGCCGTAATCCAATACCGTCAGCATTTTATCCTCAATACAGCAATCCGAGCATAACCAGCCCGTACAAAGCGGTCAAGCCGCACAAAACTTTGTCGTTTAACAGCACGTCGACGGGATCGGCGTACTTTTGCGTTTCGATATTCAATCCGTACTTCATGCAAATAACGATAACCAAAGGCACCGTCCAAATGACGGACGAGGAATGCAAGACGGACGGCGACATCGCCCACAGCGCGTAAAAAGCAATGGTCAGCGTTTGGCAGACAGTCATATACTTGTCCAGAAAAGCGGGCGTGTAAACCTTTAAAACGCCTTTGTTTTCGCCCGCCAGCAAATCGTTGCGCCGCTTGCCGAGCGCCAGATAACACGCCATTGCCGTTACGGTCATATACAGCCACGGCGACACTTCTTCGTCAATCAGCGCCGCGCCGTAAAACAGGCGGATGACAAAGCCCGACACTAGCAAAGCAATGTCCAGAATCGGAATTTTCTTCGCGCCGCGGCTGTAAACGGCGTTTATCGGCAAATACGCGGTCAGCAAAGCCGCCGCCGTTCCGTTATGCAAAGCCGCCGTTCCGCAGAATGCCAAAAACAGCATCACAGCCAGCAAAGTCTTTGCCGTTTTTTCCGAAACGGTTTTCGCGGCAAGGGGGCGGAATTTTTTGACTTCGTGCAATCGGTCGGATTCCATGTCCGCCAGATCGTTCATCACATACACCGCCGAAGCAAGAAAGCAAAAGCACAGCGCGCCCGCCGAAGCCGTCAAAAACAGCGAAGCGTCCGTCAACCCGCCGCCGAAAACCAGCGGCAGAAAAATCAAGCCGTTTTTGATCCAATGATGTATGCGCAGCAATTTCAAAACGGGGGGCATGGAATCTCCTTTTTTCAAAGGATAGAAACTTTTGACGGGCAAGGCAATGGTTTTTATGGGTATGACTTTTGACATAACCGCCTGTGAAAAAACGCGGAAATCTGCGGGTTATGCCGTCAGATATAGCGTTTTTGCGTTGCGTTCTTTCTTTTTTAACGGGTAAGATGTAGAAAGTAAAAAAGTTTTATCGGCGATTCGGAGGAAACAGCCATGGCAATATTCAACAGATCAAGCGATCAGCGCGGTGCTTTGATGATCGAAGTCATTGCTTTGTTGGGGCTGATGACGATGATGTCGCCGATGATTGTGCGGCAAACGGCGGAACGCACCACGGAAATGGAGGATGTAACCATCGCGGGGCAGGTAAAAACCATCCGCGACGCGCTGCAAAACTACATTGAAGCGAACTATGCCCCGATTGTTCAGGAAAAATCGGGTTCCAACCAGCAGGAAACGTTCAAAAAGAATATCTCCGTCGCCGATTTGATGCCGTTTTTGCCGGCGTCCTTTATCGATTCGGCAACGAACAAGTTTTACGGCAACAAACTGATGGACGATTTTCATATGGGGGCGTACGCGCAATGTTCGGAAAAAGAACTGAAAAGCGATGGAACGCAATGCTCCACGTTGGGACCGTCGTGCAAATGCACGCGCTACCGCATCGTCGGCATCGTTTTGGCGGGGCAGGAAAGCGGCGAAATTCCCGACAAACGCGCGGCGCGCATCGCGTCGATGCTGGGGGCTGACGGCGGGTATATGCGCACCGCCGCCGTGGTGAACGCCATTGCGGGTGACGACGGCGTTGATGCGGGGATGAAAAAAGTGCTGGGATCGCAAGGCATGTGGGAAGTCGCCGACGTCAACCAGTTTTTCGAAGGCGAAGGCATTGCGACAAGCACGGGCGGACGCGTTGCGATGACAACGGTGTTTTCGACGGGACTGTCGTCGGATTACCTGTATCGGCACAAAGTCAACGGCATGCCCGACGCAAACTCGATGTTTACGGATTTGGACATGGGCGGCAACGGTCAATGCGACGAAACGTCGGGTGACGGAAAATGCAACCGCATCAACAACGCCGGCGGTGTTGAAGTCATCAATGGACGTTTGATCGTGCGCAAAAAGAATCAGGAAGACCATCAGGGCGACGGCAGCGGCGACACGCTGGCGCGGATTGCGCTGGGAACGGAAAAGGCGTCGATGCAGGTCGAAAAAAGCGTCACCCTGTCGGCGAACAAGCTGATTGACGAAGCGAACGCCCCTGCGGACGGCAGTATTTTGGTTTCCGCGGCGCAGGATGTCACCGCGCGCGCAGACAACCGGTTTTTGGGACAGGCGCCCGAGGCGGGCTTGGCAACGCCGGGCGGGTCGGACGGCAAAAAATACGCCGTTGTTGTCAGCGATACGGATCAGGCGGCGTCCATGCGCGCGCTGTCGGGCGACACCGCCATTTCCGAAGTGCGCTTGACGCAGGACGAAGCGTCTTTGGGATCGGAGGGCAAGGTTGTCTTGGACGCGGGACAATTGATGGAGCTGAGCGCGGGGACGGGCATTACCGCGACCGCCAACGTCGGCGATATCGAATTGAAAGCCAATTCGGGCAATATCACCGCCGACGCCAGTGCGAATATGACATTGCGGGCAGGGTCGGATTTGACGGTGACGGGGGAAAATTCCGTTAAAATCGGAACGGGCGACGATTATTTTATGGAAGTCGTCAAAAATCCGTCCGACTTTGACACAAAAGGAGACGTTTATGCGGGCAGCAACTCGCATGCGCAATCCCATACGCGGATCGTCGGCGGACTGCACATCGACACGGCAAGCAATACGGGATTGACGCTCGGAGGAAACGGGCAACCGACCGTATTGCTGCAAAGCCAAGGAATTACGATGCAGCAGTCGTCGTCAAACCGACCCAGCTTGATTTCGAATTATTTGAATCGCGAAGATGTCACTTTGGCGGCAACGGGAAAAGGCGGCAGACTGTCATTGAACAAAGGAATGGATGATATGCCCAGAATTAGGGCTGAAGCCGAAACGGGCGTTGTTTCCGCGACGGCGTTTGAATCGACAACGGTTGTCGACAAAAACAGCAAATCGGGCGGGGCGGTCAGAACCATGGTCAATCTGCCGTTCGACAGCCAAGGTAATGCAGGTACCGCAAGCACCCAACCGGCGGACTCGCCGACGTTTTCCATGGTCATCAACACCGCATCGGCGGGCGGCAGCAAACCGGCGGCGTACAGCGTTCATGGCGGCGACACCGATTTGAACACATTCCGCGTCGATCCAGCGTTCATTTCCGTGATGAACGACATCAAACTGACATCCCGCGGCGGCGCACGGCTGAGCGAAACTTTGCCGAACTACATCGCAAAGGGTATTTACGTTCTGTCAAACAGCTACACCAAAGGACCGTGGCCATGCGGCAGTGTGGGGACATGCACTTACACCCTGCCGACAAAAACGGACGAAGGCTTCGGACTGTTCAGCTGCGACGATATGCCGGGGGGAACGGCGACTTGCAGCGGGGGCGGCGGCGACACAATCACCATCAACCAAAACAACGGCACATACGTTGAATGTAGCGGGGATTGTTTGGCGCATCCGTTTATGGGCGTCGTTCCCGCGCCGGGGCGGCAGGTTCAGGCGGACGCGTCGGGCGAAACCATGGCGGGCTGGGATGAAGGCACTTGCCCCGACGGCTATGTCGCCGTGATGACGCTGACTCCGTCCGCGTTTGAATTGGGCGAAGTCAAATATGTCAAGCCGACCTTGATCGGTCACGACAACGATACCAAGGAATACGTTTCCGAAATCGCCTACAACCAGGGCTACAACAAATTCGAAGGCGTGTTTCAGCCCGCGACGGCTCTGGGCGTTGTTGTCGAACAAGTCGGCGGAACCGATTTGAAAGGCTGGAAAGTCGCCATGGGGACGGTGACGGGTATCGGCGGAAACAACTTTATCTGGAACTACGGCGGTATTTACGCGGATACTTGGACGGCGTACGCGCATACGTATTGCTATTTCAACCCGACGCGTTTCACGATGCCGAATATGAAAGTCATCAGCGCCGACGGCGGCAGCATCATCACCCCGATGTCGCATCTGGATTGGACGGCGAATTAAGGAGGGCGCATGTTTTTCTGGATCATTCTGGCGTCCTTGATGGGCTTTCTGATGTTCGGCACTTGGGGCGAAAAGTCCAAAGATCAGGAATTTTTTGTCGAACCCGTGTACGAATCGCTGGCGCTGAACATGGTGCAATTCCACAACGCCGCGGTATACGGGTACGAAGACGCCTTAAAAGTCGGCTATGCCGCCGATTTGGCGGGCGCGACGAACCCCGTGCGGAACTATATTTTGTCGCCCGACGCTTTGGACGGCATCTTTCCGCTGGCGACCGTTCAGATTGTTGACGGCGAAGCCAAAATTACGGGCGGCTTGGACGATACGGATACGCCGAACGTGTTTACGCCGTATATTCAAAAGTATTTGCCGTTCGCTTACAAACCGCAAAACAATACGCGGTCGTATTTGTTCTGTTTAAGCACGCAAAGCGAACCCGCTTCGTGTGAATCGGCGGCGATCCGCTATGTCATTACGTTCCGTCAAATTCCGCCCCGTTACGACGGCGCGGACAGGATGCTGTCGCTGAACGCGATTTCCAAAGCGTCCAAAGGGTCGCGCAATATAGGTATTATCGGCAAAGCTCCCCAGCCGTTGCAGGACGACGGGTCAAGCGTGTACCACCAGCCTATCGGCGCGCATTATTACATTATGTCGGGCGGATCGGCGATACCGACGTTTTCCTATCTGCCCGATTACTTTATTTGCAAAGCGCCTTTGCAGAACCAAGCGCTGGGAATGTCGTCGTCCCCCGTTTTGATCACCGAACTGGAAAACAAAAACTATCTGGTCGCGCTGACGATTATGTCGGGATTGGAACACAACACAAATCTGGAATCGGGATTGGGCATCGGCGATTGCAATTTGGACGGCGGCGGCGCGGAAGACGGCGGGTAAATGGAAAATTCATGTTTTTTTTCTTCAAAAATGATTCCTTTGATAAAAAGGACATATTAAATTTGTGTTTGCGTTATAAAAATTCTATTTTTCTGTGAAATTGTTATTGCTTGAAATTGCAAGCGGCATTTGCTACCACAAACTTGCGTTTTGCGAAAAAGGCAGGCGCAGGGGGAAGCTCTATGGACACGGGAATAACCGATGAATCCGCCAGTTGGGTAAGCTGGGGGGCTGTAGCGGTGGAAACAACGGCGGGGGCGATCGGCTATGTCGTCGGCGGGGCGGTCGGACTGACCGTCGGGCTGGCTGTTCCGTTTGCGATTCCGCCCGTCTTGGATAAAGTATACGCCGACAATCACCATTTTATCACGCTGTTTCCCGAAAACGCGGCGCAAGAAAAAAAGATATACGCGCTGAAACAAACCGAAGCGCGGCATTTTGTTTTGATGAATTTTGACCGACAGTTTCAGCCCGAATTTGTCAACGCTTTGAGCATTCAAGCGCAATTACCCGAAAGCACGATCAAGCGGCTGCTGCGCGAGAATCCGCCTCTTGACGGGGCGGCAAACGCCGTTGCCGCGGCGATGAAAGAATAGCGGCTTACCGCGACATGCCGCGCTGTTTGGCTTGCGTGATGGCGTCAAGGGTCAGCGGTTCGCGGTGAACGGGCTGTTTCCCTTTATTCGTCAAAGCTCTGTGCAGAGAAGAATCTTTCATTCGTTCCGCCGCTTTTTGCAATTTAAGTTCGATGTCTTTTTTGCGTTCTTCGCGAATCAACAGCGTTGTTGTGCGGATTTTTTCCTTGTGTTTTTTAAACCGTTTTTGAACGTCCGCCAAATGCGATGTTGTCAATTGTTCGCGCGCGGGCATCATTTTCGTGGCTTTGTCAACAACGGCTTCCATGCTGACATCAACTTTTTTGCCTTGAGCCAGATCCATCAAAGCGTGGGCGGCGGTGCATTCCAAAGCTCCGATTTTGGTGTTGCAAATCGCGTTTTTGCGGGAAATGTCTTCGCGGTATTGCTTTAACAGATTTTTGCTGTAATCGCGGGCGGACATTTTATTGCGCGCCCGTTTCTGTTCGGGTGTCGGCTTGTCCGTTTTGGAACTTTCGGTAATGCCGTAACGTTCCTTTTTGCTCCACAGCCGCTGTTCGTCTTTGGTTAAAGGCTGCCCGTTTGCCAGCTTTTCCTCGATGATTTTGGCTTTGCCGCCTTCGCCGTACAATTCCTGCCGATATTCTTCGATTTGCAAGGCATTGTACTTCTGGCGCAGTTTTTCCTTTTCACAGCGGCAACGCTTGCGCTGTTCGTTGATCAGCTTGTTTTTCGTAATGTACAGTCCCGTTTGAGCGCGCCGCGTGTTGATGGCGGTATGTTTGGCGGATGCCATCAAAGCGTTCAGTTCGTCTTCGGGCGATTTTTCCTGTTTTTTCGATGCGTCGTTTGCGTGCGCGGAATGTTCGGCTTGCTTTTTGGCGGCAGCCATGGCGGCGGCTTGACGGGCTTCGGCTTCGCGTTTGTCTTCCTGCCCTTTCATGTCGATGCCTGCGCTGAGGCAAGCTTTTTTCAAAGCTTTTGCGACTTCCGGCGGCAAGCTTCCAGCTACTTCGTCAAAGCCGTGTTCGCGGACTTTAGCCATCAGCGCTTCCAAATCGGGAATATAAACGTTTGCCGTCTGTTGTGACGCCATAGCGGAAAATTCGGCGGATTTTTCACCGCTGTCCGTAATTTTTCCGCCTGCGACGGTCTTGACCAGCACGGTTTGGGCGCCCCGTCCGTCGTCAACCAATTCCACGGAAGCAATCGCCCCTGCGGCTTTGCTTTTTCTGCCCGCGGCGGTTTCCTGCCGATGCTGCAGTTCTTCCCACACTTTTTTCAAGCGGCGGACGTCTTTTCCCGTTTGTTCCCGATTTTTTTCCGTCATGATCGCCTCCCGCGTTTAGCGTCCCATGCTTTGCAAACGTTTTTTCAACGCTTGCGCCTGTGGGGACGATTGTTGATCTTGCGGCATATCGCGCCCTGTTTTTTTGCTGTATCTCTGCGAATTTTTCTTTTCGGCGGATTTGGCGGCGCCGTTGTTTTTACCCGCTTCTTTCAGCACTTCGGAAACGGGCGGTTTGTTCGCCATAAAAGCGTTGACCTCTTTTTGCGCCGTTTGCACCATTTCTTTGGCGGTTAAGGGGCGGGCTTTTTCGTTGTCGATCAGCTGAGCCGACCGTTCCGCCGCCAGACGGCGCACGATGGACGCCGCCAAAGCGGTGCGGGCTTCCGTGCCGATTTCGCGTTTGCGCAGCCCCTCGGCTATTTTTTCGTCAAAAGCTTTGCGCGGAATGGACGGCGTTTCTTCCGCTTCTTCGCTGATATCGGCTTTGATGCCGTATTTGTTCGCCAAAGTTTTGACGCGTTTGTCGTCTTTGGTCAATTCCGTTCCCGCGGCTTCTTTTTCGGCGATTACGGTCAGCTGTTTGCGCCATTCGTCGCGCTGCGCTTTTTGCGCCGCGTCGCACAGTTCCGCTTTGCGGCGGTTTTCGGCTTTCATCAGCCCCGCCAGAGCTTTGTCCGTTTCTTTGTTTTCCGCCAGCACGTTTGACGAAGCGGCGTCTTTGCCCTCCGCTTGGGGCGGATTGACCAAAACGCTTTCAATCGGCTTGATGCCTTGCGCTTCGGCTTTGCGGATCGTGTCAAAGTTCGCCAGATCGGGGTAGGGATCTTCTTTGGTTTTGGGGCGAACGGGCTGTTTGTTGCGGATTTTTTCCAAAGAATGAAAACGGTCGTCCAAATCGTCGCAGCGTTCAATCAAAGTCGGCACGCGGCGTTCGGGTTCGTTGCCGTCCTGCTGTTCTTTGGTTTGCGGCAGGACGTTTTCCTTGCAGTTGTAGGCGTGTTCCATTTCCGCGCCCATTTTCAGCATTTCTTCGGTCGGGACGAAGTCCTTTGTCGGCATTCCCAACGCGCGGCAAGCCAGATACATCTGTTTTTGAAATTCGGGCGATCCTTTCAGACGGATGGATGTCCAGCCTTTCTGCTGTCCCAAACGCACCAAAGTCATGCACTCCGCAAAGGTCGGCTCTTTCCTATTCCCGTCGGAGGACATCAAAATCAAATCGATGCGTTTCGGATTGTTGACGATGCGGTTGCCGTTTTTCAAATCCAACAGTCCCGCGCCCGTCTTGCCCTGTCTGGTTTCGGTGACGGATTCGAACGGCGATGCGTAGGGCGGTTTCGCGCGCGATCCTTCCATCCCGAAATAGTTAATCCATTGCTGCAGGTTTTTCCCCTGCTTCATCAGATCGTCTTCGCCCAAACCTTTGGCTTTTTCATCTTCATTACCGTTTTCGGCGGCGTAAACTTCCTCGTCTTCGTTTTCCGACGTCCGATCGGATTGATTATTGCTGTTTTCAGCGATCTGTTCAGGCGCTGTATTGGCAATCACGCTTTCGACAGTCCGTTCGCCGGCATCGTTTGCCCGATTATCGGCGGCGGTCTGCTCCGCCCCGCAGTTTTGTTGGGTGTTGGCGAAAGACTGTTCGGCTCCGTTGTTGTTTTGAGCTTCAGCAGCGGCACGCTCCTCAGCGTTTTTCAAGGTGTCCCTATTAGACATCAGGACTTCTCTGTTGGGAACTTCACGCTTTATCCCGTCAATTTCAGTTAACCGGTCAACCGACTGCGCAAACAACTCTATGCGCGAAGACCCGTTAACTATACACAGTGCTTGTTCAGCATAATCCCGGACAGTTCTCTTATTCTTGTCTATTTCATTATATCCCTGCCGGAAACAAACAAGCTCCTGCTCACTTAATTGAGGATGATTGTCCCCGTCAACAACGAGCGGGATTTCATCCGCCGTGTTTTCCGAAAATTCGGGCATTTGCGGCGTGTGGACGTTTTTCCCGAACAACCGGATGGCGCGATGCGTTTTGTCGCCGTTCGGACCGGATTCTTTATACGAACCGTCTTTGCTGAAAGAATAGCTTGTAACCACACCGTCGCTGTCACGAATAAACCCTTCGGTTATTCTGCCGTCCGAATCATAGAAACGGGCTTCCTTCTCTTCCCACAAAAAATTGGATTTTCCGTCTTTGACTTTAACCGCCTTGCCGTCTTGAATCGCGTAATCCGTAAAGCTATCCATGCTCCCTATTGTGTCAAAAGAAAATGTGCGCGCTTTCTGATCCACATAATCGACAATGGACATACTGCCGTCGCGGGTCGTTTCAGAACGCAACAACTGACCGTCCGCGCTGCGGACATCTTTGTAAACCGCATCCCCGTCGTATTGGATAGAGGTTGAAATCGCCGGCTGTCCTTCGTTGTACAGTTCAATGTTCGTCGGACGACCTTCATCGTCAAAACGCACAAAGTTTTGCTGTACGCCGTTGCTGAAATCAGCAGCGAATTTACGGTGTCCTTCCGCGTCATAACTGTCAAAACCGGTCTGTTGCCCGTCGATATCATAGGTATACACCGACGTACTGCCGTCATCCGAATAAACGTATGAAACCGATCCGTAGGCTCTTCCGAGACCATTATACAACGTCTGTTCGCTCAGTCTGCCGTCTTCGTCATAAACTTGGTCGGGCTGTTTTTCTTCCTGTTCTTCAGAAGCCGGCGTTATCATGTTGACGTACGCGTCGGATTCGGCGACCTGCTCAGCCTGCTGTTCCTCCCGTTCTTCGGAAGCCGGCGTTATCATGTTGACGTACGCGTCGGATTCGGCGACCTGTTCTGCCTGCTGTTCCTCCCGTTCTTCGGAAGCCGGCGTTATCATGTTGACGTACGTGTCGGCTTCGGCGACCTGCTCAGCCTGTTGTTCAGGTTCGGCTTGCTTCACTTCTTCCGCAGGTTCAGCTTTCCGTTCTTCTTGAACGGGTTCCGCCTGCTTTTCCTCAACCGTGTTCACAACGCCAGCCGTTTTTTGCGCTTCTTCAGCCGTTACACGACCGGAAACGCGATCCGCAAACGTCTGCATCATCCATTCGTCTTTATGCTGCAGGGACGCCAGCAGTTCTTCGGACGTTTTGCCGCCCTTTTCCCCATCCGTTCCGAAAGAACGCACTTGGTCGTCAATCTGTTTGCCGTCGGCATCGTATGCATACGAATGTTCGTTCCACGGATACAGCTTGCCGCCGTCATTGTAATAACTGACCGTATAAGCCGTCCGCCCCTGTTCGTCCAACAATTCCGTCGTTGTCATTCCGCCGGTGTGAGCAATGGAGGAAACGGAACGTCCGTCGGCGCTGACGAGTTTTTCGGAACGTACGGAGCCGTCGTCTTCATAAAAGAACGAATGGCGGGAACCGTCTTCGTTATAAATCGTTTTGCTGTCCAACACGCCGTTTTTATAATAGGAAGCGGATTGCGTGTTACCGTCTTTGTCAAAGCTTTCATCGGCAAGCATCTGTCCATTTTCATCCCGCGTTACAAAGTGGGAATATCCCGCGGCGTCGACATACTGATTATATTTTTCAACCGTTTTTTCGGGGTCGGCTTGTTTATTGACTTCTTCATTCATTTTTTAAACATCCTTTTACAACGGTGGACACACGAATCTGATGATTCACTATACCCCGTTTTTAAAAGAAAAGAAACGTTTTTCGAAACAAGGTTCGCATAAAAAAGCATAACATCTTGAAAAACAATATCTTTTTTTTGACAAAAAAGAACCGCCCTTGTTTCCAAGGACGGTTCTTTGTTTAAAACAGCTTATTTTTCCAGCACTTTGACGCCCGGCAGAACTTTGCCTTCCATCCATTCCAGGAAAGCACCGCCTGCGGCGGACAGGTACGACAGCTTGTCGGCGACGCCCGCGTGTTTCAACGCGGAAACCGTATCGCCGCCGCCGCCGATGGATTTCAATCCCTTGGCGGTCAAATCGGCGACCGCTTCGGCAATCGCAAAAGTCGCTTTGTTGAACGGCTTGATTTCAAACGCGCCGACGGGACCGTTCCAAATCACGGTCTTGCATTCGCCCAGTTTTTTGACGACTTCGGCAACGGATTTCGGACCGATGTCCAGAATCATCATGTCGGCGGGAACCGCGTTCACGTCAACCGTTTCGTTTTCGGCGTTTTCGGCGAATTCTTTGGCGACGACAACGTCAACAGGCAGAATGATTTCGCATTTCGCGGCTTCCGCCTTTTTCATGATTTCGCGGGCGGTGTCAGCCATTTCCTTTTCGCACAGGGACGTGCCGACGGCAACGCCTTTGGCGAACAGGAACGTGTTTGCCATGCCGCCGCCGATGACCAGCTTGTCAACCTTGGCGACCAAGTTGCCCAGCAAATCCAGCTTCGTCGACACTTTCGCGCCGCCGACAATCGCGGCGACGGGACGAACGGGGTTGCCCAAAGCGGCGTCCAAAGCTTCCAGTTCCGCCTGCATCAGCAGACCGGCGGCGTTCGGCTTCAGCTTCGCCATGCCTTCGGTGGACGCGTGGGCGCGGTGAGCGCATGAAAATGCGTCGTTGACATAGATGTCGATGTCTTTCGCCAGTTTGGCGGCGAATTCGGGATCGTTCTTTTCTTCCTCGGCGTAAAAGCGCAGGTTTTCCAACATGACGACGTCGCCGTCTTTCATCGCTTTGATGGCGGATTCGACTTTCGGTCCGATGCAGTCGTCAACGAAAACGATTTTCCGACCCAAAGCTTTTTCAACGTCGGGCACAATCTGTCCCAGCGACATTTCGGGAACGACCTGACCTTTGGGGCGGCCGAAGTGCGAAGCAATGACGACTTTCGCGCCTTTGTCCGTCAACGCTTTGACGGTCGGGACGAAACGGTCGATACGGGTGGTGTCGGTGACTTTGCCGTCTTTGAACGGGACGTTCAAGTCGGCGCGGACGAAAACGACTTTGCCTTTGGCGTCCAAATCTTTAATCGTATTGAATTTAGCCATTTTTTTATTTTCCTTGCAGATAAACAAAAGCGGCTCCCTCCTTTGAGGGAGGAAGCCGTTTTGCGGTTAGAAACCTCAGATGAACTTCGACATCGCGACGGCGGTATCGGACATACGGTTGGAGAAGCCCCATTCGTTGTCGTACCAGCTCAGGATGCGCAGGAAGTTGCCGTCGATGACTTTCGTCTGGTCGGCGTGGAAGATCGAGCTGAACTTCGTGTGCGTGAAGTCGGAAGAAACCAGCGGCAGGTCGTTGTAGCCCAAGATGCCTTTCAGACGACCCGATTCGGACGCGGCTTTCATCGCGGCGTTGACTTCTTCTTCGGTCGTGTTCTTCGCCAATTCGACTTTCAGGTCGACGACGGAAACGTCGGGGGTCGGAACGCGAATCGCGGAACCCTGCAGCTTGCCAGCCAATTCCGGCAGAACCAGACCGACGGCTTTCGCGGCACCGGTCGTCGTCGGAATCATCGACAAAGCGGCGGCGCGGGCGCGGTACAAGTCTTTGTGCAGCGTGTCAACCGTGCGCTGATCGCCCGTGTAGGAGTGAATCGTCGTCATGTAGCCGCGGACGATACCGAAGTTTTCGTTCAAAACTTTGGCGACCGGGGACAAGCAGTTCGTCGTGCAGGACGCGTTGGAAACGATTTTGTGTTCGCTGGTCAGCTTGTCGTCGTTGACGCCGTAAACGACCGTCAAATCGGCGCCTTTGGACGGAGCGGACACCAGAACGCGTTTCGCGCCGGCTTCCAGATGGACTTTCGCTTTTTCGGCGTCGGTGAAGATGCCCGTGCATTCGTACACGATGTCAATGTCCATTTCTTTCCAGGGCAGGTTGTGCGGATCGCGTTCAGCCAAGACTTTCACGGTTTTGCCGTTGACGGTGATCGAATCGTCAGTGGCGGAAACTTCGCCGGGGAAAGGACCGTGAACGGAATCGAATTTTAACAAATGAGCGTTGGCTTTCGGCGAACCGAGGTCGTTAATCGCAACGACGTCGACGTCCGTACGACCGGATTCCGCCAAAGCGCGGAAAGCCAAACGACCGATACGGCCGAAACCATTAATCGCAACGCGAACTGCCATGTATTTTCTCCTTAAATTGTTAAGTTTGCGTCCCGTCGGACGCGATTGAATTCTATAGCACGACTATATTTGCCACACTTTGAAAAAAAAATCAAAGCCTTTCCCACGCGAAAAGCGGTTTTTTTCAAAAAAAGCCGCAGGGCTTGGCTTTCGGCTGTAACCTATGGTACAATGACTTTTTCAAACGATACGGAGGATGCTTATGAAAATCGGAAAAATCCTGTTGACGGCGGGCATGCTGGCGTTGGGCGGCTGCGCTCTGACCCATTACGAAAGCGCTGACGAAAAGCGCAAAGAGGAAATTTTGATTTCCACGAACGTTCCCGCGCAGATTTTAAAAGACGGCGAAGTCGTTTCCGAATCGGCGACGCTGCACACTTTGAAAAACGTCGGCATGAATCTGACCGTGCGCGCCGCGGGGTATAACGACGTTGAACTGCTGGTCTATCCTCTGCCGCCCAAGAAAAAAAATATGACGTCGCACGAAAGCTCCGTCAGCTGGTCAAGCCATCAAACGGCGAACATTTCGTCGGACGTGTGGGATGTCGGAGCCAACGCGGCGACGACCAGCCCGACATCGACGGTGATGCTGCCCGTCAATCTGGTCAAAATGGTGCTGGGAATCGTGTGGATGCCGTTTGATTTCATGACGCAGTTCAACCCGCTGGGATATTACTACGCTTACGGCGACAGCGAATTTCACGTCAATCTGGCGAAAAAGGGCGCGGCATATTCTCCGTGGCAGGCGTACGAACAGCAGGTTGAAGAGTTCATTTTGAAAAACAAGGACAACGTGCTGAGCCAAAAGGGCGAATACATCGCCGCGTTGGTCAAATTTTCGGGCATGACGCGCGCGGATGTCGTCAAAGTGCTGAAAGCGAACCCGTCCCCCGAAGCGGCGGCGGACGCTTTTATCAAAAAGATGCGTGCCGTTCGCGGCGAATAAGCTGTTCGGGCGTTTTGGGAAAGCGTTTGTCCAAAGCTTGCAGTTCGTCGGTTTTCAACACCAACGCCTGACTGTCGAAAAACGCCTGCGCGTCGGCGCGCGTCGGCGGACAGACGAACGCCCCGACGCCCGGAAACGAAAATTGCCATGCCAATGCGATTTGGGCGGGGGAAACACCCCTGTCCGCCGCGATTCGTTTTAAAACGGGGTCTTGGTACACCGTGTTGTACATTTTGGGACGGGGATAGGACATCAGCAGGATGTTGTGACGGCGGCACAGCGGCAGCAGATCGTTTTCGAACGAACGGTTCGCCAGCGTGAAATAGCTTTCGCACACCGCCGTTTGATCCGCCCCGTCCAAAGCCAGCCATTCGCTCAGGTCGTCGGCGTCGAAATAACTGACGCCGAAGTTTTTGATTTTTTTTGCTTCTTTCAAATCCAGAAAAGCGTCCAGCACGTCGCACCAATCTTCGTCGTTTTCGGGGGAATGAAGTGTGTACATGTCCACATAATCGGTTTGAAGCCTGCGCAGACTGTCTTCGCATGCGCGAATGACGCTGCCGTACACGTCGTCGGGGTCAAGCGACGCGGGGGACACTTTCGACCCCAGTTTGATTTTGTCGCGAAGATCGTGCAAAGCCGCGCCCGCGACTTCTTCCGCGCCGCCTTTGCCGTAGCTTTCCGCGGAATCGAAAATGCGAAACCCGATGTCGAACGCGGCGCGCAGGAAATCGGCATCCGTGTCGAAAAGGCTGGGTTTCGAACCGATGTTCCACAGTCCGAATCCCAAAGCGTCCGTTTGCCAGCCCGATATCAAGTCCAGTTTGCGTTTCCTCATCGTCGTCCTCGTAAAGACCGTAAAGAAACAGTGTACCCGTCTGCGAAACAGGCGGCAACCCGACCTTTCGGTCAGGGTAAAAAGAAAGGCGGCTGGGACCATTCAGCCGCCTTTCCGCGTTTTCCCCGTCAAGCGGGGAAAAGTTTGTTGTATATCAGAAAACCCCGCGCTAGGCGCGGGGTTCAAAAAAGCTTACAGCTATGGTCAGGAAAAGAACTCCTTTGATACAATAGGCGCAGGTCTGGTGAACCGCGTCTAAAGATGTCAAAGGAGTAATTCGAATGAATGAAGTACATACATTATCACATTCAACATGGAACTGCAAATATCACATAGTATTTGCGCCGAAGTACCGAAGGAAAGTGTTTTATGGCGAGAAACGCTATGAAATAGGAAAACTGCTGAGAACGCTGTGTAAATGGAAAGGAGTGAACGTGTTGGAAGCGGAGGCATGCCCCGATCATATACACATGCTGGTGGAAATACCGCCGAAAATCAGCGTGTCTGGCGTTATGGGGTATCTGAAAGGGAAAAGCGGTTTGCAGATATACGAAGCGTGGAGCAACATCAAATACAAGTACAGGAATCGAGAATTCTGGTGCAAAGGGTATTATGTGGATACAGTAGGGAAAAATACAAAAAAGATAAAGGAGTATATCCAACATCAGTTGGAAGAAGACGCAGCGTCTGAACAACTAACGCTGGATATGTCCGACCCGTTTACGGGTAGTAAGTAACAGATTGCGCGCACCAGACCAAACAAAACGCCGTTTAGGCGTCGCCAGTAGCATGATGGCTACGCCCGTTACGGAAGACCCCCGCGTTTTACGCGGGGGTCTCTTTTTTTAAGGGAAAGGGCGGGGAAAATCCCCCGCCCTTTTGTAGGAAAATCAGTAGCAGGCTCCCGGCACCCATTTGCCGGCAACATAGCCTGAGTTCTTACAGTCGCAACTGCCATATCCGCGCACTCCGCTCAGACCGTTCATCATTGGACCGGTCCAACCTCTATTACAACGTTTACAGAGGGTCTCGCTGCCGCATACGCATTCGGAGCAACGTTCCACATTGCAGGAAACTTCTTTAATGCATTTGCCGTTGCTCAAACAATATCCTGACGGACAACCGCTCGCCACACATCCCCGACACGGTCTGCCCGCACATGTTCCGTTGACTTGGAGTGAGTAGCCGTTGGGACACGAGTCGGAAGAGCCTCCAAGGATATTCTCCTTGCCGCCGTTGCGGTAGCCTTCGGG
>DEDN01000008.1 GCA_002349565.1 Alphaproteobacteria bacterium UBA2903 | reverse complement strand
GTTTGTTCATATTGAACTCCTTTGCTGGATGGTCCCAAAAAGCCGCACTTTGCGGCTATACTCAATAAAAAGTATAGCACGCGGGATTGGCAAAGGAAAGAATAAACGGTTTAAAAGTTTTTTTCGCACAGATCGGCGATCGGGCATATGTCGCAGGCGGGCTTTTTCGCCGCGCAGACATATCGTCCGTGCAGGACAAGCCAATGCGCGACATATTTCAAATCCGCATCGGGAATGATGCCTGTTACAGCTTTTGCCAGATTTTTTTCGACTTCGAGCGGATTTTTTCCCGCCGCAATGCCGATGCGGTTGCACAGCCTTAAAACATGCGTGTCCACGCCGAACGTCGGTTTGCCGTAAAACGTGTTCAAAAAAACGTTCGCCGTTTTGCGTCCGACCCCCGCCAGCGTTTGCAGCGTATCAAAGTCCGTCGGGATTTTGCCGTCGAACTTTTCGACCAAATCTTTGGACAGCGCCATAATGCTTTTGGCTTTGTTGTTGAACAGTCCGATGGATCGGATATGGGTTTTCAGCCGTTCTTCGCCCAAGGTCAGCATTTTTTCGGGCGTGTCAGCCTCTGCGAACAAAGCGGGCGTCGCTTTGTTGACGTTTTTGTCCGTCGTTTGCGCGGACAACACGATCGCGACCAGCAACGTATAGTCCGACGTATAGTCCAATTCGCACTTCGGTTCGGGATTCAATTGCTTGAAACGCTTGAAAATTTCTTTGACTTTATCGGGGGACAGCATATCAGACTCCGAACCGTTTTAAGACCGCTTCGACCCTGCGGTGTGCGTCCGCGCTGTTCAGGCGGATGTCCAGCAGCAGGGGATAAAGATTGTAAAGCATTTGCCGCACTTCGAAAAATCCCGCGCGGAACGGGCGGATTTCGTTGTAAACGGAATAAAACCGCTTGCCCAATCCCTGAACACCGCAAAAAGCGAACTCAAATTCCGAATCCGCAAAGCAAATCGCGGGATCGACGAACGCTTTGACGCGCCCGTGGTGGCACAAAACGCTGCTGGACCAAATATCGCCGTGAATCAGGGACGGGCGTTTCGGTTCGTCCAGCCAACGGTGCAGCTGCCCCGCCAGTTTTTCGATTCTGCCCATTGTTTCGGGCGTCAAATATCCCGAATCAAGAGCTTGGCGCGCCATAAACAGCAGTCTGTTTTGCGCGAAAAAATCAACCCACTTGCCGCTTTTGGCGTTGGGCTGAATCACGCCCCCGTACAAAGTGTCAAAGTCGAATCCGTACTGCGGCGCGGTCTGTTCGTGCAGTTTCGCCAGCAGCTCCGCCGTTTCGGGTTCGGAATCCGCCGTCAACGTGCCGTCCGCGACAATGTATTCGTGAACCAGCACGGCATCGTCGGAATAAAACACTTTGGGCATCGGCAGCGACGAATGATTTTTCAAATACTCGATCGACGCGCCCTCTATCGCCAGTTTTTCGCCGTTGCCTTTGGGCAGTTTGACGACGACCTGCGATCCGTCGGACAAAACGACCAGCTTGGCATCCGTGCGCCCGCCCGCCAAAGTCGCCGCCGACACGACCAAACGGCGCGTCGCGGTTTCGACGATTTGCGTTACTTTTGCCGACAAGGGGTTTTTTTCGACCTGCATTTACACTTTTTCCCGAACAAAAGCCAATACTGCCGCGCAAGCGGTGCGTATCAGGTCAAACACCGATTGAAAGCCGTCATAACCGCCGTAGTACGGGTCGGGGACATCCGTGAATCCTGTTTCGGGCGCATAGTCACGCATCAGCAATTTCAGTTCCGCCTTGCCTTGCGCCGATTCGCGGCGCAATTTTTCCAGAACCTGCAAATGGGACGCGTCCAGAGCGATAATCAAATCAAAGTTTTGAAAATCGTCCCGAACGACTTTCCTTGCGCGCAGGGAAGAGATGTCCACACCGTTCTTCAAAGCCGTTTCGACAGCCCGCGAATCGGGGGACTGCCCCGCGTGCCAGCTGCTGATTCCCGCCGAATCCACCGCCACGTCGTTTCCCAAACCCGCGTTTTTCACCATTTGGCGGAAAACGCCCTCGGCAGTCGGAGAGCGGCATATGTTACCGGTGCATACGAACAGAACTTTGTACATGCTTTCATCAAATCACAGAAAAGTTAATAAATGGATAAGCTGGAATTTTATCCGAAACCGTGCTATATAATTTCAAAAGCTTTGTTTTATGGAGGTTTTGCAATGTCTTTCGATTATCAACGGGATACCGTCGTTACCCGCGCCGCCGCCATGGTGGACGAAGGGTTGCGGCAATATATGCTCAAAGTTTACAATTATATGACTCTGGGTCTGCTGGTGACCGCGTTCGTCAGCTACGGGCTGGCTCATTCGACGCTTGCCGCTTTGTTTTTCAACGTGCAGGCGGGAACGCTCAGCGGACTGGGTTGGGTTGCCGTTTTGCTGCCGTTCGCTTTGGTGTTTATGATGGGGTCCGCCGTCAGAACGGGCAACGCCGCCAAGGCGCTGACGCTGTTCGTTATTTTCTCCGCCGCGTTCGGCGTGTCGATGACGACGGTTTTCTGGGCTTATACGGGATTGAGCATTCTGCGCGTGTTCTTGATTACCGCAGGCATGTTTTTGACGATGAGCCTGTACGGCTATACGACCAAGCGCGATTTGACCAAGTTCGGATCGTTCCTGATGATGGGACTGTTCGGCATCATTATCGCGATGGTGGTCAACATCTTTGTCAAAAGCGCGCCGCTGGATTTCGCCGTTTCCGTTCTGGGCGTCGTGATTTTCGTCGGGCTGACCGCGTTTGACACGTTCAAAGCCCGCGAATGGTACAGCGAAGCGGATTCCGCGGAAATGACAAACGCCAAAGCCATTTTCGGCGCGCTGGATCTGTACATGGACTTTATCAATCTGTTTTTGTACATGCTGCGCTTTTTGGGCGACAGACGGAATTGATTTTTCCTTTGTAAAAAAAGCGGGCGGAGTTTTTCTCCGCCCGTTGTTTTTTCGCTTTATTTTTCCGTTTCGGATTTCAGCTTTTTCAGGAACTTTTCCAACCAATGGATGTTGTAGTTCCCGTCGATGAAGTCCTGCGACGAAATAATCGCGTCATGCAAAGGCAGGGTCGTATTCACACCCTCGATGACAAATTCGTCAATGGCGCGGTGCAAACGCATCAAACAGCCGTTGCGGGTTTTGCCGAACACAATCAGCTTGGCAATCATGCTGTCGTAATACGGCGGCACGGTGTAGCCCGTGTACATTCCCGAATCGACGCGCGTCCACAGCCCGCCGGGGGCGTGCCATTGTTCGATTTTTCCGGGGCAAGGAATGAACGTGAACGGGTCTTCGGCGTTGATGCGGCATTCCATCGCGTGTCCCGTGAAATGCACGTCGTCCTGCGTATAGTTCAGGTGAGCGCCGCCCGCGACGCGGATTTGTTCGCGTACCAAATCGATGCCCGTAACCATTTCCGTAATCGGGTGTTCCACCTGCAAACGGGTGTTCATTTCGATAAAGTAGAATTTGCCGTTTTCATACAGGAATTCAATCGTGCCGACGTTGCTGTAGCCCATTTTGCGCATCGCGTTCGATACGATTTCGCCGATTTTTTTGCGCTGTTCCGCGTTCAAAGCGGGGCTGGGCGTTTCTTCCAGAACTTTTTGGTTGTTGCGCTGCAAAGAGCAGTCGCGTTCGCCCAAATGCACGACGTTGCCGTAGTTGTCCGCCAACACCTGCATTTCGATGTGACGCGGGTTTTCAAGGTATTTTTCGATGTACACCTGATCGCTGGTAAACGACGCTTTGGCTTCCGCGCGCGCCTGCATGTAAGCGTCGGGCAGTTCTTCGGCGCTGCGGGCAATGCGCATGCCTTTGCCGCCGCCGCCCGCAGTCGCTTTAATCAAAACGGGATAGCCCATTTTTTCCGACGCTTCCAAAGCATCTTCGACCGTATCGACAGCGCCGTCCGAACCGGGGACGACGGGCAATCCCGTTTCAATGGCGGTGCGTTTCGCGGTGATTTTGTCGCCCATCAGGCGCATCATTTCGGGCGTGGGACCGATCCATGTCAGCCCGTGTTCCTGCACCATTTCGGCAAAGTCCGCGTTTTCCGACAAAAAGCCGTAGCCCGGATGAATCGCGTCCGCGCCCGTGACCAAAGCGGCGGTAATAATCGCGGCTTTGTTCAAATAAGAGTCTTTTGCGGGGGCGGGACCGATGCAAACGGCTTCGTCAGCCATGCGGACATGCATGGCGTCCGCGTCGGCGGTTGAATGGACGGCAACCGTTTTAATCCCCATTTCCCGACACGCGCGGTAAATACGCAAAGCGATTTCACCGCGGTTTGCGATTAAAACTTTTTCAATCATGGCTTATTCCAAAATCAGCAAAGGTTCGCCGTATTCGACGGGGGAACGGTCGGTGACCAGAATTTTGACGACTTTGCCCGCGCGCGGCGCTTTGACGGGGTTAAAGGTCTTCATCGCTTCGACCAAAAACAGCGTCTGATCCGCGGAAACGGTGTCGCCGACGGAAACATACGGCGCGGCGTTCGGTTCGGGGGATGCGTAAATCACGCCGACCATCGGGGATTTGACGGCTTCGCCCTTGACTTCTTCGGCGGCGGGAGCGGCGTTTGCGGCAGGCGCGGCGGCGGGAGCCGCAACAGGCGCGGGCATCGCGACGGGCGCGGGCGCAAAAGCGGTCGCGGCGGTTCTGACAACGCGCAGACGCAAACCTTCCGTATCGTATTCGATTTCGGCAAGGTTTTGATCGTTGAGCAGTTTGGCAAGGCTTTCTGCCAAAGAAATGTCGGTTTTTGACATTGGATTCATTCTCCTTTGAAAAGCGAGGCGACGGCCTCAATCGCTAAAAGATACCCCTTTGACCCCAAGCCGCAAATCACACCCGTCGCGGCTTTGGAAACATAAGAAACATGGCGGAATTCCTCGCGCCGGTGAATGTTGGACAAGTGGACTTCGACAACGGGCATGTCGCACGCCAGCAACGCGTCCATCAACGCAATCGATGTGTGCGAATATCCCGCGGGATTGATGACAATCGCATCGTAAACATCGCGCGCTTGTTGGATTTTGTCGATTAAAGCCCCTTCGGAATTGCTTTGAAAGCAGTCCAGCGTTCCGCCCAACTGTATGGTGCGTTCCGTGCAGGTGCGTTCAATGTCCGACAGGGTTTGCCTGCCGTAAATTTCGGGCTGCCGCGTGCTGAGCATATTCAAATTCGGACCGTTTAACAGTAAAATTTTGAACATTCGCCATATTCCGTTTTTAAAAACTTCGACACTCTTATATCACCCTTTGAATCGAATTGCACCTAAATTAACACTCTTTTTTGGCATAAAATTTGCATAAATAAAGCGGAGTTTTATCGTCAGGAAAGGAGATTCCCGATGGCAATAGGCAATTACGTCACCAGCACGATGGGTATGCACGCCCAAGCGCACGCATTGGAGCAAATCAGTTCCAACATCGCGAACGTCAATACGGTCGGGTATAAAAAAGTCAACGCGCGCTTTGAAACGCAGATGTCGATTTACAACGAAATCGGCACGGACAGCCATTCTTTCACGGCGGGCAACGTGGACAGACGAATGGTCGATATCGCGGGCGTTCTGAGCACGACGAACAGCGTTTACGATTTGGGCATTTCCGGACGCGGATTCTTTGTCGTTCAAGGCGACAACAACACTTATTACACCCGCGCGGGCGATTTTCAAGCCACGGCGGTCACTCCCGCGGGATATAAACCTCAGCAGATTACTTATTACAAGCCGGCGAACGGTTCGGGCGTGATTACGCAAAGCAAGCCCGCGTCGTACTTTGTCAACGCGTCGGGCTATTACGTCATGGGCTGGAACTATAATGCCGACAGCGAGGCATTTTCTTCCTCCCTTGAACCCGTGGTGATTTCGCCGAACGAATACACGCCGGGGCATTTGACGACGACTATGTCTTTCAAAGGCAACATTCCCGCCGACGCGACGGAATCGCAGTTGCTGAAATTCGGCGTGTACGACGGCGACTATACGATGCACAATATGACGATGCGCTGGACAAAGACGGACAACACGAACACTTGGAACGTGGAAATCGGGTTGGACGGCGGCGCAAACGTTACTTCCGGAACTATCGAAGTACAGTTCGACGAAAACGCGCGGATGATAAAACCCGCCGCCGCGACAACCATAGCCGTGGACTGGGGCAACGGCAAAGCGGGTAATATTTCGCTGGATTTAAGCCACTTTACGCAATATGCGACGCACTTGCAGGGGTCCGTTTTAAATCAGGACGGCAAAGGGTTCGGATCTTTGGTCAGCACGGCTTGGGATTCCAAAGGCGTTTTGAATGCGGTGTACAGCAACGGGGCGTCGATTCCCGTGTGCAAAGTCGCCGTCGCGCAAGTTCAAATCCCCAATATGATGGAAGCCGTTTCGGGCAATATGTTCGAATATTCCGAAAACGCGGGCAATCTGGAGGTCGTCGATTTGCAAGCGACGCGCACCGAAACGACCGTCGAGGGCGGCAAGCTGGAAAATTCCAACGTCGCCTTGGAAGAGGAATTTACCAATATGGTAACAACCCAGCGCGCGTATTCCAGTTCGGTCAACGCCTTTACGACCGTCAACGAAATGGTGCAGGAAGCCATCAGCATTCTGACGTAAGGTGCTACTACCCGTAGGGGGAAACAACAGAATCGCAAT
>DEDN01000024.1:364-39070 GCA_002349565.1 Alphaproteobacteria bacterium UBA2903 | reverse complement strand
CAGACACGACGCGGCAATCCCTGCCTTGGTCGGCACGGGGGCGACCGCATTTCGATAGGGCTAAAGCCCCTCATTGCTTCGCGACCGAACTCACATTGCCCCCGTGAGTTCGATTCCGGTCACAAATACCAAAACAAAAATCCCGCCAAAATGGCGGGATTTTCGTTTTGGTGTCCCCGGCGAGAATCGAACTCACAGCCCCCGGTTTAGGAAACCGATGCTCTATCCGGTTGAGCTACGGGGACAGGCAAAGGTCTTTACAGCACATGCCCCAAGAAATAAGGCAGCTGGACGCGCCACGCGGGCCAATCGTGCGGGACGTCGTGTCCCCAATAATCAACCCAAGCGGGAATGTTTTTGGCGCGCAGAATGTCGTCCATGACATGCGTGTCGTGCAGACATTCGTTTTCCCACGCGCCCTGCCCGACCGACAGGATAATCTGCGAATGACGATAACGGTGCAATAGTTCCTTGTCGTTCAAATTCGGCAGATATTCCATCGGGGAATTAAAGTAAATCCCGTCTTCGGCGCAATCGCCGCCAAAGAACGAACGACAGCTGTACAAACCGCTTTGAGCGATAACCGCGTCAAACAAATCGGGACGGCGGAAAAAGAAGTTCGCCGAGTGCAAAGCTCCCATTGAACAGCCCGTCGTCATCATGCCGCCCGCGCGGAAATGACTGCCCATCGCGTTGATGTCCAGCGCCCACGGAACGACTTCTTCGCAAATATAGTTGAAATACTGCTCGAAACGGTGCAGACGGTCGCCGGGCCAGCCGCTGTTGACGAACGTTTCCCAGTCCAGCCCGTCCACACAGAAAAACTGCGCCTTGCCTTCTTCGATAAAGCCCGACGCGACGTCAATCATGCCGAAGCCTTCATATTCATAAAAGCGTCCGCACTGCGACGGGAAAACCAAAATCGGCTTTCCCGCGTGTCCGTAGACTTTCAGCTCCATGTGCCGCCCCAGATTGGGGCTGTATTCGTTGTAATATTCGACTTTCATTTAGCACTTTTCCTGAACAAAGCGAATGATTTCGTCGGCTTCTTCCTGCGTTTTGGCGCGCATCAGATACATGTGATCGCCCATTACCGCGGAAAAGATTTCGTCGACTTCGTTGTACTGCATCAGCTGGTCGGGATATCTTTCCAGAATTTCTTCGTGCGTGTGAACGTAGTTGAAACGGTTTTTGCGCGCGACGTAAATGCCGATGTATTTCTTTTCGGTCGGCTGATACAGTCTGTCGTGAACAATCATGTCCGCGTACATCTGATAAACGTCCGTGTCGTGTTCATAGTTCATCAGTTCGGGCATGCAGCCGCCGGGCGGACGCATGTTGACTTCCAAAGCGACGTAATCGCCCTTTTTGCCCAAGCCTTTTTTGTCTTCGTACAACTTGAAAAATTCAAAGTGGAAAAAGCGCGCGGACGTGTCAAACGATTTCAAAACGGCGCGTCCGGCTTTTTCCAAAGCGGGGTCGATTTTCAAAACGGAATAATAGCGCAAATCGTCGCCTTCGTTGACCGTTTCGGCAACGTTTTCGGGGAAGATGTGGCTGGTCATGAAAATCGGTTCGTTTTCATAGTTTGTAATGCCGTCAAACGTAACAATCAGCCCGTTGACGAATTCTTCCATCACATAGGGAACGGACGGATAGTTGTCGTAAAAGCGGTTGAATTCTTCTTCGTTTTTAATCGAATAGGACGCGTAAGCGCCGACGCCGATATCGGGTTTGACGAACACGGGATAGCCGACTTCCTTGACGAATTTCGCGCCTTCTTCGCGCGTGGTGACGCAATGGCAGCGCGCGGACGGAACGCCTGCGCGTTCAAAGTGGTTTTTCATCAAGTATTTACGCTTGCTTTCCAGCACTTCGGGATAACGCGTTCCCTGAATATTGAAATCGGTACGCAGTTTTGCGTCCAGTTCCAACCAATATTCATTGAACGATTCCAAGCGGTCGATTCGGCCGTATTTGAAAGTAAAGTAAGCGACGGCGCGCATCACTTCGTCGTAGTTTTCCATATTGTCGACGCGGTAATACTCCGTCAGCGCGTTTTTCAGTTCCGGTGTCAGGGAATCATAGGACGAATCCGCAATCCCCAGAACGTTTACGCCCATTTTCTTCAGGCGGTCCGCAAAATTCACATAGTGTGACGGAAAATGCGGCGAAATAAAAACGAAATTCACTTTTTTAGGCTCCTTGCCCGATATTTTTCTGTTTTTTGAACCGTAGTTTTTTGTTTGGTTTCAGTCAGATTTGTGTATCCGTAAGTTTTGGTCTTCGGATATCTGCCAAAATGGCAAGCAAACCGCCGTTTGTCAAATCATTTTTGTATTTTCTTTCTTTTAAAGAACCGCTATAAACGAATCACAGTTTCAAAACAGAAAGGATTTCAAAATGACCGTCCGCATCCGCAAAGCCGTTTTCCCCGTCGGAGGCTTGGGAACCCGCTTTTTGCCCGCCACCAAAGCCATGCCCAAGGAAATGCTGCCCGTCGTCGACAAACCACTGATTCAATACGCGGTTGAGGAAGCGCGCGCCGCGGGAATCGAACACTTTATTTTTGTCACGGGACACGGCAAAACCGCGATTGAAGACCACTTCGATTCCAATACGGCTTTGGAAAAACTGCTGGAAAAGGACGGCAAAACGGACCTGCTGGCTTTTTTAAGGGACAGCACGCTGGAGTCGGGCAAAATCTCGTACACCCGCCAAAGCGAACCCAAAGGATTGGGACACGCCGTTTGGTGCGCCCGCGACCTCATCGGCGACGAACCGTTCGCGGTGCTGCTGCCCGACGATATTTTCCATTGCAAAACGCCGTGCCTGAAACAGCTGGTTGACGCTTATCCCGCGGTCGGCGGCAATATCGTGGCGGTGCAGGACGTCCCGCTTGAACACACGTCGCGCTACGGCGTTTTGAAGGTTGAAAGCGACGACGGACACTTGATTAAGGCAAACGGCATGGTCGAAAAACCCGCGCCCGAAACCGCGCCGTCGCGGTGCGCCGTGTCGGGACGCTATGTTTTGTCGCCCGAAGTGCTGCGCGAACTCGACCACCAGAAAACGGGCGTCAAAGGCGAAATCCAGCTGACCGACGCGATTGCGGCAACCATCGGGCGCGTGCCTTTGCACGGCTTCCGCTACGAGGGACGGCGGTTTGATTGCGGCAACAAAATCGGATTTTTGATGGCGAATATCGAATACGCGCTTGACAGACCCGATTTGGCGGACGATTTTAAAGCCGCTTTGAAAACCCTGCCGTTATAAGGACTGCGCAAAATGTCGTTTTTTTCAAACAAACAGCTGAATTATCTGAACCTGCATTACGGACTGCGCGCGATGGGCTGGGAAATGTGTTCCATGTTCACGCTGGCGTATCTGTACAAACAGGGGTTAAGCTTGACGCTGACGTTTCTGGTGTATGCCGCCGTGCTGTTTTCCCGCACGCTGACCCGCCCGATTTCCATGCACTTTTGTTTGAAAAAAGGCGTTCATTGGACGCTGACCGTCGGCACAATCGCCTTTGCTTTGCGCTATCCCGCGATGCTGCCGATTGACGGGCTGACATGGCATTTGATTCCGTTCATCGTGATTTCGGGGTTGGCGGACGTGCTGTACTGGGTGTCGTACCACAACTATTTCGCCTCGATCGGCGACGAACAAGACCGCGGGTCAAGCGTCGGCGTGCGCGACGCGATTGCGACCGTCGTCGCGGTCATCGGACCTTTGGTCGGCGGCGTACTGCTGTCGGTGGACAAGTTCTACGCCTTTATGATGCCGTTTGTGCTGACTTTGGTTGCCGCGATTCCTTTGCTGAAAACGCCGTCCCTGCCTTTGCCGAAGCCCGCAACGCACGAGGAACGCAAACATATCGACCATTTCGGCTTTGTCGTTTTCATCGGCGACGGCTTGTTTTACCAAGCGGGGTCGATTTGGCCTTTAATCGTGTTCATGCTGTTGGGCGAAAGCTATCAAAACTTCGGCTTCATCCTTGCTTTGGCGGCGTTTTTCCGCGCGCTGGGATCAATGGCGTTCGGACGGCTGATTGACAAAGGCAAAGGCCGGCAAATCTGCTATATCGGCTACGGCATGCATATCATCATTTTGACGGTGCGCGGATTTTTCGCTTATTCCGTCCCCGCGGTGATTGCGTGCGACTTTTTCGCCGCGATTGCGTATTGCTTTTCCATGACGGGACTGATGACCGCCGTTTACAACGCGACAAAGCGCGCGTCGCACCCGCTGTACTTTACTTATTATACGGAACTGGGCTGGGATGTCGGCGCGGTGTCTTCGATGCTGTTGGCGGCGCTGATTGTCGGCGCGGGATTTGACGTGCGCTGGGGCTTGGCGTTGTCGGTCGCGGGCGCGGTGCTGTCGGTCGCGACGCTGGCGCACTGGTACACCCGCGAACGCAAACGGCGCAAAGCGGCTTTGGCGGCGGCTTAATCCGTTCCGACCAAATACGCTTCCAGCTGAGACATATAAATATCGCGCAGGGCTGTCGGGTCTTGCGCGTTTTCCATTTCCGCGAACAGCTTTTCAAACAGGCTCAGTCGAATGCTTTCCGCAAAGAAAAAGCGGTTGGTTTCTTCGCGGTACGCGGCAAGCTCCGCCAGATACGGCGCGCGTAACCGTTCTGACGGAAAAGCGGCGATGCGCGCCTCCAATTTATCGTAAACGGCGTTGGCGGCGCGGCGTTTTTCGGCGATTGAGGCTTGAAAGCCCTCCAGTTTCAGCCGTGTTTCGCGCGGTCTTTCAACGGCTTCGGGCGACAGGGTTTCAACAATCAAGGGGCGCAGCGTTTCCAGATACGCCTGTTCCAGCCCCTCGTACGTTTCCTGCAAATGCAGTTCGCGGTCAAGCGCGTATTGTACGGTCATCGAACCGCCGAACATCAAAAACGCGTAAAACCCGACGGCAAGAATTTTGGTCAAAACGCCCGTTTGACGCGCTTCGGACACCGTTCCCGCCCAAGAATCCCACGGCATTTTGCGATACTTGATTAACACAATCAGCCCGACCGCGGGCGCGACAAGCGACACGACGGGCAGAAAAGCCCCCATTCCCGCGACAAACACGGCATACGACCGTTTGAGCGATTGGGAAAAGCGCAACGACGAATTGACGGGAGAAACGTATATTCCGAACAGCTTTTTGCCGATTGTCGTTCCGAATCCGTATAAAAGGGCGGCTTCCGCCAAAGGATACACGGCGAACGACAGATAAAACAAACCGAACGGCGATGTAAAGTCGCCCAGTTCGAACGACAACGCAAACGCGGTCGCAATTCCCCAAATCATATAATCGGTAAAGCGCGCCAAACAGCGGCGGAACGGAAAAATCGGTGTCATCGGCGGAATCCTTTTTTATTTAAAAATAGCATTGATGCGGCCTTTTGACAAACGGGAAATTATTTTTCTTTTGGCGAAAATGCAAGGGGTTGCCAACAAAGATTTCTGAAAAAAAATGACAATTTGTCCAAAAATCCATTGACAACGGCAACGAAAAGTTCCATTATTTCGCCATAAAAACACTTGAATCGACACAATAGGAGTCGTTATGGCTGAAGAAATCAAAACCGAAGAAAAACAGTCTTTGTATCAAAAATTTATGAAAGCCGGCAAAATCACCGTCTTTGAAAGCGGTTTGGAACGCCCCGACCATTTGCAGGAACGTCCGTTCTTTAATTTGCTGGAAAAGGGAGCCACCACTTTCATCGACAAGGGCGACAAACCCGATCAGCTGTATGTCAAGACTCCCGAAGAACAGGCCGAATCCCCGTATCTGGATACGGAAGCGCACAAATTCTTTGAAAACATGGAAAAACGTTTCCGCACGGTCATGCCGGGGGTTACGCTGTTCATCATCGACCCCGACGCGGTGCAGGGACGCTACCTGATGGATCAGGAAGCCGACCGTTCGCTGGGCAAATCGCTGTACATGTTCGTTGAAGACAAACTGCAAAAAGCGCAGGCGGGCGACGGACAGACGTTCCTGACCAACGATGAGATTTTGAAATCCGTGTCCGACGCGGGCATTACCGACCGCAATCCGTTTTCGATGCGCGCCGCCGTTGCTCCCACAATGGAAGACATGGCCGGCTTGGGCAACGTGAACCTGGTTGTCGGCGACAACCCCGACGCGATGAGCGCGAACGTTCTGGATATGGTTTTGGGCGCCGAAGAACGCCGTAAAAAAGAAGGCATTTCCCGCGACGAATTCCGCCGTTTGGTGCTGTACCATGAATTGGGTCACGCGACCGACCACAACTATGCGTCGGCGTACACCACGGTTGAAAAAGTCGTTGAAAACGAACTGGACAACGTGATGTGCCGCCACCGTACGGAATGCATCGCGGACGCGCACGCCGTTCTGCAGCTGGCGCGTGACTTCGGCGATACGAAATGCGCGGCTTTGTGGGGCGACTGCCGTATCGAATACTTGCGCATGTGCGTTAACCGCCGTTTGGAAGACACCAAGTACGATTCCGATTTCGTCAAGAAACTGCGCGCCGCCGAAAAGGTTTCCCGCGCCATAAACCCCGACGATCCCGAATCGGAAAAGAAATTCAAAACGCTGATGAACGACCGCAGCGTCGCGAACACCATCAAACAGCTGGGTTCGCCGTTGGCTTATCACACCACGGACGTAATCGACGCGACCATCAAATATGCCCAAGAACACTTGGCTGACGGTTCTTTGCAGAAAATGTCCGACTTGGAAGTCATCAAACAGGCGCAAGTCATGTCCGAAACGTACGGTTTGACCCGCGAACAGATGGCCAGCATTTCGATTGCTTTGGCGACGGGCGACAAACATCCCAAGTACGAACAGATGATGCAGCGCGTTGAAGAATCCCGCGACCGTATGCCCGTTCCCAAGCAGGAATTGGAAAAAGAATACGAATTGCAGCGTGAATTCAACGCGTATCAGGAAGAAGCCGGTTTAGCGCAGGGTTTGGGCTTGCCGATACCCGAAGCGACCAACCTGTCGCCCGATTTGTTGGAAAAACTGATTAAAGAACAAACCGCGGAAGCCAAATTCAAGCAAAAAGCCGCCGTTTCCGTTCAGAAATATCAGAACAATCTGTTCGATAAACTGATTCAAACGGACTGCACCCGCAAAGACATGCTGGATTTGCTGAGCAAAGAAAAAGAATCTCTGCGCAAAAACGGCAAACGCGAAGACAACAAAGCCGACAAATACGCGGCTTACAAGCTGAAAGTCGTTGACGCCGTCATTGATCAGGCTCCTGCGGTACAGGCGGGGATTGCCGCGAACAAACGCGTGTCGCACCAAATCAATTCGATTAAGTCCGATACCGTCGTTTCCGGTGAAGAAGCCGTTGTGCATTTCGTCAAACACGAATTGCGCGCTCAGACGACCATGCAGAGAATTCTGATTGGCGCCGCCAGCCGCGACATGTCGTCGATGACGATGCAGGAACAGGTCGATGCGATGCGCGCCGAAAACAGAGCGTTCGGCAAAGTGCTGATCAGCGAAAAGGAAATGCAGGTTGCCGCTTTCGCGATTCGCAGCGACAAAGAAACTTGGGCGAAAGTGTCCAAAGACAAAACTTTGGCGGCTTTGGTCGATCAGAAAGCCAAACAGAAACCGTCTGCGATTTTGGCGGATTATCAGATGGCGGCATCCAATCCGAACAAAGAAACCATGGTTTCGCTGTTGGAAGAATCCGTCATGACCCACAGCGCCGTCGCGCAAAGCGTTGTCAATACGCCCGAATTGGCGGCTATGTTCAAAGCCAAAGCGCCGCGTTTGATGGCGGGCTTGAAACGCTTTGACGCGCAGATCAAGCAGGAACAGGCGGCTGAGAAGAAAGCGGCGAAAGCTCCTTTGTCGCCGTTGAACATCAAAAATGTTCAGATGAAGAAAAGCCGTTAAGAATCAACCTTTCCATAAAAGGCGGCGTTCCGACGGATGCCGCCTTTTTCATAGGAAATTTCAATGTTTTATATCGGATGCCATTTGTCGGTTGCAAAAGGCTTTGCCGCTATGGGCAAAACGGCGGAAAGCATCGGCGCGAACGTGTTTCAGTTCTTTACCCGCAATCCGCGCGGCGGTTCGGCGAAAGCGATTGATTCGGACGATGCGGCAAAGCTTTTGGAAATATCGGACAACCTCGGATTCGGCAAGCTGTTGGCGCATGCCCCGTATACCCTGAACGCCTGCGCCGCAAACGGCGACACGCGGCAATTTGCGTTCGACACCATGGCGGACGATTTGAAGCGCATGGAATATTTTCCGCACAATTATTATAATTTTCACCCCGGATCGCATGTCGGGCAAGGCATTGAAACGGGCATTGAAAAAATCGCCGATGTTTTAAACGGTATTTTGACCGAAAGCCAAACAACGACCGTTTTGCTGGAAACCATGGCGGGCAAAGGGTCTGAAGTCGGCGGAAAATTCGAAGAATTGCGCGCGATTATCAACCGCGTTGAACTGTCGAACAAAGTCGGTGTGTGCCTTGACACCTGCCACGTTTTCGACGCGGGCTATGATATTGTGAACGACCTTGACGGCGTATTGAAACGGTTTGATGACGTTATCGGATTGCAGTGGCTGAAAGCGGTACACTTAAACGATTCGAAAAATCCGCTCGGCTCGCACAAAGACAGACACGAAAAAATCGGACAAGGCTTTATCGGCGCGGACGCAATAAAACGAATCATCACCCATCCGTCGTTGAAAAATTTGCCGTTTTATCTGGAAACCCCCAACGAATTGGACGGGTATGCAAAGGAAATCCAGCTGTTGAAATCATGGCGGGAAAAAAAAACACCCCCGCCCCGATATTGCCAAAGGGGCGGGGAATGAAAGGAAAATGCCTTACTTTATCCCGAACACGTCGCGCAGTTTGGCGGTTGCCAATAGTACCGCGTCGCGGGTGGCGGCGGATTGCGCTATCGGGTTCAGCATCATAAAGTCGTGAATCGTGCCGTTGAATCGCACCGAAGTCGTTTTCACTCCTGCGTCGTTCAGTTTGCGGGCGAACGCTTCGCCCTCGTCGCGCAAGACGTCGTTTTCCGCCGTTATCACCAAAGCGGGCGGCAAGTTTTTCAACTGTTTCGCCGAAGCCGTCAATGGCGACGACAGGACGGATTCGCGATCGGCGGCGTTCGGCGCGTACAGCTTCCAAAACCAAGCCATCGCTTTTTTGGTCAGCCACGGACCGTTTTCAAAATGATGATACGACTCCGTTTCCATTGCCGCATCGGTCACAGGATACATCAACAGCTGAAATCCGATTTTCGGCGCGCCCTCTTTTGCGGCTTTCAGCGCCATGGCAATCGCCATGTTGCCGCCAACGCTGTCCCCCGCCACAGCCAAGCGCGACGCATCCAGCCGCAGTTCATCCGCGTGCGAAACAATATGATTCAGCACGGCAAACAGCTCGTTGGTCGGCTGAGGAAAAGCGGCTTCGGGCGACGGCGTGTAGACGGGAAAAACGACCGCCGCGGGAATGCCCGCCGCCAGTTCGCGCACCAGCCTGTCATGCGTCGTGTCGTCGCCCAAAACCCAGCCGCCGCCGTGAATGTAAAACACAATCGGCAGAGTGTCTTCAATCCCTTTCGGGCGGTGGATTTTGACGGGAATTTCCGTTCCGTTGACATCAACGTACAGCGTTTCGACAGCTGTATCGGGCGCCGTTACGGGAAAGCTTTGAACCGATGTCAACACCTGCCGCGCCTGCTTCGGCGTCAATTCGTACAGCGGTTTTCCGCCCGCTTTTTCCGTGTTTTCGATAAATTCTTTGACTTTTGAAATCAAGTGCATTGCATCCTCCTGTTTTTTCTTTCAAGGACAGCATAAACCGCACTCCCCGCTTTGTCCCGACGGCAAAAGGGATACACTTTTTAAAGCTTTTGTACTGTTTGCATCAAAAAATCCAAATTCCGCTTCAGTCTGCGGCGGATTTTCCGCGTTCTGAAAAACGAAAAAAGCTTTGATATAGGTATAGCTTCTTTGACGGTCAGCATTTTCATATCAATCGAAAAGATTTTGATTTCGGACGGCGACACGCGCTGAAGCACAATGTTTTCAATGTTCAGTCCGCACGTCATTTGCGGACAATTCGCAAATTCATCGGTCAAGCGTTGAATTGCGTTCAAAATCCCGTTTTTATGCAAACGAACGAAATCCGCCTTGTCTTGCAGCAGTTTCAGCAGCGTTTCCGACGGTTCTTGCGTATCGAAGTCTACAATTCTTTCGAAACAAAGTCCTTGCCCCAAGTTGGTTTCGACTGTTCCGTAAAAACGCGGGCATAATGCCTGAATATTCGGCGGCAAAACATTATACAGCGCCAGTTCGCGTTCGTTGCCGTCAGACCCAGCATGATTGATTTTGATGACTTGCCCCGCGTTTTCGGGATTTAAAAAAGTTTTGCGGCAATGCCCCGCGGCAATCAGCAAATCCGGTGTCAAATTCACTTGCTTTTTCGTGTTCATTTCTCCCTCTCAAAACAGACGACCGTTTGTTTTGACGAGTCGATGCGGTAAGTTTTATCGAGCATATCAAGTTCCTTTTTTTATTAAAACAAACGGTCGNNCGATTGCTTAGGGAAAACCGCAATGTTAATTTATTATATCTAATGGTCGCCAGATTTACCGTCAGCTTCCTTTTTCAACCAAAGTTCCCCTTGCGTTTCCGTAATTTCGCCCTTATAATCAGGGCGTCGGGATTTCCCGACTATGATGCTAAACGCCTTGTGGAATAGGCGTAGCGGACCCGGGGGCGGTACCCGGCGCCTCCACCATACGGGGGCGAAACAGGATCGACGCGCGTAGTAAAGGTAAGGTTTGCATCCGGCATTGTACCACCGTTATCGGGCTGAAACTTTAAATGCGAATGATAATCGCACTCAGGTTGCTTTGGCTGCGTAATGCGGTCGAAAAACCGAACTTAATCCCTGCGGCTTGAGCGCCGTCGGTGGGGCGGGGACTTGCCTAGCAACAGAAGTGTCCCGTTTTTCTTTATAACGATTTTGGATTGCAGATGACCGATATTTCCTATGAAAGCCTTGTTGAAAAAGCGTTGCTGAACGTTGTGCGCGACGCGTTGGATTATGCCGCGCAAAACGGATTGGGCGACGCGAATCATTTTTACATCAGCTTTAAAACTCAGCACCCCGACGTCGTTTTGTCCGACCGCATGAAAGCGTCCTATCCCGACGAAATGACCATCGTTTTGCAGCACGAGTTTTCGCATCTGGAGATTGACGACAACGGCTTTTCGGTCACGCTCAGCTTTGGCAACATTCCGGAACGCATCACCGTTCCGTTTGCGGCGATTACCCGCTTTGCCGACCCGTACGCGCAATTCGGGTTAAGCTTCAAGCCCGAAGTCGCGACCGCGCCGAAGCCCAAGAAAAAAGAAAAAACGGAAAAACCCGCCAAAGACGAAAAAACCGAAAACGTCGTGAGCCTCAGCGCGTTCCGCAAGAAAAAATGACTCTGTATCCCGCCAAAGTCGCTTTTCGCAAAATCGACACCGCGCCCGTTTTGTTTGAAAACGGCGTTTTGAAAATCCCCGCGCAAGCCTTGACCGATTTGGCGTTTGAAGCATTTAAGAGCGTGTCGTTTCATCTGCGTCCCGATCATTTACGGCAAATCCGCGCCGTGTTTGACGCGCCCGACGCCGCGCCGAACGAACGGTTTGCGGCTTTGGAGTTTTTGAAAAACGCGTGCATTGCTTCGGCGGGCGTTCTGCCGTTGTGCCAAGACACGGGAACGGCGCTGATTTTCGGCGAAAAGGGTAATACCGTTTTGACCGACGGCACAGACGCGCAAGCCCTGTCCGACGGCGTTAAAAAAGCGTACGCGACGCTGAATTTGCGGCTGTCGCAAAACGTCGCGACGGACACCTTTACGGAAAAAAACAGCGGCACAAACCTGCCCGCCCAAATCGATTTGGCGGCGGACAAAGGCGACGAATACCGTTTTTTGATGATTGCCAAGGGCGGCGGTTCGGCGAACAAAACCTTTTTGTTCCAAGAAACGCGCGCTTTGCTGAACAAACCCGCGCTGCTGGCTTTTCTGCGCGAAAAAATCAACGCTTTGGGCGTTGCCGCCTGCCCGCCTTATCACTTGTCGATTGTCATCGGCGGACTGTCGGCGGAACACACGTTAAAGACGGTCAAGCTTGCTTCCGCCAAAGCGTTGGACGCAATGCCCGCCACCGAATACGGCATGCGGGACACGGCGCTGGAAGCCGAAGTTTTGCAGCTTGCGAACCAAAGCGGATTGGGCGCGCAGTTCGGCGGCAATCATTTCTGCTTTGACGTCCGCGTCATTCGCCTGCCCCGACACGGCGCATCCCTGCCAATCGGAATCGGCGTGTCGTGCATTGCCGACCGCAACATCTTGGCGAAAATCACGCCCGACGGCGCGTTTATCGAACGGCTGGAGGACGACCCCGTCCGCTTTTTGCCCGATGTCAAAGCCGAAAAGCTGCCCGATACGGGCGTTGAAATCGACCTTGACCGCCCGATAAGGGACAGCCTTGCCGATTTAAGCCGGCTGAAGACGGGCGACCGCGTATCTTTGACGGGGACGCTGATTGTCGCGCGCGACATTGCTCACGCGCGGTTCAAAGCGCTGCTGGACGCGGGAAAAGAACTGCCCGACTACTTGAAGCGTCACCCCGTTTATTATGCGGGACCCGCGAAAACGCCCGACGGACTGCCCTGCGGATCGTTCGGTCCGACGACGGCGGCGCGTATGGATTCCTATGTTGATTTGTTCCAAAGTCACGGCGCGTCGATGATTATGCTGGCGAAAGGCAACCGTTCCGCCGTTGTGCGCGACGCCTGCAAAAAGCACGGCGGCTTTTATCTGGGGACTTTGGGCGGCGCGGCGGCGCTGGTCGCGTCTTATATCAAATCGTGCAAGTGTGTCGATTTTGCCGATTTGGGCATGGAAGCCGTTTATGAAATCACGGTTGAAAAACTGCCCGCCTTTATTTTGATTGACGACAAAGGCAACGATTTTTACGCGGGCTTGAAAAAATGATTCAAAAGTATTCGGTTTTAATCGCGGGGCACCGCACCAGCATATCGCTGGAACCCGAATTCATGACGGAACTGAAAAAAATCGCCGCGAAAAGGAATATGCCCGTTGCGGCTTTGATTACCGAAATCGACGCGCACCGCGCGCTTGATATGAAACACGCAGGGGGATTGTCGTCCGCCCTGCGCGTTTTTGTGTTAAACAGCCTGATTAAACCAGAGCTTTAAGGTTTTCGGTCGAACCGACAAAGCGTCCGTCGACAAACACCTGCGGAAAATGCGTGTAATGCGTAACTTGGCGCAGTCCGTCGAACAAAGCGGGGTCGGACAGAACGTCGACGCTTTTGTAAGCGATTCCCGCCTTTGCCAACTTTTCAGCCGCCGCTTTGGAAAAGCCGCAACGCGGTTTTGCGGGCGTGCCTTTCATAAAAACGACCAAATGATTGGCTTTCACTTCCTGCCTGATACGATTAACCATCGGATTTTCAGTCATTTACCTTGTCCTTTGAAAGAGTGAATCGATTTTTATGCGCGCCCGTCCTATGGGCGTTCTCTCTTTCTTTGTCTTTTCAAGCGTTAATACTATACACCTTTCGGCGGCAGGAATAAACCGTTTTATGACAAGGATTCGCAAAAACGCTTAATCCGTTCGCACGCTTTTTCCAACGCTTCGGTCGAAGTCGCATACGATAAACGGAAGTACGGCGACAATCCGAAAGCCACCCCCGGCACAACGGCGACGCCTTCGGCTTCCAGCAAAGCGGACGCGAAATCCGTATCGTTTTCAATCACTTTGCCGTCGGGCGTTTTTTTGCCGATGCACCCTGCCACCGACGGATACAGATAGAAAGCCCCTTCGGGCGTGCGGCAGGACATCCCTTTGACGGCGTTCAGCTTGGCGGCGACCATATCGCGGCGCGCCTTGAACGTCGCGTTGCGTTCCGCCAAGAAATCCATCGGCGAATTCAAAGCGACCACACCCGCGGACTGGCAGAACGAAACGGCGTGCGACGTGCTTTGAGACTGCACTTTGTTCATTGCCTTGATGACTTCGACGGGACCCGCGGCATAGCCCACGCGCCAGCCCGTCATCGAAAACGATTTCGACAATCCGTTGACGGTCAGCGTTCTGTTTTTCAATTCGGGCGCAACGGCGGCGATGCTGTAAGACTTGAATCCGTCGTAAACAATGTGTTCATAGATTTCGTCGCTGACAATCCACACGTTTTCATGACGCGCCAAAACGTCCGCCAAAGCGCGCAGTTCTTCGCGCGAATACGCCGCGCCCGACGGGTTGGACGGCGAGTTTAAAACAAACCACTTTGTTTTCGGAGTAATCGCTTTTTCAAGGTCGTCGGGCGTGATTTTGAACCCGTTTTCCTCGTACCCCGTAACGAACACGGGCGTGCCGCCCGCCAATCGCACCATATCGGGATACGACACCCAATAAGGCGCGGGAATGACGACCTCGTCGCCTTCGTCGACGGTGGCGATAAACAGGTTGTACAGCGTTCCCTTGCCGCCGCAGTTGACGGTGATTTCATCGGGCGTGTAGTCCAGATTGTTTTCGCGTTTCAGCTTGCCGCAAATCGCCTGACGGAACGCCAAAGTCCCCGCCACGGGCACATATTTGGTTTCCCCCCTGTCCAAAGCCGCCTTTGCCGCGTCGCAAATATGCTTCGGAGTCGGGAAATCGGGTTCGCCGACACCCAAATCGACGACATCGACACCTTGCGCTTTCAATTCTTTTGCCTTAGTTGTAACGGCAAGGGTCGGTGACGGTTTGACGGCGCTTAAACGTTTTGCGATAATGCTCATAATAATCCTCCTGTTGGATTGACGGGCGACAGCATACTTTAACGCCCCCGATTCGTAAAGGACTTTTATAAACGAAAGGCATATTTGATGACAACGCCGTTTCCGCTTTACCGGCATCCCGTATCAACCTCTCCCGCCGATTTTCATCTGGTCAGCGCATTTGAACCCGCGGGCGATCAGCCCGAAGCGATTGCAAGCCTGATTGACGGATTGGAAAAAGGCGAACGCAATCAAGTTTTAATGGGCGTTACGGGGTCGGGCAAAACGTTCACCATGGCGCATATTATCAAGCAAATGCACCGCCCCGCGCTCATCCTTGCCCCGAACAAGATTTTGGCGGCGCAGCTGTACGGCGAAATGAAGTCGTTTTTTCCAGACAACGCGGTCGAATACTTTGTTTCCTATTACGACTACTATCAGCCCGAAGCGTACATTCCCCGCACGGACACCTATATCGAAAAAGATTCGACGATTAACGAACAAATCGACCGCATGCGCCACGGGGCGACGCGCAACGTGCTGGAACGGCGCGATGTCGTGATTGTCGCGTCCGTATCGTGCATTTACGGCTTGGGCAGCGTGGAATCGTATTCGTCAATGGCTTTTTCCCTGCAAACGGGATTGACCGTCGACATCCGCGATGTCGCGCGGCAGCTGACGGAACTGCAGTATCAGCGCAACGACCTTGCCTTTGCGCGCGGCATGTTCCGCATGAAAGGCGACGTTTTAGACATCTTTCCGTCCCATTACGAAGACAGGGCTTGGCGCGTCGGATTTTTCGGCGACGAAATCGAAAGCCTGTCGGAATTCGACCCGCTGACGGGCGAAAAAAAGCTGGAGCTGAAGGAAATCACCGTCTATCCCGCCAGCCACTATGTCACGCCCCGCCCCGCTTTGTCCCAAGCGATGACCACCATCAGGCAGGAATTGAAAGACCGCTTGGCGTACTTTACGGCGCACAATCTGCCGCTGGAAGCCGAACGCATCGAACAGCGCACGCGGTTCGATTTGGAAATGCTGGAAGCGACGGGACACTGCAAAGGCATCGAAAACTATTCCCGCCACCTGACGGGACGCGCGGCGGGCGAACCGCCGCCGACTTTGTTCGAATACCTGCCCAAAGACGCGATTTTGTTCGTGGACGAAAGCCACGTTTCCGTCCCGCAGCTGGGGGGCATGTACCGCGGCGACTTCAACCGCAAAAACACGCTGGCGACTTACGGCTTCCGCCTGCCCAGCTGTATCGACAACCGCCCCTTGAAGTTCGAGGAATGGGATAAAATGCGCCCGCAGACGATTTTCGTTTCGGCAACCCCCGGCAACTGGGAACTGGAACAAACCCAAGGCGTTTTCACCGAACAAATCATCCGTCCGACGGGCTTGCTCGACCCGATTTGCGAAGTCCGCCCCATCGCGACCCAAGTCGACGATTTGCTGGCGGAATGTCATGCCTGCGCCGAAAAGGGTCAGCGCGTTCTGGTCACCACTTTGACCAAAAAAATGGCGGAGGATTTAACCGACTATCTGGCGGAAAACGGCGTCAAAGTGCGCTATATGCATTCGGACATCGACACGCTGGAACGTATCGAAATCGTGCGCGACTTGCGGCTGGGCGTGTTTGACGTGCTGGTCGGCATCAACCTGTTAAGAGAAGGCTTGGACATTCCCGAATGTGCTTTGGTCGCGATTTTGGACGCGGACAAAGAGGGCTTTTTGCGTTCCGACCGTTCGCTGATTCAAACCATCGGACGCGCCGCCCGCAACGCCGAAGGGCGCGTGATTCTTTACGCCGACAAAATGACGGATTCGATGAAGCGCGCTTTGGATGAAACGGCGCGCCGCCGCGAAAAGCAGGAAAAATTCAATCTGGAACACCACATCACGCCCCAAACAATCAAGCGCGACGTCGCCGACATTCTGGAAAGCCTGCGGGAAAAAGAAGGCGGAGAACTGCCCTCCAAAAAAGACGAATCGGTTTTGGCGAACGACAAAAAACTGCGCGACACTTTGGCGAAACTGGAAAAGCAAATGCGCAAAGCCGCCGAAGAACTGGAATTCGAACAAGCCGCCAAACTGCGCGACGAAATCAAACGCCTGCGCGCGATGTCGCTGCAATTTTCGGATTAACAATCACGTTAATGTTTTTTCAGCCTCATCCAATACTTCTTTTAAATCAACGCCGATACAATCCGCCAGCATCAGCAAAGTGCGCAAAGTCGGGCTGTTTTGCCGATTGACAATCAAAGTCACGGCGGTTCGGCTCAACCCCGTTTCTTTGGAAATGCGCAATTTGGTGATTTGACGCTCGACTCTTTTTCGTTCCAGAAGCTCAACCACCTTTTGCGATAATTTTTCAGCATCTTCTCGGTTCATTCCTTAATGATTATCGGTTGACACGCTCCTTTAAATGTAATTATAATTACACCAAAAGCGGCTTTTGTGATTTTTTCGGGGTAAAGATGTTGATTTTAACGGATTTTTTGGGAAAAGGCTCTTCCAGACTTTGTTTCAAACATCCTACGGAAGCGAAAAAAGTCGTCAAAATTCCCTCCCGCTTCAAAGAAGCCGACACGTTCGACCGCGAAATTCGCGCTTTTTACGCCGCCCAATCCGTTTTAAACGATTTTATCGCCCGAAACGCGCCGCGCGTTGTCGATACAAATTTGGGCAAAGGGCTTGAATGCGATGCGTTTTTCGACGACGACGGATCTTTGTCAAAAACGCTGGGGCATTATTCAGAAAACGGTCGGATTTGTTCGGAATTGGCGGAACAGCTTGATTTTTTCGCTTATAATCTGATGGCGCACGATTTGTTTTTTTACGACTTTAATCCGAACAATTTCGTCGTGCAAATCACAAACGGCAAAAAACGGCTGAAATATATCGATATGAAAAGCTTTTGCCGCTACAAAGGCTGGTGTTTTCTGAAACTGGAAAACATCTGCGCCCCGCTAGCAAGGCTACTGACGAAACGGCGGCTGAAAAAGCTGTTTCGCCTGTGCGGATTGAAGTGTTAAACGTTCCTGTAATAAATCACGTCAAACCGTTCGTCCGTGCCGATCGGTTCGTATTTTTGCGCCAGCGCGTCGAACGCCGCTTCGTCCAATTTTCCCGCGTCGCGTTCGCGCAGACGCTTTTTTGCGGTTTCAAAGTCGCATTCGACCTGATGAAACGTAATGCTGTCGCAAAAGATTTTGGCGCGCTCGACGGCTTTTTGGCGGCTTTCGCGGCTCCAAAAACCGTAATCCAAAATGACGTTGCCGCCCGCGCAAACGATTTGTTCCGCCAGATTCCAAATCAGCTTGTCCACTTTGTCCCATTTGGATTGGAATTCGGATTCGGGAATGTCGGCACCGTACAAATCGGTCATGAATTCGTTATGCGTCAGCCGTACTGCGTTCATCTGTATCGCCAGTCTGCGGGCAATCGTCGTTTTGCCCGTTCCCATAAACCCGCAAATCAGATGAACAGAGGACATAACACCGCCGCCCACCACAAAATCGCGTTGATGAAAGCGATTAAAACCAGCAAACTGCCGATGTCTTTGGCTTTTTTGCTCAAGATATGGTAATCGTCCGAAATGCGATCGACAACGGTTTCAATCGCGGTGTTTGCCAGCTCCATCAGTAAAATCAGCAGCAGCGGTGAAATCAGGCACACCCGTTCGATAAACGACAACGGCAGATACAGCGCAACGCCCGTTCCGATGGCAAACACCGTCAAATCCTGACGGAAAGCGGCTTCGCTTTTAAAGGCGGAGGCAAATCCGGCGGCGGAGTATGCAAACGCGTTTAAAATGCGGCGCAAGCCGTGATAAGGCGATTTCATTTCTTGTCCCCTTTCGTCAAAGCGCACGGTTTGAACAAATCCAGCTTTTCATCATAAAATTTCGATTTCACGTCCGTAAATCCCAAAACCGAATGAAACAGCCAATCGTGCGAAAATGCGTTTTCCGCCGCTTGCCGTTTCAAACAAGCATAATCCGACACCCGTTCGCGGGACAGCCGATTCAGCCACAGCAGCATCGGAACGTTTTTTTGTTCCTTGGGCGCAATCGCATACGGGAATCCGTGCAGGTAAATGTTGTTTTCTCCCAACGATTCGCCGTGATCGGACACATAAATCAACCCCGATTCGAACTGCGGGAATTTTTTCAAAACGTCAATCGCGCTTGAAACGATGAAATCCGTGTAAAGAATTGTGTTGTCGTAAGTGTTGACAATGGCGTCCTGCGCGCATTTTTGAATGTCCGCCGTGTCGCATGTCGGCTGAAACGCCTTGAACCGTTCGGGATAACGCAGGTAATACGCTGGACCGTGGCTTCCCATGGTGTGCAGAACGATAACGGTGTCTTTTTCAACGGCGTTCAAATCGTTTTCCAATCCCGCCAGCAGCGCGTCGTCCCAGCAGTAGTTTTTAAAGCAAAACCGGGGATGCCCTTCTTCCACAACGTCGCGCGTTTTGATTCGGGAACAAACGCCTTTGCAGCCGTCGTCGTTTTCGACCCACAGCAGGTCATAGCCCGCTTTACGCAGGAAATCCGACAGATTTTCCGTATATTTTGCATCCCCCGCGTCAAATTGCCCGCGCGGCAAATGGGAAAACAGACACGGCAAAGAAACAGCCGTCGCCGTACCGCAAGCCGCCGTATCCTTGTAATAAACGATATCCTGTTTTTCCAGCAAAGGATTTGTTTTGCGCGCATAGCCGTTCAGCGAAAAATTCGCCGCCCGCGCCGTTTCGCCGATAACCAGCACCAAAACGCGGGGCGTTTGGTGACGAACGGCGGGAATGTTTTCCTCCAATACCGTAAAGTGACGCGGCTTCAGATTCTGCACATAACGGAACGTCGAATACACACAGTTGACCGTGTTGATGATTTTACGCGCGGGTTTGTGGTTGCGTCCGACGGCGACAATATCTTTATAGCTCAACGCCGCCGACACGCCCGCCAAAGCCAACCCCGCCCCGACGGACAGCAGGCGTTTTTTCAATTCTTGACGCGCAGGCGAAAATTCGATTTTCGTCATCAGCAGCAAAATTATCGGCGCGATGCCCGTTGCAAGCACCCATAAAAACCCCGTCAGCGTAAAGAAATCGGACGCTTCGCGCACATTGGTTTCAACGGCGTTGCGAATCATATCCTTGTCGATGTAAACACCCAAATTGTACATCAGGTGATTTGTCGCGCTTGACAACAGCAAGAACGTGATTAGTAGCGGCTTTGCCAGCTTCGGCACGATGACCAGATTGAAAAACAAAAACAGCGGCAGACAAAGCAAGATGGGCAAAGCAAGACAAAACAGCGGATTGTCGAACGACACTTTGTCGTAAAAATACCGCCATAACGCCCAGTTCAAACCGAACGTAAAGTACAAAGTCGATACCAAAATCAACGTTTGACTGCCGATTTTGAATTTAAAGCGGGTGTTCATTGTCGAGCATCCTTAATGAAAATCAATCCAACGGTTCGGAAACGGTTTCTTCCGTCGAAAAGGATTCCGACGTTTCCTCAACAGGTTCCGCGTTTACATCCTCAACGGGTTCCGACGTTTCCCCGACGGGTTCAGCGCTTACGTCCTCAACGAATTCCGACGTTTCCTCGACGGGTTCGGGCAGAGGAATCAAAACGGGAGCATCCGATTCCGCGTCCGTATCGGCAACGCCGTCCGACGGTATCTCCGCTTCTTCGGGATTGACGGGTTTTTCGATGTCTTCCTCGGATTCGTCCAGTATGATTTTGACTTTGGGCTGGACGGGTTTGGCTTCGATTTGATTTTCCAAAACCAGCGGTTCGGGAACGGGCGGCATAACTTGTTCGCCCTGACAGCGAAGCACCCACACGTCGAAAACGGGGTGTTCCATGGCGGACAAAGCGGGCGACGACGAAAACATCCAGCCCGAAAACAGTTTCAGCTGCCCTTCGGTTTTGTTTTCGACAATGTCCAGATACGCGGCGTTTTCGGGCGTTTCTTCGGGCGGATGAGCGAAACAGACGCGAACATAAATGTCCAGAGCGCCGAATCGCGCTTTTTCACCGACGTTGACGGTCATTGTGCTGATGCGCCCCGTCACTTTGTCCAATCCGCGCAAAACCACCTGTTCCAAAGACACATCTTCGGCTTTGGCGGGAAAAACAGCCGAAAAAGCCGCAAGCAAGCCTGTTAAAAAAACGGATTTTTTCATTTATTCGCCCTCTTTGCCCGTTGCCGAAAAGATAATATCGCCAATCATATTTTCCAACGATTTAAAGTCGCGCGTCCGCTGTATCGCGTCGCCGTCTTTCAAAGCTTCAGCCGATTTCCCCGGCTCCAGCTGCAGGAAAATTCCGCCCATCAGCCCGTCGGAAACAATCGCCGCCACCGTGTCGGAAGGCAGCTTGACGGATTTTTTGACGTCAATGGTGACTTTCGCCGTATAGTCGGGGGTCAGTTCGATGCCCGTAACCGATCCGACTTTGATGCCGTTGATGCGCACGTCGTTGCCGCTTTCCAGTCCGCCCGACTTCAGAAACGTCGCCGTCAGCGCGTATCCCTGCTGAGGACGCACGGACAACCGCTGTTCGGCATAGTATACAAACAGCCCCGCGACCAAAACGACCAGTATTCCCAACACGGTTTCAATCGGATTCTTTTTCATTTATTTTCCTTTGGCGCAGTTGTTGTTTTTGCGGTTGGCTTTGGCGGCGGCAATCACTTTGTCCAGCAGATTGACCAAGTCGGGCGAATCTTCGGTAAAGTCCAGAAAATCCCCGTCCGCCAACATATCTTCCGACCCGCCGGGGGTCAGTTCCAGATATTTCGATCCCAGCAGACTTTGCGATTGAACGGAAATCCCGCTGTCGTCGGGCAGCTGCACGGCTTTCAGCAGGGAAAAGCGCACGGTAACGCCGTAATCCCCGTCCAGCGTCAAAGCGGTGATTTTGCCGACTTCGATACCCGCCAGCCGCACGGGCGCACCCGTGTTCAGCCCGTCCGTATGGTTAAAGCGGGCGGACAGCGTATAGCTTGCCGTCGAATGTCTGCCGATGTCGCGCTTGAAGCTGATGGCGCAGAACAACAGGGCGACACCCAGCAAAGTCGCCGTCCCCGCTATCAAATCTTTGTTTGCTTTACCGCCCATCAAACGTATTCGATTTCCAGAATTTCATAGGACTTTTTACCCTTGGGCGAGGCCAGTTCGGCCGTATCGCCGACGGCTTTTCCGATAAGCGCGCGCGCCAGCGGAGCGGATACGGAAATGCGGCCGTGTTCCAAATCGGCTTCGTATTGACCGACGATTTGGTATTTCAGTTCGTCTTCGGTGTCTTCATCCATCAAGGAAACGGTCGCGCCGAAAACAACGGTATCGCCCGACAGCGCCGCCGTATCGATAATGTCCGCGCAGGACATCGCGGATTCCAGTTCTTGAATACGCCCCTCGATAAAGCTTTGTTTTTCGCGGGCGGCGTGATATTCGGCGTTTTCGGACAAATCGCCGTGTTCGCGCGCTTCCGCAATCGCCGCGATAATAGCGGGACGTTCGACGCTTTTCAGGTTGGTCAATTCTTGTTGCAGGCGTTCCGCGCCTTTTTTGGTCATCGGTACTTTTTGCATTTCGGCATCCTCTATATAATAAAAAAGCACCCCTTTCACCCCCGTTCGGGCGAAAGAAGCAATTTCATCTGCCGCGCATCATACAAGGCTTTGCTTTTTTCTTCAAGCGTAAACATCAGCTTGCCAAAAACGAAAAAACGGTGTTTTATGGCGGTAATGTTTTTCATTTTTCAAGGAGTACCGTTATGCGTGAACAACTGAAAGCCGCGTTGAAAACCGCCATGCTGGAAAAAGACACCGCAAAAGTGTCCGCCATTCGCTTGATTTTGGCGGCAATCAAGGACCGCGACATCGCCTCCCGCGGGTCGGCAAAGGACGGACAAATCACCAACGACGACATTTTGCAGCTGCTGCAATCCATGATCAAACAGCGCAAAGACAGCATCGCCATGTATCAAAAGGGCGGCCGTCAGGATTTGATTGACAGCGAACAGGCAGAAATCGACATCATCCAGTCGTTCCTGCCCAAACAGATGGACGCCGCCGAAACCGAAGCCGCCGTGCGCGAAATCATCGCCAAAACGGGCGCCGCGGGATTAAGGGATATGGGCGCCGTGATGGCGGCTTTGCGCGAACAGTACGCGGGACGCATGGACTTCGGTCAGGCGTCGGGCGTCGTCAAAACCATTCTGGCGCAAAAATAAGGCACGGCAAATGCCCACCATCACCCCCGAATTTCTGGAACTGCTGCGGTCAAGGCTGTCGATTGTTTCGATTGTCGGCAAAGCCGTCAAACTGACGCGCAAAGGAAAGGAATACTGGGGGTGCTGTCCGTTCCACCACGAAAAAACGCCGTCGTTCACCGTCAGCGACGAACGCGAGGCTTTTCATTGTTTCGGCTGCGGCGAACACGGCGACGCGATTACGTTCGTAATGAAATCGCAGGGGTTGAACTTTGTCGACGCGGTTGAACAGCTGGCGAACGAGGCGGGCTTGGAAATGCCCAAAGCGTCCGCCGCCGAAGTCGAACGCGAAAAGAAACGCGGCACGCTGTACGACATTTTGGAAAAAGTTTGCGCTTATTATCAGGAACAGCTGTACAAACCCGTCGGGCGCGACGGCTTGTTTTATTTGCAGCGGCGCGGACTGTCCGAGGATGTCATCAAACATTTCCGTCTGGGCTTTGCGCCGAACGGAAATCCCGTCAAAGCCATGCTGGAACGCGAGGGCTTGACAGCCGACCAGCTGAAACAGACGGGCGTCATCGGCGTTTCGTCGGACGGGCGGACTTTCGACTATTTCCACGACCGCGTGATGTATCCGATTTGCGACAAGCGCGGACGCGTCATCGCTTTCGGCGGGCGCGTTTTGGGCGACGGCGAATCGAAGTATCTGAATTCCCCCGAAACCGCCCTGTTTTCCAAAGGCGACACCCTTTACGCCGCGCACTTTGCGGCAGAACAGGCACGCAAAATGCAGGAAATTCTGGTTGTCGAGGGCTATATGGACGTCATCGCGCTGCACAGCGTCGGCATTACGCGTGCGGTCGCATCGTGCGGCACGGCTTTGACCGAACGCCAAATCGAACAGCTGTGGAAATACGCGCCCGAACCGATTTGCTGCTTCGACGGCGACGGCGCGGGCATTCGGGCGGCAAACCGCGCGGCGGACAGAGTGCTACCTTTGCTGAAAGCGGGCAAATCCCTGCGCTTTATGACCCTGCCCGACGACGACGATCCCGACGAATTTATCCAAGAGCGCGGCAAGCAGGCTTTCGAGGATTTCATCCGCACTCAAAGCCGCCCTTTGTTCCAACAGCTGTGGCAAATGCTGATTCAGGGCAAAGCCCTCGACACGCCCGAACGCAAAGCCGCTTTGGAAAAGGACGTAAACGAAACGCTGGCGAAAATCGCCGACGAACCCGTGCGGTCCTATTACAGGCAGACGTTCCGCGCCAAATTATGGGAAGCGACCGCCCCCATTTTTGCCAAAAAAGGGGGAAAATCCGCCCCGAAACAGGATTATCCGAAACCGACCCGCCCCCGCCCGCAGGCAGGCGAGGACCGCATGGTTCTGGCGTATGTGCTGTTGTTTCCCGACATTGCTTCCGCATCGCTGGAGGAACTGTCCGCCATCACCCCCGCCGACGCTTTTCTGGCGCAGGCGTTTTCCGACATCATCAATGCCTTGGCGGAAAATCCCGACTTGACGGCGGCGGAATTGGAAGAATACTTCCGCGCCCGCCAAAACGGCAAACTGTACGACGCCGTCGCCGACGAAATCGAAATGCTGAAGCGCAAAAAGCCGACCCCCGCCGCCGTTAAAACCGATATTGCCGCATTGCTGGAAGGTGAACGTCAAAAAGCTCTGAAAGCCGAATTGACCGCTTTGGCGCGGCAAATCGAACAGGAAAACGACCCCGACAAAGCCAAATCGCTGTGGGAAAAATACCAAACCCTGTCCAAAGGCGGATAAAACCTTGAATAAAAAGCCAAGTCAACCTATTTAAAGGTTGACAAATCGGCGGCAACGCCCTAAATGTTGTAGGATTATCCGATTTATCAGAAATCGGTGCTTTGTGGTATGCGCGCGACGCAACGGAAGGGATGCTTTATCTATGAATACGACTGCGGACGATGAAATCGGCGAAAACGAAAACAATGAAGACGCTTTGCTGGATTCGCTCAGCGCTTCGTTAAAAAAACTGCTGAACAAAGGAAAATCGCGCGGCTATATCACCGTGGACGAATTAAACGCGGCGCTGCCCCCCGAAAAGGAATCGTCGGAACAAATCGAAGACGTGATGACCATGATTTCCGATATGGGAATCAATCTGGTCGAAAACGAAGAAACGGACGACGATTCGTCCGATTCTGCCGACGAACCCGAGGATGACGGCTTTAAACTGGACGAAGTAGAATCGTCGCGTACGGACGACCCCGTCCGCATGTACCTGCGCGAAATGGGCGCGGTCGAATTGCTGTCGCGCGAGGGCGAAATCGCCATTGCCAAACGAATCGAGGCGGGACGCGATTTGATGATCGGCGGCTTGTGCGAAAGCGCGCTGACGATTAAAGCTTTGACGGGCTGGCACGACGCTTTGGTGTCGGGCAAAATGCTGCTGCGCGACATTATCGATTTGGATGCGACTTACGGATCGGGCGACGGTTCGGGCGACGGGGAAATGCCTTTGTCGGCAACGTTCACGTCGACCATTCCCGAAACGACCGCCCCCGCCCCTGTTGAAGAAAAGCGCGAAGAACCCGAAGAATCCGACCCCGAGGAAGACGAGGACGAAGAAATCTCCGAACCGCAGGAAAACGAAGAATTTGACGACGAAGACTCCGACGGTGAAGACGACGGCGACGAATCCGCCGACGACTTTATCGACGATGAGGAAGAGGATGAAGCCTCGGACGACGATGCCGCCGATGCGGACGACGAAGACGAACCCGCCGCCGTGTCTTTGCAGCAGATGGAACAGTCTTTGATGCCCAAAGTGCTGGAGCAATTCGAACAGATCTCCGCCGTTTATCAAAAACTGAAAAAAGTGCAGGATCAGCGTTTATCCTGCCTGCGCACGTCCAAACCCGTTCCCGCCGCGACCGAAAAGAAATTCCAGAAAATCAAGCAGGAATTGATTGCTTTGATGGAGGAAGTCCAGCTGAACCCCGCGCGTATCGAAATGCTGGTCGATCAGCTGAACGATTACAACAAACGTTTGATGACGTTTGAAGGCAAATTGTTGCGTTTGGCGTTAAGCTGCCGCATTAAACGCGAAGACTTCTTGGAAGTGTACAAGAATTCCGAATTCGATTCGCATTGGATTGAAAAGATGTCGGGTAAATACTGGAAGGTCTTTGTCGAAAAATATTCCAAGGAAATTCGGGAAATTCAAAACGCGATTTCGCAAATGGCGGACGAAATCGGCATGCCGATTTTTGAATACCGCCGTGTTTGCTCAATGGTTAAAAAAGGCGAACAGGAATCCACCCGCGCCAAAAAGGAAATGATTGAAGCCAACTTGCGTTTGGTGATTTCCATTGCGAAAAAATACACGAACCGCGGATTGCAATTCCTTGATTTAATTCAAGAAGGCAACATCGGTTTGATGAAAGCCGTCGATAAATTCGAATACCGCCGCGGCTACAAGTTTTCGACCTATGCGACGTGGTGGATTCGTCAGGCGATTACGCGTTCCATCGCCGATCAGGCGCGCACCATCCGTATTCCCGTCCACATGATTGAAACGATTAACAAACTGGTACGCACCAGCCGTCAAATGCTGCACGAAATCGGACGCGAGCCGACCCCCGAAGAATTGGCGGAAAAGCTGTCCATGCCTTTGGAAAAGGTGCGCAAAGTACTGAAAATCGCCAAAGAACCGATTTCTTTGGAAACCCCCGTCGGCGACGAGGAAGACAGCCATTTGGGTGATTTCATCGAAGACCGCAACGTCATTCAGCCGTTGGACGCGGCGATTCAGACGAACTTGCGCCAGACCTGCACGGCGGTTCTGTCCAGCCTGACCCCGCGCGAAGAACGCGTGCTGCGCATGCGCTTCGGCATCGGAATGAACACCGACCATACATTGGAAGAAGTCGGACAGCAATTCTCGGTTACCCGCGAACGCATCCGCCAAATCGAAGCCAAAGCGCTGCGCAAGCTGAAACATCCCAGCCGTTCGCGCAAACTGCGGTCGTTCCTGGACAACGGTTAAACGATAAAAGAACCCGCCTTTCGGCGGGTTCTTTATATTTAAATGCTCTTTCCGATTATTATTCGGGGGCTTTGCCATAGCCGCAATAGGACGGCTTTTCGAACACTTTGATTCTTGACGCGCCCGCAAAGTCCAATTTTGCGTTTTTGTAAGTGATTTGACCGTCGGCTTCGGGTAAAGCGTCATGCTTTGTCTGGTACGTCCGCACGTCCGCCAAGCTCATGGTCAAACCGCTTTTGAACACGACGTTCCAGCCGTACAGGCTGTAGCCTGTTTTGACCAAAATAACGGGTTCGGTCGTGGCAGCCTCTCCGCTGTCGGCGGCAAAGACACAGCCCGCCGCCGCTTGGTCGGCTTCGCGTCCGACCGCATACGCAACAGGGGCGTCCATCGGCGCGGCTGGGGCGGAAACGGGGGCTTCCGCAGATTCGTTGACGGCAGGAACGGTCAAGCTTGCCAGCCCGCTGAAATACAGCTTCGATTCGTTCGGACCGATCAGCATGCCGCTCGCGCCTTCCAAATCAATGACGGAATTTTCATGCCCCGCCAAAGACATGACGGCGGAACTGTTCAAAATCAGCGTGCATTCGTCGGGTTCGACGGCGGGGATGACGATTTCGGCGACATTGGCAAACAAATGCTGTTCGCCGTCAGCCGTTATCAAAATGCCGTTGTTGTAAGCGTCTTCGTTCAAAGCGATTGTTTGTCCCGCCTGCCCTTCCAGCTGAGAAACGGACACTTCGTTGATAATCAAATGCCAATCCGCCAAACGGTTGAACGCGCCGTCGTCATTGGTCAACACAACGCTGTTTTGAACAGCGGAAGCAACAAACGTCGTAACGCCTGCACGTCCGTCAAACGCTGCCGCACCCGTGGCGGGCAAAGAATCGTCCGCTTCCGACGGAGTTTCGGCTTCCTGCGCTTCTTCGGCGATTTCGGGTTCGGCAGGGACGGCTTCCTGCGCAATTTCTTCGGCGGCAAGCGCATCAATCTCAGCCGTGTTTTCCGTAACAGGTTCGGGAGCAATCGCTTCAGCGACAACGGGTTCGGGAGCGGGTTCGGCTTCCAATGTTTCCAGATCCGATACGGTCGGCGCGTCCTGTTCCGACGGTTCAACCTCGGTCGGCGCGGGTTCGGGCGCAACGGCTTCCAGTTCTTCGACGGAACGCTCTTCTTCCGCAGGCAATTCGGGCGGAAGAGCGGGTTCGGCAACAGCTTCGGGTTCGGACGCCGCTTCCAAAGCGACCGGAGGAACGACCTCTTCCGTTTCGGGCGGCAAAGGCGGCTCTGTTACAGGGGCGGCGTCTTCGTCGTCGAACAAATCGTCAATCGAATACTCTTCGGGCTGCTGTTCCGTTTGTTCGGCGGGGGCTTCCACATACTCGTATTCATAGTGTTCCTCGCCCGCGGGCTGCGCCTCACCCTCGGGAACTTCGGCGTATTCGTATTGAGCCGCTTCGTCTTCGGAGACTTCCACATACTCGTACTGTTCTTCGGCTTCGGGAGCAGGAGCTTCGACATATTCGTATTCGACGTTTGCGTCCGCGGGCTGTTCCGCGGCGTCTGCGGGCGCTTCCACATATTCGTATTCATACTGTTCTTCCGCGCCGTCGGCGGCGGGCGGCGGCACTTCACCCTCGGGAACTTCGACATATTCATACTGTTCTTCCGCCGCATCGGCAGGCGGAGGAACAGCACCGTCCGCAGGAGTCTCGACGTATTCGTATTCGACATTTTCATCGGCAGGCGGAGGAACGGAACCGTCGGCGGGGGCTTCCACATATTCGTATTCGTACTGTTCGCCATCGGCGGCGGGCGGCGGCACTTCGCCTTCGGGGACTTCCACATATTCGTATTCGATGTTTGAGGTGTCGGGCGCTTCGACATATTCGTATTCGGGTGCGGTCTGTGTTTTCTGTTCGTCAGCCATCGTGAAAAGTCCCTTGGTAAAAAACAACTGCCGTCTATTTTCCTAAAAAACACGGCAAGAAACAAGGATAAAAAAAGAAAGGCGGAATTTTTCCGCCTTTCTTAACCTGTTGCACCCGTGAATTACACCGGTTCCCATTCTTCGTCCGAACGTTCAAAACGCAGGGACAGCAGCTTCAGTTCTTCGGGGAATTCGGCAGGCAAGCGCTGCTGATCCGCGAACGGACGGAAGTATTTGGCTTGGTCTTCGGTGTCTTTCAGACCTTCGGCTTTGTCAATCGCCATCAACGCTTTGAACGCGTCTTTGTCGATGTCCAAACCCGTCAAGTCCAAATCTTCGTAGCGCGGCATCAGACCGACAGGTCCTTCGACGGCGCCGACGCGACCGTGAACGCGGTTGATAATCCACTGCAGAACGCGCATGTTTTCGCCGTAGCCCGGCCACATGAAGTGACCCGCTTCGTCTTTGCGGAACCAGTTGACGCGGAAAATCATCGGCGCATTGGGAACCAAGCGTTTCATTTCCAGCCAATGCGACCAGTAGTCAGCCATGTTGTAGCCGCAGAACGGCAGCATCGCGAACGGATCGCGGCGGATACCGCCGGCACCTTCCGCCGCGGCGGTTTTTTCGGAACCCATCGTCGCGGCAAGGTAAACACCGTGGCTCCAGCTGAACGACTGGTAAACCAGCGGAGTGTTGTGCGCCAGACGGCCACCGAAAATAAACGCGGAGATAGGCACGCCTTCCGGATTTTCCCAGTTCGGGTCGATTGTCGGGCATTGACGCGCGGGCGCCGTAAAGCGGGAGTTCGGATGCGCCGCCGGCGTTTCCGAAGCGGGCGTCCAATCGTTGCCTTTCCAGTCAATCAAGTGCGCGGGTTTTTCGTCCGTCATGCCTTCCCACCACACGTCGCCGTCATCGGTCAGGGCGACGTTCGTGAAAATGGTGTTGGCGCGGCAGGATTCCATCGCGTTGTGGTTGGTTTTGTCGGACGTGCCGGGGGCGACGCCGAAGAATCCCGCTTCGGGGTTGATGGCGTGCAAACGGCCGTCTTTGCCCGGTTTAATCCAAGCGATGTCGTCGCCGACCGTCCAGACTTTCCAGCCTTTGAAGTGGGCGGGCGGAATCAGCATGGCTAGGTTCGTCTTGCCGCAAGCGCTGGGGAACGCCGCCGCAACGTAAGTTTTTTCGCCTTCGGGGCTTTCGATGCCGGCAATCAGCATATGTTCCGCCAGCCAGCCTTCGTCGCGCGCCTGAACGGTCGCGATACGCAAAGCCAAGCATTTTTTGCCCAGCAAAGCGTTGCCGCCGTAACCCGAACCGAACGACCAGATTTCACGGGTTTCGGGGAAATGAGTGATGTAGGTGTTTTCAGGGTTGCAGGGCCACGTTACGTCCTTGACGCCTTCGTTCAGCGGCATGCCGACGGAGTGCATGCAGGGGACGAATTCACCGTCTTCGCCCAGAATGTCCAGCACTTTCTGACCCGTGCGCGCCATAATCGCCATGTTGACGACGACGTAGGGCGAATCGGTGATTTCAACGCCGATTTTGGAAATATGAGAACCCAAAGGACCCATCGAGAACGGAATGACGTACATCGTTCTGCCGTGCATGCAGCCGTTGAACAGCGCGCGCAGTTTTTCCTTCATTTCCTTGGGGTTAGCCCAGTGATTGGTGGGACCCGCGTCAATTTCGCGTTCGGAGCAAATGAAGGTGCGGGCTTCCACGCGGGCGACGTCCTGCGGGTTGGAACGCGCCAAAAAGCAGTTCGGGCGTTTGGCTTCGTTCAATTTGATAAAAGTGCCTTTGTCGACCAGCAACTGGCACAAGCGGTCGTTTTCCTCTTTCGAACCGTCGCACCAATAGACGGCGTCGGGCTGGCACAAGCCGGCCATTTCTTCAACCCACGCAACCAATTTTTCGTTGCGGGTCTTTTCGGCAGTGTAATTTGTTTGCATTATAAACCTCTTTCTTGACAAGAAGAATCGACCTCGATTCTCTGGTGAAAGAGTGTAGCCGAATTTTTCGCCCGAGGGTAGTTTTTTTTAACTGTTTTATTTCGGGAAAATCAAAACGGCTTTCAGTCCGCCCAGCGCGCTGTCGCCCATCAGGATTTTTCCGCCGTGGGACAAAACGATGTCGCGCGTGATGGTCAGCCCCAGCCCGACGCCGCCCGTTTGCGTGTTGCGCGATTCGTCCAGACGGAAAAACGCTTTGAACACGTCGTCGCGTTTTTCGGCGGGGATGCCTGGACCGTTGTCTTCGACCGTGATTTCGGCAAAGTGTTCCTTGACATTCAGTCCGACGCGCACGACCGTGCCGTAGCGTTCCGCGTTCGTTATCAAATTCCACAAGCACCGCTTGAAGTCGTGGCGGCGGATGTTCATCGTCAGCGGCGCGTTCGCCGTAAAGCTGAGCGCAACGCCGTCTTTGCGCAGGGAATCGACCGTTTTGGCAATCAAATCGGGAATGTCGGTCGGCTCCGCCTGCTCTTTTCCCTCGCCGCGGGCAAAGTCCAAATACCCGTTGACCATGTGTTCCATTTCCATCACGTCGCTGAGCAAATCGCGCGCGTTTTCGTCGTCGCCCATCATGCTCAGCTGCAGGCGCATGCGGGTCAAAGGCGTCCTTAAATCATGCGAAACGCCCGCCAGCATGCGGGTTCGTTCCTCGATATGTCTGCGGATGCGGTCGCGCATTTTGATAAAGGACGTTGCCGCTTGGCGGACTTCGGTCGCGCCCTCGGGCTTGAACGTTTCGACGTCGCGCCCCAAACCGAAGTTTTCCGCCGCAGACGCCAAACGCAAAATCGGGCGGATTTGGTTCCTTAGAAACAAAACGGCAATGCCCGTCAGCAGCAGCGACGACCCGAAAATCCACAGTGCGAAAACGTAAGTCGTCGATGAAAAGAAAAACTTGTACGGCAGCAAAACTTCCAGCGTCGTATCGGGCGTGTAGAACATCAGCCGCAAACTGTAGTCGTTGCGCATGGGAAAAGCTTGGAACGGATAACCGACGGCTTTCAGCGCGGGAATCAATTCCGCCGTGCGAATCGACGGCTTGACTTTCGTGCGCGGGGGATTGTCGACGGGCGGCAGAAAGCGCAAAGTGAAGCGCGACGTCTGCATCAAACGCTGCATCAGCTCCTGTTTTTCGGCGGGATCGTCGATTTCGGCGTAAGCATCGATGGTCAGCTTGATTTCCGCCGCAATGCCCAAAGCCAAACGGCGGCTGACCGACTGCCAATGGTTGTCGTAAAACACGACCGTGCCGATGGTTTGCAGCAAAATAACGGGGGTCACCATAATCAGCAGCGACCGCGCCCAAAGCCTGTTGGGCAGGAAACGATGTCTGAAAGAACGCCAGCGCGCGCTGAAATCAAAGCTCATGAGTTTAATCCGGTATCAAAGAATAGCCTTTGCCGCGGACGGTTTGGATGTAGCGCGGCTGGCTTGCGTCGGGTTCGATGCGGCGGCGCAGGCGGGTGATTTGCACGTCGATGGTGCGCAAATTCGTTTCGTTGCCCGTTTTCTGCGCCAGCTCTTCGCGGGAAATGTCCTGCCCCGCTTTTTGCGCCAGCAAGCTTAACAGCGCGTCTTCGGACAGCGGCAGACGCACGCGCTCCGACCCGCGAAACAGCGCGTGTTCGTCCAAATCGTAGCGGAACGCGCCGAATTTGACTTCGGCTTTTTGTTTTTCGGGCGGTTTGCTCATCACGCGGCGCAAAATCGAGTTGATTCGCAACAGCAGCTCGCGCGGTTCGAAAGGCTTTGGCAGATAATCGTCCGCGCCCGCTTCCAGCCCGTTGATGCGGTCGTCCGTTTCGCCCATGGCGGTCAGCATCAAAACGGGGACGTTTTCGCCCGCTTTGCGCAGGCGCGCGGTGAACTCCAGTCCCGTTTCGCGCGGCATCATTACGTCGACGACCATCAAGTCGAACTGATACCAGCCGCGCATTTCATCGGCTTGAGCCGTGTCGGCGGCGGTAAAGACGCGATACCCGCTGTCGGTCAAAAACTTTTGCAGCAGTTTGCGCAAACGGTTGTCGTCGTCGACGACCAAAATCAGCGGATTGTTCAGCGCGTTTTCGGTTTTATCCATGCTTTCCCCTTTTTTATTCAGCATAGCCGTTTATTTTTGAAAAATAAAGCGCGTTGAGCAGACGGTAAACAAAGCCGAAAGAAACCCGCTTGCGGTCATGGTCGCGGAAATTCGTCATAAACAGGGAAAAATACCGTTCGCGCGCTTTGTTCAAAACGGTGTTGAAAGCGGTTATCAGCCGTTCCTGTTCGGCGACGGAAACCGATTCGGGAAACAACAGTTCGATTTGATTGCGCGAAGTTTTCAAGCTGATTAAAGCGTCAATGCCGTACGTCCGTCGGTCTTCCAGTCGGATTTTGCCGCTTTCCGTTCCAGTGTCGATGGCTTTCAAAACAACGATGTTGCGGGCGAAAAGCTCTGCCGTTTCGAGCGATACGAAAGCGGTCTGCCTGTTGTCCGAATGGTTCAAGGCAATGTGCGTTTCGATGCTTCCCGCCGTGACGTCCGATTGTTCGATGCGTCCGATTTTCAGGCGGTTCGGCGTGCTGTTTACGGCGGACAGGAATTCCCCGCTGATTTGCCAGTCGAATTGCTTTTGCAGCGAAACGGGCAGAAGATTTCCCTGCGGTTCGATAATCAAATCAAAAGCGAGGCTGTCCGTTTTCGCGAGCTTTTTTTCGTAATACAAAGCGATAACGTTGTACGTCGTATCGGCAAAAACCTGCTGCGTAAAGTAAACGGCGCGCTTGACGGCAAAGCGTTCAAAGAACGTCCGCCGAATGTAGCGGGCGTTTTGCGCGGACAGAAAGTTTATCGGCACAATCACGATTCCCGCGCGGGAGTTCGTCAGCTTTTCCAAAGCCAGCTGATACAAATCCGTATGCTTGGATCGGGTCAAAAGCGAATTGTCCGCCATTTTGTTTTGGTACAGATAAGGCGGATTTGTTACGACAAAATCATACGCTTGCGGTGTTTTCAGCGAATCGTTTTCAAACACGGTTTTGTTGTCGATGCAGGCGGGGTCGATGTCGTAGCCTTTGACGCTTTTCGCGCCGTTTTTTTTCGCCCAGCGCAGCAAATCGCCGTTTCCCGCAAACGGATCGGTGACGGCTTTTCCCGCGACAAAAGGCTCGAACCCCCGCAAAACGGCGTCGGCGTTCGTGGTAAAGAACTGCCCCAGCTGCGCTTTATTTTTCGCCATAAAGCAGCCGCCTGTACGAAAGGGCTTCGGCGATGTGCGCGGGTTGGACTTTCGCCGACTGCGCCAAATCCGCAACGGTGCGCGCGACGCGCAAAACACGGTGGTAGCCGCGTGCGCTCAAACGCATTCTTTCCGCCGCTGAAATCAGCAGAGTTTGCGCTTCGGCGGTCAAGTCGACCGTTTCGTCCAGTACCGAACCCGACGCTTGGGCGTTTTTCGTGATGCCGTAGCCGTCGTAGCGTTTTTCCTGTACCGCCAAAGCGGCGGCGACGCGCTTTGCGATGTCGGCGGAACTTTCGCCCGCTTGCGCTTTTGCCAGTTCCCACGGCGCGACGGCGGGAACGTCGATATGCATGTCGATGCGGTCGAACAAGGGACCCGATATGCGGGACTGGTATTCTTCGGCACAGCGCGGAGCGCGGGAACATTCCTGTCCGTTCACGCCCAAGTATCCGCAGCGGCACGGATTCATCGCCGCAATCAGCTGAAATTGAGCGGGATAAGTAACGTGCAGATTGACGCGCGCGACGCTGACCGTTCCCGTTTCCAAAGGCTGGCGCAAAGCTTCCAGCGTCGTGCGGGAAAATTCGGGCAGTTCGTCAAGGAACAAAACGCCTTTGTGTGCCAAGGAAATCTCGCCGGGTTTGGCTTTCTGCCCGCCGCCCACCAAAGCGGGCATGGACGCGGAGTGATGCGGCGCGCGGAACGGACGTTCGGCAATCAGGCGGCCGTCTTGAATCAATCCCGCGACCGAATGAATCATGCTGATTTCCAGAATTTCACGCGCGCTCAAGGGTGGCAGCAAAGACGGAATCCGCGCGGCAAGCATGGACTTTCCCGACCCCGGAGGACCTATCATCAGCAGATTGTGTCCGCCCGCCGCGGCGATTTCGGCGGCGCGCTTGGCGTTTTCCTGCCCCTTGATGTCTTTCATATCGGGCAAAGAGGGATTTAACGGCATGGTTCGCGCTTTGGGCTGAGGCAAAGAAACATTATCCTTGAACAAAGCGATAAGGGCGGTCAAATTCGGCGCGGCGTAAATTTTTTCGTTGCCCGACCAAGCCGCTTCCCCGCCTTGATTTTCGGGGCAGACGAAAGCCGCGTTCCGTTCGGTCGCGAACACGGCGGCGGGCAAAATTCCCGCAACGCCCGCAATGCGTCCGTCCAATCCCAGTTCGCCCATCACGACCGCATTGTCCAACGCGGGCGCGGGAATGATCTGCATCGCCGCCAGCAGCCCCAAAGCAATCGGCAAATCGAAGTGCGAGCCTTCTTTAATCACATCCGCGGGGGCAAGGTTGACCGTGATGCGTTTTGCGGGCAAAGCCAGCCCGATGGAATTCAAAGCGGCGCGAACGCGCTCTTTGCTTTCGCCCACGGCTTTGTCGGGCAGTCCGACGATGGTAAACGCGGGAATGCCCGAAGCAATATGCACTTCGGTCGTAACGGGCAGAACTTCGATGCCTTTGAACGCAACGGTGTCAATGCGGGCAAGCATGAGTTACCAGCGCGGAATGTCTTGCTTGTCGCGATAGCGGCGGGTGGGGTACGACCCTTTTTGCGGGATGTCGTCCTTGCCTGTAAAAGTCGGTTTGTCCGTCAGGCGGACAAAGCCTTTTTCCTCCAGTTCCGCAGCGCAGATATCGGCGGGGACGCCCGATGTCGATTCGCAGTAAAAAACCTCGCGCGTAACGGGCTGCTGCAGAATGATTGTCGATTCTTCGTTCGGAATGATCACCCGCGTACAGCCGAAAAGCATCGGAAAAACCATCAAAAACGCCGCTTTTTTCATAAAAATCCACCCAAAAGCCGTTAAAACCGCAAAAAAGTTGCTCAATCAAATTGATTCAAAGCAAACTAACATATATCATCAATCAGTTAAACTAAAATGAAAGGGGATTTGCGCAAAATGAACGACTCTGCCAAACCGAAGTACGATTTTGAAGCTTACGTTTCCGATTCTTATGACGAGATGATCACCTCCGACCGTCAAATCGCCGAAGCTTACAAACTGTACGACGATTGGCTGAAGCACCAGCCCCCCGAAACATTGGAACAAAGAAACAAACAAGCCGACATTCTGTTCCGCCGCATGGGCATCACGTTTGCCGTGTACGGCGAACAGGCGGGCGTCGAACGCCTGATTCCGTTCGATCCCGTGCCGCGCATCATCGCCGCCAAAGAATGGGAAAAGCTGAACGCGGGCATCTGTCAGCGCGTCAAAGCCTTAAACCGCTTTGTGCAGGACGTTTACACCACCCGCGACATTTTGAAAGCGGGCGTCGTCCCGTCCGATCTGGTGCTGAAAAACACGGAATACACCGCCGAAGTCGAGGACTTCACGCCCCCGAACGGTGTTCATGTCCACATTTCGGGCATCGACATTGTGCGCACGTCGCCGCAAGACTTTTATGTGCTGGAGGACAACCTCCGCACCCCGTCGGGCGTGTCCTATATGCTAGAGGACCGCGAGGTCATGCGCCGTCTGTTCCCCGATTTGTTCAAACGCTACAACGTGTTGCCCGTTGACATCTATCCGCGGGAATTGAAAAAAACATTGCTGGCTTGTGCGCCCGAAGGCGTCGAAAACCCGCGCGCCGTCCTGCTGACGCCGGGGATGTACAACAGCGCATACTTTGAACACGCTTTTTTGGCGTATGAAATGGGCGTCGAACTGGTCACGGGGCAGGATTTGTTCGTCGGTGACGACGATTGCGTTTACATGCGCACGGTGGACGGCGCGGAACGCGTCGACGTGATTTACAAACGCTTGGACGATCGATTCCTTGACCCCGAAGTGTTCCGCAAAGACTCCATGCTGGGCTGTCCGGGGCTGTACCGCGCGATGATGAAAAAGAAAGTCACGCTTGCCAACGCCATCGGCAACGGCGTTGCGGACGACAAGTCGGTTTACCCCTACGTTCCGCAGATGATTGAGTTCTATTTGGGCGAAAAGCCGATTTTGAACAACGTGCCGACGTACACTTTGGCAAAGCCCGACGACTGCAAGTATGCTCTGGAACACATCGGCGAACTGGTGATAAAGGAAACGCACGGTTCGGGCGGATACGGCATGCTTATCGGTCCCAAAGCGACCAAGGCGGAAATCGAAACGTTCAAGGAAAAAATCAAGCTTCATCCCGAAAACTACATTGCTCAGCCGACGTTGGCTTTGTCCTCCGCGCCGACGCTGCAAGCCGAAGGGCTTGCCCCGCGGCATGTCGATTTGCGTCCGTTTGCGCTGATGCAAAATCCCGACAAAGTTGTCGTCGTTCCGGGGGCTTTGACGCGCGTTGCCTTGCGCGAGGGTTCTCTGGTCGTCAATTCGTCGCAGGGCGGCGGAACCAAAGACACTTGGGTTGTCGGGGATAAGGAGGACTGAACCATGTTGAGCAGAACCGCAGACAATATTTACTGGATGACCCGCATGATTGAACGGGCGCAGCACATCGCCCGTTTGCTGGAGGCAGCTTACCGCATGGAACAGCTGCCCGGAGCGGATGCGGGTTGGGATCCGATTTTGACGATTTCGGGGCAAATCGACGGCTTTAAAGCCAAATATACCGAACTGACATCCAAAAACGTGTTGAACTTTATGATTTTCGATTTGGACAACCCGTCCAGCGTGTTTTCCTGCATCAAGGCGGGACGCGAAAACGCGCGTTCGGAACGCAGTGCTTTGCCCGAAGAAATGTTTGAAAGCATCAATGCGACATGGATTGAAATGCAGGGTTTGTACTATGACGGCATGGAACAAACGGGCTTTTGCGAATTTTTTGAATGGATAAAGGACAGAACCGAGCTGTTCCGCGGATTGACGCTGAGCATGATGGTTTATGACGAAGCGTTTCAGTTCGCACGGCTGGGGACTTTTGTCGAGCGGGCGGACTTTACGGCGCGCCTGCTGGATGTGAAGTACCATATTTTATTGCCGCCAGACAGCGCGGACAAAGGGCTGATAGACGATTACCAGTGGGGCGAAGTGTTGCGTTCCGTCGGCGGCGGGCAGGCGTACCGCACGATTTACAGGGAATCGCCGAAGCCCGAAAAAATTATCGAGATGCTGATTTTCAGCCCGATTTTCCCGCGGTCGCTGTTAAGCGCGTATACGGAAATCGTCACCAGTTTAAGCGCGCTGAAAAAAGATTCCGTGTCGCTGAAAATCGCGTCGCAGGAACAGGCGTTTTTAAGCACGTCGACTTTGCCCGATATTTTAAAACAGCGGTCTTTGCACGAATTTTTAACGGATTTTATCGGCTTTACGGCGGATTTGTCCGACCAAATCCGCAAGGATTTTTCGGGCGGATAAGTCTGCTGTCGCAGGCTCACAAAAAAAGAATCGCAACTGCGAGCCCCGACAGGGGCGCGGCAGTCCCATGCAAGTATTGGCACTTGTGCCGACCTGTCCCGGGATTGCTT
>DEDN01000024.1:0-163 GCA_002349565.1 Alphaproteobacteria bacterium UBA2903 | reverse complement strand
TTCGGAGAGAGTGTCTTTCCCCGTGCCGACCAAGGCGGAGATTGCCACGGCGGATTACATCCGCCTCGCAAGTTCGAGTATTTTTTTGTATTGTATTGAAAAAATTAGAGAATCGAAATCGCGAACCCGCGCAAGCGGGTGTGGCGGTCTCAGGACGCGGGCG
>DEDN01000025.1 GCA_002349565.1 Alphaproteobacteria bacterium UBA2903 | reverse complement strand
CCGCCGCCTGTACATCTCTTCTTTTTCCTATCTCACTTTGTCTTAGTAGCTCGTCCCGTCGTTAGCGGGTGAAGCCTCTTATAAGGACTTTGCCCCCCCCGCGTCAACATCTTTTTTCAAATATTTTCATCTTTTTTCAAAAATGGCGGATTTCCTTACTTTTTAATCAAAAGTTTTACGATTTCGGTAATGACGGACAGGTCTTTTTCACCCGATTTCAGAACTTTTTGATACAAACAATCCAGAATCGAGGTGAATTTTTCCGACTCCAAATCCATAAAAACGGGCTTTAACGCTTCGAAACACAACGCCAGCACATCTTTGTTATAAGGAATCGAATCCGAATCGTTCCGTTCGTTTCGAATTTTGACGACTTTGACAACGGGAGCGATAAAAGTTACCGCCGATTTCGGACGTTCGTCCGTGAACGACGTTGCGGGCAATCCGTCCTGCGCGGAAAACCAGCCTTTCAGAAAATACGACGATTCGGTTTCGGATTCCAAAATCTTGATTGCCGCCATCGGCGTATTTTTGCCTTTGTAAAACCAATCGGCGCGCACCATAACGGGTTTGCCGCATTCAACAGGTCTGCCCGAATCGACAATGCACAAATCACCCGATTCGATGCCCGCGGGAATCATCGAATCGCCTTTTGCCAGAATACCGAAACAGCTTGGCATCGCAAAAGCAGACGGCACAAAAACGGTTTTGGGATGTTTTTCTTCAACAAACCAGCCCTGCGCCACGCCGCAAGAAGCAAAACCGCGAATCGGCAGTTCACTTAATACACCGTCGTCTTGGGCAAGCAAAGTCATCAGCGGAACACCGAATCGATCGCAAATTTTATGCATATGATCCAGATTTAAGATTTCCGTTCCGTTATACGCGCGGCTAAGCGTTGAAAGCGGTATTCCAGTTTCTTTGGCGAATTTGGAAAGCGGCATTTTACCGACGATTTCCCGCAAACGGCTTTGGATGGCTGTACGATTCAACACTTTTTGCCCTCGTTTCAAATTAAACAAAAGGTAAAAACTTGACCGAATCGCGGATATTTTCCAAATTTGAAAATAAATATTGCAAATTTCCAAATTTGGAAATATCCTTGTTTTCATGGTGGGGGGGAGTTTCCAAGCATTGCCACTAGCCTCGGACTTCCCTCATTATGTACGTCCGCTCCGTTTGGTTTTCAGAACGGGAACTCCTGCAGAGTCGTTTTTGAAAACAATACGGATGTCGAGTTTTTACCCGATGTCAAAGCTTTTACGCTTCGGCATCGGGTCTATTTTACCGAGATTCGATATAATTGAAACAGATTTTTATATCTGCGGTTCTTTTTCGCCATCCGATTCGGCAGGCAAAGCTTTCGCTTCGCCGTTCCCCGCGGTTTCGTTTTTGGCGCGCTTCAGCTTTTTGATCAGCAACGCGGGCAGCTTGATCAATCCTCTGGGTAAAAAAGCCAGCCCTTTGAGAATCAGCTTCCACAATTTGGCAAACACTAGCGCCAATCCCCATTCCATAAACACGGGCAGCAGCATAATCAATATGAATTTGAACGACGAAAACAGCGTGTAATTAAAAAAGTGTCCCAAATACAAACCGAAAGCAATGCCGATGTAATAGCGCGCTTTTTTGCCGATGAACAGGAAAGGAATCAGATTGACGACAAACAGAAACAAAAACGTGCAGAACAGCAAAATCGCCGTTTCCTGTCCCATAAAATTGAAAATCGCGCCGACAACGTTTTTGATGCCGACGAATGTGTCGCGGATATCCGCCATATCCCGCTGAAAACTGTCCATCGAATTTGAAAAGCTTTGATACGCGTTTTTGACGGAATCGAACATAGAAAAGAATCCTTACTGAACGGCTTCGCTCAACCCTTTGGTTTTCAAAAGATCGGTATAGCCTTTGGCAAAAGTGTTGAAATTTTCGGCGGCTTTAACTTCATTCGCAACCTGACGGTAATCCATGACGCCCTGCTGCGGCGCGGTCGTGATAAAGTCGAATGCCTGCGCCAATTCCGTTTTCTGCATATACGGCAAAAAGTTTTCACGCAGACGCAACACAACTTTCGTGCGCCCCGCCAGCCGCAAAGCCGCCGCCCAGTTCAAAACACGCTGCGCTTCCTCTTTGGTCAAAGGCACTTTCGGATCGGGACGCTTAATCAGCAACTTCAGCGCGTCCGCCGCTTTGTCCCACACCTGCGCCTGCCAGAAAATTTCCGCGCGCAGCTGTTTTGCGGCATCGGAATCGTCATCCTCCAGCAATTCGGCGGCAGCGTCGATTTGTTTCAAATCCGCCAGCGCTTTGGCTTTCATATGGCGGCGCTGTTGCGTTACGCGCGGCGAGAACGTCCCGTTTTCGCTGACATTCAGCGCTTTCAAAGCTTCCGTGGGTTCGCGGTTCAGCAGCCGCACCAAAGCCAGCCGCGTCGCAATCAGCCCGCGTTCCGTGTTCCCGACAGGCTGAATCAGCTGTTGTTCCAGCAATTCGGCGGCGCGGTCGGGCAAATCGATAGCCACCAGTTTATCCGCCAAACGCCGCACAATTTTTGCGCCCCGTTCACCTTTGGGCAGCAAGTCGCGAAATTCGTCAAACAGCGCGATCGCTTTAATCGGCGGCAAAGAATCGCCTTCGTCCGTCAGATAAATTTTTGCAAACAAATCGGACATCAGTTTGAGAATTTTCTTGGCTTCGGGCAAATCGGCGAAGCGCACCTGCATTCCCTTTAAAGTGTACAGCATTTGCGCATAGTCTTTTTGTTCCCGATACGCCTCGACCAGTCCTGTCATCACGTTATATTCGAAATCGTCGCCGCGCCAAGCGTAAGACAAACGTTCCAATTCGGCGATCCGCTGTTCGGGCGGCATGGTTTCGGATCGCTCCTCCATGCGCAACGCCTCCAATCCGCCCATGGCGCGGTAATAATAGTCGGTGCTGTTCGCGACTTCGCGCATTTCCTTTTGCGCCAAGGAATACATGCCGTTCACTTCTTGCCACAAGGCGTGATAAAATTTGAGCTCGGTTTCCGTCGATGCGGGATTTTCGGGATTATTGGCGGCTTCCATAAAGTTTTGAACCGAAAATTCGTCGCCTGCGGCAACGGCGGCATGCAGTCCAGCCAAAGCCAGCGTCGTTTTGATTTCCGCCGGATAAGAAGCGAATATCGCCATATTTTCGCGCATCGGAATCAGATATTTTTGCGGTTTGTCCGACAATCCCGCCAACGCCGCCGCTTTCCAGTACTGAACGGCATCGTCTTTGTCGAAAGCGGAGTCGGAAAAATCCGCCAGTGCTTCGCGGTATCTCCGCATCATAAAATTCGCCGCCCCGCGCAAAGCGGTAAACGCTTTTTGTTCGGCAAGCTTCGGCGTATCGAAAGCGATCGCGCGCAAAACGCTCAAGGTTTCGGGATAAAATCCGTTTGCGAACCAATAGCGCGCCAACAGCAGCCGTTTAATCGGTTTTTCCTTGGCGGAAGCGGTCGCCGCCGCCTTTTCCATCTGCCGCAAAATCGGCAAAAAGTCCCTGTCGTTCGCATTCAGCTTCCAAACGCCGACATCCAACAATTGTTCCAGCGGATTTTTGTTGATTTTCTTTTTTGCCAGATAAGACAGAATGTCCTCGGACGAAAACCGCATGCCGCCTTTCGGACCGCGCACTTCCAATCCCGAAGACGACGTGTACAGCGCCAGATCTTCAATGTTCGGAACAACCGCCAGCCCTTGCGCCGTCGGCAAAAACAGCGCGTCGACGAACGAACGCCTGTGCGACAACCCTTTGCCCAAAGCAAACACAGGCACGATATAAAACAAATCACCGACTTCGGGGTCGATTAAGGGAATGACCTCGGGCGTTTCGTCCATCGGAATGAAAATGCGGGGACCGAACGGCGTTTTGCGCTGCAAAACCAAGTCCAAATTCTTTTTGGGACGCAACGGCTGCACCATCAAATCGACAATCCACAGCAACCCTTCACGGCGCATTGACGGATTGTACCCCGGCGCGGTCACCAAACGCAAAATCGTCGCTTTGGAATGGGGAATCTGCACAATTTCGTAAATGATATCCTTGTAGATCTTCAATTCCGTATCGAAATTGAAGTTCCCCTTGCGGTCAAACACCAGCCACAAATAGCCCTGCCGTCTGAACGCCGCCGCCGCCGTCATGCGCGTCCATGGAAAGCTGAGCGACACGGAGCGGTATCCCGTATCCTGCGGCATGACGATTTCCGCATCGGGAACAGGCGGAGTCAGGCTGATGGGTTCTTTAATATTCAAAGAAATGTCCGCCTGTTCTTCCTTCTCCGCAGGTTTGGAAACAGGTTCGGACGGTTCGCTTTTTTCGGGCGGCGGCACGGGTTTCGCTTGCGGCTGTTGAACGGGTTTTGCTTCCGCTTTCGGTAAAGCGGCGGGAATACGCCTGACGGAAATCGTCACTTTCCGCCCGTTTTGAACGGCTTTGGCGGTATGCCCTTTCGGCAGACGCAAAGTCAGCGTCAGCGGATTGCCCGAAACGCCCGCTTGCTGCATTTCCTTGGGAAAAGTACTCAGCACATGGCGCACGCGCAAAGCTTCGGGATTGGAAACGGCGGCATCAAACGTTACCGTGTAACGGTCGCCCGCTGTTTTTTCCTTAAACCCCGTTTTTACGGGAAAAGAGAAAACCAGCCGATTTTCATCCGCGCGCTGCACGGCAAACAAACGGACCTGCGCATCGGGAAAAACGGACACGGCGGCGAACGCCCGTGCCGCCGTCAGCAGCATCAGCATCAGCACAATCCGAAATGTCCGTCCGAGTTTCATCGTTTTGGCATCATTCCCCGAATAAAGCGGTCAATCGTTTGCTCAAGGTCGCTTTGTTGAACGGCTTTGCGATAAAATCGGAAACGCCGGCGGCTTTGATTTCCGCCATGGTTTCGGGGTTGCTTTCCGCGCTGACGACAATAAAGGGAATATCTTTTAAATTGTCGTTCGCACGGACGGTTTTCAAAAACTCCGTTCCGCTCATCGCGCCCGTGTACCAATCGAAAATCACCAAATCGAACGGCTTTGTTTTCAGCAGTTCCAGCGCGTCTTCAACGGTCCCCGCCTCTGCCGTGTTTTCAAAACCGTTCAAATTGAACAAGTTGCGGATAACGCCGCGCATGGTTTGGTAATCGTCCACAATCAGGACGTTCATTTGCTTATTCATAACAGCCCCTATACTTAAAAAAATGCTTCTTTAAGTTATAAAAGACTGAATCGAATATGAAAAGGATTATTTTTCCGCAGACGCCGAATCCAGCCCCGGCAGAGTCTTTTTGTTTGCCAGTTCGGCGGTCAAAGCGGTCGCTTTGGCGGAATCCATCAGCGCCAAAATCGGGGCGGATTTGGATTCTTTCATTTTTTCGAACACGCGCACCAGCAGGGACATTTCCATTTCGTTGAACAGGCGGGCGGCTTCTTTGGGTTTCATGGTCGAATAAATTTTGACCAAGTTGTTCAAACGGTCGCGTTCCTGTTCGTTGTACACGCCGACCAAATCGGAAATCGAGCGTTCCAATTCTTTCAATTTGGTGATTTTGGCGTCGATTTGGGCTTCGGCGGCTTTCAAAACGCCGACTTTCTGTTCCAAAGAACGTTCGCGAATGTCCAGTTCTTCGCGGCGTTTTGCCAGTTTTTGCAAAATCTCCAATTCCGATTGGGAAAAGCTTTTTTCCCGCGCAGGCGGTTCGTTTTCAACCTGCATAGCCGCCTGCTGCGCGACTTTGGACAGCGGCACATCGTTTTTGACAGGTTCCGCATCCTGCGCCTGCAATGTCGCCACCGCCAGAACGGACGGACGGTCCGCATCCCGCGGCGTCGAAAACGCGCGCCACAGCACGCCTATCCGAACGGACAAAGTCAAGACGCAAAAGAAAATCATCAGCGGCAGCAAACGGAAAGCTTTGGCTTTTCGTTTCTGCGAAGCGGTATTTTGCGGTTGTTTCATCGGCGTTTCCTTTAGCGCAAAGACTGCAAGGCTTTAAGCAATTCGCGTTCGGCTTCCGACCTGTCGCCAGACTCTTCGGTGTCAAACGAACCGAACGCGGAACGTTTTTTCGCCGTTTTGCCGTCGGCGTCGCGCAAAATGTCTTCGGCGGCGGAAACGGCGGAGGAAATCAAATCCTCGGGGCTTTCCACCAAAGCGCGGCGGGAACGGGGCTTTTGTTCTTCGCGTTTTTCGACGGGCTTTTCAAAACGCGGTTCGCGCACGGACGGACGAGCAACGGCGGAATCCAGTTTGGAAACGACGCTTTCCGCGCGTTCCAGCAAAAAAGCGATGTCGTCATGCAGCGTTTGCGCCTGACGGATTTGTTCCTTCAGCTGCGCGCCTGCGCTGTCCGCCGCCTGTTTCAAACGGGGAATCCCCGATTCGGCGCGCGTCGTCGCATCGTTGAACGCTTCGATCAGCCGTCCCAAATCCGCGCGGCTGCTGCGCAGAATTTCAAGCCGCTTGTTCAGCAGCAAAGCGAAAATTATCGTCGGAATCAGCAGCAGAATGACAATGATGTTGACCAGCAATTCGACGGACATCGGCTTTAATCCTTTTGGCGTTTGATTTTGTCTTCGATTTTGACGGCGATGTATTTGCCCTTGCGCCCCATTCTGCCGTAAAACATCGGAATATCGCCGCAAACCATTTCGACTTCGGAATCGGGCGTCGCGTTCAACAGCAGCTGCGTGCCGACTTTCCACTTCAGAACTTTTTTCAGCGACGTCATGTGACGGTCAAGCACGGCTTTCAAATCGACTTCGCTAAGCCACAGCGCTTCCGCCAAGTGGGTTTCCCAAATGCTGTCGCGCCCGAACTTTTCGCCCATAAACATTTGCAGCAGCAGTTCTCGCACGGGTTCCAACATCGCGTAAGGCAGCAAAACCTCCAGTTTGCCGCTGCGGTCTTCGATGTCGACGCGGAATTTGGCGACGACCGCCGCGTTCGACGGGCGCGAAATCATTGCAAAGCGCGGATTCGTTTCCAAACGGTCGAAACGGAACGTGACCGGGGCAAGCGGATCGAACGCCGCCGACAAGTCGGACAAAACCAGATGAATCATCTTTTCCATCAGGTTGCGTTCAATGACCGTGTACGACCGCCCGTCCAAACGGATGGCTGCCGTGCCGCGCCGTCCGCCCAGCAATACGTCAACCATGGTGTAAATCAGCGACGAATCGATCGTCAGCAAACCGTAGTTGTCCCATTCCTCGGCTTTGAAAACGCTCATCATCGCGGGCGACGGAATGGATTCCAGATAATCGCCGAAGCGCATGGATTCGATGCTTTCCAGCGTGATGTCAATGTTGGACTGCGTAAAGTTGCGCAAAGTCGTCGATGTCAAGCGCACCAAACGGTCGAACACGATTTCCAGCATCGGCAGACGTTCGTAGGAAACGGTTGACGAGTTCAGCAGAGCGTTGACGCCCGTGTGCCTGTCTTCTTCACCCGCGCCCAGCAGACTGTCGATTTCATCCTGATTCAGCATTTGCGCCAGATCGGTGCTGTCCTGTTCGGCAGTTTCCAAATCGTCCCGAAAATCGGATTCAATCTGTTTTTGTTCGTCTTCAGCCATAAAAACCTCTTATTGAATCAGGATTTCTTTGAACAGAACATCGTTGACTTTCGCGGGGGCAAGGATTTTCGTCAACCGGTTCAGAATTTCCTCTTTCAGCCGATAGGTTCCCATCGACCCCTGCACTTCCTCCAGCCGCATTTCGCGCAGATAGAATTGCAGGCTGTCCGTAATGCGGGGCTGCATTTTTTCGGCATAAGCGACATCCGCCGTGTTTTCCATTTCCAGCACGACTTTGATTTTGAAATAAACGGGCTTCTGCCCCGCTTTGGCGGCAAGGTTGACCAGAATTTCGGGAACTTCGTAAAAAACGCCTTTGGCGGCGGGAACGGCGGCGCTTTCTTCATCCGAGGAAGCCTTGTCTTCCTGCCCCACCCCCAAAAAAGAATCCGTCAGTCCCGAAAAATAAACACCGACGACCGAACCGACCACCAAAAAAATCGGCAGCAGCAAAATCAATATCTTCTTTTTGTGCGGAACAACAATCGATTGTTCCGATCCCGTGTTTTCGTCCAGTTCGTCCGCCATTTCAAAAATCCCGAAAGCCTGTTGGTATTATCCTTGTTATACGCTGTTTTGGTTAATAATTTCTTTTTCCCGCCGATTCAAGAAAAAATCTTGTTTTAAAAATTTGGCACGGTTTTCGCATATCAAGCGGCAGAGTTTTTTTAAACGCTTTTGCACGAAAGGGAAACCGATGGATAACACACTGTATATCGCTTTGTCGCGTCAGACGAGCCTGTGGAACCAGCTGGATATGGTTTCCAACAATCTGGCAAACGTGAACACGACCGCGTACAAAGGCGTTCAGCCGCACTTTACCGAATACCTGTCCAAAAGCAAAAACGACGAACACCTGCTGCCCGACAGACTGGCGTTCGTTCACGATTTCGGCATTGTCCGCGATTATGCCGAAGGGGCTTTTTCGTCGACTGAAAACCCGCTGGATGTCGCGATTCACGGCGACGGCTACTTTGTCGTCGACACGCCCGAAGGCATCCGCTACACCCGCGTCGGACAGTTCAAGCTGAACAACGACGGCATGCTGGTCACCGCCAACGGCGACGCCGTGCTGGACGACCGTGACCAGCCGATTTTCTTCGCCCCCGAAGAAACCCAAATCGACATCAACCGCGACGGCACAATCGCGACGGAAAACGGCGTCATCGCCCGCTTTCGTTTGGTCCGGTTCGCCGACCAGCAGCGGCTGAGAACCACGCACGACGGAATGTACCGCACGACGGACGGCAATCCGCCTTTGGATGCCGCGGACGCCCAGCTGGAACAGGGAATGATTGAAAAATCCAACGTCAACGCCGTTGTCGAAATGGCTGAAATGATTAAATTGCAGCGCGCTTACGAAAACGTTCAAATGATGATCGATTCGGAAAACACCCGCCGTCAGAACATGATGAACGTTTACGCCAAGTCCGCCAGATAATAAGGAGTCCAAACCATGAGAGCGCTTCATATCGGTGCAACGGGCATGCTCGCCCAGCAAACAAACGTCGAAGTGATTTCCAACAACATCGCCAACATGAACACGACGGCGTATTCCCGCAGACGCGCGGAATTTCACGACTTGCTGTACCAAGACCAGCGTCGCGTCGGCGCGAATTCGTCGGATTCGGGAACGATTGTTCCGTCGGGCATCCAGCTGGGCTTGGGTGTGAAAACGGCTTCCGTTTACCGTATTTCCGAACACGGCAGCGTGCTGAAAACGGACAACACGCTTGATTTGGCGATTCAAGGCAACGGTTATTTCCGAATCGAACTGCCCAACAACCGCGGCACGGGCTACACCCGCGACGGCGCGTTCCAAGTCAGCCCCGACGGTTTGCTGGTAACTTCGGACGGCTACACGGTTCAGCCGGGCATCACCATCCCCGAAAACGCCATCGGCATCACAATCAACTCGTCGGGCGAAGTCTGGGTCAAAGAAGACGGTCAAACCGAACTGAACAACGTCGGACAGCTGGAAATCGCGAACTTCATGAACGAATCGGGATTGGAAGCCATCGGTGACAACCTGTTTATGGAAACGGTCGCTTCGGGTCAGCCGACGGTGGACAATCCGGGGGCTTTGGGGTTCGGAACGATTTTGCAGGGACACTTGGAAAACTCGAACGTCAACGTGGTGTCGGAAATCACGGAACTGGTTTCCGCGCAGCGCGCTTATGAAATGAATTCGAAAATCATCACGACGGCGGATCAAATGCTGTCGACCATCAACAACCTGAAATCGTAAGGATTGACGCGATGAAACGGCTTTTTCCCTTTGTTTTGGCGACGGTTTTGACGGCGGCTTTTCCCGTCCGCGCCGAATCTTTGTGGGACGAACCGCAAAGCGAGACATTGGCTTTACCCGTTGTTTTGCGCGAAAAAGCCGTTGTTGCAAGCGACAAAATCCGTTTGAGCGATTTGTTTTCGGGATTGCCCCGCGACAAGGAAAACCGCATTGTCGCCGACGCGCCGTCCCTTGGCAAAGACGTGATTCTGACGGCGGATTGGCTGAAAAAAGCGGCGCAAAAGCATGCCGTCGACTGGACACCTGCGGACTCGGGCGTGTCGGTTACGGTCATTCGCGCCGCCCGCGAAATCGGAAAAGAGGACGTTTTGCCCGCTTTGGTCAAAGAGCTAAAGACTTTGGGGCTTTCCGACAATGCGGAAATCATTTTAAACGGCAAAAATTTCCCGATTTTGATTCCCGTAAATGCGGAATATGCCGTTTCGTTCGAAAACATTGACTTTTCCCCCGATTCGAAAGTTTTTTCCGCCCAAGCCGTCGTCAAAACGGACGATGAAACGCAAACCGTCGATTTAAAGGGAAAAGTGCAGATTTTCGTCTTTGTTCCGACGGCGCGGCATGCTTTGACTCCGGGACAAATCGTTACGGAAGCCGACGTGTTTATGAAAAAAACGCCGCAAGAACGGGCGCGCCGCCAAAAAAACACGCCGCTGTCGGAACTGGTCGGCAAAGAAGTCAAGCGGGCGGTTCGCGCGGGACAATCCTTGACCGAATCGGATGTCCGCGTCCGCCCCATGGTGACCAAAGGCAAAACAGTGACGTTAAGCTTCGTCAAAGGCGGCATTATGCTCAGCGCGCAAGGAAAAGCGTTGGAAAACGGCGGATTGGGCGACACGGTGCGCGTGCTGAACACGCAAAGCAAATCGGTTGTCCGGGGGACGGTCACCGCCCCCGAAACCATCGTTGTCAACGGGAGGGAAAAACAATGAAACATTCACTTTTAAAGGCGGGATTGACTGCCGTTTTGATGCTGTCCGCATCGGGATGTTCCTACTTCGGGCGTCTGGCGGATGTCGGCAAAGCGCCGGAATTTTCCAAAATCGAAAATCCGACGAAGCAAAAAGATTATCAGCCCGTCGATATGCCCATGCCCGATCCGCAGCCCGTTTACGTCAACGCCAATTCGCTGTGGCGTCCGGGGTCGAAAGGCTTTTTCAAGGACCAGCGCGCCAGTCAGGTCGGCGATATTCTGACCGTTCAGGTCGTCATTTCCGACAAAGCCTTGCTGGAAAACAAATCCGAACAAAAACGCGGCGACGACAAAGACAGCGTCGGTATCGGCGCTTTGGCGGGATTGGAAAAATACGCGGGGAAAATTTTGCCTAACGGCGTGGACGTGTCAAATCTGTTCGACATCACCTCCAGCCGCGACATCACGGGCGACGGCACGATTGACCGAAATGAAAAAATCGATGTCACCATGGCGGCGATTGTCACGCAAGTTCTGCCCAACGGAAACCTTGTCATTTCGGGCAAACAGGAAGTCCGCGTCAACTACGAAATGCGCCAACTGCACATGACGGGCATCATCCGCCGCGAAGACATTTCCGTTTTGAACACCATCAAATCGGAAAAAATTGCCGAACTGCGCGTTGCCTACGGCGGCAAAGGCACCATCAGCGACGTTCAGCAGCCGCGCATCGGACGCCAAGTGCTGGATATCATTTCGCCGTTCTAAGCGGCGGACGCTTCGGGGCTTCGCCCCTCCCCTCCTTTCATAACGGAGTCCCGAAGCGGCAACCTTTTTCTTAACCCAACAAACGGAGGTCGTTATGACAAACACAACTTTGACTTTGGAACAACAGGACGCTTTGGCTTTGCTGCGTTCGGCGGCGAATATTTCGAATGCGCGGGCTTTGGGCGACAAAGCGGCTTTGGCGAAAGCTCTGGACGACAACATGCAGCTGTGGACGGGCATTCAAACTTTGCTGAGCCGCGCAGATCACCCGCTGCCGACCGAAATCAAGTCCAATCTGCTGAAACTGGCGAACTTCGTCGTGTCCAAAACGCTGCTGAACGGCTGCGACGCCAAAGAAACGACGCTTGACACTTTGGAAAATATGAATCTGCAAATCGCCGAAGGCTTGCTGGAAGCGGCTTGATTTAAAAATCCGCTGTTATAAAAAAGGGGGCTTTTTCAGCCCCCTTTGTGTTTTTTACATATCCATCGTCGTGCCGCGGCCGCGCATTGCGTACGGATGCGCCCCGCCGACGCGCAAAGACGGATTATACATCAAACTGTTCGGCGTGCAGTCGCATTCGGCGGCGATTTTGATGCCGTTCGCGATTTTGTTTTCTTTGCGCAATTCGAACAGGCGATTTACAACTTTGTCGCGCAAAGTCCACGGATCGATGGTGTTGACAAAGATTTTCGTCACGGCTTCGAATCCCGCGGGATTGCTGATGCGCCATTTAATCAAAATATGCCATGGCACGGCAACGTCAATTGCGGGCGGACGGTAATACCATTCTTCGTTGCACGGCACTTCGCTGCCCATTGCGGCGTGACACGCATGAACCAAATCGCTCATCCCGCGCACCTGTTCCGGCGTCTGGTTCCACGGCTGGTTCTTTTCGGCTTTGGAATAAATCGCCAAAGTCGGATAGCGGTGACCGAAATCGGCGAAAGCGACCGCGTATTCGTTTTCCGCGAACACAAGGTTCTGATACCCCGCGTAGTTGACGGCGTAATCGTTGTACATATTGGGGTTCAGACGCGCCATTTCGAATTCGGCGGCGTTGGACGCGCTTACGCCGTCAATGGCGACCAGCTGTTTGTGCAGGTGGTCGAACGACGCGCCCGCCTGATTCAGCCAGTTTTGAAACACGGTTACGTAGCGCACATAGCGGTTGGACAGATAGATGTCTTTCAGCGCGGCAATCGTAAAGTTGATGTACTGATAGTGCATTTCGGGCGTCATCGTTCCCGACGACGCTTTTTCGTCCGACCCTTCGACAAAGTGGCGCTTGCCGATAATCAATTCGTGTCCGCCCGCAAAAAAGCTGTTTGCCATTTTCAGCTTGCGTCCCGACGAAATGCTGTCGATTTCTTCGCGCGAAAGCCCGCTCATTTTCAGTTTGTTTTCGACGATTTCCAAAACGTGCTGCCGTCCTTCGGGTTCGGAAATGTATTCCTCGCGGTGGGCGTTGGCTTTGTCGGAAATGACGTAAGCGTAGTTCTTTTCCCAGTATTCGTAGGAAATGATTTCAAACAGGTTCGGAATGCGGCGAAATTCGGCGGTTGTGTCGAACAGTTGGGAAACTTTCAGGTTTTCCAGCACCTTGAACGTGCCGTCGGGCATTTTGACCAAACGCGCCTTTTCAGGCGGAGTCTTCAGATAGTTTGACGGACAGAAAAAGCAGAAATCCTCGATTTCCTTGGATTCGTGAGCGACGTTTTCATCGGGCTTTTTGTTGACCGTGGGGCGTTTTCCGCGTCCGGGAACCGTCCAAACCTGCGTTCCCGTGAACGGATTGACCTGTTTGACCGTGCCGTCGGGCATTTTTTGCAAAAAGTTTTGTTCATACATATTGTTCAACATATCACAAGCCCTCTTTATGATTCGCTTTTCCCTTTTGTATAAAAATTTTCGAAAAAAATCCAGTTAAAAGATTGACGAACGCCTCTGAAAAGGTAATTCTGTTACCAAACGTTTTTTTAGGAGGCTTTATTTCATGAAAGTTATGTTTGTCACCAACGAATACCCCCCGTACATTTACGGCGGCGCGGGCGTTCACGTCGAATACCTGTCCAAAGAACTGGCGAAACTGATGGATGTCGAAGTCCGCAGCTTTCACGACCAGCATTATCAGGACGGTTCGCTGAAAGTCGACGGACGCGTTCCCGACGCGTCTTTGTTCAAAGAATGCCCCAAGGAACTGACGTCCCCCCTGAAAGCCTTGTACGAAGGATTGGCGTTCGCGGGCGAAAACATGACGGCGGACATTGCGCATTGCCACACATGGTACGCGCACTTTGCGGGCATTCTGGCAAAAATGCTGTACGGCATTCCTTTGGTGATTACGGTACACTCGCTTGAACCTCTGCGTCCGTGGAAACGCGAACAGCTGGGACGCGGCTACGACGTGTCCAGCTGGGTCGAAAAAACGGCGCTGGAAATGGCGGACGCGGTGATTGCCGTGTCGCAAAGCACCAAAGACGACGTTTTGCGTCTGTTTCCGAAAATTGACCCCGCAAAAGTGTCGATCATCTACAACGGCATTGACGTCGACCAGTACAAAGAAACCGACGACACCGCGGTTTTGCAGAAATACGGCATCCGCACGGACAAACCCTATGTGCTGTTCGTCGGACGCATGACGCGGCAGAAAGGCTTGCTCTACCTGTTGAAAGCGGCGTCCAAGCTTGATCCCGACGCGCAGCTGGTTTTGTGCGCGGGCGACGCCGACACGCCTGAAATGAAAGCCGAATTGGAAGGCTTGGTCGCTTCGCTGAAGCAAGTCCGTTCTGGCGTTGTCTGGATTCCCGAAATGGTTTCGCGCGAAGACGCGATCGCCCTGTATTCGCAAGCCGCCGTGTTCTGCTGCCCGTCGATTTACGAACCGTTCGGCATCATCAATCTGGAAGCGATGGCATGCGGCACGCCCGTGGTCGCCAGCGCGGTCGGCGGCATCAAGGAAGTCGTCGTCAACGGCGAAACGGGTTATCTGGTCGATCCCGATTTGTCCGACGTATTCCCGCACGATCCGAAAGACGGCGACGATTTCGCGGCGCGTTTGGCTGAAAAAATCAACGTGCTGATTCGCGATCCCGCTTTGGCGAAAAAAATGGGACAAGCGGGACGTCTGCGCGTCGAAAAACACTTCAGCTGGCAAAGCATTGCCCTGCAAACCAAAGAACTTTACACAAAACTGGTTGAAGCAACCAAAAAATAAAATTTTTTCGGATTTGCCATAATT
>DEDN01000002.1 GCA_002349565.1 Alphaproteobacteria bacterium UBA2903 | reverse complement strand
TGCGAAATCGGAACGCAATGCACGTGCGACGACGGCTATATCGTCAACGATCAGTACAAATGCGTAAAACCCGAGTGCAAAACGAACAGCGATTGTCCGAACGGTAAATATTGCGAAAACCCGGGTAAATCGAATGCCGAATGTGTGCCGTGCAAAGAAGGCGAACCGTGTCCGACTTGTCCGACGGGCTATGTCGCGGACGGCAACGGCGGATGCAAATTGGGTTGTACGTTTGATACGGCGCCGCTTTGCGTCAGCGGAACAACGAACTGCAAAACGTGCACGCAATCGGGCGGGTGCTATACCTGCACGGATTGCAAAGACGGCTATTATCCCGACAACGGCACATGCGTGTCGTGCAAACAAAAGTTTGGCGACGATTGCAAAAAATGCACGCCGAACAAGTGTACGATATGTGACGACGGCTATGAACCCGATCCGTACACGGGTAAATGCAAACCCAAAGCTTGTCCGTCGGGATATTCGACAAGCGTTACATCGTGCGGCAATGGCTATACGCTGACAACCAACGGTTATTCCGCGGGCAAACCGTGCGGCTATTGTGAACCGAATGCTTGCCCGAGCGGCTATTCGACAAGCGTTACATCGTGCGGCAACGGCTATACGCTGACAACCAACGGTTATTCCGCGGGCAAACCGTGCGGCTATTGTGAACCGAATGCTTGCCCGAGCGGCTATTCGACAAGCGTCACATCGTGCGGCAACGGCTATACGCTGACAACCAACGGTTATTCTGGCGGTAGTGCGTGCGGAAAGTGTGAAGAGGCGAATTGTCCCGACGGCTATTCGACAAGCGTCACGTCGTGCAATTCCTGCAGTACGTTTAGCCAAAGCGGTTATTCCGCAGGCAATCCGTGCGGAAAATGCACGCCGAAAACCTGTTCGTCGGTCAGTTGCGATGAGTCTAAAGGATATACGGCTTCTACGGATTCGTGCGGATGCACTACTTGTGCTGAGAAAGCGTGTCCGAGCGGCTATTCGACCTCCACGACATCATGCGGCAGCGGCTATACGCTGAAAACCAGCGGTTATTCCGCCGGCAAGGCGTGCGGCAAGTGTGAACCGAATGCGTGTCCGAGCGGCTATTCGACAAGCGTCAGCTCGTGCGGCAACGGCTATACGCTGACAACCAACGGTTATTCCGGCGGCAAAGCGTGCGGCTATTGTCAGCCGAAGCCTTGTCCGAGCGGATATGACGCCAGTGTTTCCGAAGCGCAGTGCCAAGGTTCCAAATATGAAACCAACGGGTATTTCGGCTCGCTCGCTTGCGGCAGGTGCTTATCGCGACCGGATTGCAGAGCCGGATGTTACTGGACTGGCACGAGGGATCAAGCACAGACCTATTGCCGCGCAGCTCGTTCTTGCCCTGCAGGGTACAACAAGGGATATAACAGCAGCTACTGGAGCAGAAGAACATGCGACGACGGCGAAATCATCTACTGCATGACCTCCAATATGGGATGCTGTTACAAATAAGATTTGTTTTAAACCGAAAACATCGGCGGAGCAATCCGCCGATGCTTTGAAAATTCCCTACTTGCAGGGGAACGAAAGAGGGCGGTTCCAGTGGTCCTGAATCGCCCTCTTTCTTTAAGAAAATTCGAATTTGCGAGGGCTTTAGTCCGAAGCAATCCCGTGATTGGTCGGCACGGATAAAACGCGCCATCGGAATCGTCATTGCGCGGAGCGAAGCGACAAAGCAATCCATTGACTCCGCATTTGCGATTGGCATTCTGCAAATGGATCGCCACAGCCCTAAAGGGCGTCGCAATGACGAAGAGAGCTCGGTACGGGGGTGCCATATCTGCATGAGCCAGCCGCGCCCCTGTCGGGACTTGCAGTTTCGATTCTTCTTTTATTTTTCAAACATTTATCGCAATTGCGAGGAGTGTCGCCAGACACGACGCGGCAATCCCTGCCCTGGTCGGCACGCATGCGTCATCGTCCCGAAACCGCCGCGGGCTATGCCCTTGCGGTTTCGATAATCCCCTCTGCGGGCAAGGCTGCAGCGCGGACGGCTTCGACAAAAGGCATAAATTCGTCAATGACTTGTTCGTAAACGGCGCGTTTGAAATCGACAATCATATCGGCAACCCGTTCAACGGGCGTCCATGCCCATTCGCAAAATTCGGCATGGTCCTGATTGATGTTGATTTCCGATTCGTCGCCCGTAAATTCGAATAAAAACCATTTTTGCGTTTGCCCCGCGAACTTTTTTTTCTTTTCGCTGACAAAAGTCACATCCGCCGGAAAATCGTAAGTGTACCAATGTGTGCTTTCCGCAATCAAAGAAACGGATTTTATGCCCGTTTCCTCTTTTAATTCGCGCAAAGCGGCGGTATACGGGTCTTCGCCCGCATCGATTCCGCCCTGCGGCATTTGCCAGCCTTTTTTGCGGGTGTCGACACGGTGCGCCGTAAACACGTCGCCCGCGTGATTCAAAACCATCAGTCCGACGTTCGGACGGTACTCTTTTTTCATTTTTTCGCCTCCGCGGTTTGTTGGGCAAGGTACGACACGGGAACGAATACCGCCTGCGGGACGGGATTTTCCTCGGTCGGCGTCAACGATTTCATAAATTCAATCAGCGCGACCATGGTTACGGGATAGGCTTCGATTCTGACAAAAGCATGCCCGTTTTCCCGCGCCAGTTTCAAAACTTTTTCCAGCCGCGCTTTAATCGCCGCCCGATACAAGTTGTCGGCGATATACACATCGGGACGAATCGTTTTTTCAAAGATCGGCATATCGGTTTCATCCGATCCCGCAATCATAATCAAGCCGCGCACATCGATTTCTTCAACAAACTTTTTCATTTCCGCCGCAGCGTAATACGAAAAGTTTTGATTCCTTTGCGCCGCCAAACCGATGTAAGCAACATCCGCCCCCATGACTTTGTGCAGACGGTTGTGGTTTTCGTGTTCGGGCAATCCGCCGACCAATCCCAAAGGACCGGGATCGGTTTCGGGAAAAGTCCCGTGCTGCATCGGCATGTCCAACAGCGTTTCATGCCCCGCTTTGCGCGCGTTTTCAACATATTCCTTCAGCCGCGGCGTATAGGGTGAAAACGACATCGAAACAGCGGCTGGCATCGAATTGACGGCGGATTCCGTCACGTTGCTGCGCCGCCCCAATCCCGACAGCAAAACGGCGATATACGGCACGGCGGGCTTTTCGGCAACGGTTGCGGCGTACGCTTTGGACGGCGTCAATCCGTTCGCCGCTTTGACGGGCAAGCCGTCCTTGCGCAAAGACGGCAAAGGCTGAATCGCCGTCAGCGGCAATGTGCCTTTGGCTTCTTTTTGCTTGATTGCGGCGAAATTCGGCAAAGATTCGACCAGCGTCGTATGCACCAGTTCGGGCAAAGGCAGGCGTTCCCCGCTTTCATGCAGATAATACCCCGCCGACGGTTTTGTCAGCGCGGTTTTCAAATCGGGGCTTTTCAAAACGGGCAAAGTGAATTTCGGCTTTGCTTTCGGCGTTTTGGCAACGGGTTCCTGAGGCGGAGCGTAGGCGGAAAACTCCTCTTTTGCCGATTTTTCATGATCGGCGACAATCGCGGGCAATTCCTGCTTTTGCCGTTCCTTTTCAGCACGTTCCTGCGCCAAAGCGGCAATCTGCGCGATTTTTTCATCCGCCTGTCTTGCCTGTTCCCGATGCAGTTCGACAACGGCGGGATCTTCGGGTTCGGGGGCGGCTTCCACCTTTTGCTTCAGCGATTCGGCGGCGGCATCGACGGATTTTTTATGTTCCTCGATTTCCTTGATCAGCTCGGCGTTTCCCGTCGGCGCTTGAACAACGTTTTTTTCGGGCGGGCGCGGACTGATGAGTTCAACCGTCGGCGCGTTTTTCAAAACAAACTTCACGGCGGGCAGCGGCGTGTCGAAAAACGACCAATACACCCCTGCCGCCGCAAACAGAAACGTAACGGCCGCCAGTCCCGCCACCGCACGGAAAGCCTGACGGGCGGAGCTTTTCTTTTTTTCGGAATCGAAAGCGGCGGAAATCATGGACAATCCTTATTTGCTGCGGTAAATGCCCATGGCTTTGACAATGTCCATGGCGCGGTCAAGCTGATAATCCTCGACCTTTTTTTCTTCGGCGGGTTTTTCGTCGAACGGATCGGGTTCTTTGGCTTTTTTGGATTTTTTGCCCTTGGGGTCGTCCTGTTTCGCCAAAGCATTGGGCAAAGTCGCTTCCGTAAATTCATCGGAACGTCCCGCCGCGTATTCAATGTGCGCCACGGGAATCTGAATGTCGGGTTCGATGCCTTTCGCCTGAATCGAACGCCCCGACGGCGTGTAATACCGCGCCGTTGTCAGACGAATCGCGCCGAAGCCCGTCACGGGAATAACCGTCTGCACCGACCCTTTGCCGAACGAACGCATGCCGGCAACAACCGCGCGCCGATGATCCTGCAAAGCCCCTGCGACGATTTCCGCCGCCGAAGCCGAACCTTCGTTAATCAAAACAACAATCGGCATGCCGTCCGCTTCGTCGCCTTTGGTCGCCGTATAGCGCTGCGTTTCGTCCGAACGGCGCGGGCGCGTTGAAACGATTTCGCCTTCGTCCAAAAACAAATCGGCGACCGAAACGGCTTGATCCAGCAGTCCGCCCGGATTGTTGCGCAAATCAATGACGTATCCCGACAAATCGTTCGGATGATCCTTTTTGATTTTGGCGACCGCTTTTTTCACGTCGTCCGTCGTCGAATCGGAAAAGGACGAAATGCGGATATAGCCGACCGTTCCCTTGTCTTCGGTTTTGACCGACCGGATTTTAATCGCGTCGCGCGTCAAAGTTACATCAAACGGTTCTTTGTTTTTGCGGCGGACGGTCAGTTTGACTTTGGAGTTCAACGGACCGCGCATTTTATCGACCGCTTGGCTCAAAGTCAGCCCCAAAACCGTCGTGCCGTCGATGTGCGTGATATAGTCGCCCGACCGGATGCCTGCTTTGGCGGCGGGAGTGTCGTCAATCGGGGACACAACCTTGACCCAGCCGTTGTCCATGGTGACTTCAATGCCCAAACCGCCGAATTCACCCTTGGTCTGTTCGCGCATTTCCTTGAACGTTTCGACGTCCAGATACGACGAATGGGGGTCAAGCGACGACAGCATACCGTTGATGGCGTATTCTATCAGTTTGTCGGCGGGGACTTCTTCGACATAATCGGTGCGCGCGCGTTTGAACGTTTCGCTGAACACGTTTAAATACTTGTACACCGAATCGTTGGATTCGGTCTTTTTTTCGGGTTCCGCCGATTTTTCTTTGGCGGAAACGGGCGTTGCCAACAATGACAAAGCCAAAAAAGCCGCTGTGAAACGTTTCATGTTTTATCCCCTTTTCCGGTTCATAAAGCCCGCCGGATTTATCGGCTGACCGTTTTTGCGTAACTCAATATACAGCGTCGGCTGCGTTTGCGCTACCATTATTCCTACGGGTTCGCCCGCCAGCAGCGATTGACCGACCGCCGTGTCCAGCCGTCCCAACCCCGCCAGCAAAGTGTGATACCCGTCGCCGTGTTCGATGATGACCAGTTGACCGTAGCCGCGGAACGGTCCCGCGAACAGCACCGTGCCGTCATAAGGCGAAATCACCTGCGCGTTGGCGCGCGTGCGGATGATAATGCCTTTGGACGCGCTGCCCGCGTCGGTCATATCGCCGAAATTTTTGATGATGTTGCCTTTGACGGGATAGGGAATCCGCCCTTTCGCCGCCATAAAAGCCCCCGTCGGCACGCTGCTTTGCGTCGGGCGCATTTGCTTTTGACGGCGGCTTTCCGCGTCCAAACGCGCCAACAAATCTTTCAAGTCGCCCGCCTGTTTCGCCAGATTTTCGGCTTTGCTTTTCGCGCGCGCGCTTTCACTGGCGAAAGCCGTCTGCAGCCGCGATTTTTTCCCGATAAGCGCATCCATGTTTTTGCGCTTTTGTTCCAGCCGCCGCGTCATCGTTTTGATTTGCGCGTACTGCGCCCGAATCGCGGTCGTCAAGCTGGCGACTTTCATCAAATCCTTGCGCAAACCTTCGGTCGAATACTCCAACCGCGGCACGGCTTCGCGCAACAGCAGCGCGCTTCGTAAAGTGTCCTGCGGCGGCAAAGGCTGGATTAAGAGGGCTTCCGTCGGCTTCCACGCCAGATTTTGCAAAGCCGCCAAAACGCGCAGACGCTGTTCTTTGCGGATTTCCAGACGGTTTTTCATCAACGCCTGCTGCGCTTCGAATTCCGCCAGTTTTTCCTCCAGCCTGTCCAGACTTTCTTCCTGTTCCTGAATGGAGCCCGCCGCGCGCACCATTTTGCGCCGCACGTCCAGAATTTCCTGTCGGGCGGCTTGGGCTTTTTCGCGCAATTCCCTGTGTTTTTGTTCGGCGGCTTTGATTTCGGAATTGATTTTCGACAATTCCGCCTTGGCTTGCGCTTTGTCCGTCGCGGCGTAAACAAAAGACGGCGACACGTTCCCCGCGAACAGCATCACGCAAAACAGTATCGTCGTCTTTTTAAAAGTCATCAGCTTACTTCAACAGCGATTTGCCCGTCATTTCCGCAGGCTGTTTCAAGCCCAGCAGCTGCAGCAGAGTCGGCGCCAAGTCCGCCAGACGTCCGCCGTCGCGCAAAGTCGCGCCTTTCGGTCCGTTGAACAGGACAACGGGGACTTTGAACGTCGTGTGCGCGGTGTAGGGCGCGCCCGTTTTTTCGTCCTTCATCAGTTCGCAGTTGCCGTGATCGGCGGTAACCAGCATTACGCCGCCCGCGCGTTTAATCGCGTCTTCCAGTCTGCCGAGGCATTTGTCGACGGCTTCGGCGGCTTTGACGGCGGCGGACATAATGCCCGTGTGACCGACCATGTCGCCGTTCGCAAAGTTCACGATAATCGTGTCGAACTTGCCCGAATCAATCGCGTCGACCAAAGCGTCGCAGACTTCAAACGCGCTCATTTCGGGCTTCAAGTCGTAGGTTGCGACTTTCGGCGACGGAATCAAAATGCGTTCTTCGCCTTTGAACAAGCGTTCTTCGCCGCCGTTAAAGAAGAATGTGACGTGCGCGTATTTTTCGGTTTCCGCAATGCGCAGCTGAGTCATGCCCGCGTTGGAAACGACTTCGCCAAAGATGTTTTTCAGCTGTTCGGGCGGGAAAATCGGCTTGACGAAGCGATCGTGATCGGCGGAATACTGCGTCATGCCGACGACAGCCGCAAAATCGACCGTTTTTTCGCGGGCGAATTTGTCGAACGGTTTGTCCGCCAGCGCGTACATGATTTCGCGAGCGCGGTCGGAACGGAAGTTCGCAAACAAAATGCCGTCGCCGTCGTTCATGCCCTTGTAGTCGCCGATAACGGCGGGAATCACGAATTCGTCGAACACTTTTTCGGCATAGGACGCTTCAATCGCGGCTTCAGCGGAATCGGCATGGTTGCCTTTGCCGCTCATCATCGCGTCAAACGCCAGCTTTACGCGTTCCCAGCGGTTGTCGCGGTCCATGGCGTAATAACGTCCCGAAACGGTCTTGATATGAACGTTTTTCAAGCCTTTGACGGCGTTTTCAAAGTCTTTGACATAGCCCAAAGCCGAATCGGGCGGAACATCGCGGCCGTCCAGAAAAGCGTGAACGGCGACGGGGATGTTTTCACCGTCCAAAATCTTTGCCAAAGCGATGATGTGGTTGATGTGGGAATGAACGCCGCCGGGGCTCATCAACCCCAACAGGTGGCACGTGCCTTTGGACGCTTTCAGTTTTTCAATCAAATCGACGACGGCGGGGCGTTTCGCCAAAGAACCGTCCGCGCAGGCTTGGTCGATTTTCGGCAAATCCTGCATGACGACGCGACCCGCGCCGATGTTCATGTGACCGACTTCCGAATTGCCCATTTGACCCGCGGGCAGACCGACGTCTAGCCCCGACGTGGCAATCAAAGTGTTCGGGCAGGTTTTGACCAATTCGTGCCAATTCGGCGTGTTGCCTGTTTCAATGGCGTTGTTTTCTTTGCTGTCGCGGTGACCCCAGCCGTCCAAAATGCACAGCATGACGGGACGGGGACGTTTGATTTCTTCCATGGTGTTTTACTCCGTTACAAAAGCCTGAAATTACGGTTAATATAATACAAACCGCCGCGTTTTCCACTCTAAAAAATAGGCGAGTATGATTTTATTTGAGCCGACCGCAAATTTTTGATAATCTATAGGTGAGTTTGCGAAAAAGGCAAACTCCGGGCGTCAGAAACCCTTGTACATATAGTCGCTTTGTGTATGGCGGCTAAAAAGTCATACACCGATTTCCGTTTATGGCGGATGTCGGTGTTATAAGGCTGTTTGCACGAAAGCATCGAGCCGTCTTTTTATTTTTTTCGGTTTCTGAACATCCGCCACTTTCTGCTGGAAAGTGGCTTTTGTTTAACTTTAACAAGGATTGTTCAGAAATGAAGAAACTGTTATTAGCTTTATCCGTTATCAGTCTGTCGGCTTGCGCCTCCAGTCATTACAAAGGGGCTGCGGACGTAGACTTTAAAACTGCTCGTATCATCCCGGAACCGATGGAAGTTGAAATCATTCCGGAAAAAACAGTTGCCGCTTCCGCCACATGTAACTCTTATTTGTTCGGTCTGTTCGGTTCAGAACCGACGAAATTGATGTTTGGTCCGGAATTGATTGAATCCGAAGGGAATTTTGCCCCTTCCGCTTGCACCCGCGGGGCTTTGTTCAAAGCAATGGAAACCGCTAACGCCGATACGATTTTAATGCCCCGTTATACGGGCTCAGGGTCAAAAATTTCTATGCATTCCTTTCTTAAATTCGTGTCTGATCAACAAAGTGAAAGTAACGATTAAAGGCATCGCGGGTAAATATTCCAACATCCGTAAAATAACAGATGCGGAAACAAGCAGAACGATAAAGATTCAAACTGCCAGTGAAAAGAAAACAACTTTGTCAGGCGGTTTTTTTTAATTTTTTAACTTACTTTAAAAAAAATCCCCGTTAAAAGACGGGGATTTTTCTTTATGCGCGGTGGTACGGATGCCCGTCCAAAATCGTTTTGGCGCGGTAAATCTGTTCGGTCAGCATCACGCGGGCAAGGAAATGCGGCCACGTCATCGTGCCGAACGCCAGCAATAAATCGGCGCGGGCGCGCATGTCGTCGCCGTGTCCGTCCGCCCCGCCAATCAGAAAAGCGACCACGGGCGAGCCGTCGTCCTGCCACGCGCCCAGTTTATGCGCGAACGATTCGGAGCTTAACAGCTTGCCCCGTTCGTCCAGCACAACGATTTTCGCGCCGTCGGGAACGGCTGAAAGCAGCAATTCACCCTCGCGCTTTTTGCGTTCGTCGACGGAACCCGACTTTTTATCCTCGAATTCTCTGACGACAACGTTCCAGCGCGTCTGCTTGACGTATTTCGTCAGCAGCTCCAGTTCGGGGCTTGCTTTCATCCGCCCGATGGCGGCGATGACGATGTCCATTACTTCGCGCGGTGCGGGGTTTCGCCGCCCCACAGTTCTTCAATGCGGTACAAGTCGCGCGTTTCGGGGTGGAAGACATGCACAATCACGTCGCCCGCGTCCACAATCACCCAATCGCCGACGTCTTCGCCCTCCAGCTGAGCGGGAACGCCCGTTTTTTTCAAGCGCATCTGCACCTGTTCCGCCAAAGCGGTGACATGACGCGGGGAACGCCCCGTCGCGACGACCAAGTAATCCGCCAAAGCCGTTTTGCCCGTCAAGTCCAGCACGACCACGTCTTCGGCTTTGCCCGCCGTCAGCGTTTTTTCAATCAAGTCCACCATTTTCACGGCGGCGGCGTTTTCTTTTTCCGCTTTTTTGACCTGTTTTTTGGTGTCTTTCAGAATCTTTTTAACGGCTTTTTTGACCGTTTTTTTGATTTCTTTCTTTTCGGTTTCCTTTTTCGCCGTTTTTTTGGCTTCCTTTACGGCTTTTTTGACCGTCTGTTTGGTCTTTTTTTCCGCGGAATCCGTTTTTTTCGTTGCCATCGTCAAATCTCCTTAAAACAAACCCTTGTTTCTGATTTCCGTCGCCGAAGCGGGATGCACCCGAATCGGCAGGAAAGTCCACGCCGGCGCGCGCATGGACGCCAGCAAATCCGCCTGTTCCGACGGAACGCGATACAGGCGGAAACAGTTCGCCGCCCGCCCGTGCAAAGCCCGAATCCGATACGTTTTGCGGGCAAACACCGCTATCGGAACCGAACGCATGATTGTGCGCCATTCCCGCCAGCGGTGAAATCCGATGAGGTTGTCCGCCCCCATCAGCCACACGAAATCAATGTCGGGAAAGCGTTCTTTCAGACAGCGAATCGTATCGACCGTATAGCGCGTTTGAAAAGTACATTCAATATCCGAAACGACAATACGCGGTTCGGCGGCGGCGATTTTGACCGCGCTGTCGAAACGGCGGGGAAATTCCGCCATGCCTTCCGTCGACTTTAACGGATTTTGCGGGGAAATCAGCCACCACACTTCGTCCAAGTCCAACAGCTCCAATGCTTGACGGCTGATATACAGATGACCGCTGTGCGCGGGATTGAACGACCCGCCCAAAAGCCCTATTTTTTTACGCCCGAACTTGCCCGTCACCGTACACCTGATATTTGAAAGTCGTTAATTGCTCCAGCCCGATGGGACCGCGCGCGTGCAGACGCCCCGTCGCTATGCCGATTTCCGCGCCCATGCCGAATTCGCCGCCGTCGCAGAACTGCGTCGACGCGTTGACCATAACGACCGCGCTGTCGACGTGCGCCAAAAACTTGTCCGCCGCTGCTTTGTCTTCGGTCAAAATCGATTCGGTGTGCTGCGAGCTGTGCAAAGCGATGTGATTCAAAGCTTCGTCAATATCCTTGACCACGCGAATCGAGACAATCGGAGCCAAATATTCCGTATCCCAATCTTCGGCAACGGCGGGAACAACGCGCGAATCGACCGCCCGCACCGCTTCGTCGCCGCGCACTTCGCACCCCGCGTCCAGCAAATCCCGAACAATCGCGGGCAAGTGCGTCCCTTTTACCGCTTCGTCGACCAGAATCGTTTCCGTCGAATTGCACGTTCCCGTGCGGCGCATTTTCGCGTTTAAAACAACTTTGCGCGCTTTTTCCAAATCGGCGGATTGGTGGACGTAAGTATGGCAAATGCCGTTCAAATGCTTGAACAAGGGAATTCTGCTTTCCTCCGTAATGCGCTGAATCAGCGATTTGCCGCCGCGCGGAACGATAACGTCGATGCAGTCGTCCAGCTTCAGCATTTCACCCACGGCGGCGCGATCGGTCGTCGGAACGGATTGTATGCAGTCTTGCGGCAATCCCGCCGCTTTCAGTCCCGCGTGCAGAAACTCGGTGATTTTCATCGACGAATGAAAGCTGTCCGAACCGCCGCGCAAAATCACCGCGTTGCCCGACTTGAAGCACAAAGCCCCCGCGTCGGCTGTAACGTTCGGGCGGCTTTCGTAAATCACGCCGATAACGCCCAAAGGAACGGCGACGCGGCGGATTTTCAAGCCGTTCGGACGCGTCCATTCCGCCAAAATCCGTCCCACGGGATCGGGCAAAGCCGCAATTTCGCGAACGCCTTTGACTATGCCCGCGATTCGTTCGGGGGTCAGCAGCAAACGGTCGCGCATCGCCGCAGATGTTTCGGGGGACAAAGCGTCCATGTCAAGCTTGTTCGCCGCCAGCAGCTCCTCCGCGCCCTGTTCCATCGCGTCCGCCGCTGCCAGCAAAGCTTTGTTTTTTTGCGCCGTCGGAACGGTTGCCAGAATCCGCTCCGCCGCTTTGGCTTTCAATCCCATTTCACGCATGGCTCATCCCTTTTTTTCCGCAAACAGGTTATCGCGGTGAACGATTTCGTCCGACCCGTGATAGCCCAAAACTTTTTCGATTTCGTTGGTGCGCTTGCCCGCAATCAGCGCCGCTTCCTGCGCCGAATAGGACACCAGCCCTTTGCCCAGAAAAACGCCGTTCTCGTCTTCAAGAATCACCGCGTCGCCGTGGGCAAAGTTGCCTTTGACCGCTTTGATTCCCGCGGGAAGCAGGCTTTTGCCGCGTTCCAAAGCTTTGACCGCGCCCGCATCCAAAACCAAAGTGCCGCGCGGCTTTATCGCGCCCGCAATCCACTTTTTACGCGCGGAAAGCGGCGTTTTGTCCGCCAAAAACCAAGTACATTCGTTCGTTTTTTCCAAACGGGTCAAGGGATACAGCTCGGTTCCCAAAGCAATCGCCATCGTACAGCCCGCTTCGGTGCAAAGGTGCGCCGCCAACAGCTTCGTCGCCATGCCGCCCGTGCCGACGGACGACCCCGCGCCGTCCGCCATCGCGTCGATTTCCTTGGTCATTTTTTCAACTACGGGAACCAAGACGGCGTTCGGGTCTTTGCGCGGATTGGCGGTGTAAAGCCCTTTGATGTCCGAAAAAATAATCAAGGTATCCGCGCTGATCATTTGCGCCACGCGCGCCGCCAAACGGTCGTTGTCGCCGACTTTGATTTCCGTCGTCGCCACCGTGTCGTTTTCGTTGATGACGGGAACAACGCCGATTTCCAGCAAAGTGTTCAGCGTGTTGCCCGCGTTCAGATAGCGCGTGCGGCTTTCCGAATCGTCCAAAGTCAGCAAAACCTGCGCGACATCCAGTCCGCGTTCCGCCAAAATTGTTTGATACGCGCGCGCCAGACGGATTTGACCGACCGCCGCCGCCGCCTGTTTTTGCGGCAAAGGAAGCTTGCCCGACGGCAACCCCAGCACTTTGCGCCCGACCGCCCCCGCGCCCGACGTGACAATAACGATTTCACGCCCCTGCTTGCGCGCCGCCAAAATATCGTCGGCAAGCGCGTTCAGCCAAGTGCTTTTAATCCGCCCCGTCGTTTCGTCAACCAGCAGGGACGATCCGATTTTCAACACAATGCGCTTGGCGGATTTCAACGGCGACTTATTCGTCATGATCATCAAAGCCCTTAACCGCCGATTCGTCGCGTTGCCGGCGCAAATCCAATACATACGGCAGCAGCTTGCGCAACACTTCCTTGGTTCCCGTGCGCGCCACGCCCGACATCGTCAGAGGCTTGCGGCGGGCGGCTTTTTGCAAAGCTTTCACCTTTTCTTCGACTTCTTCGGGCAATAAAGCGTCGATTTTGTTCAAAACGACGATTTCATGCTTGGCGGCAAGGGTTTTGGAATAAAGCTTCAGCTCCTTGCGAATCGCTTTGTAGCGTCCCGCAACGTCTTCCTCCGTTCCGTCGACCAAGTGCAGTAAAACCGCGCACCGTTCGACGTGGCGCAAGAAACGGTCGCCCAGACCGACGCCTTCGTGCGCGCCTTCAATCAATCCCGGAATGTCGGCAATCAGCATTTCGTCGTCGTCGATTCGCGCGATGCCCAAATTCGGATGCAACGTCGTAAACGGATAGTCCGCGATTTTGGGTTTCGCCCCGCTGACGGAAGCCAAAAACGTCGATTTGCCCGAGTTCGGGAATCCGACCAGTCCGACATCGGCAATCATTTTCAAACGCAGCCACACCCACATTTCTTCCCCCGGCCAGCCCGGATCGGCGCGGCGCGGAGCTTGGTTCGTCGATGTTTTGTACGCCGCGTTGCCGAATCCGCCGTCGCCGCCTTTGGCAATCGTAAAGCGTTCATAGGGAATCATCATGTCTTTGATGATGGTTTCACCGTCTTCGGCGACGATTTCCGTACCGACGGGAACTTTGATAATCAAGTTCTGTCCTTTGGCCCCCGTGCAATCGCTTCCTTCGCCATGATGACCGCGTTCGGCTTTGAAATGCTGGCGGTAGCGAAAATCGATTAAAGTATTCAGATTCGGCACGGCTTCAAAAATAACGTCGCCGCCGCGTCCGCCGTTTCCGCCGTTCGGACCGCCGAATTCGATATACTTTTCGCGGCGAAAAGCGCAACACCCGTTGCCGCCGTCGCCCGATTTCAAGTAGATTTTCGCTTGGTCAAGGAATTTCATAAAAGCCCCTCTGTTTTGTACGACAAAAGGGGAATGGTGAATAGACCACTCCCCTTTGAAATAAAAGCCTTTTTATGTGCTTACTTCACGACGGAAACGTAAACTCTGTCGCCCGCTTTGCGCGTGAATTCGACACGACCTTCGGCAGTCGCAAAAATCGTGTGATCGCGACCCAAACCGACATTTTCACCCGTGCGGTATTTCGTGCCGCGCTGACGAACAATGATGTTTCCCGGGATAACAGCCTGACCGCCGGATTTTTTCAAACCCAAACGACGTCCTTCGGAATCGCGTCCGTTTCTGGTGCTGCCGCCTGCTTTCTTGTGTGCCATGGAATACTCTCCCTTTTCTTATTCAGCGATGTCGGTAATCTTGACAATCGAGATGTACTGACGATGACCGTTTTTACGGCGATAACCCTGACGGCGTTTCTTTTTGAAAACGATAACCGTGTCGTCGCGGGTCTGCTTGATAACCTTCGCGGAAACTTTGGCACCGGCAATCGTCGGCGTTCCGATTTTTTCGTCGAGGGCAAGCACATTGTCAAATGTCACAGTAGAACCGATTTCTGCGTTGAGCTTTTCAACAACAATCGTGTCGTCTTTTGCGACTTTGTACTGCTTGCCGCCTGTCTTAATAACTGCGAACATTTTTTCCACCATTCAAAATCTAAAACACGGGCATTTCTGCCCACAAAGGATGCCTTTTATAGCCAGATATTCGGCGATTTGTCAAGCCTATATTTGCATTTTTTGCAAAAATTCAAGCCCGCGCGCCCTGAATCCGATTTTGAAAGGCGGGCGTGCGCAAAAATCGCGACGCCAAACGCGCGAACGGCAGCGATTGCAGCCATACTTTTCCCGGTCCCGTCAGGTTCGCCAAAAACAGCCCTTCCCCGCCCAGAATTTGCGTTTTCAAATTGCCCGCGCCGACGATTTCGAACCCGACGGACGGCTGAAATCCGACCAAACAGCCCGCGTCCGCTTGGATTCGCTGCATCGGGCGCAAATCGATTTCCTTGACCGTTCCGCCCGCGTTGACGAAAACGACTCCGTTTCCGTGCAGACGCTGCATCACAAACCCCGCGCCGCCGAACAAAGCGGTCAAAATCTTTTTTTGAAAGTAAACGCCGATATCGATGTCGCCCGCCGCACACAGGAAACTGTCCTTTTGACAAACGATCTCGCCGCCCAGCCGCGCCAAATCCAGCGGCAGAACTTTTCCGGGGTACGGCGCGGAAAAGGCGATGCGCCGCGGAGTGTCGTCCGTATTTTCAAACCCCGTTAAAAACATATTTTCCCCTGTCAAAACGCGTTTGCCCGCGCCGAACAGTTTTTTGAAAAACCCTTGATTTTTCCCCGTGCCGAGCATCGCTTCCATTCGAATGCCCGCGTCCTTGAACATCATCGCGCCGGGTTCGCCCAGCACGGATTCGCCCGATTGCAAAGTAAAATCGACATACTGCATATCGTCGCCGAGAATTTGGTAGTTCATCAATGTTCTCCGTTAAACGGGACGGCGCGGCGAAGCACTCAGCAAATGCTGAATATACCGTCCCTGCAGCAGGGTGATGTTTGACTCTTTCGCGAAATTCAACGCTTTTTCGTCATCGACCCGACACAAGATCGTGCGATTCGATCCGATGGACAGGATGTTTTCTTTCAAAGATTCGTCCTGCACGACCAATTCGGGCAAATCGGGCTGCCAAGTCAGCTTGACAAAGTCCGCCCCCAGTTTTTCGCGGTCGACAAACGGCAGATTCAGCGCGGACACACCGTCAATGCAAATTTTGTAGCCCAAGCTTTGGGCAAAATCCCGCGCTTTCATATACATTGAAAAATCGCTGAAGATGTCGATCGGCTGCAGTTCCAAAACAACGGAAGCTTTCATATTTTCACGAATACCGCTGTCAAAAGACTTGAAATCCTCGGACAAAATGGACGACACGTTCAAATTCAGAGAAAAATCGCGGTAAAAAGCCCCGTCGTCATGGCGCGAAACCGTTGTCAAAACACGCTTGTCCAGCGTTTCCGTCAAATCCTGAAACAGCCACGGCGTTGCGGTCAACGACACGTTCGGCATAATCGTTTCCCCCAAATCCGCAATGGAAACAAAGACTTCTTCAAACATCGGGGACGGCGCGATATCATCCAAAATAACGCAGACGAACTGACGGCGGATCATATTCGAAAAATCCGTATTCGCCAACGCTTTGCTGATTCGCGCCAATTCGGCGGGCGTCAGCTGCTTTTTTTCCTTGTCCGCGACGACGGGCGGCAGCACAAACCGCTTGCGGGCGGCAACTTTGTTCGGCATCGTATCCGCGCGCGACGGCGGAGCCGCTTCGATGCGCGATGTTTCGTAATTCAGCGCGTCACGATCGGCGGGCAGAACGAACGTCCTCTGCAAAGATTCGGGATTTTCGATTTTCGGATCCGCCGAAAAATACAATCCCGTTTTTATCAGCAACGCCTTGATTTGATTTTCGTTGATTTTCGGGGAATACGCGATAAAGATGTCGTCGTTGCGGAAACCGAACGCTTTTCCGTCGGGATGCAAAGCTTCGTTAAAGTTTCGAATCAAGGTCGCCAGCGTGTTGTCCGTACGCGAAAAAGCATCCAAAGCGGACAGCTTCAATTGCAAAACAATCATCGGCGTTTCCGCTTTCAGCGGCGCGTGCAGATAAATGCGGAACTGTTCTTCCTGAGCGATCATCGCGGCTATCCCTTTAAATTGTCTTCAAACGAACGGTCGATCCGTTTGCGATCCAGACATTTCGCGCGGACAGCCCCGGAAATGCGGGATTTGCATGCAACGCATTGAGCCAGCGACGCGCATTCGGCGCGGTACGGGCAGGAATTGCGGCATGCCGCCGCCGTCAGGGAATCGATGAAATAGCCTTGAAACTTGTCAATGCCGTGCGACAATCCCCATTTCAGCGATTCTTCATCCTCGACGCGCATCAAAATCACTTTGTCCGCGTCAAAAGAATCGGTCATTTTCGCCAAAGCTTCCTCGTCTTCCGCGCTCCAGCCTTTGAACGACCAGTTCAATTTAACGAAGTCGGGGCGGAACAATCTGAAATCGACGAACTCAAACGCATTCGGAGTCAAGCCGTCGATCAAAATCTCGTTCCCCGTTTCGTGCAGCAAATCCCGCGCCGTCATAAAGCTTTTGGTGTTTTGCATGATATCCATCAGACGCACTTCGACGACGATTTTCAAATGTTCGGGCATTTGCGCCAAAAAATCCTCGAACATCGGCGTGAACAATGTCGATATGTTCAGGTTCAAAGACATTTTTTTCGGCGTATGGGAAAACAGATCCGCGCTGATGCCCAACATGCGCTTGTCCAGCGTTTCGCTCAAATACTGAAACAGCCAGCGGTTCGACAGCACGTCCACGTCGGGAGCTATGGCTTTTTTCAGATCGGCGGTTGATGTGAAATATTCCAAAAACAGCCCGGAAAATCCCGACGCGCCCAAACGGATGGCTTCCTGTCTGCGAATCAAACGCAAAATGTTGAAGCCTTGAATATTGCGCAAAATCGCGTCCAAATGTTCGGGCGCCAAAGCCACGGGTTTGGTTTCCTGCTCTGTTTTTTCCAACCGCCGGCGGTCGGCTTCGCGCTGTTCCGCCAAAGCTTTGACGGCAGCGAAATCCCGTTCCAAATAATAGCGGTGAATCAAATCAATGTTGGAATCGTATAAGGCGTGGTCGCCGTGAAAAGTGCGCCGCACCAATCCCGTTATGTTGTCCAAAGTTTCGGGCAATACATTTTTCAAAACAAATGCCGTATCGCGGTTGGACAACACAAAAGCCGCAACCTGCCCCGCCTGCGCGGCGGTGTTTCTGACCTGTTCGGCAAAAGTTTTGATTTTTTGCGGCGTTTTGTTGGCGGGGGACAGAGCGGACAGCTTTAAATACAGCACCACGACATTCTGCCGAGAACCGTTCAAGCGATTCAGCATATTCAAAAAAGCAGACTCGGCATCCGTCGGTATTGTCGTTCCAGCCAAAACATATCCCTTTGGGAAAAGAATTCCGAAAGGATTACCCCTTTCGGAATTATTGAATTTATTTCAAAAACAGTCTGACTTCCGCTGTTTTCGCTTTCATATCCGTTGTTTTTGAAACATACACGCGATCTGCGGGCAGCCCCATTGCCAACAGCGTGTCTCGAACGGCATCGGCCTTTTTCAAAGCATCGGCAACGTTTCCTTTTTTGGCGGACGAAACGGCGACCAGTTCAAAATCCGTATTCGGGCGCTTGTCCAAAGCGGCTTTGACGGCGCGGTACAGCGGCTGTTCATACGCAACGTTTGCCCGATCGAATCGAATCGTCATCAGCGGACGGCGCCCGTCGATTTTCGCCGTCAGCACGTCGTCGTCATCCTCATCCGACAAAGACGACTGCAATGAAGAGGGCGAATTCAAAGAAACGGGAGCCGCCGCTTCCGCCCCATACGGCTTGCCGCTGCGAATTCCGTTCGCCAAAGCAGCGACCAGCGCGCTTTCGTTTTTGAACGCCTGCATCTGCCGGTCAACCTGAGCGGACAGTTCGGAAGCCAGTCTTTTTTGAGCAATCAGCGTCAGATTCGTTTCGTCTTCCAAATCTTTCAACCGTTCATGATCGGATTCCAAAGCTCCGGGAACGGTAAAAGTTTTGGCGATATTGCCCAACAACGCATTGATTTGAGCGTTTTGTTTATTGACTTCGCCGTTCAAAATCTTCATTTCCTGCACTTTATCGCCCATTTCCGTCAAAGCGGCGGAGGCCTGTTTCCACATTTCCGTCAGCTCGGGGTTGCCCGGCGTCGTTCCGATTTGCAAACGAGCATTGATATGCGCGACGATTTCATAGTATTTGGCAGCTTTTTCCGCACTTTGCGCTTTTAAATTTTTAAACGTTTCCTTGTTCTGACGCAAAGCTTGGTTCAATTCGGCAACGCTGCTTTCGACCTTGGAAACCGTTTCACTGACGGCGGATGTCTTTTGCTCCGACGCCGTATAGCCGAACCGGTCAGCCGTATTGTCGGACGCTTCGGCGGCGGGCACTGTTTTGTCAGCGCGGATTTTGGCGCGATCGGAAGACGCCGCACGCTCGGCGGGCGCCGCCAACGCATAGTCGTCGGCATAATAATCATCCGCAACTGTTTTGTCCGAACCGACCGCGCATCCGAAAGCGGGCAACAAAGCGACCAACAAAGAAAATCTTTTTAAATCAACCATGGTTTTCAAACACCTTACCATAAAAAAGAAAAATCGTTGAATTTTCCCAATCCGCACTTTGCACAAGCGCACAGTTTAGAATGTACCGACATTCAGCTCTTTTGCAAGGATTTTTATCAAAAATGCAAATTTTTTAAAAAAAAGTCTTGCATTACGGCTTTTATCGGCGTATATACGTTCTTGCTTAAGCGCCCATAGCTCAACTGGATAGAGCATCTGACTACGGATCAGAAGGCTGGGGATTCGAATTCTCCTGGGCGCGCCACTAAAACCCGCGGAAACGTTGATTTCCGCGGGTTTCTGTTTGCCTTTATTTTTCACGCACCAGACGGAAGCACACGTTGGCATAGCCCGTCGAGGCATCGAGGCTTTCGTCGCGGGTTTCCGTGCGGCATTTCATCCGCGGCGAATCGAACGCGCCGCCTTTGACGGCATAACCGCCGTTTTTCGGGGTTACCGTCCATTCCCAGCAGTTGCCCCACATGTCGACCGCCCCGCTGGCGGACAAAGTTTGCTTGTAAGCGTCGACGGGCGTTGTCGAGGTTGAAACGCCGTTGTTGAAATCGGCGTCTTTGGGCATGTGTCCCACCGCGTATTCCCATTCCTCTTCCGTCGGCAAACGGTAAGTGACGCCGTCCCTGTTCGACAGCCAGCGGGCATAAGCCGCCGCATCGTTGTAAGAAACATTGACCGCGGGATGATTCGGCGCGGCGTTTGTCGGAGCTTTGCCGTTTTGTTCCAAAAAGTCGTCATAATCGCGGTTTGTTACGGGTGTGTAGGCGATTTCCACGTTTTCCGCCGCCCCCAGCACGGGCAGAAAGCCGCCTTTGGCTTGACGCGCGCCGGGACGCAGACGCGGGTCGGTAAAGCGGCGCATGCTTTGTTCGATGCGGTTGTCCCTGTCGCGAATCACTTCATCGACAATTTCCTGCATTTCTTGAATTTTGGACGCGTGCCGCGCCGTTGTCCGCACCGAAGCCCGTGCAGAAAAACACCGCCAAGCTTGCGGCAAGTACTGTCTGTTTCATTGATTTATTAATACCCGTTCTCCGTTGTTTTAAACCGTTATACTCTTGTAACGAAAGTTCCCTGCGTTTCCTTACAAAAAACCTTACACATTTCTGATTTTTGGGATTATATTCCCGCGCAAAGGAGACGCCCATGACCAAATCCGAAATCGATATGACGGACGGCGCGCTGCTGCCGTCAATGCTGCGTTTTGCCATTCCTTTGATGGCGGCAAGCGTTTTGCAGCTGCTGTTCAATGCCTCCGACATTGCCGTTTTGGGCAACTTCGGGTCGACGCATTCTTTGGCGGCGGTCGGATCGACGGTCGCTTTGGTCAGTTTGCTGACCAATTTCTTTATCGGAATGAGCATCGGCACGAATGTTTTGGCTTCGCGGTGTTTGGGTGCGAAAAATTACAAACGGCTGCGCCGAGTCGTTCATACTTCATTGGCTTTGGGCGTGCTGGCGGGAATTTTTTCGGCAACAATCGGCGTCGTGTATTCCGCACGGATTTTGATTTTGATGCAAACGCCCGAAAGCGTTTTACCGCTGTCCGTTTTGTATACCAAGATTTACTTTTTCGGCATGATTCCGACGGCGGTTTACAACTTCGGCGCGGCGATTTTGTACGCGAACGGCGAAACCAAAAAACCGCTGATGTTTTTGATTGCGGCGGGCGTTACAAACGTTGTTTTGAATTTGGTTTTCGTGATTTGTTTCAAAATGGATGTCGCGGGGGTCGCCACCGCCACCGTCATTTCGCAAATGCTTGCCATGACTTTGGTTTTAATCTCTTTGGCGCGGCGCAAGGATTCGTCGAAAATCTTTTTCAATCAAATCCGTCTGAACCCCGAAATCGTGCTGAATATTCTGAAACTGGGCATTCCCGCGGGCTTTCAAAGCGTCGTGTTCAGCCTGTCGAACATGGTGATTCAGTCCGCCGTCAATTCGTTCGGTCCCGTATACATGGCGGGAACGGCGGCGTCGCAAAACGTCGATTGCTTTATTTGGATCAGTATGAACGCTTTTCAGCCGACGGCAACGACGTTCATCAGCCGCAACATCGGCGCGAAACGCTACGCCCGCATTAACAAAATCACCCTTTGCGCCTTGGGCTGCGGCACGGTCATCGGCATTGTTTTGGGAACCGTCGCCGTTTTGTTCGGAACGACGCTGCTGGGCATTTACACCAGCGATATGGCGGCGATAGAAGCGGGATTGGTGCGCCTGAAAATGGTCGGCGTGCCGTATGTGCTGTGCGGCTGGATGGATATTATGACAGGGGCTTTGCGCGGACTGGGGTCATCGTTCGTTCCCGCCGTCATCGCTTTGGCGGGCGCGTGCGGATTGCGTTTGGTCTGGATAGCGACGCTGTTCCAAATTCCGAAATACCACACGTTTACGCACCTGTTTTTGTCGTATCCCGTTTCGTGGGCGGTGACAACCGTTGTTTTGGCGGTCGCTTATGGCATCATCCGCCGCAGATACCCGAAAACGGACATCAGCGCGAATAACGCCGTCCCAGCATAGCTTTTTTCAAAGCGGGCGAAGCATTCATTTTTTCCGACAGGCTTTGTCTGCCCGACGTGTGCTGTTCCGCCAAAGACGCGGTGTTGCGCATCAGCGTTTTCATCAAATTCGTCGAACGGAAAACCGCATTGCTCTTTTCGGCGGATTTTTGCGCCAGCAGTTTCATCGCTTTGTTGTCACAACGGGATTTTGCGCGGAAACGGATTTCGTTGCGCCACGCATGCCGCAGCTTGTCCGAAACGGTCGCCGTCAAATCGCCGATTTTGTCGGAAACGCGGCTGACGGCTTTTTTCAGCAGGCTTGACAACGAATTGTCCGCGCTTTTGTTTGACGGAACATCATCGAAATCCGCATCAAGGTTTTTAACGGGAGCCACGGGGATTTTAAAGCCGCCGTGCGGTTTGACGGAATCGTTTTTGACCGTAATCGGTTCAAGCTTGAATCCGCCCGAACTTTTAACCGCTGGCACCTGCGCTTGTGTTTGAGCCGCCGCCGCTTTTTGCCGTTCGGCGCTGTTTTGCACCTGCGGCACTTTGACTTCCATCGCTTTTTTCATATTGACGACATAGCAGTCCAAGTCGCGGGATTTGTTCGGATTGGCGGTTTGATTCGCCCATTTCGGCATGGTTTGGCGTATTTTTTCGGGATTCGCGCTGGAAAACAGCGGTTCGCCTTTGTCGTTCAATCCGACAAACATAACGGCGTGCATGCCCGTGCTGGTATTGCCCGCGCTTTGCACCAAAACCAGCGATCCTTTGGGAATCGAGCCGTCCTTGTACCCTTGGGCAAGCATTTGTCCCAAAGTCGTGCCTTTCGGCATGTCTTTCAGGCTTTTGCCGCAAGCTTTCAATTCTTTGTTTTTATGGGATTCGAAATAGTTGATCGCGCCGGGGCATGAAATTTGCGGACTGCCCCATGCCGCAGAGTTGAACTGCCCGCGTTCGGCGTTCGTAAACTGCATCAGCCCGCTTGCCTGCGGAGAAATGCCGTGTTTTTTCAGCACGGCATTCATAGAGTAAGTATACGTCCCCAAACAATAAAACCCCGGCGTGCTTTTGCAAGACGGAACGTATTGAGCGACGGCGCCTTCCCTGCCTTGCGTTTGTTTGCCCTGTCTGATTGCCGCGATACGCCGTTCGTAGTCGGCGACAAAATCGTCCATCACGTTATCGGAAGTCAGCGATTGTTTTGTGTTTTGTTCGGTATCGGTCATCGGCATCCTCCGCCTTTTTCGAATGATGGTTTATCATATCAAAAAGAAAGCGTACGGACAAGACGACTTGCCGCAAAGTTCACAATTCCGTCGCAAATCCCGTTTTGCTGATTACGGTTTCAGCGGACCGTAGAAATACGAAGCCGTCGCTCCGCCGTCAATCAGAAAATCGGCAGGGTGAACCCCCGCCGATAAATTTGGCGACCCTAACGGGACTCGAACCCGTGTTGACACCTTGAGAGGGTGCTGTCCTAACCAATTAGACGATAGGGTCTTGGCTTTCTTTTGTATAAATCCAAAGCGGGCGGCGGTCAACTTTTTATTTCCTTATTTTAGCCGCATTGTCGGATTTTCCAACCGCACGCCTGCTTTTATAATTTCAGCAGTGTTTCATAAAAGGAGGTTTTCCATGATTTGTGCAAAATGTTCGCTTTCTTTGCCCGTCCGTTCGTTTTACGACAAGGATTTGTCCGAAAAATACGTCGCGGCGGGACACGGGATAGGACTTATCCCGCTGTTTGTTTTATCCGTGATTGCCGCGCTGATTTACGCGGTGTATTCGCTGATTGCGGTAAACGCGTTTTCGCCCGAAATCATCACGCAAAGAATTACGGATTTGCCCGACATTCAAATTCAAAACGGGCAAATCGTCCAGCCCGAAAATTTCTTCGGACGCTATCAAATCGGCGACGGACTGCATCTGACCATTGACACGGCAAGCGGCGACGAAACCGTCAAAGATCCGTCCCCGAACGAAATCTATGTGTCCAAAAACGGAATCCAGTTCGTCAAAGGGCAAAAAGTCGAATTGATGCCTTTGAACAAGCTGTTCGGCATGGACAACCTGTCGATTACCAAGGATTCGATTTCCGATTTCGTCGTGCAGAGCGCGGGGAAAATGATGTTCGTCCTGCCCGCTTTCGTCCTGTCGATTGCGATTCCCATGCTGTTTTTGAAATACGTTGTTTTGGTGTATTTGCTGGCTTTGGTTTCGTATGTTGCCACATTCTTTTACAAAAACGGCGTTCCGTTCGAAGCGCGGATGCGGCTGGCAACAATTTCGGCTTTGCCTGTTTTCGTATTCAATTTGATTTTCGGCGTATTGCTGGGACTGTTCGAATTAGGGGCGATTATCGGAACGATTGTTTCGCTGATTTACCTGTTTTTCCACGCGTCCAGAATGCCGAAAGCGGCATAATTCAAAAGAAAAGGGAGCGAAAGCTCCCTTTTTTCATTCGGCGTCGGCTGCCGCCCCCGCCATTTTAATCACGCGCCATTGACGCGGGTCAAGCAAGGTTGACAAAGCGACGGTAACAGTCCGTTCGTTTCCGCCCTGTTCGATTAAACGAACATGCAGCGGCAAATCGGGAAATTCAATCACGCGGTCGACAATCCATTTGGAGGTCAGTCCGCTGGCTTTTTGAAAAATATCGTTCGGTTGAACAGGGGATTTTGTCATTTTTCACACTCTTTCTAAGTTGTTTTTCGGTATGCTGCCGAACAATTTTTTTATTTTAAATCAAATCAGCCCCGACTTCAAACTATTTTTCGGAATGTTTCGACGGCGGCTTGCGGCGTCCAGTGCCGGTACATGAAATCGATTTGCCGCCATTGCGCGCCGTCCGCCTCTTTTTTGCGCAAGTGCGGCTTTTCGTTCAGCAGGAAATGGCGGCAATGCTTCATCACGGAAACAAAAGTGCCGTAGCGGGACGTTATCGTCTGCTGACGGCATCCGCCGCATTTCAGGCATTTTCCCGCAACCGACGCATAAGGGCATGTTTCGCTGATGAACAGCGGCAAGTCCTGATAGATAACGGCGTTGGCTTTGTCGGGAAAAGCGGCGAACAACGCCTGCGGGTCGGGGGCTTCGTAAGAAACGGTAAACCGCGACGCGCCCAAAGCCAGCGCTTCGCGCGCCGCCGCCGCGTTTGCGACATAGATAAAGCGGTCGAACGCGATGTCGGCGTGAAGCCCTTTTAAAAAGGTCAAGCCGCCGATATTGCCGATTTCAAACTTTTTCGCCCCTTGCGCAATCAAAGTCCGCATCGTTTTGCGCCACGCGTCGCGCGCGCGGATAACCGTCGGCAAAGCAAAGCGGATTTTGCGCATGTCGGGGCAGGCAATCGGCGCGGTGTATCCGACGGGCAGTTCAATCACCGCTTCGTCGATTTTCGCCCAGTCTTCCGCTTCAAACTCCGTGAAAATCGCGGGTTGGTCGGTTTTGACGATGATTTTCGGACGGTCGGTGACAACCGCTTTCGGCGAAGCGGTTTCGGCGGACAGGATTTTTTCTTTCAACGCCTTTTGTTCGGCGGCGGCGCGTTCGGTCAACCGTTCGGAAACGGCGTTGTACAGCGCGCGGCGCACTTCGTTTAAAACCGCCATCGGCACGAACAGTCCGTCGTTTTCGATTTCGATTTTATCCAAGCAAAGCCCCGTTCCGCCCGTTTTCGCAAACGAATCGCGAATGCTTTTGTTTGCCGTTTCCAATGATTTCGCGGGACTGAAAGAACCTGTTGCGGTTTCGGTGCAGCCCTCGGCAATCGCGGTGACGGAATCGGGCGCGACGCGCACGAACACGCAGACGGGAACGGCGGGCGCAAAGTCGGCTTCACGCGGCTTTTCATAGGGATACGCCGATTTGACCGCCGACGCGGATGACAGGTAAACGGCGGCTTTTTCGGGAATAAAAGGCGAATGGGGCGGCAACAAAACGTCCACGGTCGTTTTGGCGGGGGCGGAAAACACGTCTTTGCCGTTGACGCGCAGGCGTTCCGCGGAAAAGCCGAACGGGCGTTCCTCGTTCGGCAAGTCAATCTGCACGCCGTCGTAGCGCGACAGGGCGAAAGCCGTTTTGAAACGCACGAAACGGTCTTTGCCGAGGGTGGTCAGCTTCACGACTTCGCCCAAAGGCAATCCGCGGTGTCCGACGATTTCGGTGTCGGTTACGCGGCGGTTTTCGGGATTCGTCAGGTAAAGCGACGTGGTCGGACGGCTGAAAATACAGCGGATGTTGTTCAGTTTTTGCGTTAAAACGGCTTTGTCGGTCACGCCGTTCAAAATCGCGCGGTAATAGTCGGTCACCGCCGCGACGTACAGCGGGCTTTTCTTGCGTCCCTCGATTTTCAAAGCGGTAACGCCCGCTTGTTCAAGCAATAAAACGTTTTCGCTTTGCGCCAAATCTTTCATGGAAAAGACGTGTTTGTTCACGCCCTCGAAACAAAACGATTCGCGGCAGGGATAAACGCATTTGCCGCGGTTTGCGCTGCGTCCCGTGTACACGGACGAAAATTGGCACAATCCGCTGTAGCTGTAGCACAAAGCGCCGTGAACGAAGACTTCCTTTTCAATGCCCGGCACGGAACAGATGTCGCGGATTTCGTCCAGCGTCAGTTCGCGCGCCAGAACGACCCGCTTGAACCCCATGTCGCGCAAAGCCTCGACGCCTTCGCGGTTGTGCACCGCCATTTGCGTGCTGCCGTGCAGGCGCAGGGTCGGAAAGTATTTGCGGATAATCCGCGCCGTGCCCAAATCCTGCACGATGACGCCGTCGGCTTTGGCATCCCTGACGGCGCAAAGCGTGTCAATCAGCCCGTCCAGTTCTTCGTCGAAAATCACGGTGTTGACGGCGACCAGAACGCGCTTGCCTTTCGCGTGGGCGAACGCCGTAAACGTCTTTAACGCGTCGGGGGTGAAGTTGGTTGCTTCGGCGCGCGCGGAAAACCGAGTCAAGCCCAAGTAAACCGCGTCCGCTCCGTAAGCCAAAGCCGCGTATCCCGCTTCCAAATCGCCTGCGGGCGCCAAAAGTTCCGTCATTGTTCATCCTTTCCCGAAACGGTCAAAGTACCGTTTTTAATTGAGCCGACCGCGCCGAACGGCACGACCGCGCTGTACGCCTGATGCCCGTAATTTAAGTTCGTAAAGACGGGTTTTTCAATCCTTTTTTCCCATTCGTCCAAAACGTCTTGGATTGTGCCGTCCGCCGAATCTTTCGCCAAGCAGTCGACAAACTGTCCGAACACGACGGCGGAAACGGCTTTGAACACGCCCGCGCTTGCCAAATGCTGCAGCATGCGGTCGATGGCGTAAGGTTCTTCGCCGATGTCTTCCAACACCAGAATCGCCTCCGTCATATCGGGCAGATACGGCGTGCCGAGCAACGCCGCGACCAAGCTCAGACATCCGCCCAACAGTCTGCCAGACGCTTCAAACGCGCCGTTCAATTCGTAGTTCAGCTCTTTTCCCGCGAAAAAATCCGACAGCGTCGGCGGGATTTCATAGTCGGAAAACCGTTTTTTCAGCAAAAAACCCGACGGACAGACCAAGTCCGCTTTGGCAATCAAAGCGTTTTGCAATGCCGTCGAATCGCTCAGCCCGACAAGGGGCTTTTTGTGCCGTCGGATAAGGTCGTAATCCAGCCCGTCCAACAGGCGCGAAGATCCGTAGCCGCCGCCCGCTTCCAAAATGCAGTCAATCGAATCGTCGGCGAAAAAAGCGTGCAAATCGGCAATTCTTTGCGCGTCCGTGCTCGCCAAAAAACGGTTTTGTTCAAAACAATGCGGACTGAACACGATGTCAAAGCCTTGCTTTTCAAATTCAGCCGCGCCGATGCGCGCGGGCTTTTCCGAAACGGCGGACGACGATGATACGACTCCGATTTTCATGGGCTTATCCGATGCTGTTCAAAATCGTTTTCGCAAAGGCGCCGAGCGATTCGTCGCGCGCACCCATGATGACGACGCGGTCGCCTTTCGCCGCCAGGGCTTTGACCAAAGACACGATTTTTTTGCGGTCGGGGATGAAGTGGACGCGTTTGCCCGTTTTTTCCAAATCGCGCACCAAATCGGCGGATGAAATGTCTTTTGCCGCCGTGCCGCCCGCGTAATAAATCTCTTGCATTATCAGGGTGTCGTCCATGCTCAGATGCTTGTCGAACGCTTCGACGATGCCCGCGCGCATCATTTTGGTCGGCTTGAACCCGTGAGGCTGGTAGATGACTATCAGCCGTCCCGCGTATTCTTTCAGCGCGGACAGCGACGCCGCGATTTTTTCGGGATTGTGTCCGAAGTCGTCAATCACGGTTACGCCCTTTTTCGTCGTGCCGACCGTTTCCAATCGGCGGCGGATGCCCTTGAACGTCGCCAAAGCTTCAATTGACTGCGCTTGCGTTACGCCGATCAGCTCCGCCGCGGCTATGGCGGCAAGGGCGTTTGCGACGTTGTGCCGCCCGATGACGGGCAGGAAAACCTTTTGCCCGTCCAGTTCGAATTCGGTTCCGTTTTCGACGGGCGTGATATTAACCGCCCGCAAATCGGCGGGATTGCCCTCTGTCGAAAAAGTCAGCACGGTCGGATTTTTATCCTTTAAAGCCAGACAATCCGCGTTGTCCGCGTTCAGCACCGCGCCGACGGACGCTTTTGCCACAAAATCGCCGAACAAAACGCGCAGTTCCTCCAGCGGTTTGTGGTCAAGGGTAATCGAGGTCACAATCGATACGGCTGGTTTGTAAAGTTCTATCGATCCGTCGCTTTCGTCCGCTTCAATCACGCAAAACGAGCTTTTACCCGCCAAAACGCTTCCCGTTCCGAGCGAATCGGGATAGTTCAGCATCACGCCGCCGTTGATGACGGTCGGGTCGACACCCGATTGACGCAAGATATGCCCCAGCATGCCCGTCGTCGTCGTTTTGCCGCTGGTTCCCCCGACGGCGATTCCGTTATGGGCATGAAAAAACTCCGCCAGCAGCTGGGCGCGCGTCATAATCGGCAGATTCAATTCGCGCGCTTTGACAACATCGGGGATGGTTTCCTCGACCGCCGTCGAAACAACCAAAGCGTCCGTATCCGCCGTCAGCCCCGAACCGTCCTGCGCAAACAGCTTCAGCCCTTGATTTTTCAGCGTTTCGAATTTTTCTTTTGCGCCGCCCGCGTCGTATGCCCTGTCCGACCCCGAAATGTCGTCGCCGCGGTTTTTCAATGCCAGAGCCAGCGAACTCATCCCGCTGCCGCCGATGCCGCAAAAAAAGTATTTTTTCATTTTTTTCGCCCTTTATCCGAAATTCGATGCTTTTTTTATATGAAAAAAAAGATAATTTAAGGTAAACTGTTTATCAAAATTCGGTATTTTCAGGCGAAAAGGATTTTTCCTATGCGTTTCATCAGTCTTTTGGCACTGTTTGCATGCTTTGCCCTGCCGGCGCAGGCGCAATACACCACCAATTCCAAATCGGCAACTTCGACGGCAAAAGCGCGGCCCGCCGCCCAACAGCGTCCCGCGTATCAGGCGGCGCGTCCGACACAGGCGGCGTCAACGTCTTCGGCGGCGAGACCCGCCGCGGCTCAGTTCCGTCCCCGCCCGACGGCGCAGGAGGATTCCGAAGGCGCGTCCGACCTGCCGTCTTTCGAGGCTTTTCAAAAACCCGCCGCGCAGGGGTCCGCAGTTCAAAACGCCGCCCCCGCACAGCGCATCAATCCATACGCCGTGCGCCGCCAAGGATCGGCGCAAACGCAAAACGCCGCCGCGCAGGGATCCGTCGTTCCCGAAATCGTATGGCCCAAAGGCGAAATCTGGGTTTACATGTCCGACTTTGAATGGGGCGACATCGACGGTGCATTCGTTCACTGCAAATGGAAAATCGTTTTGCAAAACAGAACCGACACCGCCATTCAAAACCTGAAGTTGGAATTTGTCGTGCGCGATTCCTACAACGACCCGACGTTCAACAACATTCAGCCGCGCGGCGCGATGGTTAAAAAGATTATGGTCTATTCGAACCAATGCCCCGCGATGAAAGGCGTCAAGCCCAAAATTAAAGTGAAAAGCTGCACTATGGGCGATATCGAAGGATCGGATTGTTCCAAGTATATCGTGATTAAGTAAGCAATGCGCGGTTCGGCTTTCGCATTTTTGTTCGCAGGCGCGGTCATATTGTTTGCCGCGCCTGTTCGCGCGCAGGAACCGCCCGCTTTGCTGCAGCCGCCGCCAGAATCGGACGCGCCCGAAAAAAAAGGCGTGCTGACGGCATCGGACAAAGCGCTGTACGGGCAAATTTTCCTGCATTTGGAAAATAACGAACCTCAAGCCGCCGCCGTGCTGATGAACGCGGTCGAAAATCCCGTTCTAAAGGGGTATGTGCAGGCGCTTTCGTATTTGGCGGACGGGGCAAACCCCAAAAAACAGCAGTTGACCAACTGGCTGTACGCGTACAAGGATTTGCCCGTGTCCGACGCCGTGTACGATTTGGCAATCAAGAAAAAATCCTATCTGCCTTATATCCGCCGCGACGACAAAACACAGCACATGGTTGCGGGTGTTTGCACGTCCATGCGCATCGCCGATCCGATTGATTTGGTGTTTTTCCGCCGCGCGTCGTACGTTCCCGAACCGCATCGGGCGAAAGTCCGCAAATCTTTGCAGTATTTTTCGTCCGCCGTCCGCCGCGGCAAGACTCTGGCGGCAAAGCTGCACTTGAACGAAAAGCATATGAAGAAATACCTGTCGCAAAAGGACAGGGACGATTCCGAAACCGCGCTGGCGTTCGCTTATTTCATCGACAGGCAGGATGAAAAGGCGTGGGAAACGATACAAAAACCGCTGAAACGCAGTCAAACGCGCAATCCCCTTGCTCCGTGGGTGGCGGGGCTGACGGCTTTCCGTATGAAAAACTGGCAGGCGGCGGAGGAAAACTTCAAAGCCGCCGCCGCGCATCCGAAAGCGATTCCAACGCAAAAATCCGCCGCCGCTTTTTGGGCGACCCGCGCGATGATGAAACAGGAAAAATATTCCGAAATTTCAATCTATTTAAAGCAGTCCGCTTTTGCGTCGCCGCGGTCGTTTTACGGCATTTTGGCGCAAAGGGCGTTGGGCTGGGAAATCGGACATTCATGGAAATCGCCCGCCGTCGCCGAACCCGATATGGACGCGATTTTAAAGGAAAAAGCCGGTCGCCGCGCGGTGGCTTTGATTGAAATCGGACAGGACGAATGGGCGGAAAAGGAACTGGTCAAACTGTTCGCCGCCAAAAAGAATTTGCGCGACAATCTGCTGGCGTACGTCGATACTTTGCCCGAATACCCCGACTTGAAGGAACGGCTGGCGGGATTGAACGGCAAAATCGAAACGCCCGACGGCGACAACGCGCTTTATCCCGTGCCAAACTGGACGCCCGTCAACGGTTGGCAGCTGGACAAAGCGCTGGTTTACGCTTTTGTGCGTCAGGAATCCTGCTTTAAAAACAAAGCGTTCAGCAAAGCGGGCGCGCGCGGCGTTATGCAGCTGATGCCGGGGACGGCGCGGCTGATGGCGCGCAAGCTGGGCGTGAAATATCAGCTCAGCCGTTTGCATAAAATTCCCTACAGTCTGATGATGGGGCAGGAGCTGATAAAAACGCTGCTGAACTATCCCAGTATCGACGGCAATCTGCTGATGGCGATAGCGTCCTACAACTGCGGGCCGCGCAATACGAAAAAATGGCAAAAGCGTGAAGATTTCAAAAACGATCCGCTGATGTTCGTCGAAGCGATACCGTCGCGCGAAACCCGCGGCTTTGTCAAAAAAGTGGCGTCGAATTACTGGATTTACCGCAGTCTGTTGGGAGAGGATTTGTCGTCGGTTGACGATGTTTTGGCGGGACGCTATCCCGTTTACAAACCCGAATAAGCCGCGTCGTCGTCGATATCAAACGAAATTTCCCGCACGACTTTGCCCCATATTTCCGCGGGCAGTCCGCCGCCCGTTACTTTGTCCATCGGCGTTTCGTCGTCGTTGCCGACCCAAATGCCCGCCGCAAAGTCGCGGGTGTAGCCGACAAACCACGCGTCGCGGTAGTTTTGCGTCGTTCCCGTTTTGCCTTTGGCGAGGATTCCTGGATTGGCTTTTTTACCCGTTCCTTTTAAAATCACATCGATTAAAACGGTGTCCAAATCGACAATATAGCGCGGATTGACCAGCCGTCCGCGTCCGTCCGAATCGCGCTGATACAAAATCTCGCCGTTTGCGCCCAAAATTTCCGATATGCCGTAAGGCATAACGCCGATTCCGCCGTTTGACAGCGCGGCGTATCCCGCCGTCAAGTCAATCAGCCGCGTTTGGCACACGCCCAAAGCAATCGCGGCTTCGGCTTTGCAGTCCGTTCCGACGACGCCGAATTTGCGTGCGGTTTTCAAAACGTTGCGCACGCCCGCTTTCAACGCCGTCGCCACCGCCACCGTGTTGACCGAGCGAACCAAAGCGTCATGCAAAGAGATTTTTCCGTAATACCGTCCCGAAGCGTTTTTGGGGCTCCAGCCGTTCAGATAAATCGGCTTGTCTTCCACAATGTCGGAAGGGGCTGCGCCTTGCTCGAAAGCGGTCAGGTACACGAACGGCTTGACGGTCGAACCGATTTGACGGCGGGCTTCGGCGGCGCGGTTGAATTGGCTTTTCGTGTAGTCTTTGCCCCCGACCATTGCCAAAACCGCCCCGTCGGGGGATAAAATGACGCCCGCGGCTTGGGAAACGTGTTTGGCGCGCGCTTCTTCGCCGTTCAAAGCCGCCGTGATTTCAGCCGTCAGAATGTTTTGCATTTCGGGCTGCAAAGTCGTGCGGATGGCGATGTCCTGCGTGATATTTCCCAAATACGCGTCCGTTTCGTCGGCGATCCAGTCGGTAAAGTAAAAAGCGGACTTGTTTTTTCCGTCGCCCGTTTTCGCGCCCGTTTCGGCGGCGTTCAAACCCTCGGTCGCAGAAATGTAGCCCGCTTTCGCCATATTCGCCAGCACGATGCGCGCGCGTTTGTTCGCCGCTTCGGGATGCGCCAAAGGATTGTACGTCGTCGGCGCTTTCAACAGCCCCGCCAGAACGGCGGCTTGGTACAGCGACAGGCGGCGGGCTTTGACGCCGTAGTATTTCTGCGCGGCAGCTTCCAGCCCGTACGTTCCCGCGCCGAAATAAACGCGGTTCAGATAAATCGTTAAAATCCGGTCTTTGCTCAGGTTGTGTTCCAGCCACAGGGACAGCATGACTTCCTGCACTTTGCGACGGAACGTTTTTTGCGACGACAAAAACAGGTTTTTGGCGACTTGCTGTGTAATCGTGCTTGCGCCCTGCGCCTTGCGTCCTTTAATCAAATTCGTAACGGCGGCGCGGACAATCGAACGGATATCCAGCCCGAAGTGAGAATAAAAGCGCACGTCTTCGGTGGCGACGACGGCTTGCGGCACATAAGGCGGCAGAGTGTTTAAATCCACGGGGTTTCCGTATTTCGCCCCGTACGACGCCAATTCCGTTCCGTCGGCGGCAAGCACAACCAGCTTTGGCGGTCTTGAAGCTTTGACGGCTTTGGAAATATCGGGCAAGGTCGCCCAGCAGTAAGCCAAATACACGGCAATCGCCGCCGCGCCGATCCAAACGAATCGGGCGGGCTTTTTAAACCAGTTCAGCGTTTTTTTCCAATCGAATCCGATTCGTTTTGCCGTCCGTTTTTTGGGGGCGGATTGTTTTTTGGCTTTCGACTCGGCGGATTTGGGTTTGACTGCTTTCTTTTTCGCCATGGGGACGTAAAAGTTACCTTTTGTTAATGATTCCGTGTTCAGAATCGAACTATAGCTTTAAGAGCTTAAAGGCAGGTTAAGGAGGCGGCTTATGACATCAATCGCGGAACATCAGAAGAAAGTTTCCTTGAAAATCGAAACGCCGCTGTATTCTTTATTGGAACGCCAAGCCATGGAAAACGGCGAAGGATTGAACGACTTGATTTGCCGTCTGCTGTCCGAAGCCGTCGACGACTGGCGCGATTATTGTGCGGTCGTGCAGCGGATTGCTTCCGACGACGACCGCCCCGTGCATATTTGGAAATAAGCTTTATTTCAGATTCTTTTTCGCATACGCGCCGATAACCGCGCCCAATCGCGCAATCAGCTTTTGTTCGGACGCGACAACGGCGGCGAACGTGTCGCCCGCAGGCTCGGTCAGCGTCGTGCGCACGCGCCGAATCATTTTGCCGTCGCGGGTCATCACCGTCCACCACGCGTCCAAAACGGCTTCTTTGCCGAACGCGGCGTCAAATCGCAGGACTTCGACAAACAGGCGGTACGGGAACAAATCGCGGTTCAGGTTGATTTGCTTCGCCGCGGGGTATTTCATCGTTTCGGAAATTGATGTCGCCAAAACGCGCGGGAACACGTCTGAAATCTGTTCCGCCCAGCGGTTGAATTCGGACATTTTCAGCGTAACGCCGTCATCGTCGCGAATAACAATTTGCGGTCGGTTCAAATAGTTCGGGACAAACACGGGTTCAATGCCGATTTTGATGTTGTCGGCGTTTTTCAGCGTCTTGCTTTCAACGGGCAGCGCGTTGGAATCCAGAACGTAAAAGGTAGACGGCTTTGTCGTGCCGCACGCGGTCAAAGACAAAACGGCAAAACAGGCAAACAGAATTTTTTTCATCAGTATCCTCCTTTTCCTTTCAGCAAAGCTTCGGGGTGGCGTTCCAGATAATCCGCCCAGTTGCGCAAAGATTCCGCCGCCGCGCTGAAATCGCGCAGCATTTTGTTCAAATCCAGCATGGTGCGGGAATCTTCGTTGAACGAATCGAGAGCGTTGTCGGCTTTCCGGGAAACGCTTTGAACGGAACGGGTGATTTTGCGAATCTCTTTGATAATCTCGGGCGCATCGGCATTCAAAGCGGAAACAAGGACGCTTGATTCCTCCAACAGTTTGTTCAGACGCTTAAACGTTTCATCCAGCGGCATTTTTTGCAAAGTCTTCGCCAGTTCGTCCGAAATCGACGGCAAAGTCGGAATTTGGATCATTTTCAGCGTTGTCGGCATCAAAATGACGGGCGTTCCGGGCAAATAGCTTAAATCGATCATCATTTGCCCCGTCAGGATGCTTTGCGGAATCAGGCGCGCGCGCAGCCCTTTGGCAATCATTTCATCGGTGAAGCGGCGGATTTCTTCGTTCCCCGCGCGGGGAGTGATGCGCTTCTTTTTGCTTAGAATGATAAAGCTGTTGGCGTTCGTTTCGATGGTAACGGGGATTCTGACCTCCAGCGTCTGCATGTCGGTCACAAGCGAGATATTGATGACCCGTCCGACGGGAACGCCGTTGAACACGACGGGCGATCCGATGTTCAGCCCTTTGACAGACCCTTGAAAGTACAAAACGTACTTCGTCGTTTGCGAAAAAAATCTGTCGCGGTTCATCAAAAAGAATGTCCCGATCGAAACAAAAACCGCAATCAGAATGAATACGCCGATTAAACGGGGATTGGCTTTTTGCGACATTTTATTTTTCTCCTCGGGTCAGGAAGTGTTGTACTTTCGGGTTGGGCGGGTTTTTCAGCAAATCGGCGGGTTTTCCCTGCGCGATAAGGGTTTTCGTATCCACGTCCAGGTATATCGAATTCGTGCCGACGGACAGCAAAGACGGCAATTCGTGCGTAACCATCACAATCGTCGTGTTCAGGTTTTCTTTGATTTGCAAAATCAAATCGTCCAAATTTTTGGAACTTATCGGGTCCAGCCCCGCGCTGGGTTCGTCGAAAAACACGATTTGCGGATCAAGCGCCAATGCGCGCGCCAGTCCCGCACGTTTTTTCATGCCGCCGCTGATTTCCGACGGATAAAAGTCCTGAAACCCCGCCAATCCGACCAAATCCAGCTTCAGCGCGACCAAATCTTGGATTTCGGCGGGCGTCAATGCCGTGTACTGCGTCAAAGGCAGAGCGACGTTTTCCGCCAAAGTCATGGATGTCCACAATGCGCCGCTTTGATATAAAATGCCGGCTTTGCGCATGGCGGTCTTGCGGTTCGCGTCGGACGAGTTTTCGCCCCAAAAGGGCAATCCGTCAAACAAAACGTCGCCTTTGACGGGTTCTTTCAGTCCCGTTAAAACGGACAGCAGCGTGCTTTTGCCGCAACCGCTGGCGCCCATGATAATGAACACGTCGCCGCGGTTGACGGTAAAGGAAACGTCTTTCATAATCACGTTGTCGCCGTACGCGACGGTCAAATCCGAAACGGTTAAAAACGGAGCCGTCATTTCACTACACTCCGATTAAATTGAAAATGAACGTCAGGACGGCGGTGGCAACGGTCATCCACACAATCGAATACACAACCGCCGAAGTCGTCGCCCGTCCGACGGCGGACGCGTTCCTGCCGCAAACCAATCCCTGATAACAGCCGCACAGCGCGATAATCACGCCGAATACCGTGCCGTGAACGATTCCGACGATGATGTTTTTGGAAACCAAAGCGTTCAGCGTCATGCGCGCGTATTCTTCGGGCGACAGTCCCAGCATGACGATTCCGACGAACGCGCCGCCCAAAATCCCCATCAAATCCGCGTAAACCGTTAAAATCGGCATCATCAGCGACAATGCCAGCAGCCGCGGCGTAATCAGAAAATCAAACGGTGATATGCCCATGGTTTCCAACGCGTCGACTTCTTCGTTCACCTGCATCGATCCGATGGTCGCGGCATAAGACGCACCCGTTCTGCCCGCCATGATGACTCCCGCCATAATCGCGCCCATCACGCGGGTCACCGCAATGGCAACCAAGCTTGCAACATAAATTTGCGCGCCGAACAGTTTGAGCTGAATCGATCCGACAAACGCGACAATCAACCCGACCATAAAGCAGATCAGCGACACGATGGGCAAAGCGGAAACACCCGCTTCCTGAATTTCCCACAGCAAATCGCTTTTGCGCAAAACGGCTTTGCCCGCAACAAAACGGGCGAACGACCGATACGCTTTGCGCATGAAACAGCCCGCCTTGCAAGAAGCGTTCCACGCGGCGATACCCGCTTCGCCCAGCAAATCAAGCATGGGCTTCGCGTGTTCGGCGTCTTTGCGGACAACACGCGGCGGAACGGTCAAAGCCAGTTTCACCAGCGGTTCAACACCGTCGGGCATATCCGTCAGCGTGTATGAAATGCCGCGTTTTGCACATTCTTGAATCAAACGCAACAGAAAAGCAATCAGCGCGCTGTCCCATTTTCCCAAGCTTTTCCCCGAAAAAACCACGGTTTGGAAACCGCCGCTTTCAAAATCGGTCAACACGCCGTCGCGGTCGTCCAACGGACATTCCACCGACCAGTCGCCGCCAAAAGCGACGATTGCTTCGGATTCGTTTCGGGAAAGATACGCCTTTGCTTTCATTAAAAAAATCTCCGCCCTCGATATTAAAGGAATGCCTCTTGATTGAACAGCTCTTTTTTAGTTTGACAAAGCAGCCAAATCCAAAGGCGACCATCCGTATTGATTGATCAGGTGCTTCAATATGTCGGGATACTTGAACTCCCTGTCGGGAAACAGGCGGAAAGCCTGCGCAATCCGTCTGCCGTACAGCGGGTTTTTCGTGCGGCGGTATTCGGCGCGCGCGGCGCGCAGGGAATCGAAACGGTTGACCGTGTTCAAATACAAAATTCTGTCCGCCACCGCGTCATACAGCGTCGGAAACGTTTTGATAAGGTAAGTTTCCCCCTCTTTCCGCGGTTCGTCGGGTTCGACGCCGCTGCCGTTCCAATCGCGGGCATGAAACACGGCGTTGTATTCGCGGGCGTAGCGGCTGGTCGCAAACCCCGAATCTTCCGCCGCCATCGCCAGCAGCAAAGACGGCGGCACGGCATCGACCGCCAAGAGCATTTCATTGAAAAACTTGCTGAAATCTTCGGTATTGAAATCAACATCGTATTTTTCGGCGGCGGTTTGCAGCAAAGCGGTTTCTTCGGGTGAAAAAGCTTCTTTGGCTTCAAATTTCGCTTTCAGCCGTTCAATTCCGGCACGTTCGGTCAAAACGTCCGCATTGGCTTTCATAATCACGGGCAACAGCATTTCCGTAAACAAAGCGGGACGCTCATCGTCGTATTTCGAACGGTTGAAATCCGAAGGCACGGCTTCGACGAACAAACGCGGCACGGGCTTTTTGTTTTCCAAAACATCCGCCATATCATAGTTTTGCGCTTTAAACGCCGATTTCAGCCGCGCCGTCTTCATTGCGCCGAAATACAGTCCGTCCGCCCGCTTGTCCCCCGTCGGAACGGATTCGGGCAGGAAAAGCCAAACGGCGATCCCCGCCGCGGCAAGCAGCAGCACCGATAAAATCTTTTTCATTGCAGATACGCTTCCGTTTCGGTCAAAACGCTTTGCGCGCGCGACAGATAAAAGCCCAATCCCAACAGATGATTCGGCGCGAACTGCGTTTGAGGACTGGCGTTCGAAACGATCAGCGGCTGAATGTCCAATGCTTTTTGCAAAGAGATTTGCGCTTCGTCCACCATATTTTTGAATGTTTCATCCTCGAACGCGGCGGGAAAGTCCGTTTTCATATCGCGCAGCAGCAAAGCGATGACATACGCCCGCCCTTTGACAAAGTAAAACAGGTCGTCCGCCTGCCAATCGAAAAACTTCTTTTCGTTTTTGACGATATGGTTTTCGATGCGCTCGCCCTCGCGCTTCAAAGAATCGCGCAAAGAGCGGATGACGGCGGGCAATTCGTCGGCGGACAATTCCAACGAACGGCTGCTTTTTTTGTACGCGTTCAAAGCCGCAACGGCTTCTTTGTATTGAGCGGCGGACGATTTGGCGGGTTTGCCGTCCTTGAAATACCAAACATCGGGCGGATAGGAAAACAGTTCCGCCGCGCGGGAAAGCTCCGCGCTGTCGGGCTTCAGCGTCAAAAGCGTTTTGGTGAAGTCCTTGATTTCGCTGAAAACGCCCGTTTGAAAAGCGGGCATATTGTCCAAAACCGCGCCCGGATAAAAAAACGGCAGATTGGGCGTGTAAATATTGCGGTTCAATTCACGGCTGCCCAACGCTTCCAAAGTCGAAACGGCTTTGGGTGCGGCTGCACCGTCGTTCAGCGCCATCGACAGATCGACGCGGTGGGTCACCAGCGCGCCCGCGGGATAATAAAACAGGATGAACAGCACCGTTCCCGCCAGCACCCAGCCCCACCATTTGACAACAAAGTCTTTCAGCTGCTGTTTCGCATACGGTGTAAAGCTTTGCGAGCTTTTCAGATACAGTTTGATCTTGCCCGAAAAAAGCCCGACGGCTTTGCATGTTTTTTGTAAAAAAGACATTCAAATCCCCTTGGTTGTTTGATTAAGGCATCATACCTTGTTTGAACGGGAAAAAAAATCGAAAAAAGTTTCTTTCGGCGGTTGCGAAACACAAACCTCTTGCCTATATATCTTTGCGATGGATGCCCGAACGGGCGGTTTCTTTTGAAAAGAGGGATTTTTATGGGAAAAGTCATTGGTATCGATTTAGGTACGACAAATTCTTGTTTTGCTATTATGGATGGCAAGGATGCGCGCGTCATTGAAAACGCGGAAGGCGCCCGCACCACTCCGTCAATGGTCGCTTTTACCCAAAGCGGCGAAAAATTGGTCGGTCAGTCCGCCAAACGTCAGGCGGTTACCAACCCCGAAGGCACTTTTTTTGCGATTAAGCGTTTAATCGGCCGCCGTTTCGACGACAAACAGGTTGAACGCGCCAAAACTTTGGTTCCTTATCATATTATTGCGGGCGAAAACGGCGACGCGTGGGTGCAGGCGTATGACAAAAAGTATGCCCCCAGCCAGGTTTCCGCTTTCATTCTGCAAAAATTGAAAGAAGACGCCGAAGCTTTCTTGGGCGAACCCGTGACGCAGGCCGTTATTACGGTTCCCGCCTATTTTGACGACTCGCAGCGTCAGGCGACCAAGGACGCGGGCAAAATCGCGGGCTTGGAAGTGCTGCGCATCATCAACGAACCGACGGCTGCGGCTTTGGCGTACGGCATGGATAAAAAAGCCAGCGGCACGATTGTCGTGTACGACTTGGGCGGCGGCACGTTCGACGTTTCCGTTTTGGAAATCGGCGACGGCGTGTTCGAAGTCAAAGCCACCAACGGCGACACGTTCTTGGGCGGCGAAGATTTCGACGCGCGCATCATCAACTTCCTTGCCGATGAATTCCAGAAAGAACAGGGCATCGACCTGCGCAACGACAAGCTGGCTTTGCAGCGTTTGAAAGAAGCTGCGGAAAAGGCGAAAATCGAACTGTCTTCGGCTCAGCAGACGGAAATCAATCTGCCGTTCATCACGGCGGACGCGACGGGTCCGAAACATTTGAACGTGAAGCTGACGCGCGCCAAAATGGAATCCTTGGTCGAAGACCTGTTGGAACGCACCAAAATTCCGTGCGAAAAAGCGTTGAAAGACGCGGGCTTGAAAGCGTCCGACATTGACGAAGTCATCTTGGTCGGCGGTATGACCCGTATGCCCAAGGTTCAGGAAATCGTCAAAGAATTCTTCGGCCGCGAACCGCACAAAGGCGTCAACCCCGACGAAGTCGTGGCTTTGGGTGCCGCGATTCAGGGCGGCGTGCTGAAAGGCGACGTCAAAGACGTTCTGTTGTTGGACGTGACCCCGCTGTCTTTGGGTATTGAAACGCTGGGCGGCGTGTTTACGCGCTTGATTGACCGCAACACGACCATTCCGACGCGCAAATCGCAAATGTTCTCGACCGCCGAAGACGGACAGACGGCTGTGACCATCCGCGTGTTCCAAGGCGAACGCGAAATGACCGCCGACAACAAACTGCTGGGTCAGTTCGACTTGGTCGGCATTCCCGCCGCGCCGCGCGGTATGCCGCAAATCGAAGTCACGTTCGACATTGACGCGAACGGCATCGTCAACGTGTCCGCGAAAGACAAAGCCACGGGCAAGGAACAGACAATCCGTATTCAGTCGTCGGGCGGTTTGAGCGAAGCCGACATTGACAAAATGGTCAAAGACGCCGAAGCCCATGCTTCCGAAGACAAGAAACGCCGCGAAGCCGTCGACGCGAAAAACAAAGCTGAAAGCTTGATTCACGCGACCGAAAAGAACATCAAAGACTTGGGCGACAAAGTTTCCGCTTCCGACAAGGAAAAAATCGAAGCCGACATCAAAGCCCTGCAGGATGTTCTGGAATCGGGCGACGTCGAAAAAATCAACGCCAAATCCGAAGCGTTGATGCAGTCTTCGATGAAAATCGGCGAAGCGCTGTACAAAGCGCAGCAGGAATCGGCGGCTCAAGCGGGCGCGCAGGCGGGGGCTGAAGAAGCCGCGTCCGCGAAACCCGAAGAAGACGTTGTTGACGCCGACTTTGAAGAAGTCAAAAAATAATTAACGCACTTGCTATCGACCGTTCGGGGGAAAATCCTCCGAACGGTTTTCGCTTTAAAAGGATACCGTGATGGAAAAGGATTATTACGAACTTTTGGGACTGCAAAAGGGGGCGACGGACGTCGAAATCAAAAAAGCGTACCGCACGCTGGCGATGAAATACCACCCCGACCGCAACCCCGGCAACGCCGAAGCCGAACTGAAGTTCAAGGAAGTCACGGAAGCTTACGAAGTTTTGAAAGACAGCCAAAAACGCGCGGCTTACGACCGTTACGGACACGCGGCGTTCGCCCAAGGCGCGGGCGCCAGCGGTTTTGGCGGCTTCAACTTTGATTTCGGCGGTGGTTCGGGCGCGGGCTTCGGCAGCATTTTCGAAGACATCTTCAGCGAATTTATGGGCGGCGCGCGCCGTTCGCGGCAGCAAGAGGGCGTTCGCGGCGCGGACATCCGCTACGACTTGGAAATCACGCTGGAGGAAGCCTACAAAGGCTTGACCAAGGAAATCGAAATTCAAACGGCGGTGAAATGCGAAGACTGCCACGGCACAGGCGCGGCGGAAGGATCGAAAGCCGAAACCTGCGACACTTGCCACGGCACGGGACGCGTGCGCCGTCAAGCGGGATTCTTTATTGAAGAAAGAATGTGTCCCACCTGCAACGGAACGGGTAAAGTCATCAAAAACCCGTGCAAAAAATGCGGCGGAACGGGCAAAGTGTCGCAAAAGAAAGTGCTGGAAGTCACCATTCCCGCGGGCATCGATTCCGAAAACAGAATGCGTTTGGCGGGACAGGGCGAAGCGGGCATGAACGGCGGACCGAACGGGGATTTGTACATCTTTGTTCACATCAAGCCGCACCCGATTTTTAAACGCGACGCGGCGAATTTGTACTGCACCGTTCCTTTGTCCATGACGACGGCGGCTTTGGGCGGCGAAATCGACATTCCCTGCATTGACGGCACGTCCGAAAAGGTCAAAATCGACGAAGGCACGCAGTCGGGAACGGAAGTCCGCCTGCGCAAAAAAGGCATGACCATGCTGCAAAGCAAGAGCGTCGGCGACCTGTTCGTCCGCTTTACGGTCGAAACGCCGACCAAGTTGACCGACAAGCAAAAAGAACTGCTGAAACAGTTTGCCGCGGAAAGCAAGGAATCCAGTCCTCAATCGACGGGATTTTTTGAAAAGCTGCGCGAATTGCTGAAGTAAGGTCGTTGCATATTAAAATATAAAATTGCAATTGCGAACCCGCGTAGCGGGTGAAGCAATCCCGGGACGCGGGCGCACGGGTGCCAATCCTTTCACGGGACTGCCGCGCCCCTATCGGGACTCGCAGTTTCAATTCTTCTTTTTATTTTTCAATGAAATATAAAAAAACATCGGCGGATTTCTCCGCCGATGTTTTTCAAATTGTTAAGGACATTCATAAACGTTTTTCCAAGAGTTGTACTTCTTGGAAGCACCGCCCGGGCATATGTCGCTGGAGCAGCCGCCGTTCCCTGTTGACCAAGTTCCCACAGAGCAGTTGCAGTTGCCATAGCCGGTACCCATATTACTGCCAACCCCGCATTTTCTGCATGCATATCCGCCATTCGTGCATTCATATCCGGACGGACAATCGGTGTGCAATTTGCAGACTTGGGGAGTGGTACTGCTGGAAGGTCTCTGACCATAGCATTTTCCGCAAGGATAATCTCCTGAATACCCGTTGCTTTCGTAGTATTTGTTGGAACCTTGGCAGTATTCTTCGGTAATGAACGTGCCATGGATTATGTAATCGTAACCGCTGGGACACGCTTTCATAGCGCATGTGTAGCAAGTCAGTCCGTCGACATCTTTTGAAACCACTTCGTATCCTGAACCGGAGCAGGACGGTTGTGTTTTTGTGTAGCCGGCAGGACATGTAATATCTATACATTCTGTCCAACAGCTGCCTATATTGCTGCCGCCCAGTTTTTTGCCCGCAGGACACGACGAGTAATACCCCGAATCTTCGCACGTTTTTTCAACACACTTGTTGTTTGAGCACTTCTGTCCGCCGGAGCAGTCGGAATTGCTTGTGCAGCAGCCCGATTTTTTGACGCA
>DEDN01000010.1 GCA_002349565.1 Alphaproteobacteria bacterium UBA2903 | reverse complement strand
GCGGCAATCTTTGCCTTGGTCGGTACGGGTGAGCTTGACGAAAATGCGCTTGGCGGATATGATGGGCGAAAAACTTAAAGGAGCAGTACTATGCCTTCATTCGACATTGTGTCCAAAACCGATATGACCGAAATTCAAAACGCCGTCAACGGTGCCGCGCGCGAGATTTCAACGCGCTTCGATTTCAAAGGGTCGAAAAGCTCGATTGAATTGAAAGACAAGGAAATCATCCTGCTTGCCGACGACGATTTAAAGCTGAAACAGCTGCACGAATTGTTGGTGACTTACGTTACCCGCCGCAAGCTGGACACGTCGGCTTTGAGCTTCGGCAAAGAGGAAAAAGCCGCGGGCGCGATGGTGCGGCAAGCCGTTGCCGTCAAACAGGGTATCGAACAGGAAATCGCCAAGAAAATTTCCAAAGCGATTAAGGATTCCAAAGCCAAAGTGCAGGTGTCCATCCAAGGCGACGAACTGCGCGTTTCGGGCAAAAAGCGCGACGATTTGCAGGCGGTCATCGCTTTTGTGAAAACGCTGGGCATCGATCAGCCGCTTCAGTTCGTCAACTTCCGCGACTAATACCGCCACTCGACAATCGCTTTTTTGGTGATTTTATCCTTGTTCTGCATTGTCAAACTGTCGGACAGGGAAGCGACCGCGTCCAATCCTTCGGAGATTTGGCGGGCTTTAATGCGCGCCCGACGGTATTCTTGTTCCGTTTTGGGCAAAACGGGTTCGGGGATAAAGGAATCTTGCGACAAAGTCGTCAAAGTCGGCGCTTCTTTTTTCAGCGCGGCAAACCCGAAATCCAGCAGTTTAAAGATGTGACGGTCGCGCTCGCGCACGGAATTGCGCCCCATGACCACGCCGATAAGCCGTTTCCCGTTGCGTTTGGCGGAACCGACGACATGATAGCCCGACGCGTCCACATAGCCCGTTTTCAGTCCGTCGCCGCCTTTGTAAAACCGCGCGACCAGATTGTGGTTGCCGTAATAACGCCTGCCGTAGCGGAAACCTTTGACGGAAAACAGCCTGTAATACTTCGGGAAATGCTGAATCAGAGCCATGGACAAAATCGCCATGTCGCGCGCCGAGGTGACTTGGTCTTTGTTATGCAGTCCCGACGCGTTTTTGAACCGCGTGTCTTTCATGCCCAACTCAAGGGCGACGCGCGTCATTTTGTCGGCGAACTGAGCTTCCGAACCGCCCAAGCTTTCCGCCACCACGACGGCGGCATCGTTGGCGGAACGCGAAATCATGGCGAAAATCGCGTTTTCGACGGAAATGCTTGTTCCCGCCTTTAATCCCATGCGCGATTTCGGCTGTTTCGCGGCGTTGACGGACACGGGCAGCAGCTGGTCGATTTGGATTTCCTTTTTTTCCAAAGCATCAAAGACCATATACAGCGTCATCATTTTGGTCAAAGACGCGGGATAGCGCTTTTCAGTCGCGTTTTCGGATTGCAGAACGCGTCCCGTTTCCGCTTCAATCAACAGGGACGACCGTCGGCTTTGCGCGCCGGCGGGCGGGGCAATCAGTAAAAAAGCGAGCAGAAAGCGAAAAAAAAGCACTTTTTTATACTCTAATTTAAACATTTTCCGACACCATCATACGCGGTTTTCCCCTTTTTTGGCAAGGGGTTTCACAGAAAGGAGCTGGAAATGGCGAAACGTTCGATTCCCGATACGCAAACCCAAGGCGGCGTCGCGACAAAATCAAAGCCGCAAACCAAACGCCCGCCTTTGTACCGCGTGCTGATTCTGAACGACGACTTTACGCCGATGGATTTCGTGATTTCCGTGCTTCAAAGCGTGTTCGACAAATCGGCGGCGGAGGCAACCGACATCATGCTGCAGGTGCATCGTTCGGGTGCGGGCGTCGCGGGCGTTTACACGCTGGAAGTCGCCGAAACAAAAGCCGCTCAAACAATCGAAATGGCAAAACGGTCGCAGCACCCCTTGCGCTGCAAAGTCGAAAAGGAATAAGCAATGCTGTCTCCGAGCTTGGAACAAACTTTACAGCTGGCACTGACGTTCGCGGGCGAACGCAATCAGGAATTCGCGACTTTGGAACATTTGCTGCTGGCGATGCTGGACGACAGGGACACCGTGCCGTTCTTTATGAAGATGAAGCTGCCGATTGAAAAGCTGGAACAGGAATTAACCGACTTTATCGACAAAGATTTGTCCTATCTGGTTTTGAAAACCGCCGATATTCAGCCCAAGCCCACCATCGCCATGCAAAGGGTGTTTCAACGCGCGGCTTTGCAGGTGCAGTCCAGCGGGCGCGACATGGTAACGGCGTTGCATTTGATTATCGCGATGTTCGCCGAAAAGGATTCTTACGCCGTTTACTTTTTGCAAAAATACGGGGTCGAACGTCTGGCGGTTATGAACTTTTTAAGCGATTCCTTCCCCGTTTCGGGCGTGGACGACGACTATATGGACGACATCGACCCGCTGGAGGAATTCTGCATCAATCTGAACGAAAAAGTCAAAGAAGGCAGGGTTGATCCGCTTATCGGGCGGGAACGCGAGGTTGAACGCATGATGCAGGTGCTTTGCCGGCGCACGAAAAACAATCCGCTGCTCATCGGCGATCCGGGGGTCGGCAAAACCGCTTTGGCAGAGGGGCTGGCTTTGAAAATCGAAAGCGGAAAAGTGCCGAGCCCGCTGAAAAACGCCGTGATTTATCAGCTGGACATAGGGGCTTTGCTGGCGGGAACGCGGTACCGCGGCGACTTTGAAGAACGCTTGAAAATGGTGCTGGAGGAACTGGAAGCCGATCCGAACATCCTGCTGTTCGTCGATGAAATCCACACACTTATCGGCGCGGGGGCGACGTCGGGCGGCACGATGGACGCGTCGAATTTGCTGAAACCCGCGCTGGGTGAAGGGCGGGTGCGCTGTATCGGATCAACGACGTACAAGGAATTCCGCAACCACATGGAAAAAGACCGCGCTTTTCTGCGCCGTTTCCAGAAAATCGACATCAACGAACCGAGCGCGGACGAAACGCTGAAGATTTTGCGCGGGCTGAAAACCGCTTATGAAAAGCACCACGGGGTCGTGTTCACGGCGGACGCTTTGAAAACCGCCGTCGATTTGTCGGTGCGCTACATCCACGACCGCAAACTGCCCGACAAGGCAATCGACGTNNCGCGGCGTTCGCTCTGTCGCGCAAAAAGAAAAAGCAAATCACCGCGCACGATATCGAGGAAGTCGTTTCCAAAATCGCGAATGTGCCCGCCAAAACCGTTTCCGCCGACGACCGCGAAGCTTTGCGGAACTTGGAACAGGACTTGAAAAAAGCGGTGTTCGGTCAGAACAAAGCGCTGGAGGCGTTGTCGTCCTCGATTAAAATGGCGCGGGCGGGACTGCGCGACGCGGGCAAGCCTATCGGCAGCTATCTGTTTTCGGGACCGACGGGGGTCGGCAAAACCGAAGCCGCGCGGCAACTGGCGAAAACTTTGGGCGTCGAATTGTTGCGTTTTGACATGTCCGAATATATGGAAAAGCACTCTTTGTCGCGCTTAATCGGAACACCGCCGGGGTATGTCGGATTCGAGCAGGGCGGTTTGCTGACCGACGCGGTCGATCAACACCCTTACGCGGTGCTTTTGCTGGATGAAATCGAAAAAGCGCACCCCGACCTGTTCAACATTTTACTGCAAGTCATGGATTACGGCAAACTGACCGACTCCAACGGCAAAGCGGTGGATTTTTCAAACGTGATTTTGATTATGACGACCAACGCGGGCGCGGCGGATTTGGCAAAACCCGCCATGGGCTTCGGCAATACGGAGCGCACGGGCGACGATAAGGAAGCCATCGAACGCCTGTTCACGCCCGAATTCCGCAACCGCTTGGACGCGGTGATTCCGTTCGTCAGGCTGGATACGGAAATCGTGCGCCGCGTTGCGGACAAATTCCTTGATTTGCTGGCAAAACAGCTGAGCGAAAAGAAAATCACGCTTGACGTCGCTTTTTCGGCGAAAGAATGGCTGATTAAAAAAGGCTTCGACGACAAAAACGGCGCGCGTCCTTTGGCGCGGGTGATTCAAGAGCATATCAAGAAACCCCTTGCCGAAGAAATGCTGTTCGGTCAGCTGACCAAAGGCGGACGCGTCCGCATTTCCGCCAAAGACGGCAAACTGCTGGTCGTCTGCCGCCCGCCCCTTGCTCCGCGGAAAAGCACGAAAACCGAGGAAGAATTGATGCTGCTGTGAAACTTTTTCGTTTTTTGACTCGCCTTTTGTATCGGGGGACTGTATAAAGAAATCCCGATAACGCGAATCAAACGGAGTTTCCTTATGACCAATTTTGACGTCACCGCAATCGGGACCGCTTTTGTCGATGTCGTAGCCAATGTTACGGAAGATTTTCTGGAACGTTATTCCTTAATCAAAGGACAGGGCAACGTCCTGCCCATTCCTGTTTTGCGCGACATCCGCCGCGAACTGACCGATTCCCGCGTCATTCCGGGCGGCACGGTGGCGAACGCCGTCGCGACGGTCGCTTCCTTGGGCGGCAAGGCGGCTTTTATCGGCAAAGCCTGCAACGACACCACGGGCGACAACTTCAAAGCCGCTTTTGACAAAGACGGCGTGAAATCCTGCGTTCCTTTGGTGCAGTTCGACCGCGACGTTGACAAAGCGACGGCGCGCTGTCTGGTGCTGGTGACGCCCGATCACGACCGCACGTTCGCTTTCAATTTCGGCGTGTGCGAGGAAATCGACGAAGCCGATATCGACACCGAAACAATCCGCGCGTCCAAAATCCTGTTCATTGACGGGCAAATGCTGGTTTCCAGACGCGCCCGCGCCGCCGTGACGCTGGCTTTGGAAACCGCAAAACAAGCGGGCATCAAGGTCGCTTTCAATATGCACGACTTGAATTTCCGCGCGGTGGCGGTGCAGGAAGTCATCGAAACAATCCGCACCCAGGCGGACATTCTTATCGGCAACGAACGTGAGATTCGCGGCTGTTTCGACATCGACAAAGACAACACGGATTTGAATTCCTTTATGGAAATTCTGCACAGCCGTCATCAAATTCTGGCGATGACGCGCGGCGCGAAAGGCGCGTGCATTTTCTCGGACGAAGGGGTGGCGGCGATTGCGTCGGAAAATCATCAATCCGTCGTGGACAGCACGGGCGCGGGCGATGCGTTCGCGGGCGGTTTCCTGTTCGGCGTGGCGCAGGGCTTCAGCCTGCCCGCGGCGGGTAAGCTGGCGGCTTTGTCGGCGGCGGAAATTATCCGCATCTGGGGCGGCAGACCCGAAAGCAGTTTGGCTGAAAAGCTGAAAGGCTATCTGGACAGCGTTCGTCCGTAAGCAAAACAAAACGGCGGTCGATTGAACCGCCGTTTTTCATACAAGGGAAAAAATATTATTCCGCCGCGGGAAGCTCTGCTTCAAGGGGAATGATTTCGGCTTCCGCTTTGACGGGTTTTTCTTTGTATTTGAAATACAGAACAAAATCGCACATCACCAAAGCCAGATTGGCGACATACAACCAGAACACAAAATCGAAACTGTTGAAAAATTTGTGCGCCATACCCGCCAAATATCCCAAAATAATCAAGGACATGAACAGCAGGCTTTTGCTTTCGACGTTTTTGGTCGTGTACGTTTTATACACGGCGGCAGGCCAGCTGGCACCGAAACAAATCAACATAATCGCTTCAAAAATGCTCATCTTAATCTCCTTTTCCGCATGAACGATTTTGCTTTCCTTATACGCCGCTTTTTATTATATGTAAAATAGCGATTGAGTATGTAGTTTATAAGGATTTGAATAGTCGGCTATGATTCCTATCGTGTTTTTTATGCTGTCGCCAAAAACGGCGGTTTTACGCGTGCCGCAGCCGAATTGAACAACAGTCAGCCTAATATCACGCGGATAATCGGAAATTTGGAGCAAGCGTTGGGATGCACGCTGTTCGTTCGTTCCAAACACGGAGCGACATTGACGCCCGAGGGTGAAAAGTTGTACGCGCATATCTCGGTTGCCGTTTGTCACATTCAAGCGGGCGAAGCGGAGATTGCCGCGGCAAAAAGTCTGGAGGACGGAATCGTTTCAATCGCCGTCAGTGAAACCGCTTTGCACGGCAGTTTGCTGCCCGTTTTGAAACGATTGAGGGAAAAACATCCGAAGCTGCGGTTGCGCGTGGCGAATTGTTCGTCCGCTCAAGGGATAGAAATGCTGAACGGCAAAACCGCGGATTTTGCGCTGATAACGACTCCGTTTGATTTGCCCGACAATATGGAAGCGGCGACAGTTAAAAAGTTTCGCGAATTTGCCGTTACGGGAACGGCGTTTTCGGAATTAACGGGAAAAACGCTGACTTTTTCCGATTTGGCGCGCTATCCGCTGGTATGCTTGGGGGAAAAGACGGCGACGTATCGCTATTACACCGATTTGTTTTTAAAGCATGGCGCACCGTTTTCGGTCGCGGTCGAAGCGGCGACTTCCGACCAGATTTTGCCGCTGGTCGAAAGCAATTTGGGCATCGGATTTGTTCCGCAGGTGTTTTTGAAAAACACCGGAAATGTTGTGCCGCTGAAAATCGATATTCCCGAACGCGAAATCAAACTGGTAAAACGCAAGGACGTCCCGCTGAGTCTGGCGGCGAAAACCTTAAGCGCCGCGCTTGCCGCTTCAAAACGGGACGACGAGTGATTCGTTCGTTGTTTTTGCTTTGTTTGTGATAAAAATCCGTGTACAATAACGCGCAAACAGTCAGGAGTTTGCACTATGCATTGGTATCAAATGAAATTGCTGGGACGCGCCCAGACGCATTCGTCCGATTCCCAAGTCTGCCGTCCCGATACGGTCGCCGATGTGTCCAAATATATGGAACAGGTCGGCAAAAGCGGAATCATCGCCCGCGGGTCGGGCAGCGCGTACGCCGATCAGGCTTTGAACAGCGGCGGCGCGGTCATGATGTCGGACAGGCTGGATCGCATCCGCTCGTTTGACGAAAAAACGGGTGAACTGGTTTGCGAACCCGGACTGACGCTGGAAACAATCACGCATTTGTTCGCCCCCCGCGGCTTTATGTTCCCGATTGCGACGGGATCGGGCAGGCGGACTTTGGGCGGCGCAATCGCGTCCAATCTGTTCGGCATGAATTGCCGGAAAAAAGCCGCCTTGTCCCAAGCGATTAAATGGATGGACATTGTTTTGGCGGACGGTTCGACCGTGCGCGCGGACAAGCAGAATAACGCCGATTTGTTTTCTGCGGTCATCGGCGGACAGGGCTTAATCGGCTTTATTTCGCTGATTTCCATTACGTTGTCCAAACGTCCCGACAGAAACGTGCATGTTGTCCGCCGCCGTTGCGCGAATTTGGACGCTTTGCTGGACGCGTTGCGCGACGCCCGCAAAAGCGCGGATTTTTGTGTGGCGTGGGTGGACACGTCCGCGCGCGGCGCCGCCGTCGGGCGCAGTGTTTTGAAAACGGCAAGCTTTACCGCCGATCCCGTGTCGGGTTCTTTGGTGTCCATGCCGAAAATCAAGCGGGGACTGCCGCGCTTTATGCTGAATTTGGCGGCGATGCCGTTGATTAAGGATATCCGCTACCGCTTGTCGTCGGGCAAGGCGGACAAAATCGTTCCGTACGAGGACTTTATTTATCCGTCCGATCATTTCGGCGTTGTGTCGCCCAAAAACGTCTATCAGCTGCGCTTTAGCTTTTCCGAAGCCGAAGGACCGCAAGCCATTCGCCAAATTCTGACAGAGCTGTCGGAAATGCGGATTCACGCGTGCCGCGCGGTCGTTCAGCCGACGGCGGACGAAACGGTCGCCGATTTGGCTTTTCCGATGCGGGGGTATTGCCTGTCTTTGGACTTTATCCGCCGCAAAGGGCTGGAGGAGTTTTTGCGCCACTTGATGATGATTGCCTGTGAACACAAAGGGCGCGTCGCTTTGTGCAACGACGCTTTGATGGAAATGCGCTTTTTGTTCAGAATGTACAAAGGGCTGGAGGCTTTTACCGCCGCCCGCAAAAAATACGATCCGCAGGAAAAATTCGATTCGGATTTCGCCCGCCGCGTTTTAAAGGAGGATGACAATGACGAATAAGCGTACTTGGTTGGTATTGGGCGCGGCTTCCATTATCGGACGCGCGTTCGCCCGCGAAGCCGCCGAAGCGGGAAACGACATCATCCTGCTGGGAAAAGAGGTCGATGATTTGAAGCTGGCGACGCTGGATTTGCAGGCGCGTTCGCCCGACGTCGCGGTGACGTATATGGAAATGGATCCCGCGAACGTCGATTCGTTCGGCGATATTATCGCAAAATGCGAAGAAACGACGCAAAACATCATCAGCGTTTTTTCCGCTTTGGAAACCGCGTATACGCAAAAAGAATGCGGCAAGGATTTGGGAAAAATCAAAAATATGTTCCAAATCAACTATTTTTCGCAAGTCTGCTTTTTGACGGCGGCGTCGGCGCTGCTGCAAAAACAGGGGTGCGGCGAAATCGTCGTTTTGGGGTCGACCGCGGGCGAATTCGGTATGCCCGACAACTATGCGTACGGATCGACGAAAGCCGCTTTGCATGTGTGGCTTCAGGGTTTTTACGAACAAATGGCAAGCCAGGGCATCTATGTCACAACCATCAAGGTCGACGATTACGATACGGTCGGCGGCGACAGACGGTATCTGCTTTACCACCATTCGCCCGATCCCAAGGAATGTGCGAAAGCGTGCTTGAAATACGCGGGAACAAAGGTGAAAGTCCGCTATTTCCCGTGGTACGGCTTTTTTTCCGTATTGCGCCGCCGCTTTTTCCCCGCTTTGGTGCGTCCGCTGAACAAATAAAAGGCGGAAAACCGTGTCCCGTTTTGCTGTTGATGCTTTAAAGCTGAACGACGTTTTTCCCGTCAAAGCGACTTTTTTAAGCGCAAACGGAGAAGAACGGCATATTGTCGGCTTTTACGCCGAACAAAACGGACAGCCGCAGGATATCCGCGTTTTGTTTCCCGATGTTTGCCCCGAAACGCTGCGGTCGAACGTCAGTTCCGTTTTTTTGGGAAACCGTTTGAGCGGCAGGACGCCTGTTTTCTTTATGGTGGAAAACGGGTTTTCTTTGAATGCGGGGACGGAATGGTTCGATGATGCGTGCGCGGGCAGAAACGGTCGGTGGCGGCTTGTCGCCGCTCCGTCAAGGGAAAAAATGCTTCCCGCGTTGCATCAGGGCGAAATCGTTTGGAAAAATGCCGACGGAACGAAAGAACCCGCCGTTGCCGGCAATGCCGTTTTGCTGTGGCAGACCAACGACGGCGGCGTGTTCCGCGCCAAAGGACGGCTGTCGGCGAATGCTGTTTTGACGGCAATCGAAAACGACAAAACGGCTGTCGATCTGGTTTGGGACGGCAAGGCGGCTTTCCGTTTGCACATCGGGGAAAAAAACTTTGCCGATTTAACGAAAAATCGCGTCGGCATCGGCGTTGATTTCCATGGGTTGAATCAAATCGATGCGCTGACAATCGAAATTCCCGCCGATTTCGACGATACGCTGAGGGCGGAAAAAACGGACGGGCTGGAGGTTGAAGCCGCGGGCAGCCGATTGACGCTGAAAGGGCGGGCGGACGCCGCCGTTTACGAAGCGGCGCTGTTCGGCGTCAAAGTCGAAACGGATGCGCAAAAGCCGTCGAAATGCGCCGTCAAACTGACGTTTCAAACGCCGAACGGAACAATCGTCAAAACAAACAGCATCGAAATTCAAAACGAAGCGGATCAAAAAACGCCCGCTTTGGAATTGCCCGCTTCTTTGCCGAATGTTGCGGCGGCAAAACCGTTTGTGTTCGTGCCGCCCGCTTTGGGAAAAGACGACGAGCTGCCCGCCTTTTTGACCCAAGCCGATCCCGTCAAAGCCGTCGGCAAAACCGTTTTGATCACGGGCGCGACGGGAAAAATCGGAAAAGAAACCGCGTATGCTTTGGCGTCACGCGGTTACGACGTGCTGCTGCAATGCAAAACGGCGGCGGCGGAAATTACGCACACGGTTGACGATCTGAACCGAAAATTCGGGGTGAAAACGGCTTATATCCGTGCGGATCTTACCGACGAATCGGAACGGGCGGATTTGATTGCGGCGCTGTCCGACACTTACGGAACAATCGATGCGGTGGTGAATGCGGCCGGATTGCCCGTTGAAACGCTGCGCGGCGCTTTTACGCCCGTCGAAACGGCGGTCGTTTTGGCACAAGCGCTGGCATGCCGTCTGCCGAAAGGAAAAACGGGCATTTTTGTGCAGATCATCCGTTCCGCCGACGATTTCAACGGCAGCGTGGCGCAAAAGGCGCTGGAAACGTTTGCGGACAAATTTCAGGTGCAAAATGTCCGTATCGTTGCGGTTGCCGATGACGAAAACAGTGTCGGAAACATTGTTTCGGGGCTTGACAACGCGTTTGCCGCATCCCACATCAAAGCGAAATGAAAGGGATGAAACACGAGTCTTTTTGCCGTCGTTTGCCCTCTAGCCCTTAGGATACAACGAGTCATCCGTTTTTCAAAAAAGTTATCCACAGATTTTGCGGCTAGTCCAAGCGGAAAAAGAAATCAAGAAAAACTTGTTGCATTTTTTTAAAAATAAAACTTGATTATTAAAAACATAAAAGAATCAATGAGTTGTGAAAACTGCCTAAAAAATAGGCAAATTGGTGAAAGGCAAGGGAAACCCTGAACCGAAGCGGTATGGAAAGCAAGTTTGCACAGACTTATCCACAGGTTTGGGGAAAACTTTTAAAAAACGGTAAATTTTCAAAAAAGCGTTTGGAATCAATCAGATGAGCGAAAATAACGGGACTATTGAACTTTCGGATACAAACGAATCCGCAGAAACCCTGACGGGGGCGGCTTATGTCGCGTCCAGACTGCCGTTTTTTCCGACGCAATCGGGCGTGTACCGCATGTTGAGCGAAACGGGCAAGGTGCTGTACGTCGGCAAAGCAAAAAATCTGCGCCGGCGGCTGGAAAACTATTCGCACCCCGAACGCAACTCCGTGCGCATTCAGCGCATGATTTCCCAAATTCATCACATCGAAATCATCGAAACGGCGACCGAAGCCGAAGCGTTTTTGCTGGAAAACGATCTGATTAAGCGGCTGAAGCCGTATTACAACATTTTGCTCAAAGACGACAAAACCTTTCCGCACATTTTGCTGACGACAAAAGACGAATTCCCGCAGCTGCTGAAACACCGCGGGGCAAGGACGCGCAAGGGCGAATACTTCGGTCCGTTCGCGTCGGCGCTGGCGGTGAACGAAACGCTGGCGACTCTGCAAAAGGCGTTTTTACTGCGTTCCTGCACGGACAATGTGTTCAAAAACAGGACGCGTCCGTGTCTGCTGCACCAAATCAAGCGGTGTTCCGCCCCGTGCGCGGGCAAAATTTCCGCCGCCGATTATCAAAAACTGGCGGGCGAAGCGTGCGCTTTCATGCAGGGGAAAAGCACCAAAATCCAGCAGGAATTGGCGCAAAAAATGGAACAGGCGAGCCAAGAGATGAACTACGAAACCGCCGCCGTGTACCGCGACCGAATCCGCGCGCTGAACCAGATTCAAGCGCAAAGCCTTGATTTGGGCGGGATTGACGAAGGCGACGTTCTGGCGGTTTATATGGAAAACGACGAAGCGTGCATCGAGGTGTTTTTCTATCGCGGCGGGCGCGGCGGAGGCAGTTACGCGGCTTTCCCGACCCAAGTGGCGGGACAAGCGGCGGGCGAAGTCTTGCAGGCGTTCATCGGACAGTTTTACACGACGCATCCCGTTCCGAAAGAAATTCTGGTCAATGTCGATTTGCCCGAACGCGAATTGGTCGAATCCGCCTTGAACGTCAAAATCGCCGTCAATGTTCGCGGCGCGCGCAAACGGCTGGTCGACCGCGCGGAAATGAACGCGCGCGAATCGCTTGTCCGCCGCCGCATGGAGGGCGCGGCGCGGGCGGAGCTGATCGAGCAGCTGGGGAAACTGGTCGGCGCGAAAACGCCCCTGAAGCGCATTGAAACGTACGACAACAGCCATATCCAAGGCACAAACGCGGTCGGCGCGATGGTCGTGGCGACGCCCGACGGATTTGACAAGAAAGCCTACCGCAAATTCAACATCATCAGCGACGGCTTCACAGCGGGCGACGATTTCGGCATGATGCGCGAAGTGCTGACGCGGCGGTTCAAGCGCGGATTGGACGAACACAACTTGCCCGACTTGATTTTAATCGACGGCGGCGCGGTGCAGCTGAAAGTCGCTTTGGACGTTTTGAAAGAATTGAACGTACCCGATGTCATCGCCGTCGGCGTCGCAAAGGGCGAAGACAGAAACGCGGGCAGGGAAACGCTGTATTTTGCCGATCGCGATCCGCTGCATCTGGATTTCGACAATCCTGTTTTGCACTACGTCCAGCGTTTGCGCGACGAAGCGCACCGCTTTGTCATCACGACGCACAGAACCAAGCGCAAAAACGCCACGCTGATTTCGGCTTTGGACGATTTGAAAGGCGTGGGGGCGAAACGCAAGAAAGCGCTGCTGCAGCATTTCGGGTCTGTGCGGGCTTTGCAAAGCCTCAGCCCCGATGAAATCGCAAAAGTTGAGGGCATCAGCAGGACGTTGGCGAACCAAATCTGCGATGCCCTCAAAAAGAAGTAAGGTTATCGGTTATTCGGGCTTTTTCCCGACGGGTTCAATGTCGGGGGCTTTGTGCGCGAACGCTTCGACGCATTTTGCGCCTTTCTTCGGATCGCAAACAACACCCGCGCCCGCGATGCAGCCGCCTTCGCACGTCATCATTTCAATCAGGTTGCCAGGGGCTTTGCCTTTCGGGTACGTCTTGAACAGGCGCAGAATGGCGGGCTTGATGCCGTTGATGCACACGGGGTTCAATTCGACTTCGCCGTTGATGGCGACGCGCACCGCTTCGGCAACGCCGCCCGTGACCGCAAACGCGCGACCCTGAGCCGACGGAATCGTGTCGAATTCGGCGGGGGCGCAGTCGTTGACGGTGATGTCGGCGGCTTTGAACAAAGCGTCCAATTCTTCGAACGTCATGACGAAATCGACCTGATCGTCGTTCATGCCTTCATAACGTTTGGCGACGCACGGACCGACAAAGACCGTGATGGCGTCGGGCATGTCTTTTTTGACCATGGCGGCGGTGTAGTGCATCGGGGTCGCCGTGTCGGAAACGAATTGAGTCAGTTCGGGAACGTGACGTTTCACCGTTTCGATATAGGCGGGACAGCACGACGTTGTCATAAACTTGTCGCCGCGTTTCATGCGTTCGATAAATTCCATGGCTTCCTTGCGGGTGGTTTCGTCGGCGCCGACGGCGACTTCGACGACACTCGAAAATCCCAAACCTTTCATAGCGGAAACGACTTTTTCGACGCCGCCTTCGAACTGACCCGCAATGGCGGGGGCGAGCATGGCGACGACGGTCTTTTTATCCGTAACGACGGCGCGCAGGATGTCGATGAGCTGCGAACGTTCCATCACCGCGCCGAACGGGCAGGCGCGCATGCAGCGGCCGCAAGACACGCATTTGTCGAAATCGATTTCCGCGCGACCCGAAGCGCCGTGGTGAATCGCGCCGACGGGGCAGGCGTTTTCACACGGAACGATGCGTTTCGCAATCGCCTGATACGGGCAGGATTCTTTGCAGCGGCCGCAGTTTTTGCATTTGTCGGGGTCGATGTGGGCTTTGCCGTTGCCTTCGAAAGAAATTGCACCGAAAGCGCAGTTGCGGACGCAGGCGCGCGACAGGCAGCTTTGGCACAGTTCGGTGACGACGTGCGACGACTGGACGCATTCGTTGCAGGCAATATCCAGAACGGTCATCACGGGCGCGGTCGGCTTTTCGCGCACCAAAGCGCGGCGCGCGTATTCGGACAGCGGGGTGACTTCGTCGTCTTCCTCAACGCGGAAACCCAAAGCCGCCAAACAACGGGTGCGCAGAATGGCGCGTTCCTTGTAGATACAGCAGCGGTACGCTTCGGTATCGTGCGGCGGACGGATTTCCAGCGGCAGGTGGTCAACCTCGTCAACCAGCGTGTTTTTCAAAAAAGCCCGTGCCAAACGGGTCAGAATTTCGCGGCGGAAATAGGTGGCATTATCTCTGATTTCTGTCATTTAAAAGCCCTTTGTTTGCAAGCTGTGGGGAAAATAAATCAAGCGGATTATATCATCTTTTCCCGTAAAGTATAGCACTTTCAGCCCCGTGCCGCTTTTTTTATAGCCGTCTTGTCATCTGGTCATCCGCTTCGTCCGCGGCGTAAACTGAACGAAATGAAGCTTAAGGGGGATTTTGATGACTGAGGGGAATATTTTACGTTTGCTGGCGCCCGTTTCGGGAAAAACCGTGCCGATCGAATCGGTTCCCGATGCGGTGTTTGCGCAAAAGACCGTCGGCGACGGCATCGCGATTGCGCCGTCGTCCTATGTGCTGTGCGCGCCGTGCGCGGGCAAGGTATCGACGATTCATTCGGCGCACCACGCGTTGACGCTTTCGGCGGCGGGCGGCATCGATATTTTGATGCACATCGGACTGGACACCGTCATGCTCAAAGGCGAAGGATTCGAAGTCTTTGTCATCAAAGGGCAAACCGTCGAAGCGGGGCAGCCGCTGATTGCTTTTTCGCGTGAAATTCTGGAAAGCCGCGGTAAAAGTCTTTTGACCGAAATCGTTGTTGCGTCCCTTGAAAAAACGGACGGATTGAAGCCGTATGTCAACCGCGACGTAACGGTCGGCAAGGATACGGTGCTGGAGGTCAAGCTGAAAGCCGCCGCAAAGGAGGAATCCGCGCAATCGGCGCACACGGCGACATCATGGCAAATCGGCATCAAAAACCCCGCAGGGCTTCACGCGCGTCCCGCCGCCGTTCTTGTCGCCGCGGCAAAGGAGTTTTCTGCCGACATCGCGCTGATGAAAGACGATCGCGAAGCCAATGCGAAAAGCGTTGTCGCCGTTATGGGCTTGGATATCGCCCAAGGCGACAAAGTGCGTTTGAAAGCGTCGGGAACGGATGCGGCGGAAGCGTTGAAAAAACTGATTCCCTTGCTGGAAAACGGATTGGGCGAGGATTTGACCAAAGCTCCTGACCCCGCGGTTCCCGCCGTCGAAAAACAAACGGGCAAGGCGGGGGCTTTTTACGGTGTTCCCGCGTCGAAAGGCGTGGCGTTGGGCGTGGTCGTGCAGTTGAAAGACGTGTCAATCGATGTCGAGGAATTCGGCGGGCAAATTGCTGACGAAAAGGAAAAACTGAACGCCGCGCTGAACGAAGCGCGGTTCGTGCTGAACGATCTGTACGATAAAACGGCGGCAAAAACGGGCGCGGAATCCGCCGCGATTTTCAAAGCGCACGAGGAGCTGCTGGACGATCCCGAAATGCTGAACGCGGCGTTTGATTTGATTGAAAAGGGCAGAAGCGCGGCGTTTTCATGGCAGCAGACGATTGCCAAAACGGCGGCGAAATTCGCGGAAATGAAAAATCCCCTGCTGGCGGCGCGGGCGAACGACGTGCGCGACGTCGGAAAGCGCGTTTTGCATTTGGTAACGGGCGAAGTGCAGGAAAAGCTGTCTTTGCCCGACAAGGCGGTTTTAATCGCCGAAGAACTGACGCCGTCCGACGCGGCAAGCCTTGACCGCAACAAAGCGGCGGGCTTTGCGACGGTCGGCGGCGGAGCGGTGTCGCATGCCGCGATTTTGGCGCGTTCCATGGGAATCCCCGCCGTGTCGGGGCTGTCCCGCGACGTGCTGAATTTGCTGAACGGGACGGCTGTTTTACTGGACGGAACGCAGGGAATCCTGTATCCGAATCCGTCGGAAGAGCTGCAAAAAAAGGCGATCGAAACCGCGGAAACCGAACGTTTGAACCGCGCGGCTTTGCTGGCGGACAAAGATCTGCCCGCCATAACGGCGGACGGTGCCGAAATCGAAGTCATGGGCAATATCGGCAGTATCGAGGGTGCGGCGGAGGTCGTTGCGAACGGCGGCGCGGGCGTCGGACTGCTGCGTTCCGAATTTTTGTTTCTGGGGCGCAAAACCCCGCCGTCCGAAGACGAGCAAACCGCTGTTTACAAGGCAATCAAAGACACGCTGGGCAGCGAGCGCGGCTTGATCGTCCGCACGTTGGACGTCGGCGGGGACAAGCCGCTGGATTATCTGCCTTTGCCGCAGGAAGCCAATCCGTTTTTGGGCGTGCGCGGCATTCGGGCAAGCTTGAACGCCGAAGCTTTGTTCCGTTCGCAGATTCGGGCGGTGCTGCGCGCGGCGGACGGCGAAAAAATCCGCGTGATGTTTCCGATGATTGCGGCTGTGGACGAACTGCGGCGCGCCAAGCAGATTGTTGAAGAGGAACGCCTGGCTTTGGATGCCGGACCGCTGTCGATCGGGATGATGATTGAAGTGCCCGCCGCGGTGCTGGGGGCTGAAATGTTTGCCAAAGAGGTCGATTTCTTTTCCGTCGGAACGAACGATCTGACGCAGTACATCATGGCGGCGGACAGGGGAAACGCGGCGCTGGCGGATCTGTCCGACGGGTTGAATCCCGCGGTGCTGAAAGCGGTTAAAATGACGGTTGCGGGCGCGCGTTCCTGCGGCAAAAAGGTCGGTGTATGCGGCGGAATGGCGGCGCAGGAAGCGGCTGTGCCTTTGCTGATCGGATTGGGCGTGTCGGAATTAAGCGTGCCGCCCGCGGCGATTCCCGCCGTCAAAGCGCAGATTCGCGCGCTGAATTTCAAAAAATGCCAAGCGTTGGCGGACAAAGCCGTGCTGATGCAGTCGGCAGCCGCCGTGCGCGAAGTGGTCAAGTCTTTCAAGTAAGGGGGCGGATATGATGAAACAGGCTTTTGCTTTTTTGCAGAAAATCGGAAAATCGCTGATGCTGCCCGTTGCCGTTCTGCCCGTGGCGGGGCTGCTGCTGGGCATCGGGTCGGGATTGCTGAACGCGGAAATTCCGTGGCTGCCGTCCTTGATTCCCCAAGTCATGAGCCAAAGCGGCAACGTGATTTTCGACAATCTTCCTTTGATTTTCGCAATCGGCACGACATTGGGTTTGACCGACAACGACGGGGTGGCGGCTTTGGCGGCGGTCGTAGGATTTTTGGTCTTGCAAGCCGCCATGGGCGTTATGGCGGACGTGCTGTGGTATCACGTTTCCGCCGAACAGGAAACGCTGGGCGTTTTGGCGCAGGCGCTGGATTACGACGTGGCTTTCGCGCGCAAAATCGTTTCGACCAACGCGGGAATCAAGACGATTCAAACGGGCGTGTTCGGCGGGATGTTCGTCGGCATTGTCGCGGCATATATTTACAAACGTTTTTATAAAATCCAGTTGCCGCCGTACTTGGGATTTTTCGCGGGCAAGCGTTCCGTGCCGATTATAACGGCGTTGGCGGCGATTGTTCTGGGGATTCTGCTCAGCTTTGTCTGGCCGCCGATTCAGGAAAAAATCAACGCGTTTTCGATGTGGGCGGCGTACAGTTCTCCCGTTGTGGCGGGAACGACTTACGGCTTTGTGGAAAGACTGCTGCTGCCGTTCGGGCTGCACCACATTTGGAACGTGCCGTTCTTTTTTGAAATCGGGCAGTACGTCAACAAAGCGGGCGAGCTGGTTACGGGCGACATTCCCCGATTCTTTGCGGGCGACGCGACGGCGGGGATTTTGGGCGGCGGTTTCCTTATCAAGATGTTCGGTCTGCCCGCGGCGGCTTTGGCGATTTTCCATACCGCCAAGCCCGAAAACAGGCTGAAAGTCGGCGGCATCATGGCATCGGGCGCGCTGACCGCGTTTTTGACGGGCATCACCGAACCGCTGGAGTTCACTTTTCTGTTTGTCGCGCCGATGCTGTATTTTATCCATGCCGTCATGGTCGGATCGGCGTTTGCGGTCATCAATCTGACGGGCGCGCATATCGGCTACACGTTTTCACAGGGCGCAATCGACTACATGCTGTTTTACGCGTTGGACACAAAGCCGTGGATGGTCTTTGTTTTGGGGCCCGTTTACGCCGTTCTGTACTACGTCGTGTTCCGATTCTTCATCACCGTGTTCGATATGAAAACGCCGGGGCGCGAGGATGAATCGCTCAAGCAGGACGAAGCGGTCGCTTCAAACGGCGATATGGCGGAAAAACTGGTGGCGGCGTTCGGCGGCAGGGAAAATATCGAAGCGTTGGACGCGTGCATCACGCGCTTGCGTCTGGTCGTCAAGGATGTTGACAAAGTCGACGACGGTGCTTTGAAAAATCTGGGGGCAAGCGGCGTTATGCGCATCGGCAACAATGTTCAAGCCGTGTTCGGCACTCATTCCGAAATTCTGAAAACGGAAATGGAGGAATATTTGCAGGGAGGAACGTCATCAGCGGTTGTTCCTTCCGAAGCGGTCGCGCGGGCTTTGGGCGGATCGGCAAACATCAAACACACCGCCCGAACGGCGGACGGCGGCGTGCATGTCAAGCTCAAAGACGATTCCAAAATCGACGAAGACGCTTTGCGCCAAGCGGGAATAACGTTGATGTACCACTTGGAAAACGGGGTGGTGTACATCGCACCGTTTATTCCTTGACAAAATTTTTGAATTAATCTAAACCACTAACTAAACTACTAAAGAACAACAAAGGAGTTTTAACAATGAAATCAATCAAAGGCACGAAAACCGAAAAAAATCTGCTGATGACGTTTGCGGGTGAATCGCAGGCGCGCATGCGCTATACGTTTTGGGCTTCCGTTGCAAAAAAAGAAGGTTATGAACAAATCTCTGCCATTTTCACGGAAACGGCGGATCAGGAAAAAGAACACGCCAAACGCATGTTTAAATTTTTGGAAGGCGGGGACGTCGAAATCACCGCGTCGTATCCCGCGGGGCAGATCCGTTCAACGCTTGAAAATTTGAGCGAAGCCGCCAAAGGCGAAGAACACGAATATATGGAACTCTATCCCGCCTGTGCCGATGTCGCGGACGCCGAGGGTTTCCCCGAAATTGCGGAAATGTACCGCGCGGTTTCCGTCGCCGAAAAATTTCATGCCGAACGCTACCGCGCTTTGGAAGAGAACATCAAAGAGGGACACGTTTTCGAACGCACGGCGGATAAAAAATGGCGCTGCCGCAACTGCGGTTATGTGTACGAGGGCAAAGAAGCCCCCGAAATCTGCCCCGCCTGTCTGCATCCGCGCGCCTACTACGAAATTGCCGCGGAAAACTACTGATTGGGAAAGAGGGGCTTCGGCTCCTCTTTTTTTTCAAAAAAAAGGTGTAAATTTGCCGATAATCGGGATATAAAGAAAAGGTAATTCAATTTTCTTACTGGAGTAAGCATTCAATGACTTGTTCTTATCAGTGTTCGAACGAAGTTAAGGAAATGTGCTGCGTCGCCAAAGGCGCGCGCCATGATCCGGCTCCCATTCCCGAAGAAGGCAAATGGGTCAAATCAAAAGAAATCACAGACATTTCGGGCTTGACGCACGGCGTCGGCGCTTGCGCCCCGCAGCAGGGGACCTGCAAACTGACCCTGAACGTCAAAGACGGCGTGATTCGCGAAGCGTTGGTCGAAACCATCGGTTGTTCTGGGATGACCCATTCCGCCGCCATGGCTGCCGAAGTCCTGCCGGGCAAAACCATTCTGGAAGCGTTGAACACCGACTTGGTTTGCGACGCAATCAATGTTGCGATGCGCGAACTGTTCCTGCAGATCGTTTACGGCCGTACGCAGTCGGCTTTCTCCGACAACGGCTTGCCCGTCGGCGCGGGATTGGAAGACTTGGGCAAAGGCTTGCGTTCGCAGGTCGGCACGATGTATTCCACCGAACCCAAGGGCGTTCGCTATCTGGAAATGGCGGAAGGCTATGTTCTGGCTGAAGGCTTGGACGAAAACGGCGAAGTCATCGGCTACAAAACCGTCAATCTGGGCAAAATGATGGAAGCCATCAAAAAAGGCACCGACCCGAAAGAAGCGTTTGAACAGAACGTTGCGACGAAAGGTCGCTTCAACGAAGCTGCCAAAGTTATCGATCCGCGCAAAGAATAAGGAGTTTGAAAATGAGTCTTTTTGAAGGTTATGAACGCCGCATTGCGCAGATTGAAAAATGCTGCAAGGAATACGGCATCGCCAATATCGAAGAAGCCGACAAAATCTGCAAAGACAAAGGAATCGACGTTGCCGCCATCGTCAAAGGCATTCAGCCGATTTGCTTTGAAAACGCGTGCTGGGCTTATACGCTGGGCGCGGCTGTCGCCATCAAAAGCGGGGCGAAAGACGCCGCCGAAGCCGCCGAAAAAATCGGCGTCGGTCTGCAGGCGTTCTGCATCCCCGGTTCCGTCGCGGATCAGCGCAAAGTCGGTCTGGGACACGGCAATCTGGGCGCGATGCTGTTGAGCGAATCGACCAAATGCTTCTGCTTTTTGGCGGGACACGAATCGTTCGCGGCGGCGGAAGGCGCCATCGGTATCGCTTTGACGGCGAACAAAGTCCGCAAAGAACCCCTGCGCGTTATTTTGAACGGCTTGGGCAAAGACGCGGCTTATATCATTTCCCGCATCAACGGCTTTACGTCGGTTGAAACGGAATACGACTACAAAACGGGCGAACTGAAAATCGTTTCCGAAAAAGCGTTTTCCAAAGGCGACCGCGCGAAAGTCAAATGCTACGGCGCGGACGACGTGTCCGAAGGCGTCGCCATTATGATTAAAGAAGGCGTTGACGTTTCCATTACGGGCAACTCGACCAACCCGACGCGCTTCCAGCACCCCGTTGCCGGCACTTACAAAAAGTGGGCGATCGAAAACGGCAAAAAGTATTTCTCGGTTGCTTCGGGCGGCGGTACGGGTCGTACTTTGCACCCCGACAACGTTGCGGCGGGTCCCGCGTCTTACGGCATGACGGACACGATGGGACGTATGCACGGCGACGCGCAGTTTGCGGGCTCTTCGTCCGTTCCCGCACACGTCGAAATGATGGGCTTGATCGGCATGGGCAACAACCCGNNACCCGATGGTCGGCGCGACCGTTGCTGTTGCCGTTGCGGTTTCGCAGGCGAAATAATCGGTTTTACGGCTGATTTTGAAAAAGGCTTCTTTCGGGAAGCCTTTTTTATGTTCAATCGGGATTTTGAAAACTTTGTCCCAAAAACGATAAAAGCCGCAGAAACCTGCGGCTTTTTATGGTGGAGCTGAGGGGAAACTCTGAAAAATCATTTTTTTCAAGCAGTTAGCCCGACCATCAGATGTGCCACCAACTTGTACCAAAAGTCGAGAGTAGAATGATACCAACATCACATATCCTCGGTCAAGATTTTTCTAAAAATCTGCCGCCTGCGTACTGCCTTTGATTGCTTGGTAGTATGCAAACTGATTACCATAAGTCATTGTTTCGACATGAAAATGCTGAAAAGTAGGATTGAGTTTTGATAAAATAAACAACTGCCCAAACCACCCTATTCGCCCGTTGCCATCGGCAAACGGGTGAATAAATTCAAATTCGTAATGAAACGTGCAACTGCGTATCAGCTGATGGTCTTCCGCCGTATTCAGCCGTTCAAACAAATACGCCTTCAACTAGCGGACCAGAGCAGCTAGAAAAGCACATGAGCAACTTCACACCAACACCACCATAATGAAACAGGTTTGTTTTATCAAATTTTGCATCTCTTCTCTTCGCCGTTTATGCTCGTCCCCCCCGCGCTTCTTGAACAGCCCATCTGTCCAAAATTTAATAGGATGTCACACTGTTTAAATAAAACTTGCCATACTGGCGCAAGGCGGGTATATTTATCACCGTTTTTGATGACAGCCCCGTAGTCAATATGGGTAGTCCATTGGTGGCTGTCGTTTGTATGTAGCGTTTATAGGGCGCAAAGAGAATAAAGCAGACGTAAAAAATCAAGGTGGTAAATTTCAAATAAGAGATTGGGGTATGATAAAATATAGTATATTTTTTTTAACGTTGCCAAGCGTTGCTTATGCCATGAATCATGGAAGTATCCTTAAAAAATTCTGGGTTACATTTTGCGCTCAATTAATGATTTGTGCATGCGCTTTCATTGCTTTTATGGCCATCTATTTATTTTTACGAAAAATACTTCAAAGCAACTACTTATTCAAAATAAGAACATGGTCTGTTTCATTCAAAGTTTCTTTGTGTTGCTATATATTATTTTTTATTTTATGCATCATTGTTGTAAAAAATAGTATAATGACATATTTTACAATTTTGTATTTATTTTTAGGATGCCTCGTTTATTTTGCATACATCGATTATAGAGAAACATTCCTGCGCTATGTTAATTACTTGTTTACACTTTATGAGTTTATTGTTTTGCTTATTGTATCCAACGATGGTTGGATGCATGACCTTATAGATTACGATTATAATGACTACCATGTATTTGTATTTTTATTGTTTTCATTTCCAACAATAGCCTATGTATCTTCAATTGTTTTCGAAAAAAGAAAAACAGAGAGATACAAACCATAAATAAAAATTTATAGCCACGCTTTGCCGCCCAATTTGCGCCGAAAGGAATTTGAACGCCTGATGGTCGAACTGGCGTGGAAATCTTCCAAAATCGAGGGAAACACATATACCTTGCTGGATACGGAACGGCTGTTGAAAGAAAACGTTTCCGCCAAAGGCAAAACCGCCGAAGAAACCAAAATGGTGCTGAATCATAAAGCAGCGTTGGATTATGTGTTGCAGTCGTCCGAATACTTTCGGCAGCCGAGTGTTTCCAAAATCGAAGAAGTGCATCGTTTACTGACAAGCGGCTTGCAGGTCGCATCGGGTATTATGGTGGGCATTGTCGGCACAAACTATCACCCGCCGGATAACGGCTATCAAATCAAAGAAGCTTTGCAGCATCTGATTTCAACCGTCAATCAAACGGAAAATCCCGTTGAAAAAGCCCTCCGAATGCTCTATCCTACGGGAAAATAAAAACGGAGGTTTTCGGTGGTCAAGTTTCTTTTTTTAATCCTTTTATTATGCGCTGAAACAGCCAACTCTCAAACTTTATCGGATGTTGATTGGAAAACCGCAACGCCGGGACAGATTCAAAAACTGATTGATGACGGAACTTCTGTAACCGATGACTTGCTAATATCTGCGGTAATATTTAATTCTAGTCCCGCTGTTATCGAAGCACTCATCAAAGCCAAAGCGGATGTCAATGCTCGGACTTATGATGGGGTCACGCCGCTGATACTTGCGGCAAAGTTCAATTCTAATCCCGCGGTTGTCGAGGCGTTAATTAAAGCCAAAGCGGATGTTAACGCTCGGGACGAAGAGGGGGGCACACCGCTGATGCTTGTGGCAAGCAATTCCAATCCCGCGGTTGTCGAGGCGTTGATTAAAGCCCAAGCTGATGTCAACGCTCGGGACAAAGAGGGGGGCACACCGCTGATGGCTGCGTCAAGGCATAATTCCAATCCCGCGGTTGTCGAGGCGTTGATTAAAGCCCAAGCTGATGTCAACGCTCGGGACAAATATGGGAATACGCCACTGATGTTTGCAGCGATGGGAAACTCCAATGCCGCGGCGGTTATCGAAGCGTTGATTAAAGCCAAAGCGGATGTCAACGCTCGGAAAGAAAATGGGGACACGCCGTTGCTGTTTGCGGCAAGGTATAATTCCAATCCCGCGGTTGTCGAGGCGTTGATTAAAGCCCAAGCTGATGTCAACGCTCGGGACAAAGAGGGGCGAACGCCACTAATTCTTGTAACAAGGTACAACTCTGATCTAAATCCAGCAACTATCGAAGCACTAATCAAAGCGAAAGCGGACGTTAATGCTCGGGACAAATATGGGAATACGCCGCTGATTTTTGCGGCAATGTTTAAGCCCAACCCCGCGATTGTCGAAGCACTAATCAAAGCCAAAGCGGATGTTAACGCTCGGGACGAAGAGGGGGGGGGCACGCCGCTGATGGCTGCGGCGATGAACAATTCCAATCCTGCAGTTATCGAGACGCTTATCAAAGCCAAAGCGGATGTCAATGCTCGGACTTATGATGGGGTCACGCCGCTGATGCTTGCGGCTGGTGCCAATTCCAATCCCGCTGTTATCGAAGCACTAATCAAAGCCAAAGCGGATGTTAGCGCTCGGGATAAAGCCGGCAAAACGGCTTTCGATTACGCGGAAGACAATCCTGAAATTAAAGGGACGCCCGTCTATTGGAAATTAAACGACCTGATGTACAAATAACGTCGTTTCGTTAAAAGAGATCCCCGCGTAAAACGCGGGGATCTTCCGTAACGGGCATAGCCCTCATGCTACTGACGACACCTGAACGGCGTACAAACGGTCTGGCAGGCGCATTTTTGCCCACGGTATCCACATAGTGTCCTTTGCGACAAAATCCTCGGTTGCGATACTTGTACTTGATGTTGCTCCAAGCTTCATATATCTGCAAACTGCCTTTTTCTTTCAGATGCTCCATAATCCGGATACGCTCATTTTCGGCGGTATTTCGGCGCAGCTTTCCGGAACCATGCGCCCAGCACGGGGTTTTCAAGAATACAAAAATATTGAAATAAAGCAAAATATATTATACTTTAAAAGAATCATCGTAAAATATATTTTGCATAAAGGTTAACAGATGAAACAAAAACTGACAACACCCATCCCCGTCAAAAAGGCTTTAAAAAAGCTCGGAAAAGATATAAAAGAAGCGCGCCTGCGTCGTCGTATTCCTGTGGCGCTTATGGCGGAACGTGTTGGCATTTCGCGTGTTACCCTTAAATCCATTGAAGACGGACAACCAACTGTGTCAATGGGGATTTATGCCACCGCTCTTTATGTTTTAGGAATGTTAGATCGGTTAAAAGATGTTGCGGATATTGCTTTCGATGCTGTCGGACAAGCGCTGAGCAGCGAAGAGCTTCCTAAACGGATTGTTTTAAAAAAGGAATAAGAAATGGCTGAAATTCTGACGTATGTACATATCAATCTGGCTGGTAAAGACATACCGGTCGGTCGTTTGTGGTCATATTTTAACAATGGTAAAGAAAGCGCCTCATTTAGATACGATGAAAGCTGGCTGAAATTTCCTTGCAACTTTGAATTGGAGCCATACTTGCCTTTGACCGAAGGAACAGGACATACAGACAATAAAAAAAGCATTTTCGCCTCAATGTCGGATTGTTCTCCTGATACCTGGGGACGTCTACTGATAAAAAGGAATGAGGAAAAAACAGCCGAACAAGAAAACCGTCCGCGCCGTCAACTTAATCAGCTTGACTATTTACTGGCGGTTAATGATTTCTCTCGTCAAGGAGCTTTACGGTTCAAACAAGTACCGGACGGAGATTTTTTAACTGCGAAAGATAAAAAAGCGATACCTCCGCTGGTTGATTTGCCAAAGTTGTTGGCGGCATCCGAAAAAATCATAGATGATGACGCGTCTTTTAATGACATCAAAGAACTGCTTATTCCAGGCTCCTCTCTAGGTGGCGCCAGACCTAAAGCATCAGTCATTGACAAACAGGGAAATCTTTGCATAGCTAAGTTCCCTAAAAAAGACGATAATAACAATAATGTATTGTGGGAATCTGTCGCTCTGACATTAGCAAAAAATGCCGGCTTAAAAGTTCAGGAATGGCAATTAACTAAAGCTCTTGGCCAATCTATTATTTTGCTGAAACGATTTGACCGTGAGGGAAAGCACCGTATCCCGTTTATTTCCGCGATGAGTATGCTTAATGCTAACGACGGCGAAAACGGGGATTATAGTTATTTGGATATTGCGGAAATTATCCGAACTAAAGGCGTTAACATTAAGGAAGACCTGAAAGAACTTTGGAGCAGAATGTTATTTTCCATACTCATTTCTAATACGGATGACCATTTGCGCAATCATGGCTTCTTAAAACAAAGCCCTAATGGCTGGAGCCTTTCACCATTGTATGATGTTAATCCCAGCGTTGACAGGACATCAAATCTACAACTGAATATTGATGAAACAAGCAGTGCGACCTCCATTGACTTGGCTCTTTCTGTGGCAGATTACTTTGGCTTGCCCAAACCGGAGGCTGAGAAAATTCTCAAACAGCAAATAGCAGCGGTTTCCGAATGGAAAAATATCGCTCAACATTTAGGCATCGGCAATGCTGAAATTTCCCGTATGAATACCGCTTTTAAAGGAAACTCCTCAAAATACTAAAATTCTTCCGTTGGCTTATCAGCGAACGGTTTGCAAAGCGAAACGAAAAAGCTCAAATAGCAACGCTATAGAAGTTCCGACAAAAGAGGAGTTGCCCTCTCCGTTGTGAGCGGAGGTTCTGAAACCAATCCGAATGACAGGAAAAAATGCAGGAAAAGACCGATAAAATCGTTACATGACTGAAAAGTGAAATCTTTGCGACAAATTCTTCTTTTAATCTATACAAAATCGCACAGAAGAAAGAATAACGGATTCTTTACCCCATTTTGTTTGGTCTGCCCGTTCATTTTTGCTTTCCCTTCGAAAATTGGTCGAAGACAAGATTTTCACAACACCCCTTCATCTTTGTGATATACGCCGCCCAACCTGCCGGATTAAGCAACGGCGTAACACAGGCAGCTCCTCCTCCCGTTGTCTTAATAACGGCATCCGTCAGTAGGAATGCTTCCTCTTTAGCCTTATCATATATCAGGTCTTGTTTCTTAAACTTCGGGTTATAAACTGCCAAATGTACATGGACGTTGCTATGCAGGTGTTCAATCGCCCCAATATAGAGAAGCTTCTCTCTGCTGCCGTTTTTAACGGTCGCAGTTCTATACGACCCCATTATTTTCGGCAAAAGCGTGTTGCAGACATTAGCCCGTATCGAAGTTATTGACTGGTTATCCCACATTTCCGGATTCAAATTTAGCGTAACCGCCATATTTGCTTTAAATTCTCGGCAAAATTCCGTAATTAGCTCCCGTGTTGCATATTGGGTTCGCTGTTGGCACATCGGATAATTTCGTGTCTTGACGTTGCATTGACGTTGAAGCTTCTCGTTAAAACAGCTTAACCAGCTCTGAAAGCCTTGTGAAGCATTAAGTTGCTTATTCAGACCCGTCAGTTCATCCCATGCTTGACATTTATTGATGACGGAAATGCCTTCGGCTTTATCAGACAACACGTTGAATAAGTTATACACCTTCTTATTGAAACCACAATATTTTCCGAAATTACAGCAATGACTCAACTCGTCAACTTCATCCCTCAGCGAAGCAATCTGTTCAAACAGCCCTTCTTGCGTGATTTTGTTATATTTTATCATTCCAACACCTCTTTTTCGAGTTATCTCTCTAAAACTTTTCAGGCATTATTACTCTAATGCGTCCTATTGAGGTGCATTCACTCGTTCAAACTGCACATCCCTTTTATATCACCGCCGAATACACGTAACCGCATGACAGGGGCTGTACATATGCCTTTCTCCTATACTTATTCTATTTCTCAAAAATCAGCCTCATTTCAGAGAGGTATTCCTTTTTTTTAGAATACTCCTTCATGCTTTTCCCTACTCACGCATAGGATTCGATCCACAAAACGCCCACTTTAAAATGCTCGCCAAAGGCATACGAAAATGAGGACGTCTTTTAAACGCCCTCAGCCTCCTCTTTTGTGTTAACTGGATTCTGATTCCCGTATTGTTCAATCAGTGGCTGAACCTCTGGAAAAGCCATGGATAATACGGCTTCATCCAGCTTTTTTATCGACAGTTCGTTGATGTAACGCTTCTGCATACTGATATTGCCGACAGTGTGCCCTTTGGACCACCCCGCCAACGTATCGATAAGTTTATCATTGATATTTGCCTCACACGCTTTTACGGCAAACGTATGCCGAAACGAGTGAAAGTTCACGTTTGACCGCACCCCGGCTTTGTCTTTGTAGCGTTTAAACCACTTGGAAAAATTATCCGAAAAGTACCCGCGACCGTTTTTGCTACAATCAAACAATCGGACATTGGCTCCTGCCTTTTTTCGCTTTTCGATATACTCAAGCAATCCCAATTTTACCAGATTGGGATGAATTGGAACCAACCGTTCGCTGTCACGATTCTTAACGCTTTTATCGCCGTCTTTTTGAATATTGATAACATTAACACCCTCAGCAATCTGAATATCATCAACGGTCAATTGGCATATCTCGTTTAACCGCATACCTGTGTGCAACCCAATCAGCGGAATAAAAAATCGGGTCGGATCTTCTTCCCGTTTCGGATAGGAAGCCACGGAAAACGTTCGTGCTAAATCTTCTTCGTTAAACGGCAATCTTGCTTTGCTTTCCCGTTTAGCATCTTCCCAAGTCTTTTTCATCCCCTGTCCCGCTGCCGGATTGTTTGCGATATAACCTTCTTTAACGGCATAGGAACAAAGAGAGCTTAACGCCGTAATATAACCGTCAATAGTATTGACCTCCAACGTTTTTCTTCCGTCAGCCTTTCCTTGGCGTATAGCGTCTTCCGGCGACAATTTAGGATAAAGCTTGCGGCAATTAACCGGATACTCCATCAGTTTCCTCCGAAGATTCCGAACAGTTTCGACGGAAATATCCTCCACATTCTTTAAATCCATCAAACGAAAAACCGTCCCCAAACGCAGGTAACGCTCTTGCATTGTGCTTTGGCTTAATCCCCTGTTATCCGGATCTGATTTAAACGCCTTGTATACGTCTTCCCAGTAATGTTTCGAACACGTTTCTTTCTGGGGGTTCTTTGGTTTCCCCGAATGAGCGCAAACGTCCATAACATCAAAATAATCTTCGTCTTCTGTAGCCGCCCTCTTCAGTTCAATCTTCCGTCGATGAGCTTTTTTAAGGTCTTGCACTAAAATTGATTTCCCTAAATCTTCATATTTGCAAAGCCCCGATTCGATCGCAAGCTTGAGTTCTTTTTCAGCGGAAACTTCATAATCATATCGGTCGCACAGGCATTTGTAGTAATACAGTTCATCCGATATGTCTTCCGAGTGATATACAGCCATCATCGCATCGGTATCTTCCTTCGTTTCCGTCTTATTCAAATAAGACTTTAACATTTCCTCCGACGATAGCCGTTTGTCACCTTTTGTTTGAGAAGCGTATTCATCCGCCAAAGCCAACGCCTTGTTTGTATTAAATTTCATAATGTCCCTCATAGTAAAATTTGAGCTGTATTTATTTATGTGGATTTTTTGGCGAATTTTTATAAAGTAGTCCTCTATCAGCAAATTCACGCAGACAAGCTTTCGTTTAGCTTCGCCAAACGATGCCGTTTTTAAGCTGAAACGAATTTCTTTGCGATTAAGGACAGCAGATATACGCCGCGGAATCACACAGCGGAAGTAGTAGACCGAATTTCGTCTGATTAGTCGTTGAACGGACATAAACTCACCTGCGATGGAACACTAAAGTGTATCACTTGACCCAAGCACAGGTAAAACCGCATATATGCAAAAGTCGCGGGAAACCGCGACTTTTTAATACATTTGAAGTTTATGGTGGAGCTGAGGGGAATCGAACCCCTGACCTCTTGAATGCCATTCAAGCGCTCTCCCAACTGAGCTACAACCCCACGACCTTCAATACAGCGCAGAGAATATCACAAAAAAATGGTTTTGCAAGAAAAAAATTTTTTATATGCGATTTTTTTGCTATCGCCGAAAGTTGCGCTGCCGATTGCCGTAAACAGCTTTAAATTTGTTTCGAATTGATGTACAATTTATTTCGTTGTGGCAAAAATTGTCGGTCTTTGAGACCAGTTTTTTAAACTGCGGAGTGTTTGAAAAATGAAGACGGCGATATTTTGGAAAACGCCCGCACATTTGATTGTGTTCGGAGAAGACAGCGCGGTTGAACCGCCGCTGAATATGGCGGATTATTCGGGCAGTCATATTGAAAAATGGGCGGACGCCCAAAAGAAACATCCCGATTTGAAGTGGTACGAATACGATGATTTTCCGCGCGGACGGCTGATTTGGGACGATAACCTCAAAGCTTATTATTTTTATGCGGACAAACGTTTTTTGAACGATTCCGCTTTGATTGATTCGGTGTTGCGGCAAATCGGAATTTCCCGCGCGGATTATCCGTTCCATTTCAGAAACGACAGTCGTTACAGAGTGGAAAATCCGTAAGCGTTTGAAATTTCCGTTTGTTTTGTGATAAACTGGTTGCAGTTATTTCAAACGAACGGAGGCTTTTATGGTTGAAAACAAACACCCCGTTATCATCGGCATCGGCGAACTGCTGTGGGATATGCTGCCTGTGGGCAAACGCGCGGGCGGCGCGCCGATCAACTTTGTATATCATGCAACCCAGCTGGGGGCGCAGGGCTATGCCGTCAGCGCGGTCGGCAATGACGCTTTGGGCGACGAAATTTTGGGCGAATTGGAAAAAAGCGGCATCAAATACTGCATTTCGCGCAACGACCACCCGACGGGACACGTCAAAGTCGTTTTGAACGACGGCATTCCGTCTTACGACATTGTAGAGGGCGTGGCATGGGACTATCTGACGGCGACCGCCGAAGCCGAAGAGTTGGTCAAGCGCGCGGACGCTGTGTGTTTCGGCACGCTGGCGTTAAGGTCGCCCCAATCCAAACAGGCGGTCGAAACGCTGCTGTCTTTTGCGCCCGAACAGGCTTTGCGGTTTTTCGACATCAATTTGCGCGGAACGTATTATTCGGCGGAATTGATTGACGATTTGCTGCAAAAAGCCAACATCTTTAAAATCAACGACGACGAAATCGAAGTGCTGAAAAAATTGTTCGGCGTTTCCGGAACAGTCGATGAAATTTGTGAATCCTTCATTAAAAAGTACGGCTTGAAGTATATGATTTTCACGGCGGGCGAAAAGTTCAGCACGATTTACACGCCGACGGAAAAATCGTATTTGCCGACGCCGAAAGTTGACGTCGCCGATACCGTCGGCGCGGGGGATTCGTTTTCGGGGGCGTTCGTGTACAACATTCTGACGGGCAAATCCTTGGCGCAGGCACACAAAGCGGCGGTGGACATCGCGGCGTTCGTGTCGACGAAATCGGGGGCTTGGCCCGCTTATGAAAAAGGAGCGGAACAATGACAAAAAAGGATAACATGGTTTTGAATTTATTGCCCGTGCTGCCCGCTTTTTTCGCCATGGGCTTTGTGGATTTGGTCGGCATCGCGTCGAACTATGCCAAACGCGACTTTGCGCTGACCGACACTTGGGCGAATATGTTTCCGTCCATGGTGTTTTTCTGGTTTTTGGTCGGCGCCGTGCCGACGGGCATGATAATGAACAAAATCGGACGGCGCAAAACGGTTTTGGCGGGCTTGTTCGTTACTTTTCTGGCGTTGCTGCTGCCGTCGTGCGCTTATACTTTGCCCGTGATGGTGGTGTCGTTCTGCCTGCTGGGCATCGGCAACACGATTATGCAGGTGTCGCTGAACCCGCTGGTTTCCAACTTGATTAAAGCCGAAAAGCTGTCGGGCGCGCTGACGTTCGGGCAGTTTGTCAAGGCGATTGCGTCCTTTGTCGCGCCGATTTTGGCGGGCTGGGGCGCGGTGCATTACAGCAAATGGCAGCTGCTGTTTCCCGTGTTCGCCGTCGTTTCCGTGCTTGCCGTCGTTTTGCTGGCGCGCGACAAAGTGCAAGAGGAGGAGATTTCGGGTAAGCCCTCGAGCTTTGCCGATTGCTTCGGATTGCTGAAAAATCCGCTGATTGCGCTGTGCTTTTTGGGGATTATGTGCCATGTCGGCATTGATGTCGGAACAAACGTCGTCGCGCCCAAAATTTTAATGGAAAAGCTCGGCGCGGCGCTGGAAACCGCGGGCTATGCAACCAGCGTGTACTTTTTGTTCAGAACAATCGGCTGTCTAACGGGCAGTGTCGCTTTGACCAAAGTCAGCAACCGCCTGTTCTTTCTGCTCAGCGTTTTGCTGATGGGGGCGGCGGTTTTCATGCTTTGGTTCGGAACGGGCAAAGCCGTTTTGACGGCGGCGGTGGCGATGATCGGATTCGGCAATTCGAACGTGTTTTCGATTATCCTTTCCCGCGCTTTGCTGCATGACGAAACCAAGAAAAACGAAGTGTCGGGCTTGATGATTATGGGATTGTTCGGCGGAACGGTGTTCCCGCTGGTTATGGGGCGCGCGGTCGACATCGTTGGAACGCAGTCCGCCGCTGTTCCCGTTATCGGCTTGGGCGTGCTGTATCTGCTGGCTCTGACCCCGAAAATCAAGGCGTGATTTTCCAAGAACTTTCAAAAACGACAGACTTTTTGTAAAAAAAACGGCGGAGAATTTTTCTCCGCCGTTTGCAATGTTCTGTTATTTTTTTACGGCGAAAACGAACAGTTTTAAAGTCGGCGAAGCGGCAAGTTCTGCAACGGGGGCTTGGCACAGCCAGCCCTGCAGGCTTTTGTTCGAACCGAAAGCGTTTTGTTTGGGTTCGCGGATGCCGTAGCAGCCGCTGGCTTGTTTTATCAGGTTTGCCGCGACATACCAATCCGCGCCGCTGTTGTTTAAAGCGGCGGTGATGTCGGCTTGGTTTTTCAGCAAAGTTTGCGTTTTTACGTCCGCCGCCGGTCCGTCCAGCCGCGCAAAGCGTCCGCCTGTTTCAAAAGCGGCGATTGTCGCGCCTTTGCCCATGGCGTATGTTCCCGCATGTGTTTCGACAAACGGCTTGAGCGCGTCAGCCAGTTGTTTGTACTGCATGTTGCAGGCGCGGAGCGGAAAATAAAAGCACAGCGCCGCCATACAGCCGCCGACGAACAGCCAGCTTTTTTCGGCAAGGGCGACATCGCCGCCGCGGACATTGGCGGAAATGCGTTTGATCGCATACGCCAACGCGACAGGCGCGCCGATTCCCAGCGCATAAAAAGCGTAATCGGGAACAAGAACGTAAGTAAACAGCGCCAAAAAGGACAATTGAAGCACGGGAAACCACAGCAAGCTGTAAAACAGCGTATCGCGCGGCGTTTGCTCGCGCTTTATCCATGGAAAAGAATGATACGCGACCAACGCAATCAGCATCACGGGAAATGTCAGCAAAGCGATGGCGTGCGGCTGGCGCATCAGATACCTGACGGGATTGACGAACAGTAGTTGCGCCATGCGCCATGGCACGCTGCCCTGTGCCTGCATCCAGCTTTGCACGGTCATCGGGACAACCGCGCCGAACGCGTGCTTTTCCCACAGCCAAAATCCCGCGACGGGCAGCAGTCCGACCGCCAATCCGCCCAGCAAAAGGAAAAATTGTTTGCAGGCAACGGGTTCTTTGCCGTTGAACTGAAAATAAAACACCAGAGCGAACGTAAAGACGAAGCCAAATGTGTCAAAGCGCGTCAGCAGCATCAGCGACACCGCCAATCCGCCCGCGATTCCCGTTAAAACGCGCGGCTTTTCAAGAGCGTGAAGCAAAGCGAGCGCGGCAAGCAAAACGGCGGGCATCGCCAAAGCGGCATCCGTTCCCGAAACGGCGGTTTTGATGTAAAACGCCAAAGCAAACGCGGCGACGGCGAACTTTCCGCCATCGGTCAACGGCAAATCAAGCTTTTTCAGCAGCTTGAACAGCAGGAACAAAAACGCGGCGCCGCTCAACAGCAAAACGGCGTAAACGGCGGCGAAAAAAGACCGACCGTCAAACCAACCGTCGAATCCCGTCAAAACGCCCCCCCAAACGGGAGAAAAGTCGTTGCTGACGATATGGCCGCGCGCGATTTCCAGCGTGTTGTAAAAATGTTCGTGAAAACGATAAGGCAGCAGTTCGCCCGCCGTCAGCGGAAAAACGGCGAAAAACAACAGGGCAAGCCCGCAAAGGCTTGCCCCGATAAAGAATGTTTTATTGTTCATTGACGGGTTCGACCACCAGAAAAGTGCCGTTGACGCCCGTGACTTTGACGGTTGCCCCGACGGGAATGTTTCGAGGGCTTGACGCCAGCCAAAGCGTGTCGCCGACTTTGATTTTGCCGCGCCCGTCCGCAATCGGTTCAAAGACTTGAAAGCTTTGTCCGATATACAGCGCGCCGCGGTTGTTCAGGTTGTTTTCGACGGCTTGCTTTTTGCCGACCAGCTTGCGCCCGACCAAAACGGAAATCACCGACAAAACGGCGAAAACCGTTCCCAAAAAGGCGGCGGAGGCATCGGGAAACGCGGCGGATACCAAGCCTGTCAGCAACGCGCCGAAGCCTATCCACATAAAGAACACCCCCGGCGTCAGAATCTCCAACACCATCAGCACCACTCCCGCGGTCAGCCAGCCCCAGTAATCCGCAAATTCCATATCAGCCCCGCTTGGATGTCTGTTTTGCCAAGCTTTCTTTGGCGATTTCGCCGATGCCCGCGATGGACCCCAGAATGTTGGTCGCTTCCAGCGGCAGCATGACCATTTTGGAATTGTCCGCCGTGCCGATGGATTTCAAAGCGTCCAGATATTTCTGACCCAAGAAGTAGTTAATCGCGTTGATGTTGCCTTTGCCGATGGCTTCGGAAACATAGGCGGTCGCTTTGGCTTCCGCTTCGGCTTGGCGTTCGCGGGCTTCGGCGTCGCGGAAAGCGGCTTCCTTGCGTCCTTCCGCCGCCAGAACGACGGATTGCTTTTCACCTTCGGCTTTCAGAATTTGCGCTTGACGCAGACCTTCAGCCTCCAGAATTTGGGCGCGTTTGTCGCGTTCGGCTTTCATCTGGCGCGCCATGGCATCGACCAAATCGCGCGGCGGCGTGATGTCTTTGATTTCGATACGCATGACTTTGACACCCCATGATTCGGTCGCTTTGTCCACGACGTCCAGCAAGCGGTGGTTAATCACGTCGCGCTGGCTGAGCAGTTCGTCCAAGTCCATCGACCCCATCACGGTACGGATGTTCGTCATGACCAAATTCAAAATCGCGACCTGCAGCTGGCGGACTTCGTAAACGGCGGGGGCGGCTTCCAGCACTTGGAAGAACACGACGCCGTCGACGGTAACCATGGCGTTGTCTTTGGTGATGACTTCCTGCGACGGAACGTCAAGAACCTGTTCCATCATGTTGACTTTCGCGCCGATGGAATCGACAAAGGGGATAATCAGGCTTAGCCCCGGTTTCAAAGTGTGCGTGTAGCGTCCGAACCGTTCGACGGTGTATTCCATGCCTTGCGGCACGGTTTTGACGCCCGAAGAAATGACCACGATTGCCAGAACAATCAAAAAAACGACAAAACCACTCATTGCCAGTATCCTTTCAAAAAAACAATATTGAGCATATGATACCGTATCAGCGTTTAAAAATCAATACGCCCGCAACGACCAAAAGGATAAATCCCGCGATATGATTCCAGCGGATTTGCTCGCCCAGATAAAAAATCGAAAACACGGCAAAGACGCTCAGCGTAATGACTTCCTGCATGCCTTTGAGCTGGGCGGCGGAATAATACTCGTGCCCGATTCGGTTGGCGGGGACTTGCAGGCAGTATTCAAAAAACGCGATTCCCCAGCTGACCAAAATCACCACCCACAGCGAAGTCGATTTGAATTTCAAGTGTCCGTACCATGCAAAAGTCATAAAAACGTTCGAACAAATCAACAGAACGACAGGTAAAACAGCGTGCATTTTTCAAAACTCCGTTTTAAAATGAAAAGGTGTTTCGGGTTGTACGCTTTAAAAAGCGCGCAGAAAAGAAAAATCTTTGCATTTCGGGCAAAAAGCGGGCAATCTGGAATCGGCATGGTTCTTGCAAGGCTGACAAGGCGGGAAAAAGATTCACTTTTTCTTAAAGAAAAAAACGCAAGATGATGTGAAAGGGAGTCGAACATGGATTTGCAGAATTTGTCCTTGTACCAAATGAGCGAAGAAAAAATGCGCTGGCTGGCGCAAAGACAGTCCGTCTTGTCCCAAAACATCGCCAACGCCAATACGCCGAACTATATGCCGTCCGACGTCGAACCGCTGAAGTTCAAGGAATTCGTCGGCGAAAGCAAACACGTTCCTTTGACGCGCACGAATCCGATGCACCGCACTGCCGCTTCGGGGGATGCGAAAATGGTCAAAACCGATCCGAAACACTTGTCGCCCGTCGCGGACGGCAAGGCAAAAGTCAATGAAACCCGCCGCCCCTTTGAAACCGTCATTGATAAAAACGGTGTGATTTTAGAGGAACAATGGGCAAAAATCGACGAAACCCGCGGTCAGCACGAACAGGTGACGACTCTGTTCAAAAAGAATATGGCTCTGCTGGGAACCGCGTTGGGCAAATAATGCCGTAAGGGAGGAATATCATGGATGATTTGACGCTGAGCAAAAAAATCGCCGCTTCGGGCATGAAAGCCCAATCCCAACGGTTGCGCGTCATCGCCGAAAATATGGCGAACGCGGATTCTCTTGCCAAAACGCCGGGCGGACAGCCTTATCGCCGCAAAACGGTGACGTTCCGCAACGAACTGGACAGGGCGACGGGTGCGGAAATGGTCAAAGTCGGACGCGTTTCCCGCGACAGAAGCGAGCTGGAACGCAAATACGACCCGAATCACGTCGCCGCCGACAAAGACGGCTATGTGTTGCTGCCGAACGTCAATCCTTTGATTGAAACGATGGATATGAAAGAAGCGCAAAGAACTTACGAAGCGAACTTGAACGTGATTTCCGTGTCCAAGGATATGATGAGCCGCACGTTGGATTTAATCCGCTGACGCTTGAAAGGATAGAAAATGGTCAATCAGATTTCCCAAGCTCTTTCGGCGTATCAGACGGCGGCGACCCGCGCGGTTTTGCCGTCCGCCGACGAAGCGAAAGCCGTTTCGCCCGCGGGGACGTTTTCCGAAATGGTGCGCTCTGCCGCCGAACAGGTGGAAAAGGATAACCAATACGCCGAACTGATGAGTATGAAAGCCGTCAAAGGAACCGCGGATATTCAAGAGGTCGTTATGGCGGTGTCAAACGCCGAAGTCGCTTTGCAAACCGTCGTCGCCGTGCGCGACAAGGTCGTTTCCGCCTATCAAGATATTCTGCAAATGCCGATTTGACGGAAGGGCGCGGTCAATGAACGACGTTATGGTTCTGGAGGTCGGTAAAGACGCGATTTACACGCTTTTGCTGGTCGTGGGACCGTTGCTGATGATTGCGATGGTTGTCGGTCTGCTTATCAGTTTGGTGCAGACGTTGACCCAAATCCAAGAAATGACGCTGGTGTTCGTGCCGAAAATTCTGGTGGTGTTCATTTCGCTGATTTTGCTGCTTCCGTTTATGATTGACCAGTTAAGGACGTTTTCCGCGGGGTTGTTCGACCGCATTGTCGCTTTGGGAACATAAGCGATGTGGGAAAAACTGCTGAGTCTGGAGCTGTATCACTTTTTGTTCGCGTTCGCCCGTTTGGGCGGCGCGTTGCTGTTTATGCCCTTTTATTCGTCAAGCTACATTCCCGCGCGGGTGCGTCTGCTGTTCGCTTTGGCGTTTTCGGCGGCGTTGACCCCCGCTATGGCAAATGTGATGCCGACCCCGCCCGAAAGCGTTTTGATGCTGTTCAAATATCTGCTGATTGAAATCACGGTCGGGCTGTTTTTGGGGCTGTTTCCCGCGTTTTTGATGACGGCCGTGGATTTGGCGGGAACGAACGCCGCAATGGCGACCAGCTTTTCAAACGCAACCGTGCTTGACCCGCAAACGTCGGTGCAGTCGACCGTGCTGTCCGGCTTTCTGACGCTGTGCGCGGTGATGCTGATTGTGGTAACGAACGCGCATCATTTGATGCTGGGGGCGGTGCTGGACAGTTATGCCGTTTTTCCCGTCGGGCAGAATTTGCTGACGGGCGACATGTCGGAAATGCTGACGAAAACTTTGTCCGCCGCATTCAATTACGGATTCAGAATCGGCGCGCCGTTCATTTTAATGATTGTCGTGCTGTATTCGTCCATGGGGATTATGTCGCGTTTGATGCCGCAGCTGAACATTTTGTTCATTATTATGCCTTTGCAAGTCTATTTGGGGCTGGCGCTGATGATGGTGACTCTGCCCGCCGTGATGCGGTGGTTCCTGCGGTTCTTTGACGACGAAATCGGATTGCTGTTAAGGTGAGGGGCGATGGCTGAAGACGATCAGGACGAGTCCTCGAAAACAGAAGAGGCTTCCGAGCGAAAACTGGAGCGCGCCCGCGAAGAAGGGCATGTCCCCATGTCTCAGGAAGTCAAAAGCTGGTTTATGCTGTTTGCCGCTTTGATGATGCTGTGGGGGCTTTGCCCGTTTTTGATGAAGTACACGGCGCGGCTGTCCGTCAAGTACATCGAACGTCCCGAACAGCTGCCGACGGACCCGCTGGGACTGCGCGATTTGCTGCGCGACACGTCGCTGGACATGCTGATTGCCGTTGCCGCGCCTTTGGGGCTGTTTTTGATTTTGGCGATAGCGTCGGCTTTGGTTCAAATCGGTTTTCTGTACGCGCCCAAGCGCATGACGCTGAAGTGGGACAGAATTAACCTGTTCGCCAATGCCAAGGAATTCATCACAAAAGCCAAAATCGTCGATATGATAAAAGGGCTGCTGAAAATCGCGGCGGTGGGCTATGCGGGGTGGCTGATTGTCAAACCGCGCATTGTCAACGTGCTGGCGTCGCCGTCGTTTGACGTGGCGTCGATTATCGATTTGCTGTATTCGTTGCTGCTGTGGATTTTGCTGACGATGGTGATGATTGTGTTCGTCATCGCTTTCGCCGACTATTTTTATCAAAAGTTTTCCTACTTGAAGCGTCAGCGCATGACCAAACAGGAAGTCAAGGAGGAATACAAGCAAACCGAGGGCGATCCGCAAATCAAAATGCGTTTGCGCTCTATCCGCATGGAGCGTTTCCGCAAGCGCATGATGGCGAACGTGCCGAAAGCGTCCGTCGTTGTGACGAACCCGACCCACTTTGCGGTGGCTTTGCGCTATGAACCCGACGAAGGCATGGACGCGCCCGTGTGCGTCGCCAAAGGGCAGGACTTTATCGCGCAGAAAATCAAAGAGGTCGCAAAGGAAAACGATGTGCCGATTGTTGAAAATCCGCCGCTGGCGCGCGCGCTGTTCGCAACGGTGGAAATTGACTCTCCCATTCCGACGGAGCATTATGCGGCTGTGGCCGAAGTCATCAAGTATGTCTATCGGCTGAAAGGAAAAACTTTGCCCCAAGGGGAGGATACGCCGTAAATGCCGCAGTCTTTTTTGAAAAAAATCGCGAAAGCCCTGCGCTTTGATGTCAAAGACGCGGACAGAACGGCGGCGTTGATGGAAAGCGAATCCGACGCTTTGGCTTTGGTCGGAACGGACGGCGATCTGATTTACATGAACCGCGCGGGCAAAAGCTTTTTCGGCATACTGGATTTAAGAACCGCCGTCGTCGACCGCCTGATGCCAGACGAAGACAGCAACCGCTTGGCGATGGCAAAGCTGGACGCCGCTTTGAAAAACAAAGCCGAAACGGCGGTCGAACTGCTGATGCAGTCCACAGGCGGCGATGCCGATTTTTGGGAATGGTATTCCGTATCCCTGCGCCAAACGGATGTCGGGACGCTGTGGCGGGTGCGCGACATTACGGCGCAAAGGGCGATGGATGCCGTGATGCGGCAGGAAACCCAAGAAATGGCGGAGTTTCTGGACGCTTTGCCCATCGGGCTGTATCAAATCGACGCGGGCGGCGTGATTAACTTTGTCAACCGCCGCTTTTGCGACTGGCTGGGCGTCAACAATCCCCGCGAATTAAAGGGTAAAAAGCTGGTCGATTTGCTGGCGGGCAACCATGTCCCCGAACTGGACGGCTTTTGGCACGGGGAACTGACGTTCCGCACGCAAACAGGCGGGATGTTTACGGCTTTCGTCAGCCATGCCGTTTACGACGAAAACGGCGAAACGATGCTGCGCGCATCCGTCGTGCGCGATGTGACTTCGCGCGAAGAACACGAACGGGGCGCAAAAGACGCCGAAGTCGGCTTTTCCCGATTGTTTGAAGAAGCCCCCGTCGGTATTGCTTTCGTGGACAAGGACGGCGTGATTACCGAAGCGAACTCGATTTTGTTCCAGCTGACGGGCAAGCCGCGCGAAGAACTGGTCGGCACAAAGCTGGAAGACTGCATCGATACCGACGATTGGGCGGAACTGAAGGACAAAATGGCAAAGGTTATGATGGCAAAGCTGTCGCGCGCCCATGCCGAAGTCAAACTGAAAACCGAAACGGAAAAATTCGCCGCCGTATACATCACGCCGATGACCGAAGACGACGAGGACGGCAAACCCGACGTGTTCGGCTTTATCGCGCACTTTATCGACAACACGGAACGCCGCAACCTGTCGATTCAGTTTTCTCAAGCCCAAAAAATGCAGGCAATCGGACAGTTGGCGGGCGGAATCGCGCACGATTTCAACAACCTCTTAACCGCGATTATCGGTTCGACTGAGCTTTTGCTGCAGTCGCACCCCGCGTCCGACCCCGACTTTACGGAGCTTAAAAACATTCAATACAGCGCGACTCGCGCGGCAAGTCTGGTCGGTCAGTTGTTGTCTTATTCGCGCAAACAACCGTTGCGTCCGAAATACTTGGATGTAACCGATATTTTTGCAGAGCTTCAATTCATGCTGCGCCGCCTGCTGGGGACAAAGACCGTCATTCAAATCGACCACGGGCGGAATTTGGGCTTTATCCGCGTGGACAAGACGCAGTTCGATCAAGTGTTCGTCAACTTGGCGGTCAATTCGCGCGACGCGATGCCCGACGGCGGCATTTTTACCATTCGCACGCGGTTTCAGCGCATTCCCGCGGGGCAGTATATCGGCTCCGAGGAAGTCATGCCCGGCGAATACGTCGTTATCGATATTTCCGATACGGGATGCGGCATTAGCGAAGAAAACCTGCAAAGAATTTTCGAGCCGTTCTTTTCCACGAAATCGGGCGGCGTCGATTCGGGAACGGGACTGGGGTTGGCGATGGTGTACGGCAACATCCGCCAGTCGGGCGGCTATATCAGCGTGAAAAGCACCGTCGGCGCGGGAACGACGTTCAGTATTTACCTGCCGCGCCATTCGCCCGAGGAAGTTCGCCGTCTGACCGAAGAATCCGACCAAACCGCGGAACAGGCGCAGCGTTTGCAGAAAGCCAAAGCGGTGGCGGAATTTGTGCGCGTCAAGCCCGACGCACCCAAAGCGGGCGACCAGCTGGCTTTTTCATTCGCGTCGGACAAGCCCGCTTTGCCGCCGCCTTTGCCCGCGCCGGATTTGACGGGATCGGGTGTTATCCTGCTGGTCGAAGACGAGGATGGCGTGCGCGCCGTAACCAAACGCGCTTTGACCGCCAAAGGCTATACGGTGATTGACTGCACCTGCGCCGAGGAAGCTTTGGAAAAAGTCGGCGAGGGGCAGAAATTCGATTTGCTGATTACGGATATGGTAATGCCGGGGATGGACGGCGTGGCTTTGGCAAACAAATTGCGCCAAGACGGCGTTTATTCCAAAATCCTGCTGATTTCAGGCTTTTCCGAGGAAGCCGCCCGCGGCGACATCGGCGAAATGCCCGACTTTCATTTTATGGCAAAGCCGTTCAGCCTGCGGGACTTGAGCGAAAAGGTCAAACACATTGTGGAGGGAAAATGAACGCGTATCCTTTTGACGTGAAGCAAATCGCCGCGCTGGCGGTCAAGGCGGGCGACGCCGTGATGGAAATTTACGGCAGCGACTTCGCCGTGTATGAAAAGGACGACATGTCCCCCGTAACAGATGCCGACTTGAAAGCCGAAGGCATAATTTTTGAAGGATTGCACGCTTTGACCCCCGACATTCCTTTGATTGGCGAGGAACACCTTGCCGCGGGCGGCTTGCCCGATTTGTCGCAAAGCCTGTTCTGGCTGGTTGATCCGATTGACGGCACGGCGGACTTTGTCAAGAAAAACGGCGAATTTACCGTCAATATCGCTTTAATCAAGGACGCCGCGCCCGTGTTCGGCGTTGTGTACGTCCCCGTGCGGCGCGCTTTGTACTATACGGTTTCGCCCGACGAAGCGGTCAAGGAACAGGACGGACAAACAACGGTTTTGAAAACCCGCGCTGTGCCGTCCGCGGGATACAGCGTTTTGAACAGCCGCACGCATTGCGATGAAACGGTTGTCGAAAAAATGCTGTCGGGGCTGAAAATCGCCGACAAACAGCCGTGCGGCAGTTCGCTGAAATTCTGCCTGATTGCCGAGGGCAAAGCCGACGTTTACCCCTGTTCCCACAAAACCAAGGAATGGGATACGGCGGCGGCGCACGCGGTTTTGCGTGCGGCGGGCGGCGAAGTGTTCGACGCCGAAACAGGGCGGGTTTTGACGTACCGCAAAGAAGGATTGAAAAATCCGACAATCATTTCTTTTGGACAAAAGGGGTGGACAAAATCCGCTTGACGGATACGGCGCGGCGTGGCATACTTGGATAAATTAAGCACCAAGGAGCTGTCATGACCGACTATATCGCGCAAGAACCGAAAATCGATTTGCCTTTTCAGGCATATACCGAAAACGGCAAAAATCGTTTTGCACACTTGATTAACACGATTGCCGATAATTCTCCTACGGGGCGCGCCGTGCTGGAAGACGCCGCCAAAGCGGGCTATCAGCTGAAAATGCAGGCGATGTCGGGAACGCAGGGCTTTATTTGCGAAGAAATGAAAACGATTTTTTTAAGCACTTGCTACGACGACAACGTGCTGATGGAAACATTGGCGCACGAATGTCGTCATGTTCAGCAAGTCATGCGCGGCGTTCCCGACAACCACCGCGAACTGGTCATTCGCGACACGGTGAAAATGAACCGCGCGATTGAAGCCGACGCGGAAGCCGTCGGTGCTGCGACGGCTTGGGAAATCCGCAAAAACAGCGGCAACGACGGTCCGTGGAAAGCATTGGAAGAAAAATGCCCCAAAATCACCCAAGGCATGGAATCCGCCGCGAAAGGCGACGAAAGAATCGCCACGCCCGCGATGATGCGCGGCGCGTTTGACGGCTGGTATCAAAACAAGCCGATGATGGATATTTACGAAAAAAACGTTATCTTTGTAGGTGCGTTGAGCAATTCTTTGCAAGAACATCGCGAAGCCACGCCCGCCGATTTTTTCAAACGTGAAATGTCGTCGGCGGAAATGGTCAATATGTTCTGCAAAGACACGGCGGGAAAATGCTATTGGGCGGACAAGCCCGATGTGCTGAACGAACCCGCGCGTTTGCAAATCAATCAAAACACGATGGATTTCGCCAAAAGCGTCAACGAATTCCGCGCGGACAAAAAGCTGAAAGTTGACACGTCGTACAACGATTTGTATGTGTACGGAACGGCGCCGAAAACGGCTGAAAAATCGGCAAACAACGCGGCTTTGCAGGCGGCGGTCGCCCGCAAAAAACTGTCCCGATAATCTTTTATCCGAAAAAATGTTTTGCTTTTGTTCTTTTTGTCTTGAAAATAGGAACAAAAGTGGTACATTAAGTTTGTTGCTCTCGACAAGCTTTTGTGGGATAAAAGAGGCTGACTATGGATCAAACCGTCTTACATTTATTGGATAAGGATACTATGGATAAAGAAAAAGCTTTGACCGCCGCCCTGAGCCAAATCGAACGCGCGTTCGGCAAGGGTTCCATCATGCGCTTGGGTCAGCGCGAAAACGCCGTTGAAATCCCCGCGATTTCGACAGGGTCTTTGGGATTGGACATCGCTCTGGGAATCGGCGGATTGCCCCGCGGACGCATTATCGAAGTGTACGGTCCCGAAAGTTCGGGTAAAACGACGTTGGCTCAACATGTCGTCGCACAGGCGCAAAAAATGGGCGGACAATGCGCTTATATCGACGCGGAACACGCGCTTGATCCCGGATATGCCGCGAAACTGGGCGTTGATTTGGACAATTTGTGGATTTCCCAGCCCGATACGGGCGAACAGGCGTTGGAAATCGCCGACACGCTGGTGCGTTCGGGCGCGATTGACGTTCTGGTCGTCGATTCGGTCGCCGCTTTGGTGCCAAAGGCGGAATTGGAAGGTGAAATGGGCGATTCCCATGTCGGTTTGCAGGCGCGTTTGATGTCGCAGGCTTTGCGTAAATTAACGGCGTCCGTCGCGCGGTCGAACACGCTGGTCATCTTTATCAACCAGCTGCGCATGAAAATCGGCGTGATGTTCGGCAACCCCGAAACGACGACGGGCGGCAATGCGCTGAAATTCTATGCGTCGGTGCGTATCGAAATCCGCCGCGGCGCGCAGATTAAGGACAAGGACCAGACCATCGGCAACAACACGACGGTCAAAATCGTGAAAAACAAGGTCGCTCCTCCGTTCCGCACGGTCGAATTCGACATCATTTACGGCGAAGGCATTTCCAAAACGGGCGAACTGATTGATTTGGGCGTCAAAGCGAACCTGATTGAAAAATCGGGCGCGTGGTTTTCGTACAAAGGGCAGCGTTTGGGACAGGGACGCGAAAACACGCGCACTTTCTTGAAAGAAAACCCGAAAATCGCCGACGAAATCGAACAGCAAATCCGTTCCAGCGCGGGACTGCTGTCGCAAAAAATGATTACGGGCGAAGAACAAGCCGAAGAAACCGAAGAATAAAACGAAACCTCCCCGAAAGGGGAGGTTTTTCATTGAACCTCCGAAAACGCTTTTTCGAAATTTTTTGACAAAAACAGGGGCGGTAACGTCTTGTTAATTCGAAAGGACGTATATATAATACAAAGTTCTACGGAGGATACGAAAATGCGCAATATTATTCAGGACAAGCTGTATTTTTCATTCAGGGACACCGACGGAATGTTGAGCTTTTCCATGAACGCGTACGACGGCGATCCGCAGAACCCGCGCTTTTTACTGGATGAAAACGGTAAAGCGTTTTTAATCCGCCGCGTCGGACAGGTGATTGCTTTGGCGGATATGCAGGAAGATTTGTGTCCTGTTTTGCAAAAAGCCAACCGCGTCCGCATTTTGGAAAACCCCGAAGATTCTTCCGAAATTTTGCGTCAATACAATGTTCCCGTAACGCTGATCGACGCCGTGTCCGAAAATCATTTGCTGACCGAAGCAATGCCGCAAATCGCCTAAACGCGGGCATAATAATCGTAAAGTTCCGCAAACAGGTCTAACGCCGATTCGTCGGAAACGGTCAGTTCCGATTCGATTAAATCCTGCAACGCGGCGCAGAAATAATCCAAATCCGTTTCGGTCGTATTGCGCGCCGCTGTTTGCGCTTGTTTTAAAAACGCCAAAGCGTCCGTCCGCAAACGCAAAATCGTGTCCGTATCCATGCCGCCTCCTTTTTTATAACGAATTGTTGTTAATTTAAAGGGATTGTCAAGAGCGTTGACATCCGCCGTCTTTCGCCCCATTATCCGAAAAAGTTTTGTTTTAAACGGGGAAAGTTATGAAAATCGGTTTTGTATCGCTGGGATGTTCCAAAAATCAGATTGATTCGGAAATGATGCTGGCTCATTTGAAAAACGCGGGGTTCGAACTGACGGGCAAATCGCGCGAAGCCGAAGTCATCGTCGTCAATACTTGCGGCTTTATCGGCGATGCCAAGCAGGAATCTTACGAAGCCATCGAGGAAATGGCGCAGCTGAAGAAAAAAGCCAAATTGAAAAAGCTGATTGTGGCGGGCTGTCTGGCGGAACGTTACCGCGACAAAATCTTGGAACAAATGCCCGAAGTCGACGCGGTTATCGGCGTCGGCAGCGTTCACGACATTGTTGAAGCCGTAAACAAAAGCTTTGAACAGGACAAGGTGCAGATTTACGGCGACGCGCACAAAGCCGCAATCGGCGGCGAACGGCTGCGCGTGGGCGACGCCTTTTCGGCGTATTTAAGGGTGTCCGAGGGCTGCAACAACCGCTGCACTTATTGCGCCATTCCGATGATTCGCGGCAACTACCGTTCCCGCACGATGGAAGACATCCTTGACGAAGCCAAAAAGCTGGACGCGGACGGTGTTGTCGAATTGAACTTGATTGCGCAGGATACGTCCTGCTACGGGGTGGATTTGTACAAAAAGCCGATGCTGCCCGAATTGCTGCACCGTTTGGCGCAGGAAACAAATATTCCTTGGATTCGGCTGTTTTACTGCTATCCCGACAAAATCACGGACGAACTGATTGCCGAAATGCGCGACAATCCCAAGGTATTGCACTATATCGACATTCCCATTCAGCATATCAACGACACGGTGCTGAAACGCATGAACCGCCACGGCAATCGCGCTTTGATTGAAGACGTGATAAAGAAATTGCGCGACGCCATGCCCGATATTGTGATTCGCACAACGGCGATTGTCGGATTTCCGGGGGAAACCGAAGAACAGTTCAACGAACTGCTGGATTTTGCCGTAACCGCGCGGTTCAACCGTTTCGGCGCGTTTTCCTATTCGCGCGAAGAAGGAACGCCCGCTTATGATTTTCCCGATCAAATCGACGAAGACGACAAGCTTGACCGTTATGAGGCGATTATGGACGCGCAGTCCGATGTCAGCTTGGCGTACCAGCAGGCGCGCATCGGCGAAACGGCGACCGTTCTGTGCGAGGGTTTTGACGACGAACAGGGATTGTATTACGGGCGCGACTATGCGAACGCTCCCGATATCGACGGCAGAATTTATTTCAATTCTTCGCGCAAGAAAGTCAAACCGGGGCAGTTCGTCCGCGTCAAAATCAAAGACGCCGATCCGTACGATTTGTATGGTTCGGTCGTAAAGTGATTCGCAGAACAAACTTATGAAAAATAAAAAGCGAAATTGCGCGGAGCGTTAGCGACAAAGCAATCCCGTGCAGGTATTGGCACCTGTGCCGACCTGTCCCGAGATTGCTTCACCCGCTTGCGCGGGTTCGCAAGTTCGGGATTT
>DEDN01000019.1:56316-57341 GCA_002349565.1 Alphaproteobacteria bacterium UBA2903 | reverse complement strand
CGCCGCATACGGCATCAGCGCGCCCGCTGTTCATCAGCGCGCATTTAGTCAAAACGGCACGGTATTTCGCGGACAGTTCACGCAGGGCGGTTTTCGACGGTTTCATGGCGTTCTCCCCTAAAAAAACAAATGGACGTCAGACTTTCAGTCTATAGTCCCGCTGTTTTATTTGCAAATACAATCTTGTTTCCCTTGTAAATCAAACGTCCCTTTGATTTGAGAACGAATTTGCAAGGAGTGTCGCAGATGGGAGGGGAGCGGCACAAGTGCGGACCTATCACGGGACCGCCACGGGCTAAAGCCCTCGCGGTTTCGACATTATATTGATATTAAAACATAAAATCGAAATTGCGAGGCGGATGCAATCCGCCGTGGCAATCTCCGCCTTGGTCGGCACAAGTGCCAATATTTGCACGGGATCACCGCGTCGCGGCGTCGCCGCTCCTCGTGATTTCGATATTATATTGATATTAAATAAAGAATCGCAATTGCGAACCCACAAAGCGGGTGAAGCAATCTCCGTCTTGGTCAGCACAAGTGCCAATGCTTGCACGGGATCACCGCGTCGCGGCGTCGCCGCTCCTCGTGATTTCGACATTATATTGATATTAAATGAAAGAATCGCAATTGCGAACCCGCGGAGCGGGTGAAGCAATCTCGGGATAGGTCGGCACAAGTGCCAATGTTTTCACGGAATCACCACGTCGCGGCTTCGCCGCTTCCCGTGTTTTCGATATTATATTGATATTAAATAAAGAATCGCAATTGCGAGTCCGCGTCAGCGGGCGAAGCAATCTCGGGATAGGTCAGCACAAGTGCCAATGCTTGCACGGAATCACCGCGTCGCGGCGTCGCTGCTCCTCGTGATTTCGACATTATATCGATATTAAATGAAAGAATCGCAATTGCGAACCCACAAAGCGGGTGAAGCAATCTCCGTCTTGGTCGGCACAAGTGCCAATGCTTGCACGGGATCACCGCGTCGCGGCGTCGCCGCTCCTCGTGATTTCGATATTATATTGATA
>DEDN01000019.1:0-56267 GCA_002349565.1 Alphaproteobacteria bacterium UBA2903 | reverse complement strand
GCCAATGCTTGCACGGAATCACCACGTCGGGCATTCGCCCTCCTCGTGATTTCGATAATATATTACCCGCCTTGGTCGGCACAAGCGCACCCGCATCACGGGTTCGCGATTTCGAATCATCGCGTAAAATTCTCACTCTTTAATCATTGACGCGGCGAAAAATCCGTCCGTCCCGAATGTTGACGGCGACAAATGCACAACAGGCGTCAAAATCGTTTTCCCCGTGATTTCTTTGAACACGGGGGCAAGGTTTTCCAGCTTGAAATCCTTGTGCTTTTTCAAAAAAGCCGTAATTTGGTCGTCGTTTTCGGCTTCGTCCAGCGAACAGGTGATATAAAACAGCCGCCCGCCCGCTTTGACGGACTTTGCCGCTTTTTCCAAGATGTCGCGCTGTGTTTTGACCAGTTCCGCCGACTGCTTTTTGCCGACGCGCCACCGTGCGTCTGGCGATCTGCGCCACGTTCCCGTTCCCGTGCAGGGCGCGTCCACCAGCACCAAATCATACCCCGATTTCAGGTTTTTGTAGTCGGTCAGAACGACAATGTTCTGCGCGCCCGAACGCCTTGCCCTGTCGGGCAGATCGCGCAGACGTTTCGTGTTCAAATCGACCGCGTACACCACGCCTTTGTTTTGCGTCATCGCCGCCATCGCCAGCGTTTTGCCGCCCGCGCCCGCGCACCAGTCCAAAATCACATCACCCGCTTTGGCTTGCGTCAGCAAAGCCGCGATTTGCGACCCTTCGTCCTGCAATTCGACGCGCCCGTCAATAAAGGCGGGCAAAGACGTGATTTGCGGGCGTCCCTGCAAACGGATGCCTATCGGAGAAAACGGCGTCGGTTCGGGGGAAAAGTCTTCCAATTCTTTCAGCACCTTGTCCCGCGTCGTTTTCAGCGTGTTGACGCGCAAATCGGTCGCCGCGGGTTCGGTCATGGCGGAAATGTCGGCGATGTCCAGCTTGTTTTTCAGCCATTCGGGACATTCCAGCATGGGCGAAAGCTCTTTATACTCAATGCGTTCAGCCGCTTTCAGCGGTTCGGGCGCGTACTGTTCGCCCGTAAAGTAATCGTCGGGGGACAGCCCGATTTCCTGCAAATACAAAGCCGCGGCAATGCGTGCCGTCAGCTTTTTGCACAAAGCGGAATAACGCCCGTAGCGGCGCACGACCGCCCAAACGGTTTCCGCGACAAAGCGGCGGTCTTTGCTGCCGATATAGTGGTGCGTGCGGAAATACAGGTTCAGCGTGTTGTCGGCGGGCTGTTCGAATTTGAAAATCTGTTCCAGCGCGTCAATGACGGCGGCAATGCGGGCGGCGTCTTGCATTTTTTATCCTTTGAATCCTGTCGCGACAACGTAAAATTCGGATGATTCCTTGCGGCTGGCGGGCGGTTTGGCGTGTTTGACGACGGAAAAGCGGCGCTTCATTTCAGCCAGCAGATTTTGTTCCGTGCCGCCCTGAAAAATCTTGGCGACGAAAACGCCGTCCGTGTTTAAAATCTCGCACGCGAAAGCGTACGCCGTTTCCAACAGCCCCATAATCCGCAAATGGTCGATTTCGCTCATCCCCGTGGTGTTCGGCGCCATATCGCTCAACACCACGTCGGCTTTGTGACCGCCCAGCATTTCTTTCAGCACGTCGGGCGCGCGGTCGTCCAAAAAATCAAGCTGCGTCGTTTTCGCCCCAGGAATCGGCGCCATTTCCAGCAAATCAAGCCCGACGACCAGCGGATTTTCAGGCGTTGATTTGACTTCGCGCACCGCGATTTGCGTCCACCCGCCCGGCGCCGCGCCCAAATCGACGACGCGTTTGCCCGCTTTCAAAAAATGGAATTTGTCATTCAGCTCTATCAGCTTGAACGCCGAACGCGCGCGGTATCCCGCCTGTTTCGCCATGGCGACGTACGGGTCGTTCAACTGCCTGTTCAGCCATTGAGTCGATGACGACGAACGTTTTTTCGCCGTTTTGACGTGCTTGGCAAGCATGTGGGGTTGGTTTTTGCTCATTTCTTTTCTTTCCCGTGCAAGCGAATCAAGTCCAGCAAAACGCCCTCGCGCAGTCCGCGGTCGGCAATCGTGACTTCGCCGATGGGCCACATTTCGCAAATGCCCTGCAAAATCGCGCACCCCGGCAAAGTCAAATCCGCGCGCTGGGGTCCGATGCAGGGATGCGCTTCCTTTTCCGCAAAGGGCAGCTTTTCCAGCTTGCGCTTCGCTTTCGCCAAATCGTCGTAGCTGAGCGCCAGCCCGTCCACCACGGAGCGGTTGTATTCGGGCAGTCCCAAGTGAAACGCCCCGATGGTCGTCACAGTCCCCGACATGGCAATCATCTGCACATCGCCCTGCGCGATGACGTCAGCGATGCCGAATTTGTCCTCGAACGGCTGCAGATAGGAAACGACTTTGCCGACCACGGCGCGATAGGCGGCGGACGACAATCCTTTGCCCGTAAAGCCCTCGGACACCGTGATGACGCCCAAGGGGAACGACAAAGCCCCCTCCAGACAAACGGTGCTGCTGTCGTCGATTTTCGCCCACGACACTTCGGTCGATCCGCCGCCGATGTCGAACACCAAAGCATGGCGGATTTTGCGATTGATTAAAGGCACGCACCCCGCGACGCCCAGACGGCATTCCTCTTCGAAAGAAATGATTTCAAGGTCGATGCCCGCCTCTTTTTTGACGCGCTTGACAAATTCCGCCCCGTTTTTGGCGCGGCGGCAGGCTTCGGTCGCGACAAAGCGCGTTCCCGCCAAACGGTATTTTTCCAGCTTTTTTGCGCACAGCTTCAGTGCGGAAATCGTGCGCTTCATCGCGCGTTCGGACAGGTTGCCCGTGGAAATCAGCCCCTCGCCCAAGCGGGTGATTCGGGAAAAAGTTTCGCGCACGGCAAACCCCGCGGGGGTCGGCGACGCCACCAGCAGACGGCAGTTCGTCGTCCCCAAATCAATGGCGGCAAACGTCGGCGCTTTCGGTTTTTGAAAGGATTTTTTGTATGCCAAGGGCTTTGAAAAACGCTTTTTATACGGTTTTTTCATGCGCAAAGCTCCCTTGGTTCGTTAACTGTCCGCACTATAAGCGATTTTTTTGTAAAAAGCTATCCCGAAAACGACAAGCCGATGTGTAACCCGAAATTTCAGCCTTGTTTCACCGCCGACTTTTTGATAGCATAAGCTTGCGTTTGTAAAAAAGCAAACGCAGGGCGTCAGAAACCCTTTTGAGATAGTCGCTTTGTGTATGGCGACTGATAAATCATACGCCGAATCTGTCCTTGCGCGGGCGGATTTCGGTGAATAAGGCTGTGCGCTGAATAAGCCGAGCCGTCCTATCTCAAACGGTTTCTGAAAATCCGCCCACCTTTTTCAGGTGGGTTTGTTTTTTTAAATTAGGGGGAAACCGACAATGAAGATATTTTTGCTGGCTATCGGGCTGTTGTGTCCGTTCCAAGCGGCGGCTGAAAGTTTATATCTGGCTTCGAACGTGGCGGCGGATGTTTACGTCAACGGGGAAAAGGCGGGCAAAACGCCGATGCGGTTGGAATACGGCGGCGAAGAAATCGCTTTGAAAAAAGACGGGTACAACACAGCCGTTTTGACCAAGCCGTATTTGATGCAAGGACGCAGCGCAGGGGGAAGCTCTATAGATACGGGAATAACCGACGAATCAGCCAGTTGGGTAAGTTGGGGGGCTGTAGCGGTGGAAACGACGGCGGGGGCGATCGGCTATGTCGTCGGCGGCGCGGTCGGACTGACCGTCGGGCTGGCTGTTCCATTTGCGATTCCGCCCGTCTTGGATAAAGTATACGCCGACAATCACCATTTTATCACGCTGTTTCCCGAAAATGCGACACAGCAGGAAACGCTGTACGCGTTAAAGCAAATGGAAGCGCGGCATTTGGTTTTGGCAAGTTTTGACCGACAGTTCCAGCCCGAATACATCAAGGCTTTAAGCATTCAAGCACGCTTGCCCGAAAGCACGGTCAAGCGGCTGCTGCGCGAAAACCCGACCCCTGACGGGGCGGCAAACGCCGTTGCCGCAGCAATGAAAAAATAAAACTCAGAAAAAGCTGTACGGGTCGATGTCGACGCGCACGCGCACGGCTGACGGCAGGGACGCTTTGGAAAGCCAGTCTTTCAGCACGTCTTGGATGCGGATGTGTTTCGCGGTTTGCAGCAGCAGACGGTAGCGGTATTTGCCCCGAAGCAGAGCCAAAGGCGCGGGCGCGGGGCCCAAGACGCGAATGCCCGCCCCCGTCGGTGCAATCCGTCCCAGATACGCCGCCGCGCCTTGCGCCGCGTCTTCCTTTGCCGCCGACACGATTAATGCCGCCAGCCGCCCGAACGGCGGCATTTTCAACAGCTCGCGCCCCTGCGCTTCCGCGTCCAGAAAAGCCTCGCGCTCGCGGGATACAAGGGCTTGAATCACTTGGTTGTCGGGATCGTAAGTCTGCAAAAACACTTTGCCCTTTTTGTCGGCGCGCCCCGCGCGTCCCGCGACTTGGTCAAGCATTTGATACGTCCGTTCGCCCGCGCGCAAATCCCCGCCCGCAAGCCCCAAGTCCGCATCCACGACCCCGACCAGAGTCAAGTGCGGAAAGTGGTGACCTTTGGTCAAAATCTGCGTGCCGATAATCAAGTCGACTTCGCGGTCGTGAATTTGCCGCATCAGCTCCGCCATTTCCGCCGCCGTGACATTCAAATCACCCGACACGACCAGCTGTTTGGCATCGGGAAAGCGCACCGCCGCTTCTTCGCTGATACGCTCGACCCCGGGGCCGCACGCGGTCAGGCAGTCCGATTCTCCGCACACGGGGCAAACGGACGGCTTCGGAATACTGTAGCCGCAATGGTGGCACACCAAAGAATTGCCCGACCGGTGTTCAACCAGCCACGCCGCGCAATGCGGGCATTGGAAGCGGTAGCCGCATTTGCGGCACAACACCAAAGGCGCGTATCCCCGACGATTCAAAAACAGCAGGGCTTGGTCGCCTTTTTCCAGCGTTTTGCCGATTTCGTCGACCAAAACGGGCGACAGAAAGCTTTTCAAAGTATCCGCGTTCTGCGGTGGAAAGCGGCGCATGTCAATCAAGTTCATTTCGGGCAAAACCGCCGCGCCGAAGCGGTTTTTCAGCACGATTTCGTCATACTTGCCCTGCCTGACGTTGACGCAAGTTTCCAGCGACGGCGTCGCGGACGACAAAATCACGGGAATATCGGCGATTTTCGCGCGCACGACCGCCATGTCGCGGGCATGATAGATAACGCCGTCCTCCTGCTTGTAAGACGAATCGTGTTCTTCGTCGACGATAATCAATCCCAAGTCGGGATACGGCAGAAACAAAGCCGACCGCGCGCCCGCGACGACCTTGACATCGCCCGACAAAACGCCTTTCCACGTTTCGCGGCGGACGCGCTGAGGCAAATCCGAATGCCATTGCGCGGGCTTGACGCCGAAGCGGCGCTCGAACCTGTCAAGCCATTGCCCCGTCAGTCCGATTTCGGGCAACAGAACCAAAACTTGCCGTCCGTCTTTCAACGCCTGCGCCACCGCGTCAAAGTACACTTCCGTTTTGCCCGATCCCGTCACCCCGTTCAACACGGTTGCGGAAAAGCCTTTTCCGACCTTTTCTGACAAAGCGTCCGCCGCCGCCGTCTGTTCGGGGGATAAAGCCACGCCCGTCAGATACGGATTCGGCGGTTGAAAAGCAAGCGGCTTCATCGGCACGCGCGCCAAGAAACCCGCCTGCGCCAATCCCGCGACAACGGCGGGCGACACCCCCGCTTTTTGCGCCAAATCCGCGGCGGAACAAGGAATGTCGGAAGCCGCCCCGTATGCTTTTTTGCGCGCGTCCGTCCAGCGGAAATTCGGCGCGGCGGTCAACGCCGTTCTGACCAGTCCCATCGTTTCGCCCACGCCTGCGAACACATCGTCCATGCTCATCGCCATTTTCAAAACCGCGCCGTTCGGGGACAAAGTGTAATTCGCCACCCAGTCGACAAAGCGGCGGTTGTCGGCGCTCATCGGCGGCAGAGTGTAAATTTTTTGGACTTCTTTCAGTTTGGAATCGGGAATTGCCGATTCGTTTTGCGAATCGCCCCAAACAACGCCCGTCAAAGTCTGCCGCCCGAACGGAACGCGCACAAAGCTGCCCGCGGCGGGGATTTCCGCGCCCTGCGGCACGGCATAGTCGAACGGTCCGCGGGGAAGCACGGGCAGTAAAACTTGTATCCTGCGTTTATTTGGTTGCTTTTTGTCCAACATTTCCTTACACTCTTTTCTTAGTTTCAATGTACTAACTTTAGGATGAGACTCAAATGAAATTTTTTATCGATACCGCTGATTTGAACGAAATCAAAGATTTGGCAGCCACAGGCATGGTTGACGGCGTCACCACGAACCCGTCGCTGGCAGCCAAACAGGGCATGAACTTCAAAGAACTGATCGGGGAAGTCTGCAAAGTCGTTTCCGGTCCCGTTTCCGCCGAAGTCACCGCCATGGACTACGAAACCATGATGAAAGAAGCCGAAGTGCTGCGCAAAATCGCCCGCAACGTCACGATTAAAGTGCCGTTGACTCAGGACGGTTTGAAAGTCTGCCGCGCTCTGTCGTCGGAAGGCACGATGGTCAACGTGACCCTGTGCTTCACCTGCGGTCAGGCGATTTTGGCGGCGAAAGCGGGCGCGACGTTCGTTTCCCCGTTCGTCGGACGTTTGGACGATTTGGGCGTCAACGGCATGCAGCTGATTGACGATATCCGCATGGTCTATGACAACTACGACAACTTCAAAACGCAGATTTTGGTCGCTTCCGTGCGTTCGCCGGAACACATCATCAACGCGGGCAAGATTGGCGCGGACGTCATCACGGCTCCCCCCAAAGTGATTCGCCAGCTGTATCACCACCCCTTGACGGACGCGGGCTTGAAAACGTTTGCCGAAGACTGGGCAAAAACGGGTCAGTCCATTCTGTAATGAATGACAAAAGAGGATTGGGCGACCAATCCTCTTTTTAGTATATCCCATGCCGAAACTGTATATTCCCGACCAGCCCGATATTTTTTACGCCGCGGACGATCGCCTGATGACGGCAATCGACGAATGGCAGCGCTGGTTGTTGACGGAACGGCGGTGTTCCGCTTTGACCGCCGAAAACTACGGGCGGGATTTATCGGCTTTTTTAAAATTTCTGAACGAATATCACGGCAAAACGCCCGACTTCGATTTGCTGAAGAAACTGGAAGTCACGGATTTTCGCGCTTATCTGGCGGACAGGACGCACAACGGGCTGACCCGCACGTCAATTGCCCGCAATTTGTCGACTTTGCGCAACTTTTACCGCTTTTTGGAACGCAACGCCATTCTGTCCAACGCGTCTTTGAGCGTGATTCGCTCGCCGTCTTTGCCCAAAGCGCTGCCGCATCCGTTGACCAAAGAACAGGCGTTCGATATGATTCGCACGGCGCGAAAGCTGGAAAAAGTCGCATGGATGGGACAGCGCGACGTCGCTTTTCTGACTTTGCTGTACGGGTGCGGATTGCGTATCGGCGAAGCGTTGCGGCTGGATGTGAAAGACCGCCCCAACGCCGAAATGATGACCGTGTTCGGCAAAGGCAGCAAGGAACGCGTCGTTCCCGTCCTGCCCATGGTTCGGGCGACCATTGACGCATATTTGAAAGACCGCCCCGACGGCGCGCCCGCCAAATCGCCTTTGTTTATCGGACTGCGCGGGGAACGGGTCAACCCCGGAGTCATGCAAAGGCAAATCCGCCGCATCCGCGAAGAGCTCGGATTGCCCGAATCGGTCACGCCGCACGCGTTGCGCCACAGCTTTGCCACGCATTTATTGATTGGCGGCGCGGATCTCAGGACGATTCAAGAACTGCTGGGACACGAATCCCTGTCCACGACTCAACGTTACACGGGACTGGATGAAACCAAAATGATGGACGTTTACTCTCACGCCCACCCCCGCGCAAACAAATAAAGGAAACGCTCCATGCTTTTTTTCATTGTTCCCCTGATAATTACCTTTATCGTCTTTTTCATTTTGCTGTCTTTAAAGTTCATCAAAAGACCGCCCGAAGTCAAAGCAACAATGATTTCATCGATGAAATGGCTGTTCTTTGCGTTTTCCGTCGCGGCGGGACTGTTTTGCTTTATCAACGACAAAGCGACCTATTTTGAATGCCGCAAAGAAACAAACGCATGTGTTTATTACCGTTCGACGATTTTCAATCCCGAAATGCGGCTTGCGGACAAAATTCCTTTAACCGCCCGCAGCACCGCTTTTGTAAAAAAAGTCAAACGTCATCGCAAACATTCCTCTTATTACGAATACACAGTCATGTTGGTTTCGGCAAACTCCGAATATGAATTGCCGATGGTTTTCCGCAACGAGGAATGGGCAACCGAGGAAAAAGTCAAACTGAACCGTTTTCTGACGGGCGAACGCGACAGATACGTTTATATGAAAGGGGCGCCCGAACCGACCTTGAACGATTTTGAAAAAGGACTATTGTTCACGTTTTACGTCACAACGTTGATTTTCGTGCTTTGGCTGCTGAAAGACCGCAGCGAAAAACCGTCCGAACGGTAACCAAAGGCGTTTTGTACGGAGGAGAGAGACCTTCGATTCCATTCGGACGGTTATCCGTGTAACGCAATTCGCCGCCGAAAACTTACGAAAAAAAATTACGCAACATCGTGTTCGTTTGCGCGGTCCAGCAATTCGCCGCGGATGAAGTCTTGCCGGATGCGGGATTGTTCGGCTTGGCGCACGGCATCCGCCCCCAGCAGATTTTCGTAGTTTTCACGAATGCGGGCGGCTTGCGCGGCGACGGCTTGGAAACGGATGGCTTCGGCGTGTTCGGCGGCGTACTGCACGGCGAAATCGTCCTTTTCGCCGTTTTGGGCAACCTTGTCAAACGTTTCGACGGCTTTGTCGGTTTTGCCGCTTTCCGCATACGCGCGTCCCGTCATCGCCATTGTAAGAGCGTTGCCGGGTTCGCGTTCGGCGGCTTCTTTCAGTTCCGCAAAGCTGCGTTCGGGATTGTGGGGACGCGTCAAAACGGCAATCGCGCGGTGCAAAGACGCGGATTCGTGCAAAGCTTCCCGCTTGACGCCGCCGCGATGCGTGGATTCGGCGCGTTTGTCGGCGTCGTCCGCGCGGCGGGACAAATAATCGCAAGCGCTGTCGTAATCCCCGCGCAGCAAAGCGCTTAAAGCCCCCTTGCGTTCGAAATCGGTGTCAACGCCGATGACGGCGGTTTTGGTTTCGCTTTTTTTCAAAAAAAATTCCATCGCTTCGATCATCGGCTTCAGTTCCATCGGCGGAATGTCGGCGGCGCAGCGCGATGTCAGCGCTTTTGCCAAAGCCTGCCCCGACAATCCTTTGTTTGCCAATGCCAAAATGTCGTCAATCAGTTTTTCCGCCTGTTCGCGCAGTCCTTTGACAGCTTCTTTGTTTCCGCCCAATTCGTCCGATTCTTTTTCCCGTTCCTGTTCTTGTTCCTGTTCCCGCCGCTGCAATTCGGCAGGCTTTTCTTTGCCCTCGTCAAACAGTTCGAACAGCTCTTTAAGTTTTTCCTGTTCCGTTTTTTCAAGCTGCCGTTCCTGTTCGCGTTCCGATTCGGATTCGGCGGCGGCGGCGCTTTCCCCCGCCGCGGCGGACGAACCGCCCAAATCAGCCAAGCCGCCCAACGCCCCGCCTGATTTGCCGCCTTTCGGTTTCGCCAGCCGCAGAGCCAAGCGCAAAGCCAGCAGTCCGAACAAACCCGTCGCCCCCCACATAAACGGAGAGGATGGAACGTACGCGCCGCTGAAAAGATTCGGGTCAATGGACATATTTTGATTTGCTTTCACAAAAAATGTTTTATACGTTAAGCATAACAGACTTATTTTTTTACACAACGGTTTGAGTCGAAACAATGGGTTATTTGTCTAAACGCAAGTTTCAGGAACGCGAACGTTCCACAACGCTGTTTTTGCTGATGGCGATTCCGACGCTGACTTTGCTGGGAACATTGGGACGCAGCGCGGATTGGCGGCTGGATTATGTCGGCGAATTCAAAACGCAGGCGGCTTTTTTAAGCATTGCGCTCGCCCTGTGGTGCATAATTAAAAAACGCTGGCTTGAAACAACGGTGTTTGTCGTTTTCGCCGTGCTGAATCTGGCTTTGGTCGCGTCGCATTATCATTTGAGCGAACAGGAATCCCGTCTGCCCGACGATTATTCCCATTTTACGTTTTTGTATCAGGATTTGAAAGGCGCGGACGAAAACGCCGACGCGGTGCGCCGCGTGATGGATGCGGCGGATGCGGATGTTGTGTTCTGGACGAACGTTCCCGTCGACATTTACCGCAAATTGAACGAAATCAAGGGCGGCTATTACCTGCAAAACCAGTCGTTCAACAAACAGGGCAAAATGATGCTGATCATGGCGCGCACCCCCGGAACGGCGCGCGGATTAGTCGACGACGACGCGGGCATTTGGGTTTCGCGGGTCGTCGGTACGCGCAAACTGACGCTGACGCTGACTTCCCTGGGCGATCCGTGGAGAAAGAAAGGCTAAAAAACCGCCGTTGAAAAAGTCGCGGCTTTGGCAAACTTCGTGCGCAGTCGGGACGAACCCGTCGTGCTTATCGGCGGATTCGGCGCGTCGGGGTGGAGCTATCTGCTGAAGCCCTTGGAAGACATCGGCGGTCTGCAAACCGACAGCACGGTCGTGCTGACATCGGCGGCGAACCGTCCGTGGTTTTTGCGCCGCCCGACGGATTACGTTTACGTCCACCCCGGAATGGAAGTGTCGGATTTGCGCGCGACGGAAACGTTCGGCACAAATCACGTCGGACTGACGGGTACGCTGAAAATCGCCCCGATACGCAAGGAAATCGAGTTTTTCGAACTGGAACCCACCCTGCCCGAGGAAGAATTGCTTCAGCCGCCGTTATAACGCGGCAATACGCTGTTTAAACTCGGCGGCGTGTTCGTCGTCGCCGTTTTCCGCGAATAAAGCGACGGCTTTTTCCCAGTATTCGGCGGCGCGCTGTTTGTCGCCCTTGTTTTGCGCAATCAGCCCCAAGTTGCAGCAGTCCGAGGCAATGCCGAACGCGCGGTGCAATCGCTGTTCCAAATGCAGGGAGTCTTTGAATCGGCTTTCGGCTTCGTCATAGCGGCGGCGGCGCAGGTAAAACAAGCCCAAAGTCGATGACGCGTTGGCGACTTCGTTTTGTTTTTTCAGCTTTTTGAACAGCTCCAAAGCCGACAGCAGCAGCGTTTCGATTTGACTGTCTTCGGCGGATTCCTCCAGCCGCAGGCGCGCGTACAGCAATGAATTGTCGGCGATTTCAAATTCGTCGCCACTTGCCAAAGCGCGTTGCAAAGCCTCGAACGCGGTATCCAAAGCAAGCTTTCCCGTCCGCGTCAGCGTCAAATCGTTCATCACGCGGCTTTGCATCAGTTTGTCGTCTGTTTTTTCGAACAAAGCCAAGGCTTGCGACAAATGTTTGTCGGCGTTGTCCGCCTGTCCCGCGCGCAAACAGCACAGCCCCAGCTGCCGCCATTCGCACGCGGCGTCGAAATCGGCATCCAGCTCTTCGTAAAGTTTCAAAGCCTCCGTGTGATACGCCAGCGCTTCGTCAAAGCGGTCGCAGGCTTCGCAAACCATGCCCAAATTGCCCGCGGATTCCGCCACGCCTTTTTGCCAGTTGTGCCGTTCGGCGACCTTGCGGGCGGCAAGGAACATCTCCTCCGCGCTTTCGAACGCCGCGCCCAATCGGTACACCGTGCCCAATCGGTTGGCGGCGCGGAAGTATTCGGCTTCCTCGCCCGTTTCTTCGAACACGCGCAAAGCCATGGACAGCAGGCGTTCGGCTTCCGCCAAGTTCGCCTGATGCACGGACACAAAAGCCAAATCGGCGTACGCTTTGGCATAGGCAAGCTTGTTTTTCTTCCAATGCAGCAGGGTTTTCAGCCGCACGCGGGGAATGCCGTTTTTAAAGGAAAAAAATCGCCCCTCTTCAAAAATTTTGGTCAAAGCCTGTTCGGCTTCGGCGTATCGGGCATCGTCCAGCAGGGCGCGCCCCAAATCCAGCCAGTTTTCGATTTTGTCGGGTTCGTTTTGGCAAATCAAACGGCAGTTTTCTATCAGTTGTTTTGTTTTTTCACGCGCTTGATTCATAATTTCGCTCCTTGCTTTGATATTTAGGATAGCGGCGGGCGGTTTTAAATTCCTTAACGAAAATATTTTTCAAAGTTAAGCGCTGTTTTACCTTTTTTGTTTATATCCTATAGAATGCCGAATCGAAATTGCGAGGAGGGCGTCCGCCCGACGCGGCAATCTCGGAATTGTCGGCACAAGATTGCTTCGCTGCGCTCGCAATTTCGCCAACGCGGTAACCATCAGAAAGGTTTACACCCATGACGTCACCTTTGTCCCCCGAACAGCTTTATTCCGCCTGCAATTTGGACTTTCTGTCGTTCAAAACGACCGACGATTTGCAGGATTTGTCCGAACCGCTGGGACAGGAACAGGCGATAGAGGCGATTAAGTTCTGCATCAACGTCGATTCCTACGGCTACAATCTGTTCTGCATCGGACCCGAGGGAACGGGCAAGGCGTCTTTGGTGCGTCAAATTCTGGGCAAAGCGTCCGAAACGCGCAAAACGCCCGACGACTGGTGCTATGTGTACAACTTCGAAACGCCGTACAAGCCCGCCGCTTTGCGCATGCCCGCGGGAAAAGCCCGCCCGTTCGCCAAAGACATCGATAAACTGATAGAGGATCTGCGCGTCGCTCTGCCCGCCGTGTTCGAGGGCGAAAAATACAAAGCCGCCCTGAAGCATATCGAGGACAGCTTCCGCGACCAGAAAACGCAATACTTCGACGATATTCAAAAGCACACGACGGGTAAAAACGTGTCCGTTCTGCGCATGCCCGTGGGGCTGGTCGTAGCACCCACCCGCGACGGCGAGGTTTTAAGTCCCGAAGCGTTTGAAAAACTGACTGAAGAAGAGCAGCAGGAAGTCCTTGCCGAACTCAATTCGGCGCAAGAGGAACTGGAAAACGCCGTGCGCGACATTCCCAAATGGGAAAAGGAACAGCGCGAACAAATCAAAAAATTGAACGAAGAGTTCGCCGACATCGCCATCAAGCACCTGATTGACGACTTGAAGAAAAAATACCGCCGCAACAAAGACATCACGGCTTTTCTGCGTGCGATTTACAAAGATATCATCGACAACATCGCCCTGTTCATCGCGACGACGGGCGACGACGCGAACACCGCGGACGCGGGAGACGACGAACAGCCGTCGGCGGAGGAAGACCAGCTGATGAGCCTGATCGCCAAACAGAAATCCGAAACACCCCTGCGCCGTTACAAAGTCAACGTTCTGGTCGACCACACGGACACCAAAGGCGCGCCGCTGGTGTTTCTGGAACACCCGATTTTGACGAACTTGATCGGGCGCGTGGACAGACAGCAGCAGTTCGGTGCTTTGGTTACCGATTTCAATATGATTAAAGCGGGGGCTTTGCACGACGCGAACGGCGGATTTTTGGTCATCGAAGCCAAGGATTTGATGAATCAGCCCGCGTCGTGGGAAAGCCTGAAGCGCGCTTTGCGGTCGAAAAAAATCACCATGGATCCGCCCGCGACGGACGGCGGCATGACCACGACCATTTTGGAACCCGAAGCGATTCCGCTGGATGTCAAAATCGTCTTGCTGGGCGAACCCGACCTGTACTATACATTAGCGGAAAACGACCCCGACTTTCCCGAATTGTTCAAAGTCGAAGCGAACTTTTTCCCCACGATGGACAAGAACGAAGCCAACGTTACGAAATACGCCCGCCTGATAGCCACGCAGGCGCGCCGCAACCACTTGCGTCCGCTGGAACAGGGCGCGGTCGCCCGCCTGATTGAACACGGGTCAAGACTGGCGGAGGACAGCCAAAAGCTGACGGCGCACATCGCGTCCATCAGCGACTTGATCCGAGAAGCCAACTACTGCGCCATGACGGACAAATCGGCGGTGATAGCGCGCGATCACGTTGACCGCGCGATTGTGTCGAAAATCAAACGCGCCGACCGCATTCAGGAACGCATGGCGGAACAAATCCGCCGCGGTTCGGTCATGATTGACACCGAAGGCGAAGCGGTCGGACAAATCAACGGATTGGCGGTGTTTGAATACGGGCAGATTTCATTCGGCAAACCCAGCCGCATCACTTGTCTGACGCGCTTGGGGTCGGGCGGCGTGCTGGATATAGAGCGCGAGGTCGACTTGGGCGGACCGCTTCACACCAAAGGCGTTTTGATATTGTCAAGCTTTCTGGCGGCGCGGTTTGCAAAAAACACGCCGCTGTATTTGACGGCAAGCCTTGTCTTTGAACAGTCTTACGGCGAAGTTGACGGGGATTCCGCGTCGTCGACCGAATTGTACGCTCTGCTGTCCAGTCTGGCGAACGCCCCGATACGGCAAAGTCTGGCGGTTACGGGGTCGGTCAACCAGTTCGGTCAAATCCAAGCCATCGGCGGCGTCAACGAAAAAATCGAAGGATTCTTCGACGTGTGCAAAATGCGCGGATTGACCGGCAAGCACGGCGTTTTGATTCCGAAAACGAACGTTGAAAACCTGATGCTGCGCAAAGACGTCGTCGAAGCGTGCAAAGCGGGACTGTTTAATATTTATCCCGTCGAAACGGTCGACGAAGGCATCGAAATCCTGACGGGAATGCCCGCGGGCGAACGCGACGAAAGCGGCAATTATCCCGCCGAATCGATTAACGGACGCGTGCAAAAACAGTTGAATACCTATCTGGCGCACGCCTTGGAATACAAAAGACAGGGCAATATGCCGCCCCAAACCCGCCCGATTGTGGCATAACGCAAAAAAGACCGCTTTCGCGGTCTTTTTTTAATTCAAACCCGTTTAATCGCCCGACAGCAGTTTGGCAATAAATTCCTTGACCGTCGGCAGATAACCGTCTTTGAACAACGGATCGGACGCAAAACGCGTCGCGTTCGCGCCGACGAACACCAGATTGTTGTCGGGGTCGTCTTCGTGCGCCGCGCGGTACAAAGTGTCCTTGATGCAGAAATAACGCGGATCGGGCGTTTTTCCCGTCGTCATCGTTTCCGTGTGCGTCGTAAAGCCCGAAAACATGCATTGCGAAATACAGCCCATGCAATTGGCGCGCGCGCGGTTGATATCGGCTTGGTTTTTCGGCGTAACAAACACGATTTCGTTGTCCGCCGTTTTCAACGGAACGGTGCGTCCCGCTTCCATATAGTCGTCGGCGCGTTTTTGATCGGCTTCGGTGATGTACAACTTCGCCGCGCCCACCAAAATCGGGTGTTGAAAATCGCCTTCGGGCGATTCCCTGTACGGCATCGCCGTTGCGGAACGGTCGAACAAATCCGTCAAAAACTTGTTTTTAATCGCCGAAGACATAAAGCCCGTCGGGCTGAACCGCTGCATGGCGATTTCACCCTTTTTCAAAGTCAGCAGAATTTTCTGCCACGACTTGGCAACAGGGCTTTCGCGCGTCAGCAAAGGACGCGTGCCGAACTGAAACGCCGTCGGTCCGACTTCGGGATTGTCGATGTAGTCCTGAAATTCGCGCAGATACCAAACACCGCCCGCAATGATGATAGGCACGTTGTCCAGTCCGACGGAATTCATCGTTTGCCGCAATTCGACAATGCGGTTGTAAGGATTTTCGGGCTTGTCGGGATCGTCGCCGTTCGACAATCCGATGTGACCGCCCGCCTTCCACGGATCTTCAAACACCACGCCGCCCAGATAGTCGGCGTAGGATTTGTACGCCCGTAGCCACAAAGCGCGGAAAGCGCGCCCCGACGACACGATCGGATAATAAAACGTCTTCATCGCCGACGCCAGCTGCCCCAGTTTGTAAGGCATGCCCGCGCCGCAGGTGATTCCGTGAATCAATCCTTTCGCGCCTTCCAGAGCTTCCTGAATAATCGTTTGAGCGCCGCCCTGTTCCCACAGAACGTTGACGTGAATGCGTCCGCGCCCGCCCGAAATGTCGTGCGCCAGTTTCGCTTGGGAAATAATCCCCGCGATGGAATGGCGCACTTGTTCTTCAAATCGTTCCCGCCGTGTTTTCGATTTGATGACCATCGGCACGATTTCGCCGTTGTCGTCGTAAACATCGGGAATGACGCCGGAAATCGTCCCGACGGCGTTTTCCGCCGCCCACGCGCCCGATGTCAAAGCCGTACTGACGGCAACGCCTTTTCCGCCCTCGATTAAAGGCAGGACTTCGCGTCCCGAAATCATCAATTCTTTAAGTGCTTTCACGGCAGGAACTCCTTTGATTATTCAGCTTTTTCGGCTTCTTCGGTCTTTTCGGGCTTTTTGATTTCTTCGCCCGTGACCTGATCGACGCACTTCATCGACAATTTGACTTTGCCGCGGTTGTCGATGCCGACGCATTTGACTTTCACGGAATCGCCTTCTTTAACGACGTCGGTGACTTTAGCCACACGCTTCGGAGCCAGTTCGGAAATGTGAACCAGACCGTCTTTCGACCCCAGGAAGTTCACGAACGCGCCGAATTCGACCACTTTGACGACTTTGCCGTCATAGATTTGACCGACTTCGGGTTCGGAAACGATGCCTTTAATCCAGTTCAAAGCCGCTTCGCCCGCCGACTGCGAGAACGACGCGATTTTAATCAAGCCGTCTTCGCCGATGTCGATTTTGCAGCCCGTCGTTTCGGTGATTTCGCGAATCACTTTGCCGCCCGTGCCGATGACTTCACGGATTTTGTCTTTGTTAATCTGCAAAGTCGTGATGCGGGGCGCGTTTTCGGAAACGGCGTCGCGCGGGGCTTCGATGGCTTCCGCCATTTTGCCCAAAATGTGCAAACGCCCTTCTTTTGCCTGCTTCAAAGCGATTTCCATGATTTCCTTGGTAATCGAGGTGATTTTGATGTCCATCTGCAAAGACGTGACACCGTCTTTCGTTCCCGCGACCTTGAAATCCATGTCGCCCAAGTGGTCTTCGTCGCCCAGAATGTCGGTCAGAACGGCGAAACGGCCGTCGGGTTCCTTAATCAAGCCCATCGCGATACCCGCGACCGGCGCTTTCATCGGAACGCCCGCGTCCATCAAAGACAGGCACGAACCGCAAACCGTCGCCATGGAAGACGAACCGTTCGATTCCATAATTTCCGAAACGACGCGAATCGAATACGGGAATTCCTCTTTCGACGGCAGCATCGGGTGAATCGCGCGCCAAGCCAGTTTGCCGTGACCGATTTCGCGGCGTCCGGGGGATCCGATGCGTCCCGTTTCACCGACGGAATACGGCGGGAAGTTGTAGTGCAGCATGAACGGCTGGCGGTATTCGCCCGTCAAAGCGTCGACAATCTGTTCGTCCTGATCGGTTCCCAAAGTGGCGACGACCAGCGCTTGCGTTTCACCGCGGGTAAACAAAGCGGAACCGTGCGCGCGCGGCAGAACGCCGACTTCGGCGGTAATCGGGCGGACGGTCTTCGTGTCGCGTCCGTCAATGCGGATGCCCGTTTCCAAAATCGCGTCGCGGACGGTGTGGTATTCCATTTCGTGGAAAACGCGCGTGGCGACGGCGGCTTCGGCTTCGTTGTCGGCGACGCTGATTTTCGCGGCTTCGCGAATGTCGGCGACGGCGTTTTGACGTTCCAGCTTGTCCGTGATTTTGTACGCTTCGCGCAGCTGATCACCGTAAGCTTCCATAAATTTGTCGTAAACGACTTTGTATTCGGGGGCTTCTTCGGGCATCGGCCACGGTTCTTTGCCCGCTTCGGCTTTCAGTTCGTTAATCATTTTGATGACGGGCTGCATCTGTTCGTGACCGAACACGACCGCGCCCAGCATGGTGGCTTCGGACAATTCGCCCGCTTCGGATTCCACCATCAGAACGCCCTGCTCCGTACCGGCGACGACCAAATCCAGTTCCGACGTTTCGCGTTCAGCCATCGTCGGGTTCAGGATGTATTCGCCGTCCTTGTACCCGATGCGCGCCGCTCCGATAGGTCCGAGGAACGGCAAGCCCGACAGCGCCAAAGCGGCGGAGGCGGAAATCATCGCCACGATGTCGGGATCGTTTTCCATATCGTGCGACAAAACGGTGCAGGTGACCTGCGTATCGTTGTGATAGCCCTTGGCGAACAGAGGACGAATCGGACGGTCGATTAAACGCGACGACAGAATTTCATGTTCGGAGGGACGCCCTTCGCGGCGGAAGAAACCGCCCGGAATACGACCGGCGGCGTACGCTTTTTCCTGATAGTTGACCGTCAAGGGCAAAAAATCTTCTTCCATTCCTTCGGGAACCGATTTAGCCGCGCAAACGGCGCAATGAACAACGGTTTCGCCGTATTTGACAATAACGGACGCGTCGGCTTGGCGACCGATTTTACCTGTTTCGACAGACAGGGGACGACCGCCCCATTCGATTTCCTTGCGGAATACATTAAACATAGACATACTACTCTCTTCATTCCAAACTTTTCCCGACCCATTCGGAAAAAGCTCTGACTTTTCGTCAGTATTTCGATTGACCGAAGCCCCGACTTTCGTCGAAAGCGGGGCTTCGGAAAATTACGCGCTTAGCGGCGCAGACCCAGACGGGCAATCAAGCTTTCGTAACGGGACTGGTCTTTGCTTTTAACATAGTCCAGCAAACGGCGGCGCTGACCGACCATAATCAGCAAACCGCGGCGGGAATGGAAATCCTTGTCGTGGCTTTTCAGGTGTTCGGTCAGGTTTTTGATGCGTTCGGACAGGATGGCGACCTGTACTTCGGGCGAACCCGTATCGCCTTCTTTGATAGCAAATTCTTTAATCAGTTCCTGTTTACGTTCTTGAGTAATCGACATCGTGTTCTCCTAAATCATGTCGGTTGATGACGCGCACGGGGCGGATTTGTCCGTCCTGCACGCGGACGATTGCCGTCAAACGGTTTTCCGTTTTCGCCTGATACACGCCGTCCGTTAAATCGGGCGCGGGCAAAAAGCCGCCGTTCGACAACAGTTGTGCCTGCGTTTCCGTAACAGCCAGAGCAGGGATGCCGTCCAGCACGGTTTCAACGGGCAAAAGCACATCAGTCCATATAGAACTATGCTCTTTTGATTTCAGATATTCCAGCGAAAACGTGTTTTGAATCGAAAATTTTGCGCATTTCAGGCGGCGCAAAGCGGTCACATGCCCCAAACTGCCCAGCTTTTCCGCCAAATCCCGCGCAATCGAGCGCACATACGTTCCTTTGGAGCAGTCGACGGTAAAATCCGCGCTTTGCCCCGAAAATCCCGTCATTTCAAGCGAATGAATCCGAATCCTGCGCGGCGCAAGCTCGACGTCCTTGTTTTCGCGCGCCAAAGCGTACGCCCGTTTGCCGTCGACGTGAACGGCGGAATATTTGGGCGGCACTTGGTCGATTTCACCGATAAAAGACGGCAAAACGGCGCGGATTTCGGCTTCCGTCGGAATTTTATCCGTTGTCGCGACGATTTCCCCTTCGGCATCGTCCGTGGTTGTGGAACTGCCGAACAAAACGGTGAACGCATAGTTTTTTTCACCGTCCATGACATAAGGAATCGTTTTTGTCGCTTCGCCCAAAGCAATCGGCAAAACGCCCGACGCCGCGGGGTCGAGCGTTCCCGCATGCCCCGCTTTTTGCGCGTTGAACAACCGCCGCACAATCGACACCGCCGCCGTGGAGCCCAATCCCGCGGGCTTGTCCAAAATCACCCAGCCGTCGACCAAATCGCCTTTGCGTTTTCTGCCCATCTTATTTTTCCAGTTTGAAATCCGCCGTTCCATCAGCACGCGGCGTGATTTTCAGCACCCCCGCACGCCCCATGGAATCTCGTCCGTTGACTTGGCAGACACGCAAGTCTTCACCGGGAATTTCGACCCGCCACCCCAAAGCTTCAGCCACCGCAAGAGATACGTCGTGAGAACAAAGCACCGTCTTTGCAGTCAACTTTTCGGACAACGCGTCATCCGTTCCGTTAAACACGGCGTACATGAACGGAACCTCCAAATCGGCGGCGTCCAAATGCCCGTGTCCCCAAATTCCGTTCTGCCCCAACGCTTCGCCATGATCGGAAACAAAGAAGAAATAAGTTTTATGCTTCGACGATTGTGCGAATTTTAAAATCTCAACCATCACATCGTCTTCGTACCGAACGGCATTATCATAATCGTTAATGCGGCTATCGGTTTCCTTGTCAGCAAAAACGCTGTACTTTTCCGCTTCAAACATCGTGTTGTTTTTATAAGGAGAATGAATGTTACGGCGGTGAACCAAAACCAGATTCCGCCCGTTGTTCAAATCGATTTTCGAAAACACGTTTTGCAAAAATCCGATTTCACCTTTGGCGGCGGAATCCTTTTCATCGTAAACAAACACACTGTCCGTATCGGAAACGGAAGTCTTTTTCAGTAAAGATTCGTTTTGTCCCTCGATGTATGTTACTTTAAATCCGTTTTCGCGCGCCATCTTAAACAGATAACTGTCTCGTTTAATCAATTTGCGGTAATTTTTGGGATTGACTTGGATATTGTAAAGCATCGGCAAGGAAATCATCGTATTGACCGCCGCCGCCCACGCTTTTTTGTAAACGAAAGCGGGATGTTCTTTGGCAAACGCTTCCAGTTTCGGCGTTGTCGGGCGGCTGTAGCCGAACAGCGAAAAATGATTGACGTTGATGGATTCGCCGACAACGAACACGATGTTGACGGGTTCCGCGCCGCCCTTGTCCGTATTGGTCAAAACATAAGCGGGATATTCCTTTTCCGCCTTTTTGCCGAAAATCTTTTCGGGCAGGATGTTGGCAAAGTAAACCGAATAGGAATTGACCGTGTTGAACGACGCGAAGCAGGTTTGCTTGAACATCATTTGAAACGCGCCGCGCGGCGTTCTCGCCTTGCAGCAGAAAGCCCCGAAAAACAGCGCAACGAACAGCCAGCCGTATTTGATTTTAAAGCGATACAGTTTTTCGCGGCACAACAGCCATCCGATAACGAAATACGGAACGGCGACCAAAGGAACGACATACAAATACTTGAACCAGACGTCCTTGATTTCCGTTGCGACGTCGCCCGCTTCCAAAAAGATAAAGTCGATCGCGTAAGGCGTCAGATACACGCCGAAATACGCCATCGACGAAAACTGCGTCATCTGCAGCAGCCCGAAAAACGCCAGAAAGCCAATCAAAAACTTTTTGTTCGAAACAAACGTCAAGCACAGCGCCAGCACAGCCATAACGCCCGCTTTGTCCGTATTCGCGCAAACCGCCAAATTGGGATTGACAAACCCGAAAATCACGTCGGGCAACAGCAGCAAAGCCATTATCGCGACCGTCGAACACAATAATTTCACGATATTTTTCATTTTGTTTTTCCGTTTTCAGCGATTTTTCCAGACAAGTCTGCGGACAAAAGCCGTCATCCGTTTTCTGAACGCGCGGCGCCCCGAACCCGAAAGGATGAAAGCGGACGCCATCTTGACGCCGAACGTCAAAAAATCGGTCACAACGATTTTGATTTTGTCGGACGGCGTGCGATTGACTTTGATCTGTCCGAAAAATTTTGCCAAATCGCGCTTTCTGACCGCCATCGGGGATATTTCCTTTTTGTTCGGACGGTACGCGAATGAAACAACGAACAGGTTTTCCTTTATCCGTTCGATTTTGCGCTTTTTATAAGGAATGTCGGAATCGTTCGTCAGATACAGCAAATCGAATTTTGTGTCGGGAAACCGCTTTTCGAATGCCGTCAAACACTCAATCAATTCGGCATCGGAGGGACGCTCCTTTTCCCGAACGGGAACGTTCATATACACAATCAGGGCGTTTTTCGCGTTTTCGATTGACGACAGCATGCGGGCGATGCGTCTGTCGTATTTTGCTTTGACCGACGGATACACCGCCGCAAAGTCGGAATGAAGCGGGAAATCATGGTGAAAAGTAATGCCCGTGCGCGTGTTGGCATAAGCGTCCGTTTTTTTGTTGTCGCCCGTATATTTCAAATCTTCGGCGTTGAAAAAATCCTTGAAATCCGAAACGATCAGCGCGGTGCGTTCTTTGATGTCCCCCCCTGCCAGCCAATCCGTCGGAAAGGATTGAATCTGCAGATGCGCCGCGCGCAAAGCCGTCGAACATGAACAAGCTTCGCCGATTCCGAAAACAAAGTCGTATTTCTTTTCAAACATTTCTTTTCCCCGACATTCCGAGCTTTATCGTATTTTTACACCCGCCGCCTGTCAAGAAAAAGCTTGCCTTGCCGCCCTCTTTCCCCGATAATGCCGTTTACGAAAAAGGATCTTGAAACAATGTACCCGTGGACTTGTCTTTCCTCCCATCGCTATCCGTTTGAAATTGCGGACATGCTGGCTTTGCCCGACACGCCGAACGCCAAATCCGTCAAAGGCGAAAACGTCGTCGTTTTTTTGGGCGACAAAGCCAAAAACATTCCCGACACTTTGTACGCGGGACGCGCGTATTTGCAGAATTTGCAAGCCAAAGGGGAAACTCACGCGCCCGCCGCCGTCGCGTTCAAGCGCAACCGTCCGTGGTTCGACGTTCTGGCGCCGTTTTGCAAGCAATGGCGCAACCGTTTTTGTTCTTACAACACGAACAAATACCACCTTGATCCGTTTTTCATTCGCGAAGCGGGACTGGAACGCGGACAGCGCACCAAAGAAACGTCCTATGCCTGCCGCAAATGGAATTTGCCGCAGGAACAACGCGACAAGCAATACAACGAACTGCACGATTCCCTGCAAAACGGCTATGACGACAACTACCCGATGGAAGTCATGGTTTGCCGCAGCGCGGGCGTGCGCGACACCCTGCACCAAGGGCATCACCGCATGATGTTCTGCACGGAAATGAACATTCACCGCGCGTGCATCACGTTCCGCTACGTTTCCCACGCGCCGCGCTGGATGATTCCCGCCCTGCGCTTTTTCATGCGTTTCGGGAAAAAGAAAAAACGTTAAATTCTGCTGGTCATTTGGGGAAAAATCCTCTAAACCTTGTAGCTGTTCAAAAAATTCAAGGTGAAAAAATGACTGACCGCAAAGCCCCCGATTTGGGCAATGACCGCATTTTAAAGCTGGTAATGAGCTTTGGCATCCCCGCCGTTGTCGGACTGATGATTAACGCGTCGTACAACTTCGTCGACCGCATTTTCATCGGAAACGGTGTCGGCGCGCTGGGATTGGCGGGCATTTCCGTATCGTTCCCGTGCTTTGTTCTGCAAATGGCAATCGGCATGCTGGTCGGCGTCGGCGGCAGCGTCAATTTCGCCGTCAGTCTGGGGCAAAGAAAAGTTCCCACAGCCGAACACGTTTTGGCGAATTCGTTTGTTTTGGTGTTCGGGCTGACCGCTTTGTTCGTTGCGGTGCATTATGCTTTTTTGGAACCGCTGTTAAGGCTGTACGGCACGACCGACGAAATCATGCCGTATGCCAAATCGTATTTGAGCATTACGCTGGCGGGATCGGTTTTCTTTACCGCGTGTGTTACGATGAACAACTTTATCCGCGCGTGCGGATTTCCGAAAATCGCGATGATTACCATGTTTATCGGCGCCGTTACCAACACGGTTTTGGACTGGGTGTTCATTTTCAAATGCGGCTGGGGCATTGCGGGCGGCGCGGCGGCGACCGTTGTGGGACAGGTTTTGTCGTTTGTCTGGGCGGGGTCGTTTTTCTTTTCCAAAAAATGCCCCTATCGTCTGAGAGGACGCTATTTAAAGCCGAATTTGAAAATCGCGGGGATTGTCTGCATGGTCGGCATGGCACCGTTTTTTATCCAAGTCTGCAACGGATTTGTGCAAACGGTTTTCAACACGACTTTGGTAAAGTACGGCGGCGCGCTGGCGGTTTCCGCCATGGGCATCGCGATGGCGACGAACATGCTGCTGTTTATGCCCGCCATCGGCATTTGCGAAGGCGCACAGCCGATTATCGGCTTTAATCTGGGGGCAAGGAATTACAAGCGCGTTTTGAAAACGTATCGTTTGCTGTTGGAAATCACGACGTTTATTTTCCTGTTCGCATGGGTGGTTTTGCAGCTGGGCGCGCAGCATGTCATCAAATTGTTTGATCCGGACGACGCGGAGCTGATACGCGTCGGATCGAAAGCGTTGAAAACCGTGATTTTGGCATTGCCGTTCGTCGGGTTTCCAATGACGACGACTTATTTCCTGCAAGCGACGAAGTGTCCGAAAATGGCGGCGTTTCTGTCGCTGTGCCGTCAAATGCTGTTTTTGGCGCCGTTTATTGTGATTTTGCCGCGTTATTTCGGCGTGGCGGGCGTGTTTTTCGCTTTGCCGTGTTCGGACTTCATCGCGTTTTTGATTTCGATTCCGATTTACCGTTCTCAAGTGCGAAAATACAAAACCGCCGCGGAGTCTGCCGAAGTATAGCGTGACTTTTCCGTTTTTTTGCGTTAAGGTGAAAAAATGTTAAAGTTTCTGTTGTTTGTTTTCTTGGCTTTTCCCGCACGGGCGGCTGTCGTCGAATCGCCTGCTTCCGTCGTGTGCGCTTTACCCGAAAACGAAGAATTGACTTTGCCCGACGTGCTGAGCCTTGCTCTGTGCCGCAATCCGCAAACGGCGCAGGCGTACTTGAGCGCGCTGGCGGCGGCGGAGGATTTGGGAACGGCGCGGGCGGCGTACTATCCGAATCTGGATTTCAAAGCGTCCTTGGATGAAACGGGGGCGAAAATCAAGCCGACAAACGAAAAAACGGATTCGTCGACCGTTTCGGCGGATTTGTCGCTGGGCTGGCTGCTGTATGATTTCGGCGCGCGCAAAGCGTCGGTGGCTCAAGCCGAAAAAGCGCTGGAAATCGCGCTTTACACGCAAACGGACGCCCTGCAGACGCTGTTGTTCGACACGGTCAGGGCTTACTTTGATTTGTTCGCCGCGCGCGCGGAATACGAAAATTCCTTGGCAACGCGCGAATCCGCCAAAGCCGCTTTGGACGCCGCCGCCAAACGCTTTGAATTGGGGGTGGCGGCGTATGCGGACAAACTGCAGGCGGAAACGACTTTCGCCGAATCGGAGCTGACCGTCGCCAAAGCGTTTGAAGTCGAACGGCTGGCGCATGGCAAGCTGGCGGTTTTGCTGAACGAAAATCCGACGGCGGCGTTAAACCTTGCCCCGCCCGCGCAAACCGTCGTTCTGCCTTTGCCCGCGGACGATTTCGGACTGCTGGTCGATACGGCAAAGAAACGGCGCGCCGACTTTCTGGCGAAAAAAACGGCGGTCGAACAGGCGCAAGCCGCTCTGGACGGGCAGAAAGCGCAAAACGCGCCGTCGGTCGTGCTGAACGCGGGAGCGGGCGCGGCGGACAAGTTTTCGGGCGACAGCCGGCGCACTTACCGCGGAAACGTCGGCGTGTCCATGTCGGTTCCGTTGTTCACGGGATTTGAAAACACGCACAAAATCAAACGCGCCAAAGCGTTGCTGAAAAAAAGCCGCGCCGATTTGCTGGCGGCGGAAAACGCTTTGAAAACCGAATTGTGGACGGTGTTTCAGACATACCGCACCGCGTTGAAAAGCTATGAAATCGCGCTGACGATGAGCGCGTCCGCCGAACAAAACGCCGCCGTCGCTTTGGGCGCGTACAAGGCGGGGCGCGGCAGCATATTGAACGTTTTGGACGCGCAGGCGAAACTGGCGGACGTGCGTTCGACGAAAAGCCGATCGTTTTACGCCGTTTTAACCGCCAAAGCCGAGATTGTCCGCAAAACGGGGCTGGTAACGCCCTTTGAAGCCGAAAAAGGATTTTAACCGATGAAGAAAACTGTCGTTGTTTTGACCGCCGCCGTTTTGGGAATCACCGCTTTTTTCCTGTACAAAGCCAAAAGCGGCAAGGATTTGATTGTATACGATTACGCGACCGTTTCGCGCGGCGACATCAAGGTCGAAGTGTCGGCTTCCGGCACGATTCAGCCCGTCAACGTCGTCAGCGTCGGCACGCAGGTTTCGGGCATCATCGAAAAAGTGTTCGTCGACTATAACTCCGAAGTCAACAAAGGCGACCTTATCGCTCAGCTGGAAACTTTTACGCTGGAGGAAGACCTCAAGGAAGCCAAGGCGACTTTGACCGACGCGAAGTCCAAGCTGGCGCAAAAAAAGCTGGACGCAAAGCGTTTCAAAGAACTGTTTGAAAAAAACTATATCGCCAAATCCGAATGGGAACAGGCGGAGCTGGACGTTGTAACGGCGCAGGCGACGTATGACCGCGCGCTTGCCCAAGTCAAAAAAGCCAAGCGCAACTTGGGCTATGCGAACATTGTTTCGCCCGTTTCGGGAACGATTATCACCAAAGAAGTCGAAGAAGGGCAGACCGTCGCCGCCAGCTTTCAAACCCCCGAACTGTTCACGATTGCCGAAGATTTAACCAAAATGCAAATCGAAGCGTCGGTGTCCGAAGCCGACATCGGGCAAATCAAGGCGGGACTGCCCGTCGATTTCACGGTGGACACGTTCCCCGCCGACACGTTCCACGGCACGGTGTCGCAAGTTCGCCTGCAGCCGACCGAATCGTCAAACGTCGTAATGTACACGGTGGTCGTTTCGATTTCCAACGACGATTTGCGCCTGCTGCCGGGGATGACGGCTTACATCACGATTAACGTGCAGGAAAAAGACGGCGTTTTGCGCCTGCCGAACATGGCTTTTCAATACCGTCCCGTTGTCGCAGGCGAATGGTCGTCCAACAAATCCAACATCGAGCGCGCGAAAATCCGATTGGAACGGCAGGACTTGAAGCCGAACGAGGCGGTTTTGTACCGCGACGAAGCCAACAAGCCCGTTCCCGTCAAAGTCGTCAAAGGCTTGTCGAACCTGCTTTACACCGAAATTTTAAGCGGATTGAACGAAGGCGACAAAGTCATTATGGAGGATTTGACCACTAAAGTCACAAAACGCAGAGGCAGACCGTAAATGAGCGTCATCGTCATCAAAGACGTTTGCAAAACCTACACCATGGCGGGCGGGATGAGCCAAAGCGTCCTCAAACACGTCAATTTAAAGGTTGAAAAGGGCGAATTCGTTGCCATCATGGGACCGTCGGGGGCGGGAAAGTCGACGTTTATGAACATCCTCGGCTGTCTGGACAGACCGACATCGGGCGCGTATGTGCTGGGTGGCAAGGAAGTGTCCGCCATGAACGACGACGAACTGGCGCGCGTCCGCAACAAAATGCTGGGCTTTATTTTCCAAGGCTTCAACCTCTTAATGCGCCGCACTTTGGTTGACAACGTCGCTTTGCCGCTGATTTACGCGAACGATATCGCCCCGCAGGAACGTAAAAAACGGGCGGAATCTTTGCTGGAAATGGTGGGGTTGAAAGGTTTTACCGGCCGCTATCCGAACCAGATTTCGGGCGGCATGCAGCAGCGCGTCGCGATTGCCCGCGCTTTGGTCAACGACCCCGAACTGATTTTGGCGGACGAACCGACGGGCAACTTGGACAGCAAAACCAGCGACGAAATCATGCTGTTTTTGCAAAAGCTGAATCGCGAACGGGGCATTACAATCGTGCTTGTAACTCACGAACCCGACGTCGCCGCGTATGCTCAACGGCTGGTCAGAATCGTCGACGGACAAATCGCGTATGACGGCGCGGTCAAAGCATATATGGAGGGCAATCGTGATTAAATCCATTCTGCACGAAGCATGCCTGTCCATGACAGGAAACAAACTGCGGTCATTTTTAACGACTTTGGGCATTATCATCGGCGTTTGCGCGGTGGTGCTGATGGTTGCGGCTGGGCAGACCGTTCAAAACATCATTCAGGAACGCTTTGTCGCCATGGGCGCGAATCTGCTGATTATCCGATCCGAACGTCCCAAAGCGACGGTCAAAACGTCGGGGCCCACAACATCGATTACTTTGGAAGACGCTACAGCCTTGCGGCATTTGCGCGGCGTGGACACCGTTGCTCCCGTTTTGAGCGCAAACGCGCAAGCCGTGCGCGGCACCAACAACTGGAGCGTTTCGATTATCGGCTCAACCCCCGAATATCTGAGGACGGCAAACTGGGAAATCGGCGCGGGGCGCATGCTGGACGCGCAGGACGTCAAGCGCGGCACGACGAACGTCGTCATCGGCGACGAAGTGCGGCGCGAACTGTTCCCGTTCGACGATCCGCTGGGCAAAACGATTCGCATCGGCAACCAGCCTTTTACCGTTGTCGGTCTGCTGAAGGAAAAAGGATCGAGTTCCGGCGGCGCAAACCAAGATTCGTCCGTGATGATGCCGCTTTTAACCGTGCAAAGGCGGTTTAACCGCTATGCCAAGCTCAACGCTTTGCATCATATCGCTTTGAAGTTTCAAGAAACGGAAGATCTGAACATCATTGAACAGCGCATTACGCGTTTTTTGCGCGCGCGCCACAAAATCAAGGACGAAGATCCCGACGATTTCCGCATTTTCAACATTGCCGAGTTTGTGGAAAACATCAAGCTTATCGGCACGGTGCTGTCGATTTTGTTAGCCGCGATTGCGTCGATTTCCTTGGTGGTCGGCTCTATCGGCATTGTGAATATGATGCTGGTGTCGGTGACCGAACGCACGCGCGAAATCGGCATTCGCAAAGCGCTGGGCGCGCCCAATTCGTGGATTATGCTGCAATTTTTGTTCGAATCCGTTTTAATCTCGATGGCGGGCAGCGTTATCGGGCTGATTTTGGGTGTCGGGCTGGCGCAGTTGGGCGGGTATATCTATAACACCGCCGTTCCGTTCAGCCTGTGGCCCGTCGTTTTGTCCTTTACCGTCGCCGTTGTCGTTGGCGTTGTTTCGGGCGTTTTTCCCGCCTACAAGGCAATGAAGCTCGACCCCATCGAAGCGTTAAGATATCAATAAATCATTCTGCTTCGTCGGGCGGAATGTTCGTGTCAATGGAATAACCCGCGGCGCGAATGGTGCGGATCAGATCCTTTTCCCCGCCGTCATTCATCGCTTTGCGCAAACGGCGGATGTGGACGTCAACGGTACGCAGTTCGACATGGATATCCGCGCCCCATACTTCTTTCAGCAAAACTTCGCGCGGAAAGACGTGGCGCGGCTTTTCCATCAAGAACTGAAGCAAACGGAACTCCGTCGGTCCCAGATGAACAAAGCGGTTGCCGCGGGTAACTCGGCAAGTCGCCAGATCCATTTTGACATCTTCAAATTCCAAAACCCCTTTGGAGGGCGAAGGCTGGGCGCGGCGCAATAAAGCGCGGATACGGGCGATCAGCTCGGGAATGGAAAACGGTTTCGTCATATAATCGTCCGCGCCGATGCTCAATCCTTCGATTTTGTCGGCTTCCTCCCCGCGGGCGGTCAGCATGATAATCGGAATATTGCGCAAATCGTTGCTTTCGCGGATGGAGCGGCAAATATCGATGCCGCTTTTTTCGGGCAGCATCCAGTCCAGCAGAATCAAATCGGGATGTTCCGCCGCGACGACATCCAGCGCGCGCCCTCCGTTCGTTTCGGAAACAACGGAAAAACCCTCGCGTTCCAAATTGTATTGCAGCAGAGTAACAATGTCGTCTTCGTCTTCGACAATTATAATTTTCGGCATGGATTACCCTTTCAAACGCAGGATGTTTTCGGCATACGCCCCGTTGTTGAATACCGCGCTGCCCGCAACCAGAACATCCGCCCTCGCTTCAATGCATGATTTTGCGGTTTCGGGATTGACGCCGCCGTCGACTTCCAATTCAATCGGACGATCGCCGATCATTTTTTTGATGCGGCGCATTTTTTCAAGCTGCGCGGGAATGAAGCTCTGCCCCCCGAATCCGGGATTCACCGTCATCACCAAAACCAAATCAATCTTGTCCAAAACGTATTCAATGACGTTTTCGGGCGTGGACGGGTTCAAAGCAACCCCCGCTTTGACGCCGAACGATTTAATCAGCTGAATCAAGCGGTCAAGATGTTTGTCCGCTTCGGCGTGAACGGTGATCAGATCCGCCCCGGCTTTCACAAAATCGGGAATGAAAGCGGAAACGGGTTCAATCATCAAATGCACGTCGAATACTTTTTTCGTAGCGGAACGGACGGCTTTGACGACGGGCGCGCCGAAAGTGATGTTGGGAACGAAATGACCGTCCATCACGTCAATGTGGATGTAATCGGCTCCCGCCTTGTCAATGGCGGCGATTTCCTCCCCCAGTTTTGAAAAATCGGCGGAAAGAATGCTTGGAGCGATTTTAACGGTCATAGCGGACTCCCTTGAAATTTAACCTTTTTCTACTATGCCTTGTTTTTTTCGGAAAAAAAAGGAAAAGTATGCAGTCCAAGTGTGAATCTTATGTTGCAGCGAAAAAGGCGAATCCGCGGATTCGCCTTTTGGGAAAAGAATTTTCAGCGTGTCGCCGCTTTCATTTTGGCGACCGTCATCGCCATCATGCTGCCGCCGTTGGCGCGCTGATCGACGGTCTGATAGGAATTCGGCGTAACAATCAGCAGTTCGGCTTTGACCGCTTTCGGATTCTGTTTATAGAGTTCGTATTCTTTCGCCGACAAAGGCATGGCAATGTCGTAAGTCATCTTTTTGCCTGTCGAAGGCAGCGATCCGTTGCGCTCTTCCATCGCTTTATGCACGTTGCCGTGAATATCGTAATGCGTGCCGTTCGGCAGCGGAAGCATACAGCGCCAGTCATGAATCGTGGACACTTTGTCGTCGCCGAACTGAATGGGACCATGCTTCAAAGCCCCCGTCAACGCGCGCGGAAACAAGTGATGATAGTTGTAGCCGTTCGGGGTTTTGCCGTTGGCAACCTGTTCGAAAATGGCTTTGTCGTTCAACCCCGCTTGACGCAAGCGGGAAATGCCCTCTTTGTTTTCCGTTCCGTCGGGATTGTAAACGGTGTCTTTCAACAGTTGACCGCGCACCTGTTTGTATTCTTCGTACACGACGCGGTTAGCCTCGGGGGAAATGCGTTCACCTTTGACAGGAACCCATTTGAAAACAAATTCCTGCTGGCGGTTGGGATTTTCCTTGCCGGACGAAGGGCGTCTGCGTTTTGTGTGAATGTATTCCATGGAATAACCGTCCTGTTTCGTTGTGTGATGCGACTCTAAGCCGTTTTTAAATTTTTGTCCAGAAAAAAACTTTGTTTTTTAGGAATTGTCCAACAACAATAGACAAAAAGAAAACCGCGCGAACTGCTGTCCGTACAGGGAAACTGCTACCCGCAGAGGGAAAACTCCAGACTCGAACTTGCGAACCCGCGCAAGCGGGTGAAGCAATCTCGTGCTTGGTCGGTACGGACAATAAGAATCGTCATTGCGAGTCCGCCTTGGCGGGCGAAGCAATCCATTTGCAGACGGCTTGCCGTACTTGCAGAGTCAATGGATCACCGCGTCGCATCTATGATGCTCCTCGTGATGACGAAGAGGCGCACGGGTGCCAATACCTGCACGGAACCGCCGCGGGCTAAAGCCCTCGCGGTTTCGAATCTATGATTAAATATATTGCGCGGAGCGATAGCGACAAAGCAATCTCAGAACAAAGGCGCATATGTGCCGACCAAGGCAAAGATTGCCGCGCCTGCTGTTGCAGGCTCGCAAATTCGAGTCGGTTGCTTTCCCCGTACGGGCAGTACCCCCTACGGGTAGTAGTAGTTAGCGCCCTTGGGCATCCTGCTTGACGGCTGCCGCCTGTTTGGCGGGCTGCTGCGGCTGCTTTGCCTGTCCCTGCTGCAATGTCTGCATCAGCGGCTGTTTGGCGCGCGGCTTTTCAAACGCTTTCATATTCCCGTGCGCCTGCAGCAATTTGGTCACGCCGGATTTGCCCTGCGGCGATTTTGCCCATTCCGCCAAACACTTCGCCTTGAACGGCTTTGCCTGCACCGAACGATAATCGATGCCCGCCGATTTCACCATGTCCTTGGAATATTTCGCCAGCGAATCAATCAGCTTTGTTTCAAGCGGCGTCGGTTTGTAGTAATCATCCGATTTTTGCGCATTCGATGTGCGGAAAGCCAGCTGATCCACCATTTTCAGCAAAACTTCGCCGTTGATTTCGGGTTGCTGCGGTTCAGCGGCTTTCGGCGTTTGCTTGACTTCCGCCGTTTTCGGTTCCGCCTGCTTGACTTCGGCTTTGGGTTCGGCGGTTTTAGCCTCGGTTTTCGGTTCGACTTGTTTCGCCGCGATGCCTTCGCGCAAAGCGGGCATAAACTGTCTGATGAACTGATCCGCCAGCTGCTTCGGCTTTTGATGCGGGTTCAACAAAATCGTGTTGCCCTGAATGGTGCGCGGTTCTTTGACGGCATCGCTGAAGCTTAAATTGATTTCAACGCCGTTTTTGTGCATTTCTTCGACTTGCCGCTTGAAAACGGGCTGTTTCATCAAAATGCCGAACATTTTTTTCGCGGTTTCGATGCGTTCATTCACCTTTTCCAAGCCAAGTGATTTTGTTGAATCCCCATAAGAACGCGCAGAGTCGGGAAAAAAGTTGATGCTTGCCCCTTGTTTTCCGTTTTCCGTCATTTCCAAAATCAGCTCGGATTTCTTTCCGTAATCGGAAACGCGAAAATGGGCGCCCAGTTTTCCTTTGTCTTTGCCGTTTTTTAAATAATCAACCGCGGCAAGAACTTTGTTTTTCGCTTTGAACATCAATCCGCCCAATCCGCCGCGTTCCTTGTTTTTCGTTATTCCGTACAGCGTCCTGACGTTCAGCTTGTCGGGATTTTCCGCACAAGGAGTATTGCTTTCTTTCAAATGGTTTGCCCAACGCGTAATCGCGCGGGCGGCATTCGGCGTTACAAAATTGATTTTCGGCGAACGCAAAGTTTTGCGCACCAAAGCTTCATCGGATTTTTCATCCGTTAATCCGACGGTATGGGATTTGAACGCTTCAAATTCGTCCAACTCTTGCCCGTCTATTTGAGCTTTGGAATATGCCGTTCCGACCATGGCGCGGACATTGTCCGAATATCGATCGAAATTCAAAACTTCCGGCTCTTTTTTCTTGATATTGGGATGATAGCCTTCCTCGTACATTTTTGCGTAGATGTAACCGGACGCATACGATTTCATTCCATCCAATATACACTCGGTTTCGCTTTTACCACTGAGCTTTGCCTTTGCGTAACCAAAAAAACCGCCTAATTCCATGGATGCCGCACTTTCCAACACTGATAGAATCGCTTGCGGATGTTTTTTCTGCATTTCGTACAGATATTGGTAACGCGCCGTATCCGCCGACGCTTCCATAATACGGTCGTCCAAAATTTTGTCCGACAACTTGAAACCGTTGCGCTGGCACCCAGCCCCCTTTTTAAACTGGTACTGGTGCTGAAATTCATGACAGAAAACACCTGCCGCTTTGTACCCCGTGCCAGCCATCGGCGACATACAAATCTCGTCGCCGTCGCAGTACCCTCCCGTCGTCAGCCCCGCAAATTCCATTTTCAAAGTCGGTCGGTCTTCCAAAGGCAGATCGCGGATTTTTTTCAGCTGGGTAGGGCTTTCGATGACTTTCGACAGGATTTCACGCATGCTTTCTTTGCCGGCGCGCGACCCAGTCAGTTTGAAATAATCGTCCTTTCCGTCGCCGAAACGCAAGATGTCTTTGGTCGGATCGTTCGGATCTTTTTCGATTTTAACGGTATCCTGTGTGCGGAACGCCCCTTTGAAGTCGCCCAAAGAAAGTGAAAACATACGTTGCAAAAACGAAGCCATGATACAGTCCTTTCTAAAGTTGTTAAGGACTATATTAGACAAAAACCTACGGTTTTGCAAACAAATCCGCACCGTCCGAAACGGGCGGCTGAAGTCCCAGATGCTTGAACCCCAGTGCGGTCAGCATGCGTCCCCGCGCGGTTCTTTGGATAAAGCCCTGCTGCAGCAGATACGGTTCGATGACTTCCTCGATTGTATCGCGTTCTTCGGACAAAGCGGCGGCAAGCGTGTCCGCCCCGACGGGACCGCCCGCGTATTTGTGCGCGATACAGCCCAAATACCGCCTGTCCATCATATCCAATCCCGATAAATCGACATCCAAGCGTTTCAGCGCTTTGTCCGCCAGCGCCGCGTCGATTTCCTTTTTGCCTTCAAACGCGGCGAAGTCGCGCACCCGCTTCAACAGCCGCCCCGCGACACGCGGCGTTCCGCGCGCCCGCTTGGCGATTTCGTGCGCACCGTCCGCGGTAATCGCGATATTCAGCACGCCCGCGCCGCGCGTCACAATCTTTTCCAAATCGGCGGGTTCGTAAAAATCCAGCCGCAAAGGAATCCCGAAACGGTCGCGCAAAGGCTGCGTCAGCAATCCCGACCGCGTCGTCGCGCCAATCAGCGTAAACGGCTGCAAATCAATGCGCACCGACCGCGCCGCAGGTCCTTCGCCGATAATCAAGTCCAGCTGAAAATCCTCCATCGCGGAATAAAGGACTTCCTCTATCGCGGGGTTCAAGCGATGAATTTCATCAATAAAAAGGACGTCGTTCTTTTCCAGATTTGTCAAAATCGCCGCCAAATCGCCCGCTTTGGAAATCATCGGCGCGGACGTGGCGCGAAAACCGACGCCCAACTCGTGCGCGACAATCTGCGCCAAAGTCGTCTTGCCCAACCCGGGAGGTCCGAAAAACAAAATATGGTCAAGCGCTTCGCCGCGCGTCAACGCCGCCGTGACAAACACTTTCAGATTGTCGCAAACGTTCCGTTGCCCCGTAAAGTCCGCCAATGTCTGCGGGCGCAGTTTGACAAGATCGTCGTCGCCGTCGCGTTTGACGGGGGAAATGATTCTTTCTTCGGTCATGGCGCAAATTCTTTCAAAGCGTCGCGAATCAAATCGCCGACCTGCGCCGATTCTCCGCGTTGTTTAAACGATTTGGCGACCGCCATCGCGGCGTCCATGCGGGCATAGCCCAAATTTACCAAAGCCGACACGGCGTCCGACACGGCATTATTGCCGCCTTGGATGACTTCGCCCGACGGCGTGTCCGTCCCCGCCGCCGACACCATGCCGCCCGTTTTGCCCTTTAATTCCGTCGCGATACGGACGGCAAGCTTGGGTCCCACGCCGGGGGCGCGCGTTATCGTTTTGGAATCGCCCGACGCAATCGCCATGGACAGCTCCGTCGGACTCAGCACGGACAAAATCGCCAAAGCGACTTTCGTTCCGACACCCTGCACGCCGCTTAACAGCAGATACCAGCTTTTTTCCACCGCGTCCGCAAAGCCGATAAGCCGTATCGCGTCTTCGCGCACTTGGGTTTCAATCAGCAAAGACGCGGACTGTCCCGCCGCGGGCAGCTTCGCCAACGTTTTGTTGGAACAGAACACGCGGTATCCCACGCCGTTCACGTCCAAAATCAAAAAACCGTCCCCCGTCGAATCAAGGATTCCCCGCAGTTTGGCTATCATTTCATCAGCTCCGCCAGTGCGTTCAGGCGCGCCGCCGCGACGCGCATATAAGAATGACAAATCGCCGCCGCCAAAGCGTCCGCCGCGTCGGGACGCAGTTTACCCGCCGCGGGAACAAGCGTATGCACCATCATATCGACCTGGTGTTTTTCGGCATGTCCCGCGCCGACGACGGCTTTTTTGATTTGGTTGGGCGTGTATTCGGAAACGGGAATGCCCGATTCCGCGGGGGCGAGCAGCACAACGCCGCGCGCCTGCCCCAATTTCAGCGTCGAAGTCGGATTTTTGTTGACGAACGTTTCTTCGATTGCCGCTTCGTTCGGGGCGAATTCGGAAACAACCGCGCGAATTTTGGCATGAAGCTCCGCCAGCCGTTCCGCCAGCGACAAGCCGTCGGTCGAATCGGCAACGCCCGCCCCGACAAACGTCAGCCGCGAATCACAGCTGTCCAGAACAGCCCAACCCGTATGGCGCAAGCCGGGGTCAAGCCCCAAAATCCGCACGGTTTTTCCCAAAATCAGTCTTCCAGTTTCGCCATGATTTCGTCGGAAACGGAAACGTTTGAGGCAACGCGCTGAACGTCTTCCTCGTCATTCAAGGTTTCTACGAAATCAAAGAACTTCTTGGCGACATCGACATCGGTCAGTTCGGCTTCGACCAGCGGTTTCCAATCGAAACGGCAAACGGTCGGTGTGTCGAACTTGGCTTCCAGCGCTTCTCGAACCGCGCCCAAATCGTCGGGAGCGCACAAAATGCGGTGCGTTTCTTCGTCGGATTCGACATCGTCCGCGCCTGCTTCCAAAGCGGCTTCAAACATCGCGTCGGCTTCGGCGACAGAAGCGGGATATTCAATCAAGCCGACACGCTGGAAATTGAACGCAACGGAACCCGTTTCACCCATGACACAGCCCGCTTTGCCGAAAATCGAACGGACGATGGGAGCGGTGCGCTTGGGGTTGTCGGTCAACGCTTCGACGATGACGGCGACATTGCCCGGACCGAATCCTTCGTAGCGGATTTCTTCGTAGTTTGCGGCATCGCCCGCGGCGGCTTTTTCAATCGCGCGTTTGATGTTGTCCTTGGGCATATTTTCGGCGCGCGCGGCGGCAATGGCGGCGCGCAAACGCGGGTTGTACGCGGGATCGGGCAGTCCCGATTTCGCGGCTACCGTGATTTCACGGCCCAGTTTGGAAAACGTGCGGGCGCGGATTTTGTCCTGCGCGCCTTTGCGGTGCATGATATTTTTAAATTGTGAATGACCAGACATAACACTCCTCGGATCATTGAGGTTAAAACAAATTTCGACACTCTTTTACCACTTTTTAAAGCGGCGGTAAAGATTCCTGTAGGCGTCCGCCGTACCGAATCATATAAATTCTTTCAGCCAAGCCCGTTTTGTCGTTCGTATCGATTAAAACGCCGCAAACGGTCGCGTCGCCTTTGACGGGCTGGAATTTTTCGTTGCGCAAGCCTGTTACAAAGCGGCTGATGGGTTCTTTTTTATCCATGCCGATGACGGAATCGAAACAGCCGCACATCCCCGCGTCGGTCAGATACGCCGTGCCGTTCGGCAAAATCTGCGCGTCCGCCGTCGGAATATGCGTGTGCGATCCGACGACCAAGCTGACTTTGCCGTCGCAAAACTGCCCCAAAGCCATCTTTTCACTGGTTGCTTCGCCGTGAATATCGACAACCATCGCCTGCGCGTCGCGTCCCAGCTTCAGCCGTTCCGTCCAGTCGCCGACGGCTTTGAACGGATTGTCCGTCGCTTCCATGTAAACGCGCCCCTGAACATGCATGACGCCGACCTTGCGCCCGTCGGGCAAAGTGTAAAAGCCGCACCCCGCCCCCGGCGCGCCGTTCGGGAAATTGGCGGGACGCACCAAGCGCGGCTCTTCGTTCAGCAAAGGACGGATGTCGGGATGCTCCCAACCGTGATTGCCCGTCGTGATGACGTCCGCCCCCGCCGAAAACAAGTCGCGGCAAATCCCCGGAGTCAGCCCGAAGCCGTGAGCGGCGTTGTCGCCGTTGACGATAACGAAATCAACGCGGTATTTCCGCCTGAAATCGGGTAAAGTGTCAACAACCAGCTTTCTGCCGCTTTGACCGACGACATCGCCCAAAAACAAAATACGCATAAGTTCACTTAACCTTTATCAATTCGGATTCCGTTAAAATCCAGTCCATTTTTTCGTCGGTGTCCTCGACGGGGACTTCGTCGATTTCCTGCGCCGAAAAGCCCGTTCCGACAACGATGACTTCGGGATTTTTCACCCGCAGTTCATGCACGGTTCTGTCATAAAAACCGCCGCCGTATCCCAGCCGTCCCCCCTGCCTGTCAAACGCCAGCAAAGGCAGAAACAGAACATTCGGTTCGACGGTTTCATATTTTTCATCGGGCTGTTCCGTGCCGTAAAGCCCTTTGACCAGCTCGGCTTGAGGCGACCACAGGCGGAACAGCAGCGATTCGCGCTTGCCCACGACGACGGGCAGGCAAACAGGCACGCCTTTGTTGTAAAAAGCGGTCATCAAAGGGCGCAAATCCAGCTCGGTTTTCAAAGCCCAATACGCGGAAATCACAGGATTTTCGGGCAATGGCAGCGAATCGGCAAGCCGCATCACATCCCGCGCGGCGTATTGGGCGAAATCCGCCCCCAAGCCCGCCCGTTTGTGAACGGCGGCGTCGCGCAAACGATGCTTTAAAAACGAATAATCCATGCCCGAACCTTTTGAAAAATCAAGGAAGACTGCTTCGACCGTGGAATCAACTCACGCGTCGCGTGGGCCGCTTGGAATAGGTGGGAACCATATACCGCCCCCGCTGAACTAACGAAAGCTCATTGGCTGACGGCAGGGACAGTCCCCTATATTTTAAACGTTGGCCCCGAGTACCTGCGGGATCCTCACGCGTCAAGAAGTCTTCCGCGCAACAGTTTACGCATTTTCCATCGTTTCGGCAAGAGCTGAAATCCGCTCTGCCGCTTTTTCCACCATTTGGGCGGCATGCTCCACAACTTCGGATGTAATCGCGCTTTCGCGTTCCAATCGGGCGGCGGCTTCGCTCTGTTCGGACAAATCGCTTGCCAGCATCAGCGCGCCCATGACCAGCCCCATGTTTTCGGGCATCGGACGGCGGCTGTTGAGCATCGCCACTTTGTCATCCAGCGCATTTGCCAGTTTCAGCAGTTGGTCTTCCTGTCCGTCGGCGCACATCATCGTGTATTTGCGTCCGCCGATTGTCAAAGTCACTTCAGCCATCGGACGATTCTCCCTTTAAAATGCGCAGTTCTTCAAGCGTCGAATCCAGCCGTTCGGCGGCTTGGCGGGTTGTTTCCTTGATTTCGGCGAAAGCGGTCTGAATGCCGTCGCGTTCAACGGCGATTCGCTCCTTTTCCGAAGCCAACGCGTTCTTTTCGTTTTCCAGTTCGGCAACCAGCCGCTTCAGCGATTCGATTTGCGCTTTAGCGGCGACCAGTTCGCCGTTGTCCGCCGATTCGCCCGCGGTTTGCGCAAAGCTGCGCAATTCGTTTTCCGCGTCCTCTTTGGCTTTAATCAAAGCGGGGCGTTCGGCAGCCCATGTTTCGCGGAATTTTTTGAACTGCTCGCGTTCGGTCAGCAGCTGATTTTTTTCGGCGATCAAGCGGTTGCGCGCGGCGGTCAAATCACCGATTTGGGCTTTCAGTTCGGCGTTTTCCGATTCGCTTTGCCGCGCCTGTTCCAGCTGTGCGGTCAGCGTTTCGACCTGCGTGAAAAGCGCATCGTTTTTCGCCCGCACGGCGGCGGACTGCGTGCGTTCCTGCGCCAGCTTTTCCCCCGCCGTTTCCAACTTCTGCGCCGCCTGCGCCAAACTTTCCAAAGCCGTTTGCAGCCGTTCGTTCAAATTCACCGTTTCATCCCCGTTTGTAAAAACTTTGCTCCAAGATTAAGATTTTGCCGTCCGTTGTGCAACGATTTATTGACGATTTGATGCGACAATCCCCTTTGTCAACGGAGGATACGATGAAACAAGGACTTTTTTTGATTTGCCCGACAGGGCTGAAAGCGGACGTTTTAAGCAAAATCGCCAAAATCGATTCGGCTGACGCTTTTTTGTACGAAGGCACGAACGCCCTGCCCGAAATCAAAGCCGCCGTGCAAGCCAAAAACATTGCTTTCATCGTTGAAAACGACGCCGAACTGGCGGTAAAGCTGGGTGCCGACGGCGTGCAGGTTCCGTATGCGAAAGGGCTGAAAAACATCAAAGCGGCTTTGGGCGATTTGGCGCTGGGCGTTGTCTGCTCCACCCGCGACGAAGCGATGCGTGCGGGCGAAGCGGGGGCGGATTATATCGCTTTCGACGGCGAAAAAGCGGCGGAACTTGCCCGCTGGTGGGTCGAATTGTTCACCGTGCCGTGCCTGTGTTTGACCGCGCCCTGCGAACAGGCGGATTTCAAGGTCGAACGCCTGTAAACACAGGCGTTTTCCGTCGGCTTTTTCAGGCAACGGGTGCCCACAAGACGTCCTCGATTCGGCTTGCCCCCGTAATCAGCATAACCAGACGGTCGATGCCGACGGCTATGCCCGCGGCGGGCGGCATGGCGGCGACGGCGGCGATGAAATCCTCGTCAATCGGATAGCGTTCGCCGTACAGTTTTTCTTTCAAATCCATATCGTGTTCGAACCGTTCGCGCTGTTCCTTTGCGTCGGTCAGTTCGGAAAACGCGTTTGCCAGCTCGATGCCCGAAGCGTACACCTCGAAACGTTCCGCCAACCGTTCGTCGGACGGCTTGCGCCGCGACAAAGCCGCCATGCAGACGGGATAGTCGTACAAAATCGTCGGACGCCCGTCCAATCCCAAGTGCGGCTCGATTTTTTCGTAGGCGATGCGGAAATAAATGTCGTCCCAGCGGTCGTCGGGCGACGTTTCGATGCCGATTTTTTTCGCCTGCTCCGCCAAAGGCGCGGGATTTGGCTCCAAAGTCGGTTCGTCGGGCAAAGTCGCCATCAAATCGAACCCCGCGTATTTCCGCACGGCTTCGGCGACCGAGATTTTTTCCCATTCGACAAACGGATCACATTCGATTCCGTCGCCTTTGAGCTTTTTGACGCCGCACGATTCGGCGCACGCGCGCACCAGTTCAACCGTGTCGTCCATCAGCGCCGTATAGTCGCAATTCGCCCGATACCATTCCAGCATGATAAATTCGGGGTGGTGGTGCTTCGACCGTTCTTCGTTGCGGAACACGCGCGCCATCTGAAAGATTCGGGGCAATCCCGCCGCCAGCAGTTTTTTCATCGTAAATTCGGGCGACGTGTGCAGATACATCGTGCGGTCGTCCTGCCCGAACGGTTCGACCAGCGACGTTTGAAACGCTTTCAAGTGCGGCTCCAGACCCGGCGAAATTTGCAAAATCGGCGTTTCAACCTCCAAAAAATCCCTTGAAACAAAGAATTGGCGCACGGCTTCGATGATTTGCGCGCGCTTTTTCAACAGCGGCAAACGGCGCACATATTCGGCGGGATGCCAGAACGGAATCTGATTGGTCATAAAAAAATTACTCCTTTTGTGGGCAGAGCTCTTGCGTTACAAAAGCCAATCTGTTATTTTTCGCTAAATTCTATCTTCTTTACTTTTGTATACAAGGAAAAAAGTCATGAAAATGCAAGCTAACCAAATCCGTCCGGGTTGGGTCATCGAATACAACGGCAAACAATGTCTGGTCATCGGAATCGATCTGGTCATTCCGGGCAAAGGCAACGCCACCATTCAGGTCGAAATGCGCGACGTCGCCACGGGCGTCAAAACCCAGCAGCGCTGGCGCACCGCCGACACCGTTGAAAAACTGATGAGCGAAGACCACGACTGCACTTATCTGTATTCGGACGGCAAAGACTTGACGTTCATGATGATCGACACCTACGACCAGTTCACCGTGCCCAAGGAATTGCTGGGCGACCGCGCCGCTTATCTGCAGGACAACATGGAATGCGTCGTGCAGTTCATCGAAGGTCACCCCGTCAGCGTCGAAATTCCGGCGAAAGTTATTCAGACCGTCGTCGAAACCGAACCCGTGATCAAAGGACAGACCGTTTCGTCGTCCTACAAACCCGCGGTTCTGGACAACGGTTTGCGCATTGGCGTTCCTCCGTTTGTTGCGACGGGCGACAAAATCGTCGTTTCCACCATCGACAACACTTATGTCGAACGCGCGAAATAATTAAAGGAAGAGGCTGTTTCAATGCCCAAAACATCTGTCAGACCGTCCAGTCCGATGATGCGCCGTTCGGGCGCGCGCAAGGTTATCGCCGAAGAACGCCTGTCCGAACGCAAAGCGCAGGAACAGGACAGACTGGTCAAGGAAAACATCAAAAACCGCGCCATTGCCGCTTTGCAGCAACGGCAGGAGGAAATGGCGAAAGCCCGCGGGGAAGACCACCACGAAAGAACGACTTTCATGAAGCGCGATCCCGTCGTCGATTTTCGCGAATCCCGTCAGGACAAATTCATTTCGTCGCTGTCGGCGAATTTGAACGTGATGATTCAGGCGGTCAAACGCGCGGGACGCGGATTGATGCGCGATTTCGGCGAACTGGAAAACCTGCAGCTGTCGCAAAAAGGCGCGGCTGACTTTGTTTCCACCGCCGATACCAATTCGGAAAAGGCTCTGCGCGAATACCTGCTGAAAGTCCGCCCCCGCTACGGCTTTTTGCAGGAGGAAGGCGGCGAAATCAAAGGTGAAGACACGTCGCACCGCTGGATTATCGATCCGCTGGACGGCACGATGAACTTTTTGCACGCCGTTCCGCATTTTGCGATTTCTTTGGCGCTGCAGGAAGATCAGGAAATCGTCGCGGGCGTGATTTACAATCCCGCGACCTCCGATTTGTTCTATGCGGAAAAAGGATTCGGCGCTTGGATGCTGACCGCTTCGGGGTCCAGCCGTTTGCACGTTTCCAAACGTTCCGCTTTGAACGAATCCGTCGTTGTGACGGGCATTCCGCATTTGGGACACGGCAACGCCGAACGCTTTGTCGGTCAGCTGATGCCGATGATGACCAAAACGGGCGGCGTGCGCCGCATGGGCGCCGCGTCGCTGGATTTGGCTTATGTCGCCGCGGGTCGCTTCGAATGCTATTGGGAAGAAGACATCAAACCGTGGGATATCGCTGCGGGGATGCTGCTAGTGCGCGAAGCGGGCGGACGCGTCTGCACGACTTCGGGCGTCGAAACACCCAAGACCGTTTTGACCGACGGAACGATTTTGGCATCGAACTCTTTGCAATATGAAGTGTTCAAAAACCTGATCGTTAAATAAGGAGAATCGCCATTTTCAGCCGATTTGCAAAATTTGCCGCCGTTTTTGCCGTTGTTTGCGCAACGGCGCCGGCGGCGTTTGCCCAAATCACGCTGGATTTGGACGTTCTGACCGGCGATTTGACGGCAACGGCGCAGGAAAAGGAAAAAGCGGAAAACGTCACGCTGAACCCGCCCGCCGAAAAGCAAACGGTTCAGCCCAAAGCGGAAAAGCCGAAAACTCAAAAACCCAAAGCGGTTAAGAAAAAGGCGGTGCGGACGAAAAAAGCCGTCAAAGCACAAAAGCCCAAACAGCCGGCAAAACCCGCCGTCAAGCAACCCGTCAAACCCGCCGCGAAATACGAAGTCAAGGAAAACGGTTCCGGGGATGCGCATGATAAACTGAAACCGCGCGCAAATCCCGTTCCCGTCGTCAAAGTGTTGCCCGTCGCCCCCGTTCCCGTTCCGACCGAGGAAGCTTCCGCGCCCGCGGAACAAGCCGCCGCCGAACCGCAGCTGTCCAAGCATTTCTTGGAACAGCGTCAAAAAGAGGAACGCGCCGCGAAAGAATTGGAAATGATGAAGCAGGCTTTGGCGGAACAGCAAAAAGCGATTTCCGCGCCCAAAGCCGAAAAAACGGCGTCCGCCGAACGGACGACAGCCAAAACGGAAGCCGCGAAATGGTCGGTCGTTCCCGTCGTTACCAAAATGACGCCAAAGGAACGGTCGGCTTTTCTGGTCAAGTCAGTGCCAGCGGATTCGGCAACCGCAAAAGCCGTTGCGCGCAACAAGGATTTGACGCTGATTTTCGTATTTTCCAAAAACGCCGTCGATTTGACGGATGAAATGAAAACGGAATTGGACGCTTTGGCAAAAACCGTCAACAAAACCAAAAACAGCCGCGTTTTGGTGATGTCTTACAGCGGATCGACCGCCCCCGAAACGGGCAAAGAGCGGCAGGTGTCGCTGCGCCGCGCGCTGATGGTGCGTTCGGCTTTGGCGCGCGCGGGCGTCAGCAGTCTGCGGATAGAGATTCGGTCGCAGGGATTGAAAGGCGCGGGCGACAAAATGCCCGACCGCGCGGATATTTTGATTGACGGTTAACCCGATTTCAGCAAAAGGGAGTGTTTCTATGGATTTTCCCGGTCGTTACATCGCGCGCATGGTGCTGTTTCTGGCTTTGGTTTGCGTCGCGGGTGTTTTGCTTTACCCGTTTTTGACGGCGGCTTTTTTTACCAATCCCGTTTTAAACGGCTTGATCGCTTTCGTTCTGGCGGCGGGCATAGTCTTGAATTTCCGCTCGGTTTTTGTTTTGCGCAAAGAAGTGCGGTGGATAAACAAACAGCCGCTGCCTTTGGACGACGCATCGCTTGCCCCGCTGCGTTTGCTGTCCCCGCTGGCGCTGATTTTGAAAAACAACCGTGCGAAAGGCAACGCCGTCATTTCCCCGACGATAGCGCGCTCCGTTTTGGATTCGGTCGGCATGCGCTTGGAGGAAGTCCGCGATATTTCCCGCTATTTGATCGGATTGTCCACTTTTTTGGGACTGTTGGGAACGTTTTGGGGGTTGATGAGCACCGTCGGCGCGGTCGGCGACGTGATTCGGTCGCTGAACGTATCGGGCGAATCGGCGACGGACGCATTCAACACAATCAAAACCAGCTTGGAAGCCCCGCTGTCGGGCATGGGAACGGCGTTTTCGTCGTCTTTGCTGGGGCTGGCGGGCGCGCTGGTCATGGGCTTTTTGGATTTGCAGGCGAACGGCGCGCAAAATCATTTTTACAACGGACTTGACGAACATTTGGCTACGCTGACCCGCTATGCGTCGGGCGTCGGTTCGACGGACGATTCGGTAACGTCCAACGCCGCGTACACCAACGCTTTGCTGGAACAGCTGGTTGAAAGCATGGCGGACATCCGCCGCCAGCTGAAAATCGGCGAAACCAAGGGACAGGAAAAAATCCAAAACGATATGGATTTGCTGCGTTATATCAGCCGCATTGACCGCAGCGTCGGACAATTCGACAAAAGTGCGGAAGCCCGTCAGGAAACTCTGCTGCGCGAAATTCGCGATTCGTTCCGCCTGCTGGTTCGCACCGTTTCGGGAACGGACAACAAATCATGACGGGACGCATCCGCAAACCCGCCGTTTACAACTTTTGGCCCAGCTTTGTCGACGTGATGTCGAATTTGCTGATCGTCGTTTTGTTTTTCCTGCTGCTGTTCGTTGTTTCGCACTATTTTTTGGGGCGCAATCTGGATACGAAAAACACGGAAATCGAGCTGTTGAACGCGCAGCTGAACACTTTGTCGAACGAACTGTCAAGCGAACGGAAAAATTCCGCCGCGCTGGGTGAACAGTTGTCGGCGGCGCAGGCGGATTACAAAGATTCCTTGGCAAAGATCGCCCTGCTGACACAAGACGTCAATGCGTTGGAACAGCGCAAAAAAGAACTGGAAAACGAAGTTTCCGCCCGAAAATCCGCGTTTGAAGACGAACGTAAAATTTCGGACGCCGCCAAAGCGCACATTGCCGTTTTGAATGCAAAAACAAAAAATCTGACCGACGAAATCGCAAAGCTGAACGCGGCGCTGGGCGCGGCGGAAGAAAAAGCCAAAACCCAAAACGCGCAAATCGCCGACTTGGGCAAACGGCTGAACAAAGCTTTGGCGCAAAAAGCGTCGGAACTGTCCTATTACCGTTCGGATTTCTTCGGCACTTTGCGCAAAGTGCTGGAAAACCGCGACGACATCCGCGTCGAAGGCGACCGTTTCGTGTTTCAATCCGAACTGTTTTTCAAAAGCGGTTCCGCCGAATTGGAAGAACGCGGCAAAAAACAGCTGGATCTGATGGCGGCGTCCATCAAAGAGCTGTCCAAAAAAATTCCCGCCAAAGTGTCATGGGTTTTGCGCGTGGACGGGCATACGGACAACATTCCGATTCACAACGACAAATACGCGTCGAACTGGCATTTGTCGTCGGACAGGGCGATCGCCGTCGTCGGTTACCTGATTAAAAAAGGCGTTCCCGCAAACCGTCTGGTCGCCGCGGGATTCGGGTCGCATCAGCCGATTGCCAAAGGAAACACCCCCGCCGCGCGAAAAAAGAACCGCCGCATCGAGTTCAAATTGACCGAGCGATAGCTTTTTTTTGTTTTTTTGACAAAATGGCTTGAAATCCCCGTATGTTTAGAGTATAGAGAACTCACGTATTTTACGGACTGGAGCAGAATTATGAAAAAAGACATTCATCCGAATTACCACGAAATCACCGTGGTCATGACCGACGGAACCGAATTCAAAACCCGTTCCACAATGGGCAAAGAAGGCGATACCGTCCGCTTGGATATCGATCCGCTGTCGCACCCTGCTTGGACGGGTGTTTACCGCATGATCGACACGGGCGGTCAGTTGGCGAAATTCAACAAGCGTTTTGCCGGCTTTACTGCCAAAAAGTAAAAGGTTTTCTTTTAAAACAACGACTTGATTTCAAGCCGTTGTTTTTTTTATTGCCATTCGGCAAGCCGATTGACTATACTGAAACCAAGTCTTTTTTAATGGGGTCAACGGTGTCGGGCATTGTCAATTATGAAGTTTACGCCTATCAGAACGGCAGCTGGGATTTAATCGGACGCTATCCGTCCGAACGGCGCGCCGCCGCGATGGAGCATGCGAAATCCATCGAGTTTTCGCAGCAAAAACCGACAAAAGTCGTCAAAGAAACTTACGATATGAACGCCCAGACGTTCAGCGAAGCGATGGTTTACCTGAGCGATTTGCCGAAACCGCCGCCGCGCGACAAGATGATCGGCAAACCCGCGCCGCCGCTGCCGAAATACAAAAGCGACAAAAAACACAAAGCGAAACAGCAGTCTTTCATCGAAGCGTTCATGATGCTGGGTCTGGCGCTGATTGTGTCTTTGCTGGGCGCGGGGGCTTTGTCGGCGGGAATTTTGCGCACGATGGTCATGGGCAATTTCGCCCCGACGGAAATATCCCAAAACTTCGCGCTGGGTATGTTCATCTTTTTCTTCCTGTTTCTGTCGATTCCGCTGGCGGTGCGCTGGGTGGACTGGAATGTTTTGATGGGATTCGGCGACGATGACGACGCGTATCCCACCCAAACGCCCAAATCCGCTCAGCCTGTTTTGCCCAAGCCCGACAAAAACAAATCGCAGATCGAAAAATTGGAACAGGTTGATGCGCTGTCCGCCGGAATCGCGCGCTTTCTGTTCGATGTGTTCGACCGCATCACGGGGCGCAAAACTCTGGCTGAACGCATAGCGGAGAAAAAGGATGCCGCAGACCGTAAAGCGCAGGAGGAGGACAAAACCGCCGCCGAAACCGACGATGCCGCTTTGCCCGCCGAACGGGAATCGGAAACGCCGCCTGTAGCGGAAACCGAACCCGCGCCCGCAGACCCCGCTCCCGCGCCGCAGGAACAGTCCGCCCCCGTTGCGGAAACGGAACCCGAACCCGTCCAAACCCTGCCGCACGAACTGGACAAATACAATCTGCAGCTGACGGCTTTTCTGTCGCTGATCTTGAAGATTCTGCAAAAACAGAACGCTTTGCTGAACACCTACGCCCGATTCGGCGTTGAGCTGGTTTTGGCGGGCGCATGCGAATTTTTATGCGCCAAAAACACGCTGCCCAAAGACGAAGAAAAAATGCTGCTGTCCGCCCAGTTGGAACTGATGGGACGGACAAAGCCTTTGGCGGATTTGTTTTTCGACCGTTTGGACGAATATATGCTGGAGCCGTCCTATCTGCCCATGCTTGAAAGCGGATCCAAAGCCATGGAGCTTTACACGGAAACGCCGGCTTCCCCCGAATTGCCCGCCCTGCTGCAGGGAGTTTTGCAAAAATGGCTGAATCCCGACAAAAAGGATTTGCCGCAATCGGGCATTATATCGGTTATGTTCACCGATATCGTCGGGTCGACCCAAATGACGCAGACCTACGGCGACAAACTGGCGCAAGAGCTGGTTCACCGTCACAACACGATTGTCCGCCAAGCTCTGACCGCCTGCAGCGGCGAAGAAATCAAACAAACGGGCGACGGCATTATGGCGTCGTTCGTATGGACGTCGAACGCTTTGGATGCGGCGATAGCGATTCAGCGCGCCGTGGACGATTACAACCGCCAGTCCCCGACTGTGCCTTTGGAGATTCGAATCGGACTGAACGCGGGCGAACCGATTGTTGAAAACAACGATTTGTTCGGATTGACGGTACAGCTGGCGTCCCGAATTTGCGGGCAAGCGGATAAAAATCAAATCTTTGTTTCCAGCGTCGTCAAAGAATTGGCTGCGGGAAAAAGCTATATTTTCAACGACTTGGGATTATTCGACCTGAAAGGCATCGACGAAAAGCAACATTTGTTCGAAGTCGTCTGGCAAAAACCCAAAAAGAAACCCGAAACGAAAAACACAGAACCGCCGCCCCCGCCCGTCGAAAAGAATTTGGACGAAGTATTGCCCGAACTGTAAAAATCGGGTATCCTGTTATTAAGGATTCACTCAAAGAAAGGAGTGCGCTATGGCTAACGGTGTAGAATTAACCGCGACTTTGGCAAAATCATGGTCGAAATCGTCGTCCGACGTTTACAACGACACGATCAAAACCGCGCGCGACATGGGCAATTTGCGCCTGAATTATTCGCGGCTGAACATGGTGACCACATTGTCCGAAAACGAAACGGAGGACTGGTTCAGCTTTAAATCGCTGTCCAAAGGCAAGTTGCGCCTTGCCGCTATCAACGTTTCCGCTTTGCAGGACAAAAACAAGGAAGTGTCGCAGGACGACATCGATTCCGCCGCTTCCGATTATGAAAAAGCCACCGCGGATTTCAAAGCCAAGGGCTTGCGCGTCGAAATCTACACCAAGCAGGGCTACCGCGACAAAATGATTGCCACGAATGACGATTCGCAATCCAAGGAATACGCCGCATTCAAACAAATGATGAAGGGCGAATACAAGGCAAGTCAAGGAACTTATTACATTCACGTCACCACGCAGGACGGCAAGCCCGTTAAAAAGGACACGCTGTATGCTCTGCAAGTGCAAATGGGCGATACTTACAAGCACGACTATGTCACCAAGGAAACCGCCGTCAATCACAAAGGGCTGTCCGAAGGGCAAATTCAGCAGAAAAAAAACGAAGAGCAAATGAATTCGTCGATGACGAACGCCACGACGAACAGCAGCATTCTGTCCGCGCAAGGGGCTTCGGATTTGCTGGCGGCGGGGTATACGAACATGGCGACAATCAACCGCGCATCGTCCGCCGGCACCGCCGCGCGCATTTTGAATTTGGTGACTTGACACCGTTGAAAAAGCTTTTAACCCTTTTTCTGATTGTATTTTCGTTTTCGGCGCATGCCGCAGAACGGATTTTGTCTTATCGCGCCGATATAGCTGTTCAGCCCGACGCGTCCCTGTTTGTTACGGAAAACATTACCGTCACCGTTGAAGGCGTCAACATCCGCCGCGGCATTTACCGCGATTTACCCCGAAACAAAGGGGAACGCTATCACATCGAATCCGTTTTCCGCAACGGCAATCCCGAACCTTTTTTCATCGAAAACAGCAGCGGCAATTTGCGCGTCAATACGGGAAACGACGATTTCATTCCGCGTGAAACAACGACGTTCACTCTGGTTTACCGCGTGCAAAACGCAGTTCGCTTTTTTGACAAATACGACGAAGTTTATTGGAACGTCACGGGCAACAACTGGGCGTTTCCGATTGACGAAGCGTCCGCGTCCGTCACTTTGCCCCGCGGCGCGCGCGTCGTTCGCCAAGCGGGCTATATCGGCGGATACGGTTCGACGGAATCGGCGCGTTATTCCGATTTGCGCTTTTTCGCCCCCCGCCCTTTGCAAGCGGGCGAAGGATTGACCGTTGCCGTCGGTTTTGACAAAGGCGCGGTCAGCGTTTCCGCGTCGCCGCATCCGTTTAACGTTTGGGCGGCAATCGGCGTTTTGGGACTGTATTTTTTGCTGACGGGACTTGCCGTCAAGCGCTATCCGCCGTCCGATTCGATTATGCCGCGATTTGACGGCATCACGGGCATGACCCCCGCCGAAGCGAACTTCGCGGCTTCTTTGGGCGCGAAAAAAGATAAAACCTTGGCTCTGGCTTTGCTGCAGGCAACCGTGTCGGGATACTGTTCGTTCGATCCGCAAAGTCCGAACACGCTGCTGAAAAACCGCGCCCCCAAAAACGACGAAGAACGGATTTTGGACAAGTTTCTCACGTTCCCTTTACACGTCGGCCGTTTTTACAATCCACACGCGACACAAGCCCAAAACGCGCTGAACAAGCTTTTGCGTGAAAAAACGCGCGATTGCTTTAAAACCAACAAAAGCTTCACCGTCAGCGGTGCGCTGCTTGCCGCTTTTTTGCTGATTAAAGGCGCGTATGACGAACAAACGACGGATTTGCTGATTTATTTTGCGTTTTACCTGCCGTTTTTCATTGCGGCTTCAACCATGACGCTGCAAGGATTCAAAAACCGGAAATTCAGCTTTGCAACCGTGTTTATGGCGGTGTTTATCTCCTTTCATTTCGCGACGATGATGCTCGCCAAAACGAACGGCTTTCCGGCGATTGCCGCCTTTTACGCGGCGGCGGCGGCGACTGTTCCGATTTACGGCGCGTTGATAAAGCGCCTGACGGAAAAAGGACGCGATATCGCCGACCATATTCAAGGAATCAAACTGTTTCTGAAATCTTCCGCACAGGTTTCCGCCGAAAAAACGGAAAAGCTGATGCCGTACGCCGTTTTGCTGGATATGGAAAGCGAATGGAGCGACAAAATCAAAGCCATGTCGTCCGAAACAACGGCGGCGTATTGCCGGCACATTCCTTGTTGCGGATATGACGGATTTGTCGCCGCTGTCGGCAGATCGACGACCGCGCCCGCCCGTTCAAGCGGCAGTGGCGGCGGCGGTTTTTCCGGCGGCGGTCATGGCGGCGGGGGCGGCGGCGGACGCTGATTTTTGATTTGAAAGGATTTTAAAAATGCTTCAACCTCATATCCGTTTAGACGATTCTTTAAACATCAAATACGCTTTGCTGCCGGGGGATCCCGCGCGTTTGGATAAAATCGCGGCGTTTTTGACCGATGTCGAACAGCTGGCGTTCAACCGCGAATACCGCAGTTTGCGCGGGCGCTATCACGGCACGGAAGTTCTGGCGGTTTCGACGGGAATCGGGGGAAGCTCGGCATCCATTGCCGTCGAAGAACTGCACAAAATCGGCGTTGAAGCGATGATTCGCATCGGTTCGTGCGGCGCCATGCAGACGGGCATCCGCATCGGCGATTTGATTATCGCGTGCGGCGCGGTGCGCGACGACGGCGCATCCCAAGCCTATGTCGATTTGCGCTTTCCCGCCGTTCCCGACACAACTTTGCTGAACGCGTGCGTTAAAACCGCCGCGGAAAACGGCTTTGCGCACCATATCGGCATCGTCCACAGCCACGAAAGCTTTTACATCGACGACAACGCGGAACAACAGGCGTTCTGGTCGAAAAAAGGCGTACTGGGCGCGGACATGGAAACGGCGGCTTTGTTCACCGTCGGACGTCTGCGCGGCGTCAAAACGGCGTCGATTTTAAACAACGTCGTCGAATACGGCGGCAACACGGCGGATTCCATCGGCGGTTACGTTGACGGAGAAACGCTGACTCAACAAGGCGAAAGGAACGAGATTCTAACCGCCCTGAACGCGTTTGAACGGCTCAACGCCACAGAAAATTCATAAACAAAGGAACTTGTTTTTCCCAATCGGCTTCGCAATGTCTGCCGCGCACCTGTCGATACATGTAAAGCTGCGCGCCTTTGGCATACAAACGGTCGTTCATTGATTTGTTGCACGCCGCCATAATCGCTTTGCCGCGCGCGCTACGGCTTTCCATCGTTCCCCAGCTCAAATAAACTTTGGTATCGGGATTTATCGGACAGTCGTCGATTGCCTGCCGCAATTCCTTGCCGCAAAAGCTGATGGCGGACGACAGACACGCCGCTTTGGAATAAGTGCCGTTATAGCGGATAACCGCGTACAAAGACATCAGCCCGCCCATACTGCTGCCGCCGATGCCCGTCGCTTCCCTGTGCGCCCAAGTCCTGAATTGCGCGTCAATGTACGGCTTTACGTCACCGACCAGCCAGCGCATCGTTTCGTCGCCCGTGCCGTCGATTGCCCCGACGAACGAATCCCAATGATACGGACAGTATTCAATCAGCCGATTGTTGCCCGTATGCGAACATTCCGCGCCGACAATGATGATTTTCTTGTCCCAAGAATCCAGAAAATCTTTCATTCCCCAGCTTTTGCCGTAAGTCGCATCCGAATCGTAAAACAAATTATGCCCGTCGAACATATACATCACGGGATACCGTTCGTCCGATTCATCGTAATCGTCGGGCAAGTAAATGTGCAGCATACGGTTTTCGCCCGCAAAGGGAAAATAAAACGGCTGTTTGACAATCATAGGCAATAACTCCTGCTGTTTTCATAAATAGTCTTCCGCCCCGCGATTTCAAGCCCCGCCTTGCAAACAAACAACGTGAAATATCCTTTGACTTTTCGATAAAAATTTGTCTAAAATGCGAACAGGAAAGGATATACGGATGCCCCGCGATTTAACTCACGTCATCATTGCCGACGATATCATTGAACGTTCCGCCGATGTTTGGGCGAAAGATATCGCTGCGCAAAAAACGGCGATGCACATGGGCGCAATCACGCACGACAGCTTTTTGTACGGTCCGTCACCGAAACTGTCGACGAAAATGCATGGCGGATTCGGGGACGACACCCGCGCGCCTGTTTTGGCGATGCTGGACGATGTGCGCGGTGAAAAGGATCCCGAACTGAAAATCAAAAAGAAAGCCTTTGCTTTCGGCTATTTGTCGCACATGGCGACCGACACGGTTTTTCATCCGTTCGTCTACAGCCTTTCGGGGTCGCAAGTTCCCGAAAACAATACGTCCAAAGAGGGCGAAGATCTTGCCAAAGCCCGTCATCGTTATGCGGAAACATGGCTTGACGTTCATTTTATGCGTGAAAAAGGGCTGACGTTCGACAATTTCCGCCCGATGCGCAAAATCGTTCACAACATCGCCGACAGCCGCATGCTGGCGGACTTTTTCTGCAAAAGCTATCAAAAAGCATACAACATCGACCGTGATGTTTCGTCGGATTTCCGCCGCGGCATGCTGGTTCAGCTGGCAGTCGGAAAAGTCACGCAAAATCAAACGATCGGCGGAATCTTGCGCCGCATTGACGACTATACGGACGGAAAATTGAAGCTTGCCGTTTCCGGATTTTACCAAAACGACCGTCAAATTCCGGAATTGATGGTATCGTTCAAATCGTTCAGACACCCCGTTACAGGCGCGGTCGTTCACAAGGATTTGAAAGCTTTGACCGAAGAATCCGTTGCTTGCGGCACAAAATACATGCGCGCCGCCGAATCGTACATCAAGACGGGCGACAGGCAGGCGTTTTTGCGCGCCGTTCCGAACTGCAATCTGGACACGGGCGTCAGGGATACCAAGCTTGCCGACATCAAAAAAGCCCGCGCCGCAGACATTCAGGCGTTGAAAGGCGTTAAATTTTCAGCCTTTATGGCAAAAGGCGGCATCAAAAAAATGCATTCGGGCGCGCGGAACGAAACGGCGCGGCTGCGGCTGAACCTGTCGATGAAAGACAGACTGCGCTGACCGCAAAGGGGGATTTATGCTGATTTCGAAATTCATTCCCAACTTTTTACTTTGTTTTGTATTTTTGTTCATTTTGGTTTGGCTGGGAACGGGCTTTGACAGCCGAATGACGTTTTCATGGTACGCGTACACAATCGAAGGCGTTTTAAGCGCGTTTTACGCTTGGACGAAAAGCGCGAATATGAACAAAATCGAATCCGAACAGCCCGCACCGCATCATACGCACCGCCCCATGCCGCCGCAGGCATAATAATAGAACTTGCAAGCCTGCCGATTCCACATAGGGCTGTATAACGTTTAATAAACCAATTTGTGCCAAAATGCGGGAAAGTTGGATACATATCGGGGGATTGAACGATGAAACTGACCCGTTCGGCATTGAAAATTTTAACTGCGCGCTATCGCGCCGTTTTGTTGCATTGTTTGGCGGCTGCTTTGATTTTGCCGTCGGCGGCGTTTGCGGACGATCCGACAACACCGGCAACCTTGGAAGAACTCAGCGCGCTGTACAAAGATACACCGCTGACCTCCAGCTATATATACGAGGGGGACGATTCTCGAAATCCTGACGGTACTTTCAGTTCCACGGGTAAAAGCGCTTCCAATATTGTCGTTATGGGAAACGGAACGGAAGACACGAACTATTCGCTGACTTTAAAATACAACTGGGGATTTGAGAAAACAAATACCTTTACAAATTTAAGACTCGTCGGAGATGACGACAAAATTCAAATCAAAAACGACGCAACATTTTCCCTGTCTTCGTCTTCAGCCAATTTTTCGGAAGTGGTCGGCAGCGGAACGTTGAACATTGACGAAAACAGCACGTTTACCGCCAAAAGCGTTTCCGTCAGCACCGTCAACAACGGCGGAACGTTGAAAATTGTTTCCAACTCCACTTTTGGCACCTCCTCCGGCGCCGGAAGCATCAATCCCTATAACGACGGAACGAACGACATTATGGGAACGGTCGTCGTCAAAGGTTCCGCAGTAGGCGTTACCGCAACGTTCCAAGGAAGTGTCAACAACAACTTTTCCGCCGAAAACGGGACAACTTCGTTTACCAGAGTCGCTTCTTTGAGCGGGGATTGGCTGAAAGTGTCCAATACTGCGACATTCAACAACGCGGGGACGGTTTCCAGCACACAAATAACCGTCGGCGTATCCGCCAATTTCGAAAACTCCGGCACGATCAAGCTGTCCGATTCGTTTGTCAACCGCGGAACGTTCACGTCATCGAACGGCACCCTTGTTTTTGAAAACGCCGACGCGCGGTTTACAAATTCGGGAACGCTGTCGGGCGCGACGAATTTGCAGTTTAATTCCGATTACACATGGGCGAATCTGCCCGATTTTTCCGTCAAAAATGTTACCATTGCCGACGGCATGACTTTGAGCGTCGGCGCAAACACAATCGGTGCGACGGGAACGGTGTCCGGCGGCACGATAAAAGTCACTTTGCCGTCCGAAGCCGTAACGACAACGATTGTCGGCACAATGTCGAATACGACGCTGATTCTTGATTTGTCGAACGTCGGCAAATCGGCGACGCAATACGTCTTGGCTGAAGGAGTATCGGCGGACACCGTTTTGGAATGGACATCCTCCAACAGCAAACAGAAATACGCTATTTCTTCATCGGAGTTTACCAAAAGACAATCGCGCGAAATCGCCAAAAGCAATCCGACTTCGCTGACATACGGCACGCTTTGGATCTCGCGCGTGCTGGGTTCGGGCGAACTTGCCGTCGAAGAATTGGACGACGACGGCACTTATCCCCCGTCCGACAAAGACAGAGAAACGGCAAATATAATCGATGAAGTCAACAATTCCGACATCAACGACGCTTTGGACAACGCGTCGCTGAAAGACAAAAAACAGATTTTAAACGAGCTAGGGCTTCCGACGGACAATGTCAAAATCGCCCACACAACCGTCCGTTCCGTTTTGGACACCGTATTTTCCCGTTTGGGGGAATCGGCTGCCGCTCCGCGCTACAACACTTACCGCAGCCGCTACGGTTACACCCGCGGACGCAACGGCGGCGAATACGTTGCCGGCGTAACAAATGTCTGGGTGCGCGGTTTGATCAACAAATCCAAACTGGACAGAACGGACAACGCTTTTGATGCCGACATTTCGGGTTTTGCCGCAGGGATTGAAAAGAACGTGTCGGATTCGCTTAAACTGGGGGGGGGGTATGCATATACTTCGGCGGATGTCGATTCCGACCGTTCCGAAATGGATGTCGTTACGCATTCCGGATTTTTATACGGACGCTATAAACCCGAATCTTTCTACATCAATGCCGCGGCAAGTTTGAACCACTCCAGCTATGACGAAAAAACAAAGCTGCTGAAACTGAAAAGCTCCTATGAAGCCGACACCGCCGCCGCGCAAATTTCGGCGGGCTACGATACGGGATTTTTGATTCCCGAAGCTTCAGCACGCTTTATGTCCGTCATCATGAGCGAATACAAACCGTGGGGCGATTTGACCGTCAAAAAGAAAGTGATGAACTCCGCCACAGCCGTTGCGGGACTGAAAATTGGCAAAACATTCTACCTGCGCGCTAACAAAAAGATTTCTTTCCGCCCCGAAATAAAAGCCATGGCGGCGTACGATTTAATTCGCGCGGATGAAGACCGCACCGCCATCGTCAGCAATACGCTGATGACGCTTGACGGCGATCCTTTGCCCCGTTTCGGCGGCGAATTTGGCGCGGATTGCTTCCTTGCATTCGGACAAAACGAAATCGTATTCAGCTATGACGGGCGTATTAAAAACAAGTGGCAGGAACATACAGGCATGATCAGCCTGAAAATCGGCTTCTGACTACTGCCCGCAGGGGGAAAGCA
>DEDN01000004.1:111491-112759 GCA_002349565.1 Alphaproteobacteria bacterium UBA2903 | reverse complement strand
CCCGAAGGCTACCGCAACGGCGGTCGAGCGAACGCCCTCGGTTATTGCTCCAGCAGCGGTCAGACAACGGTTTACAACGGCTCTTGCAACGGCAGCAGACGATGCTGGGGCTGCACGACAAAGCAAAAAACCTGTGCTGAACAAGGATTCGAAACTTCGTGCAAGCAAGGCTACACCAAAACCGAAGCTGGAACGGGATCTGACGGCACATGCTACGAATGTAAATGCAACAACGGTTACGAAACGACAACACCCGTCAACGGCTACTACTGCGTCCCGTGCGGAATGGCGTACGGTCCGTGTACCAAATGCACCAGTAAAGGATGCACGGTTTGCACATCTCCGTATTCGCCCAATCCGACATGCGGCAGCAGTCAGTACAAATACTATCCGATACCGACAGGCAACTGCGCAGAATGCCGTAATTGCCCCGCAAACTGCACAAAGTGTACCGATGCGAACACTTGTACGGCTTGCGCACCCGGCTATACGCTGAAAAACGGCAAGTGCGAAAAGGTAAACTGCAAGTACACTTCCAAAGCTCAGTGTATGAGCAGCGAACACACGACCGGCTGCACGCAGGACGGCAACGGCTGTTGGAACCGTTCCGGCGAATGTCAGTCGGGTTATTGGTGGGGCAACATCGGACGTACCGGAGGCGCTGTCTTGGATGGCTGCCACGCTTGTCCACCTGCAGCGAAAACTTGCGAGAAAAACAAATTGACTTGCAAAGACGGCTACACCGTTGAAGGTGGCGGCGGTTGTTATGCATGTTCCAACAGCTGTGCGACATGCACGCGTGTAGGTCCGTCTTATTGCTTGAAGTGCGCGCGCGGTTACTATACGTTCAACCACCGTTCCGAATCAACAGCAGGGTACTGTTGCGACTCTTACACAACGGATATTACGAAGTGTAATTACAAATAATCCGTTCATACTTTGATAAAAGGGGGAGGTTTCGACCTCCCCTTTTTTATGACCAATATTTAAAATCGCAACTGCGAGCCCCGACAGGGGCGAAGCAGTCCCGTGCAGGCATTGGTACTTGTGCGCCCGCGTTCTGGGACCGCCACGGGCTACGCCCTCGCGGTTTCGACTCTCTTTTATTTTTTCAAACACTTATCGTCATTGCGAGTCCGCCTTGGCGGGCGAAGCAATCCATTTGCAGACGGTTAGCCGCACTTGCGGAGTCAATGATTGCCGCGTCGCATCTGCGTGCTTGCTTCGTAAGCCTCGCCTATCGGTTCGGCAACTGCGCTTCGGACACT
>DEDN01000004.1:89508-111442 GCA_002349565.1 Alphaproteobacteria bacterium UBA2903 | reverse complement strand
AAACAGTCCTCAGGACTGTTTTTAATCCTCAGCCTCGCAAAGACGGATGGGGTCGGCATAAATCCCACGGTTTTTTATTTGATTTTAATTGTCTGTTTTTCAACAGTAATCTTTGACTTCAACGGCGGTTGTTTGATAACCTGACAGCATCTTTGTCAAATTGGAAAGTCCGCTTTATGTCCGCAAAAATCATTACGTTCGGATGCCGATTGAACACCTTTGAATCCGCCGCGATTCAGCAGGAGCTTGAAAACTGCGGCCGCGACATCGTGGTCGTCAACACCTGCGCCGTCACGGGCGAAGCCGAACGCCAATGCCGCCAAGCCATCCGCAAGGCTCGCCGCGACTATCCCGACGCGTTTTTAATCGCAACGGGCTGCGCGGCGCAAGTCCACCCCGAACTGTACGCTCAAATGCCCGAAGTCGACCGCGTTTTGGGCAACCGCGAAAAGCTTGACCCCAAAAACTTTTTACCGAACGCCGCCGCCGTCGCCGTGTCCGACATCCAAGCCCCCGCCGATTTTGAAAGCGTCGAACCCGTGTACTTTGACGGACGGTGCCGCGCTTTCATCCAGATTCAGCAAGGGTGCGACAATCACTGCACGTTTTGCATCATTCCCTACGCGCGCGGCAAAAGCGTTTATCTGTCCGCCGACAAAATCCTGCATCACGCGCGGACTTTGGTGGAACAGGGCTTTGCCGAAATCGGGCTGACGGGCGTTGACATCACGGACTACCCCGACTTTGCCGCTTTGGTCAAAGCGTTGACGCAAATCGACGGGCTGAAGCGGCTGCGGCTCGGTTCGCTCGACCCCGCGTGCGTGCATGACGATTTAATCGCGCTGTTTGGTGAAACGGACGTGCTTCAGCCGCATTTGCACCTGTCGGCGCAGGCGGGCGACAATCTGGTCTTGAAAAGAATGGCGCGCCGCCACACGCGCGAAGACATCATCGCTTTGTGCGAACGGGTGCGCAAAGTCCGCCCCGACGTCGTGTTCGGCGCGGATTTCATCACGGGCTTTCCGACCGAAACGGACGCTATGTTCGCCAACACCGTCGATTTGGTCAAGCGGGCGAACATCACGCATCTGCATGTTTTCCCGTATTCGGAACGCCCCGGAACGCCCGCCGCAAAAATGCCGCAAGTTCCCGTTTCCGTTCGCAAAGAGCGCGCGAAAATCCTGCGCGAAACGGGCGAAGAACTGCTTTCGGTCTATATGAACGGGCGTTTGGGGCAAACGGCAACCGTTTTGTATGAAGCGGACAACAAAGGATTGTGCGAACACTACTTGCCCGTTCACATTGACGGCGCTTTCACGGCGGGACAAATCGTTCCCGTGCGGCTGACGGGCATCAAACAGGCGGGCATTTTCGAAGGGAGCGTTTTATAATGGGCTGGCTGGACAGAATCAAACAGGGATTGGCGCGCACGGCGTCACCTTTGGTATCGGGGATTTCCGATTTGCTGACCAAGCACAAATTGGACAAGGACGCGCTGACGGACCTTGAAGACCTGCTGATCATGGCGGATGTCGGCACGCAAACCGCCGCCGAGCTAGTGCAGGATTTAAGCAAAGACAAATTCGACAAAGAAGTTTCCGCCGCCGAAGTGCGCGCTTTCCTTGCCGACAAAATCGCGCAGAAACTCGCCCCTTTTGCGAAACCTTTGCAGATTGACGAAACCAAAAAGCCGTTTGTGATCCTGATGGTCGGCGTCAACGGCGCAGGCAAAACGACCACTATCGGCAAAATGGCGAAACAGCTGACGGACAAGGGGCTGAAAGTCCGCTTTGCCGCCGCCGACACATTTCGCGCCGCCGCCGTCGAACAGCTGAAAGTCTGGGGCGAGCGCACGGATTGCCCCGTTGTTTCAAAGCCTGCGGGCGCGGATGCCGCGGGGCTGGTTTTCGATGCGATAAAAGAATCCGTTGCGGCGCAAGACGACGTTTTGTTCATCGACACGGCGGGGCGGCTGCAAAACAAATCGGAGCTGATGAACGAACTGCAAAAAATCATCCGCGTCATCAAAAAGCAAATTCCCGACGCGCCCCACGCCTGTCTGCAGGTTTTGGACGCGACCGTCGGGCAGAACGCCAAGTCGCAAGTCAAGATTTTCTCGGAAATGCTTGACGTAACGGGGGTAATTGTTACAAAATTGGACGGTACGGCAAAAGGCGGCATTTTGGTTGCTTTGACAGAGCAGTTCGGATTGCCCGTGCATTTAATCGGCGTAGGGGAAAAAATCGACGATTTACGTCCCTTTGAAGCGCAGGATTACGCCCGTTTCCTGATGGGCGTCGAACAAGAGGAGACGAAATGACACCGACTAGAAAATTAGGGGCGGGCATTCAGATTTCCGCCGAACAGGCGATTCCCGTTTTCCTGCTGATTCTGTGTTCGTTTTTAAAGTCGTTCGGGCTGGTGCTGTTCGACACGGGGGCGACGGTCGCTTTTCTGGAAACGTTCCAAGCGCAAAACATCGCTTGGCTGATTTCAAGCACCGCGCTGATGCTGTTTTTGCTTTACCCCCTGCTGTTGTTTTTGAAAAACAAATCCGAACTGATGCCCGCTTACGCGATGTTTGCCGCCGCAACGGTCGCTTTGCTGCTGTACGGCGTCATCGTTTCCTGTCATTCGCCCGCGTTCGTTTTCACCGCCGCCGTTTGGCGCGAAGCGATGCGCGTTTCGGTCGAAAGCGCGTTTTTGCTGCTGGCTTTCCGCTTCGGCGTGTTTCACGGACAGCCCAAAACGCTTGTTTCCGTTTTGCTGGCGCAAACATTCGGCACTTTGGTCGCCGCGGGATTGCTGAGCTTGGCGGGCGACAACCTGTCCGCCCCCGCGTGGATGATGGGCGCGGTGATTTGCATCGCTTCCGCCGCTCTGTGCGCCCAAACAATCGTTTTGAACGGTTCCGCCCCCGTTTCCGAACGACTGCTGTTTTCCAAAAAGGATTTGCAGTCTTCGGGCGCGGATTCCAAACAGCGCAAATTGTACTTTTTCTTTTTCGCTTCGGCGTTTTTGCTGTTTTTCGCCGCCGGCGCGTTCGACGGATTTTTCTGGACGCAGGCGTTTGATTATACCCGCGCGGCGGACAAATCCCTGACGGGCGTGTTCGGGCGGGTCTTCGGAATCGTAGGGCTGCTTTCGCTGGTCTTTATCAACTTGGTTTTGGCGCGCAAAGTCGGTTCTTTCCCGCTGCTGTTCCTTGTCCCCGCCGCTTTGATTGCCGCGGCTGTCGGAGGGGCGGAATCGGTCTTTGGCGCGGTTGTCGCGGCGCGCGCGGCGTTTTTGTTCATTGCGGGCGTCAACAAGGAAAACCTGTTCCTGATCATCCCGCAAGCCGTTTCCATGCGGTCGTTTTTCCGCGCCGCCGTTGAACGCAAATTCATTGTCGAACCGCTGGGACTGCTGGGGGCGGGCATCGCCTTGTTTTACATTCCCGATTTGACGGGACTGCTGGCGGGATTGGGCATTGTGACGCTTGCCGTATTTTGGATGCTGCGCCAAACGTATGTCAAACTGGTCTTGAGCAATCTGCAAAATTATCTGTGGCGCGGCGGGCGGCTGCTGATTACGGGTAAAAAAGTCCGCGCGCACCTGAACAGCGCGCTGAACAGCCCCGTCGCGGACGAAGCGATTTACGCCCTGCGCGTCATTGAGGACGCTTTGCATCCCGCCTTTTCGCACGAATTGCGCAAGGCTCTGATTCACCCGACACCCAAAGTCCGCCTGTTTGCTTTGGAAAAAGTCGAAGCGTTGGACTTCCGTTCGGCGTTAAAGGAAGTCGAACACGCCGCCATGACGGACAAAAACCCCGCCGTCCGCCGCATTGCCTTGAGGACGCTGTGCATTCTCGGCACGCCCGAAACACGGGAAAAAATCGTTGGCATGATCAACGACCCCGACGCGTGCGAAGGCGCGCTTATCGGGCTGCTTGCCGTCGGACGGGAGGGCGTTTTCGCCGCAATCGACAAAGTGGCGTTTCTTGCCGCGTCGATTGACGACGAAGCCCGCCAAATTGCCGCCCGCGTTCTGGGCGACGCGCACAACCCCGCGTTTTATCTGCCGCTGATAAAGCTGCTGAACGACGAAGACGCCGACGTTTGCCGCGCCGCCGTCATTGCCGCGGGCAAATTGTGCGAACCGCATTTGCTGCCCGCTTTGATCAACAGCTTCCGTTTTCCCGAATTGCGCGAAGACGCCGTCGACGCTTTGCTGAAATACCGTGAAACGGCTTTTCCCGAAATCGACAAAGTTCTGAATTCAAACGAATATCCGCATCAATTCCGTTCGCTTTTGGCGCAGATGCTCAAGCATATCGATTCCCCCGAATGCCGCCGTTTTCTGTTCGCCCACTTGACCGTCGCCGACAGGCGCGTGCGCTTTAACATTATGAAATCGCTTGTTTTGCTGCGATTCAAAGCGCACGGCAAAGACATCAACAAAGTCCGTTTGAGCCTGTACGACGAAATCGAATGGTCGACGAATCTGTTGGCGGCTTTGGACAAGCTGGAAAACAACGGCGACGAATCGTCGCGCAAGGCAACCGATGTTTTGGCGAACGCGTTGCGTTCCGAACTGGATTATTCCCGCGAACGCATTTTGCTGCTGCTGGCGCTGCTGCAGCCGTCCAAAATGATTTTGGACCTGCTGAACCGCTACGCTCTGACAACGGACGAAGAACGCGCCGAAATGGCGAACATCGTCGACAAGATTTTGTCGGGCGAATTGCGCCAGCTGTGTCTGCCGCTGTTTTCATCCGCTCCGACCGCGACGAAACTGGCGGCATTGCGCCCGCATTTCTATCCGCCCGTTCTGACAATGCAGGGTTACGTTCACGAAATTCTGAAAGCGGGCGAAGCCGGCGATTGGACGCGCGCCGCCGCCGTGTACGCTTTGGCGTTTATCGGGGACAAATCGTCTGTCGACGTTCTGGTTCCGCTGTTGAAAGACGGCAACCCGATGATTCGCGAAACAGCCGTTTTCGTTATTGCAAAGCTGCTTTCCCCCGAAGAAGCGATGCGCCTGCTGATGCCCTGTCTGGACGACTTCAGCCCCGCCGTGGCGCGTATGACCCAATTTTCCCTTATGTTTTCCAAGGAGATTTAACAATGCGTTTGACGCTTGAAAAAGTTTTGGTTTTAAAAAACGTCCCCCTGTTCGCGAGCATTCAGGAAAACGTCCTGTCCGACATCATCGCGAATGCGGAAGAAACGTCCGCCATGATGGGCGAAGACATCGTCAAAGAAGGCGATATGTGGAATGATTTGTATATCATTCTGCAAGGACAGGTTCGCCTGCATAAAAACGGAAAAACCGTGAACGAACATTCGTCGTTCGACATCTTTGGCGAATTGTCGGCTTTGGACGCCGCGCCGTCCGACGTGACGGTCACCGCGCTGGAAGACACGACCATGTTCAAAATCCACGGTCCCGTGCTGTACCGCCTGATGAACGATCACAAAGCACTGGAACGCGGCATTATCACAATGCTGTGCCGCCGCATCCGCAAAATGCGCGCCGAAATGTTTGAAGCGGAAAAATAACGTCAGTTTTGCTGGGATACCAGCAAATCAATGATTTTGACACCGATAAATCCGTCGTCCGTAACGACCACTTCGCCGCGGGCGATGGGAACGTCGTTTGCCAGAATCTCTACGGAATCGTTCAAATGCTGGTTCAGTTCGATAACCGCCCCGCGCCCCAGTTTCAACAGCTGATACACGCGCAGTAAAGTGCGTCCCAGCACGACGGACAAATCGACGTTGACTTCCATCAACGCTTCATCGCCGAACACGCGGCTTAAAACGGTATCGGTTTGTTTGGGTTGATTTGTCATAAGTCCTCTCTGCGGGTTTTGAAATCGAAAGCGGCGGACAGCAAATCTTTGGTATACGGCTGTTGCGCCTGTTCAAATATAGCCTGATTTTCGCCCGATTCAACGATTTTTCCGTCTTTCATCACATAAATCGCATGCGCGAACGATTTGACCAGCCGCAAATCATGGCTGATGAACAGATACGACAAGCCGTATTTCGCCTGCAATTTTTTCAACAACGCGATGATTTGCCCCTGCACGGACACGTCCAAAGCGCTGGTCGGTTCATCCAGCACAATCAGCTTCGGACGCAAAACCAGCACGCGGGCAATGGCGATTCTCTGCCTTTGACCGCCCGAAAAAGCATGCGGATAACGGCGCAGAACGTCCTCTTGGTCAGACAGTCCGACATCGCGCAGCGCCTGCTTGATTTTTTCCAGCCGTTCGGCGGCGGGCATTTTCGGAAAATGGATTTGCAGCCCCTCGCCCACAATTTGTTCGATTGTCATGCGCGGAGACAGCGACGCGAACGGGTCTTGGAACACGATTTGGATTTTGGTGCGTTCCGCGCGCAGTTCTTTGGGGCTGAGAGCGCGAAAATCCCGTCCGTCGAACTCAAGGCTTCCGCTTGACGGCACCAGCCGCAGCAAAGCGTTGCCCAGCGTTGTTTTGCCCGACCCGCTTTCGCCCGCCAACGCAACCGTTTGTCCCGCGCGAATATCCAAATCGACACCCGCCACCGCGTAAAACATTTCCAGCGGCTTGCCCCAAAAGCTTTTTTTCACCACAAACGGAACGGCGACATCGCGCGCGCGCAGTAAAACGGGCGCATCGGGCGGCATGGGGACGGGCGCGCCGCAATCCCTTGCCGCCAGCAGTTGTTTCGTATAGGGATGCTGCGGCGTTTCAAAGATTTCGGCAACCGTTCCCTGTTCGACGATTTTGGCGTCTTTCATCACGTACACGCGGTCGGCAATACGGCGAACCAGCTCCAAATCATGGGAAATGAACAAAACGGACAAGTGCAGATGTTTTTGCAGACGAGACAGCAGCTCCAAAATCTGCGCCTGCACGGTAACATCCAAAGCCGTCGTCGGTTCGTCGGCAATCAGCAGTTCGGGCGTATTCGCCAAAGCCATGGCAATCATCACCCTTTGGCGTTCGCCGCCCGAAAACAAGTGCGGCAAATCGTCCATCCGTTTCCGCGCTTGACGCAATCCGACGGATTCCAGCAATTCAGCGGCTTTGTCCCAAGCGTCCTGCTTGGACAATCCCTGATGTTCCATCATGCTTTCGGCGATTTGTTTGCCAATCGGGTGAAGCGGGTTCAGCGACGTCATCGGTTCTTGGAACACCATACCGATTTTGCCGCCGCGCACACTGCGCAGCAGATAGGAATCGGCGTTTGTCAAATCGTCGCCGTCGAACACGATTTCACCCGATTGCTTGACATAAGGATAATCCAGCAGCTGCAAAACCGACAAAGCGGTAACCGACTTGCCCGACCCGCTTTCGCCGACCAAAGCGACACATTCGCCCTTTTGAACGGTCAACGACACATCGTCGACGACGTTTTTTCCGCTTCCGAACGCAACGGACAGATGATTGATGCTCAGCATGTCAGTTTTTCCTCGGATCAAAAGCGTTGCGGACGGCTTCGCCGATAAAGACCAGCACCGTCAGCAGAAAAGCCAAAGCGACAAACGCGGTCGCCGCCAACCACGGAGCCTGCAGGTTTTCTTTGCCCTGCCGCACCAGCTCGCCCAAAGACGGTTCCCCCGGCGGCAATCCGAAACCCAGAAAATCCAACGCCGTCAGCGACACGACCGCCCCCGACAAAATGAACGGCAGATACGTCAGCGTCGCCACCATCGCGTTCGGAAACACATGCCGCGCCATAATGCGGATGTCGGACGCGCCCAAAGCGTGCGCGACTTTGACATAATCGAAGTTGCGGACGCGCAGAAACTCCGCCCGAACAACGGGAACCAAAGCCGTCCAAGAAAACAACAGCAGCACGAACAACAGCGGCCAAAATCCCGCCGTTACCATGCCCGACACGATAATCAGGATGAACAGCTGCGGCAAACTGCCCCAAATTTCCAAAAACCGCTGTCCGAACAAATCGACTTTGCCGCCGAAATAGCCCTGCACCGCCCCCGCCGCTATGCCGATGACGGACGAACAAACGGTCAACAACAAACCGAACAGCAGCGAAAACCGAACGCCGTAAATCAGCCGCGCGGCGACATCGCGCCCCAAATCGTCCGTCCCCAACCAGTTTTTCAAGCTTGGCGCGCTTGGCGCAGGAAGCGGCAAGTCGTATACAATCGTATCGTAACGATACGGAATCGGCGGCATGACAAAAAATCCGTTTTCATTAATTTTGCGGCGGACAAACGGGTCTGTATAGTCCGCAGGAGTCAAAAATTCGCCCCCGAAAACCGTTTCGGGCGGATTGTCGACTATCGGAAAATACCATTGCCCATCGCAGTAAACGACCAAAGGCTTGTCGTTTGCGACGAATTCCGCGCCCAGCGAAACGAAAAACACCGTCAAAAACATCCAAAAAGCATAAAAACCGCGCTTGGAAGCTTTGAATTTCCGCCATTTTTCAAGCATTGTTGCGTCCTCCGAAATCAATGCGCGGATCGACCCAATGGTACGTCAAATCGCACACCAGATTCAAAACCAAGCCAATCAGTCCGAACAGATACAGCGTGCCGAACACCACGGGATAATCGCGCGTCAAAACGGCTTCAAAGCCCAAAAGTCCGATGCCGTCCAGCGAAAAAATCACTTCAATCAGCACCGACCCCGTAAACAGCATGCCGACCAAAACGGCGGGAAAGCCCGCAATGACAATCAGCATTGCGTTGCGGAAAACATGCCCGTACAGGATTTTGTATTCGTCCAATCCTTTGGCGCGGGCGGTCAGGACGTACTGCTTGGAAATTTCTTCCAAAAACGAATTTTTGGTCAGCATGGTCAGCCCCGCGAATCCGCCCGCCACCATGGATGCGACAGGCATCGCCAAATGCCAAAAGTAATCTTTGATTTTGCCGACAGTCGAAAGCTCGTCCCAGTTGTCGGACGTCAAGCCCCTTAACGGGAACCAATGCAAATAACGCCCGCCGCAAAACAGCACAATCAGCGCCATGGCAAACACAAAAGCGGGAATCGCATACCCGACAATCACCGCCCAGCCCGTCGCCGCGTCGAATTTCGATCCGTCATGCACGGCTTTGGCAATACCCAAAGGAATGGACACCAGATAAATAATCAGCGTCGTCCACAGCCCCAACGAAACGGACACAGGCATTTTTTCCTTTATCAGCCCGATAACGTCCGCGTCGCGGTAAAAGCTTTTCCCGAAATCGAACAGCGCGTAATTTTTCATCATCAGCGCAAAGCGCGTCAACGCGGGCTTGTCAAAGCCGAACCGGTGTTCCAGCTCTTTGATTAAAGCGGGGTCAAGCCCCTGCGCTCCGCGGTATTTCGACGACACCGCGCCCGAAGCGGAAATTTTGGCGGATTGCGGGTCGTTTTGCAGCTTTGCCGCGATATGTTCGACGGGTCCGCCGGGGGCAAGCTGGGCAAACAGAAAATTGACCGCCATAATTCCGAACAGCGTCAAGGGAATCAAAGCCAAACGGCGCAAAATGTATTTTGTCACAACAGCTCCCTTACTTGTTCAAAGACAGTCTTACGTTTTTCCCGCTTTTTCGCACGCTTGGCGGCAAGGGACGCTTCCTTTGCGCCGTCAGCCCACCATGTCGTCAGCTGAACGCCTTTGGTCAAAAGGTCGGTCGGATAACCGAACTTGTCCCAAAAAACCAGCCTGTTCGCGGGAACATGCCAATGCGGCACGACGTACCAATTCCACAACAGCACCCTGTCCAAAGCCCGCGTCGCCGCAATCAGCTTTTGACGGTCGGGAGCTTCGATGATTTTTTCGATTAAAGCATCGACAGCCGCGTCTTTTATGCCCGCATAGTTGCGCGACCCCGCGGAATCCGCCGCTGCCGTTCCCCAAAAATACCGCTGTTCGTTTCCGGGCGAAGTCGATTGCCCCCACACCGAAACAATCATATCATAATCAAAGTGCGCCAACCGATTGTTGTACTGCGTCACATCGACGGCGCGCACGGTCGCTTTGACGCCCAGTTTTTGCAGGTTTTTGACATAAGGCAGGGTAATTCTCTCCCACGCGCCCGCCGACGCGGTATCCAGCAAAATCTCGAAAGCGAACGGCTGTCCTTCCGCGTTTTTCAACACGCCGTTTTGCACCGTCCAGCCCGCCTGTTCCAGCAAAGAAAACGCGCGGCGCATTTGCGGACGCAAAAATCCAGACGCATTCGTTTTCGGCAAATCAAACGGCGTCGTGAACACTTCGGGCGGCAAAGAATCCTTGAACGGATTAAGCAAAGCCAGCTCGTCCTTGGACGGTTTGCCTTTTGCCGCCAGCTCGGAATTGTCGAAATAGCTTTTCGTGCGCAAATACTGTCCCGAAAACAGATTTTTGTTCGACCATTCGAAATCGAACATCAAAGCTATCGCTTCGCGCACACGCACGTCGGAAAACAGCGGGCGGCGCGTGTTGAACACAAAGCCCTGCATTCCAGACGGAAGCCCGTGAAAGAACTCTTTTTTCGCAAAGCCCTGCTTTTCGCCCAAATCCGTGTACGCGGTCAGCCATTTTTTGGCTTCGTTTTCAATGCGCAAATCGTACGCGCCCGCTTTTAACGCTTCGACCGCCACCGTCGCGTCGCGGTAATAGTCGTAACGGATTTCGTCAAAGTTGTAGAATCCTTTGGACACCGCCAAATCCGCCCCCCACCAGTCGGGATTGCGTTCGTAAACGACGAACCGTCCCTGTTCAAACGATTTGACGCGGTAAGGTCCGCTGCCGACGGGAATTTCCAGCGTCGTCGCCGAAAAGTCTTTCCCTTTCCAAAAATGTGCGGGCAGAACTGGCATTTGACCCAAAATCAGCGGCAATTCGCGGTTGTCGCCTTCTTTGAACGTAAACAAAACGCGTCCGCCCTCCTGCGCTTCGGCCGTGGCGACATTGCCGTAGTAATAGCGGAACATCGGCAATCCCTGTTCGCGCAAAACGTTGAACGAAAACACGACGTCCTCCGCCGTTACGGGAGTGCCGTCCGAAAATTTTGCTTTCGGATTCAGGGTAAAAGCGACCCAAGTCCTGTCTTTGGGCATTTCGATTGTTCGGGCAACCAATCCGTATTCCGAAAACGGTTCGTCCGCACTTTCGACCGTCAGCGTGTCGTAAATCAGCGAAATTCCGGCGGCGGGCGTTCCTTTTATCACAAAAGGATTGAACGTGTCGAACGTCCCCGACGCCGCCATTTTCAAAACACCGCCTTTGGGCGCGTCGGGATTGACATAAGCGAAATTTTTAAAGTTTTTACCGTATTTCGGCTGACCGTGCATGGCTATCCCGTTCGCGGGCTCGGCGTTCGCCGACGACGAAAAAAGCAGCAGCAGGCACAGCAGAACGGCTTTCATGAATTCAGCGCTTTCAACGCAGAATCCAGCAATCCCGCGTCGCCCAAAGCCAACACATGCCCGTCCGAACGGACATCCAAAGCTTTGCCGTTCCAATCGGTCATCACGCCGCCAGCACCCGTCACGACGGGAATCAAAGCCGCGTAATCGTACAGCTTCATGCCCGCTTCGCACACCGCGTCGATGCACCCCATCGCCAACAGCCCGTAAGCGTAGCAATCCGCGCTGAACCGCGTTACGGCGGCGGGCTTGGCCAAATTTTCAAAGCGTCTGTAATCGTCGGGATTTTTAAACATCAGCCGCCCGCCCGTCGAAAACACCGCGCTTTTTTCCAAACCGTCGCATTTGCGCGTATGAATCCCGCGCCCGTTAAAGCGGCTGGCTTCGCCTTTCGCCCCCGTCCAGCGTTCGCGGATATACGGCTGATTGATAACGCCGACAACGGGTTCGCCGTTGTGCAGCAAAGCAATCAAAGTCCCGAACAGCGGGCTGCCCGTGATAAAGGATTTCGTCCCGTCAATCGGGTCAAGCACCCAAACGAATTCCGCGTTTTCGTTGATAATGCCGAATTCTTCGCCCACAATGCCGTGAGAAGGAAACCGCTTTTCGATTAAATCCCGCATTACTTTTTCGCTTTGGCGATCGGCGATTGTAACGGGCGACGTGTCGCCTTTTTCCTCTACCGTCAGCGGGCGGCGAAAGTACTTCAGCACCTCCGCGCCCGACGCGTCCGCCAGTTCTTCGGCAAAGCCCAAATACGCGTCATACATATTTTTTCATCCATTTCAGCCCTGTTTCGGTCGTCAGGCGCGGCGTGTAGCTGCACCCGATTTTGCCCGCATAGGCGTGCGTTTCAATCAGCGAAAACAGATAGTCGTAATTCAGTTCGCCGTTGTCGGGTTCGTCATGCAACGGCGCGCCCGCAACGCGGATATGCCCGATCAGCGGCATCAGCGATTCCAGCGTGTTGGAAATCCCGCCTTCGGTCGTTTGAGCGTGATAAACATCAAACAGATACGCGAACGCCTTGTCGTCGTCCAGTTCGTCCAAAATCTGCAGAACTTCCAAGGTCGAAGCGGGATAAAAGCTCTCGTTTTCCGTCGCGTTTTCAAAGCCGATTAAAATCCGCACTTTTTGAGCTTTGGCTTTCGCCCCCGCGGCGTGCAGAGCGGACACAAACGCGTCGCGGGCGGTATCGAAGTTTTCTTCGGTCAAAGTCATGCCTTTGACGTACACTTTTTTACATTCGATAAAGTCCGCCACGTCCAGCAAACGGTCGAAATGCGCCAGAAAATCCTTTTTTGTTTTCGGATTGAACGCCAATTCCGACTGTTCGGCGGGCATGGTCAAAACAGCGGTTTTCAAGCCGTTGTACGCGCACGCGTCGCCCAGTTCGCCCAGCGGGATTTTCGGGTCAAGCGTAAATTCCGCCGCCGCAAAGCCCGCGTCATACGCGGCTTTAAAGCGTTCCAAAAACGGACGTTCGGTAAACAAACAATCCAAATCGGCAGAAAAAGCAACCATTCAAAACCTCCGTTTGATTTCATCAGCCACAACCTGCGCGGCGTTCAAGGGTTTATGTTCTTTGATGTTCATATCACCGTTCAGCGGCTGGGCATATCCCCCGTTATACAGCTGTTGATGCAGCAACGCGTGTTTTTTCCCGACTCCGCCCTGCGGCGCATAAATAAAGACGGGCGCTTTGGCAGCGCAGGCTTCGGAACACATGGAAACGGAATCGCCCGTAACCAGAATGTAGTCCGCGCACGCCAGAAATCCGAAGTACGGATTTTCGGCTTGCGTATTGCCCCAACCGTAAAAGTATTTCGGATCGGGCAGCGTGTCGCGCAGGATTTTTTCCTGCTCCGCCCCCGTGCGCCGCGAAGTCGTTACCAAAAACGACCCGCCGTTGACCGTTTTTGAAAAAGCAATCGCCTTGTCCGCCAGATCTTGCGCCATGGCAGGCGTGAACGGCTTGTCTTTCGTCGCGCCGCCGACAATCAGCGCGATTTTAGGAACGGGCAAATCCTTAAACGCATCCGCCCATTTTTCGCGTTCGCTTTTCAGCCGTTCGGGCGTGATTCTGTGCGGCGCGCCGACAACGCGCAGAATGTTCGGACGAATCAGTTTGCATCCGTCGTGTTCGGGCAGGACAATCAAATCGAAATCCTTTATTCCGACATTCCCCGCAAACATGATTTGGATGATCTTCGTTTTGCCGCCCGACTGTTTTTTCAGCCACCGCAAAACGGGGGCGGCGCGTCTGCCCGCCGCTATGGCAAAGTCGGGAAACGGCGGTTTCAGCCGTTCGGCGGACGCTTGGTCAATGCCGATTGTCAACGCCCCGCGCAAACAGTTCGGCAGCTTGACCCACTTCGTATAGCGGATTTGTTTGATTTCCGTTTCAAAGCCCAAAGCCTCCGCCACGCCCAGCGATTGACTGTTGTTTCCCGCGCGGTCGTCCGCCAGTACCCAAATCGTTTTATCGGACATTTTCGCCTTTCGTTAATGAAATCAAAATGAATTTCGGATAGAATACTCAAAATTATTCCGAAAGTCATCAGCTATGGTCAAAAGTTTTCTGTTTTCCGCCCTGTTTTTTTGCGCCGCCCTTGCCGCGCCCGCAAAAGCGCAGGAAACGGCATTACCCGAAAACTTCGACCCCGAAACCGAACGCGCCAAAATCGCGGGCGCGTACATTCCGAACTACCGCGAACTGATGCGCGACATCGTTTTGGCGTTCGGCGACTTCGTTAAAGCGCGCGACGGCGATTTTCAAATTCTGCTGGACGGCGGACTGGATTTGCTGACGCGCGGCGTTTGGGAAAACGATCTGGTTGATTTGCACCGCGCCGAAATGGCGGGGGCGGCGAACGACGACGAACTTTTTTTGCTGAAACTGTTTTCCCCCGAACATCCGATAAAGGCGGGTACGCCGAACCGCCGCTTCATTCAATCCGCCGCGGGCATCGTTCTGACCGACCGGCTGTGCGGCAAAGCCAAAGGCAAACCGTCGAAATCCGCACAAAAGCTGATTGACGAATTCGGACTGAAAGTCGTCGGCATCGAACATTGCGCGACGGAAAAACAGAAAAACAACGCTTTGCGAACCTTGTCCGCCAAAGGAATCCCCGCCTTTGCCGATGTGAAGTTTACGGGAAAATTCGATACGCTCGACCCGACGGTGTTTAACGAAAACAACAAAAGCGTCGAATCCCTGGCAAACGTCAAAAACATGCTGATTTTGACCGACACGCGCAAATTCGCGGACAAGGATTTGATGCTGAACGCGCTTGCCAAAACGAATTTCGATTTGCTGATTGTCGATCCGTTTTTCAATTTCAACCGCGCCCTGTCGCGCGAAGACGTGCGCGCGCTGCAGTTCAAGCAAATCGGCACGCGCCGCTTGGTTTACGCCGTTTTGAACATCGCCGAAGCGCAGGACACCCGCCCTTATTGGGAAACGACGTGGAAACTGCGGTCGCCGAAGTGGCTGAGATTCGTATCCGAAACAAACCCCGCGGGAATCGTCGTCGATTACTGGAATCCCGAATGGAAGCGCATTATCGGAATCTATTTCCGCAGCATTATGGATTTGGGATTCGACGGCGTTGTTTTGCAGGGGTTGGACAACCACAAAATTTACGAAAAAATCATTCCGATTGATTAGCTTGCCCGCGCCAAATCTTCGATAATCAGCTGAACGTTGCCCTCGCCGCGGTAAGTGTCGGGACGCAGATAACCCGCGACGTGGAACAAAGCGCCTTTGTGATTCAGCAAAGAAATGCCCAGTTCGGAATCCGCCGCGTTGAACGCAATCGCGCGCAGTCTGGTGCGCCCGTTGCGCCCGACGAACGTGCAGGACACATGTCCGCTTCCGACGGGAAAAGCCGACGCAACCGCCACATCCGCCACCGCAAAACGCGGTTCGGGGTTGCCCTCGCCGAACGGTTCCATGCCCGAAACGGTCTGCACCAAATCCCACGACACCGCGCCGATGTCCACGACGGAATCGATAACGTAGTCGTTCGCGGGCTTGTCCACCGTTTTGTGCGTCGCGAAATAATCCAGGATGAACGCCTTGAATTCGTCCAGCTTTTCGGGCATCAGCGAAAATCCAGCCGCCAAAGTGTGACCGCCGCCCGCCGTCAAAACGCCCTTTTCCTTTGCCGCCAAAATCGCCGCACCCAAATCATAGCCCGCAACCGAACGTCCCGACCCGTGAATTTGCGCGTCCGCGCCGCTCATCACCAAAGCGGGGATGTTGTAGCGTTCCTTCAGCCGCCCCGCGATAATGCCGATAACGCCCGCATGCCAGTCCTTGCCGTAAGCAAAAATGACCTCCTGCGGTTCGGCCGCGGATTCGACCTGTCCGATGGCTTGCTTGTAAATTTCTTCGCATATCTGGCGGCGAAGCGTGTTCAGTTCGTCCAGTTTCGCGGCGATTTCGCGGGCTTCCGCCTCGTCCTTGGCGCACAGCAGCTTCATGCCCAGTCCCGCTTTGCCGATGCGCCCGCACGCGTTCAGCCGCGGTCCCATCAAATACCCCAGATGAAACGCCGTCGGCGCGTCTTTGACTTTGGACACTTCGCGCAAAACGGCAAGCCCTTTGTTCCCGCCCCGCGCCATGCAGGACAAGCCCGCCTTGACAAACAAGCGGTTCAGCCCGCGCAGGCGCACCACATCGCACACCGTCCCCAAAGCCACCAAATCCAGCCATTGCCGCAAATCGGGTTCGGGACGGTCGGGCGTGTACCACCCCTGTTCGCGCAACAGGCGGTTCACCGCAATCAGCACCATGAACACGACGCCCACCGCCGCCATGTGACGGCACGGATTGTCCAGCGGCTCGTCCAGCCGCTTGGGGTTCACCACGGCGCACACGTGGGGCAGAACAACGTCGGGTTCGTGATGGTCGATGACAACCACATCCGTTCCTTTGGCGGCGTCCAAAGCCTCGAAAGCCGATGTGCCGCAGTCAACCGTGATAATCAGCTTCACCCCGTCGGCGATAAAATCGCGCATCGCTTCGGGGGTCGGACCGTAGCCCTCTTCGCGTTCGGGAATCCGCGGAACGACATCCGCGCAGCCGACCGCTTTCAAAAAGCGCAGCATCAAAGACGTCGACGTTGCCCCGTCCACGTCATAATCGCCGAAAATGCCGATTTTTTCACCGTTTTTCACGGCTTGAACAATGCGTTCGGACGCTTTGTCCGCGCCCCTTAAAATCAGCGGATCGGGCAGGTTGTTCTTAAAACTGGGCGTTAGATAAAAAGCCACGTTTTCGGGCAGCACCCCGCGCCCCGCCAGCAGCCGCGCGACCACTTCATTCACCGCGCCCGTGCGCACAATCGCCGCCACCGCGTCGGGATCGGCGTCGTTCGCCACCCAGCGTCTGTCGGTCAAAGAGTTTTCAACACCTAAAACCGCCGTTTCCATTTACAGCCTTTCGATTCTAATCAAGCACGGCTTGCGCAGAACGGCGGGCAAGTCTTCGATTTTTGCCAAAGCGGCGGTGACGCACGATTCTTTGGCGCGGTGCAAAGTCATCATCAAAGGCACAGACCATTGCGTTTGCCCGCGCTGAATCATCGACGCGATGGACACCTGTTCGTCGCCCAAAATCTTGGCGATTTGGGCAATGACCCCCGGTTCGTCGCGGACTTCCAAGCGCAAATAATACTCGCCCTCGCGTTCCGACAGCGGAACAATCGGCAAAGCCTTGATTTCGTCGTTTTTGACGGTCAGCAAAGGCAGCTTGCGCCCCGTCGCCGCGTCGGCGATGTCCGACACAACCGCGGAGGCTGTCGGCTTTTCGCCCGCACCGCGCCCGACCAGCATGGAATGTCCGACAAAATCGCCCTCGGTAATCACCGCGTTAAACACGCCGTCGACGTGCGCGATTTCCGACGTTTGCGGAATCATGCACGGATAAACGTTCAGCGAAACGCCCTGTTCGGTACGCCGCCCGACGCCCAGCAGCTTGATGCGGAAGCCCAATTCTTCCGCAAACGCGATGTCCAAAGCGGAAATATGGCGGATGCCCTCAATGCTCAAAGCGTCGAGGTTTATCGGCATGCCGAACGCCAGCGCGCCCAGAATGCACGTTTTGTGCGCCGTGTCGATGCCGTCAATGTCAAAGCTCGGATCGGCTTCGGCATAGCCCAATTTCTGCGCGTCCGCCAGCACTTCGTCAAACGGCTTGCCCGTTTCGCGCATAACCGTCAGGATGTAGTTGCAAGTCCCGTTCAAAATGCCGTACACTTCGGACACTTGGTTGCCGACAAAGCCCTCGCGCATGGATTTGATAATCGGGATGCCGCCCGCAACCGCCGCTTCATAGCCGAAAAACAGCCCTTTTTCCTCGGTCAGTTTCGCCAGTTCGTTGCCGTGGTGGGCAATCATCGCTTTGTTCGCCGTAACAAAAGCCTTGCCGTTTTTCAATGCTTCCAAGCATACTTGATAAGCAATGCCGTTCGCGCCGCCAATTAGTTCGACCACCAAATCGGCGTCGGCTTTGCGCACCATTTCCAAAGCGTCCTTGTAATAGTCCGCTTCGCCCAGCAGTCCCAGTTCCAGCAGTTTTTGCTGATTCAAATCGGAAACCGCCGTCAGCTTGATTTTCCGCCCCGTGCGTTTTTCCAGCAAATCGCTTTGTTCGCGCAACAGCTTGACCACACCGCCGCCGACCGTTCCCAGTCCTGCCAAAGCGACTTTAAAAACTTCCGTCATAACGGCAACTCCTCAATAAACCAAATCAATATCGACAACGCCCGCCGACGGCATTTCGACCGCGACTGTTTCAACCTGTTCCGCCCCTGCTTTTTTCAAAGCGTCCGCAACCGCTTTCGCGCGTTTTTCCGCCAGACGTCCGCGCGCATGGCTGACCTTCAGAACCGCAATCGAATTGTCGTTCCATGCGTTGACGGCTTCGCGGATGACCGATTTTGCCGACGCGGGCAAAGCGGACGAATTTGATTTAAACGCGATCGTTCCGATTTCCTGCTTGAACGCGTCATCCGCCGCGGGTTCTTTCAGGATGAAAGACGGCTGTTCCGCTTCGGGCATTTTCAAAACAAAAGCGGGCTTTTCGGGTTCGGGCGCTTTCAGCGTGAATGCGGGCTTTTCAGCCTGCTTCGGCGGAACATTCAATTTCAAAACGGGCTTTTCAGTCGCGACGGGTTCGGCGACCAAAGGCTGAAGCAATTCAGGCTTGACAGGTTCGACAAGCGCGATTTGCTTTTGTTCGGGTTCGGACGCGGGTTCTTCCAAAATGACATCCTGCTTGCGCGGCTCGATTAACGCCTGCGTGTCGGGCTTCAGTTCAAAATCGATTTCCGCATCATCCGTTTTCGGCGCGGGGGCGGGCGGTTCGGCAGCCGTTTCGACGACTTCGACGATTTTCAATTCGCGGGGTTTGGGGGAAATAATCGCCTCCAGCATTTCCTGTTCGGATTTAAAAACCAGCTCATCCTTTTCAATGGTGTTTTTGACCTCCAGCGGACGCACTTCCGTTTCGGGCGCGCGTTTTTGCGCGCTGTACACCAGATTCGCATCGGGCGCGTTCAATCCTTTGCGCAGCGCGATTTTTTCACGTTCGGCAAAGCGTCCCGCATGTTCGTAAACAGGCTGCTCGACAGGCTTTTCAACCGCTTTGTTGACCGTGATTTTGCCGTTGACGGCGTGAACCGTCATCGGTTCGCCGCCCAGCATTTCGCCGACGGTCTTCCCCGGTTTGTCGTCGGGGGTTTCGGGAACCATATCGGGTTCGGGCAAAACCAGATCGTCGCCGTACCCGTACCAGTCGGGTTTGTCGCTTGGCTGCGAACACGCCGCCAGCAGCACCGCCAGCCCGACAAAAGCTTTCCGCTTCAAAGCCATTTGCGCCTCTTTAAAAACTTGGAATCCAATCGATTCGATATTACCCGCGCGCCGTGAAAAGCGCAAGCACTTTGATATTTCCGCTTTTTAGGGAAAAACAGCAAACGCCGTACATAAAATTTTATTAAAAAACAATCGGATGCAAAAAATTTTATGGACAAACTGGACAAATTGTTGACAAGGCTGTTTTTGTCGTGTATTCTGCTTGGTTAAGAATGGTTAAGTATATAAAAATTATAAGGGCTGAAAAACCCGAAGGAAGGTTGCTATGACACAGGAATACAATACGGCTGAAATGCCCAAAGCCACGTTGCACGAACATATCGAGGGTACGGTTACGCCCGAACTGGCGGCGAAACTGGCGCAGCGTCACAACGTGTCTTTGCCCGACAACTTTGTGATGAAGGACGGCGAATACGACAAAGCCGATTTTCCCAACGGCCGCTATGCTTACAACGAAAGCGATTTTTGGGCGTTCATCAACACCTATGACACGGTTGCGGATTTGATGCGCACGCCGCAGGACTATTACGACGTCACCAAGGACTATCTGTCCAAAAACGCCGCCGAGGGCGGGGTTTACGCGGAACTGATTGTTTCGCCGATGCACATGGCAACCGAAGTCAACCCGAAAACGGGCAAAGCCGAACTGTCCGCTCCGCGCTACGCCGCGATGCTGGAAGCAATGTCCAACGCCGCCGAGGAAGTCAAGGAATCCACAGGTTTGGAAACCCGCTTCGTTGCGACGGGCGTTCGCAATCTGGGCGCGGAAAACGTAACCGAAGTCGCAAAATTCGTGCGCGACAATCCCCACCCGATGGTAACGGGCTTCGGCATTGCGGGCAACGAACGCGCGGGCAAGTTCGACGACTTCGCCGAAGCTTTGTCGATTGCCAAAGGCGCAGGGTTGAAGCTTGCTTTGCACGCGGGTGAAATCTGCGGTCCCGAAAGCATCCGCGACGCCGTCCGTTTGGGCGCGTCCCGCGTGGGACACGGCGTTTCCGCGGTGCAGGATCCCGCTTTGATGAAAGAATTGGCGGAAAAGAACGTGATGGTTGAAGTCTGCCCGACGTCGAACCGCATTTTGGTCGGCGAACTCAAAGGCGACTTGGCAAACCACCCCGCGCGCAAACTGTACGACGCGGGCATCAAGATTTCCATCAACCCCGACGACGGCGGCATTTTCGGCACACAGACGGGCAAGGAACACCGCATCAGCGCAAAACAGTTCGGATTCACCAAAGCGGAAATGTACGATATTACGCTGTGCGCTTTGGATTGTTCGTTTGCGGACGTGAAAACGCGCAAACAGCTCAAGGAAAACGTCTACAAACGCATGTCCGCCGAAGACCGCAAGGAAATGGCGGAACAGGCTGAAAAGGCGCAAAATCCGATTTTGAAAAAACGTCTGGAAACCCGCGCGGTGGAAAGCGAACTGGTCGCCAAAAAAATGGAGGTGCAAAAAAGAAAAGAAGCCGCTTCCATGAAAAAAGCCCCTAAATTGGCGGCGATTTTAAACAACAAGCGCACGCGCTAATCGGAGTGAAAATTTCAAACGGCGGAGAACATTTCTCCGCCGTTTTTTATAACCGCTTATACAAAAAAGAAAAAGGGGCGAAACCGCCCCTTTTCCAAATCTGTCAGCCGATTAACGGTATGTCCACGCAATCTTGTTCATGTCCGCATTCGTGCATGCACCGACAGCTGCACCCAAGTCAATCGGAAACGTTCCTCCGGCAGTTGTAAAGCTAACTGACTGCTGACCAGCACCAACACTCAATCCGACAAAACCCGAAGAGGAATCGCCCCAATCGGACATGATCATGCGAACGCACGCGTCATTCGGAATGTTTTCATATGTGATAACAAACTGATGAGCATTATCAGCTGTCGTCAACGTAATAGCACCGCCATAAGCGTTGGATCCCACAGAATTTGTGCTGTCATAGGTTTCATCGGTAAAAATCCCCATCGTGTACGCGGTCTTCGGCGTTTCCAAACCTGTGTAGGTGCGCTGTCCCGCGAACAACGTGCGGATGTTCGTTACCATGGTTTGAATTTGGTCGGTCGTTTTGGTCACTTTGTATTTGGACATCGCCTGCGAATAGCCCGCGATACCGCCGACCGACAAAACGCCGATAATTGCCAGAACGCCCAGCATTTCGATCATCGAACGCCCGGCTTCGTGTGTGTGTTTCATAGTCATCAGTTTTCTCCCTTGCTGAATGTCTTTTGGGAGTCATCTTACCCCCCCCCCTATGTATTTTTCAAGTCTTTTTTATAAAAAGGCTCTAAAAAACGTTTTAAAGCCCATAGAGAGTCCTTTAAGCACACTTGATTCGGAGGGAGTCATCCAAAATCACCGCCCGTCACGAGTCTTTGACGGGCGTTTACGGGGGCATCGCTATAAGTGCCGACCAAAGCGGGGATTGCCGCGGCGTTTAATATAGATTCGAAATCACGAGGAGCGCCTGCGGCGCGACGTGGTGATCTCGCGCAAATATTGGCACCCGTGCGCCTCTTCGTCATCACGAGGAGCATCGCAGATGCGACGCGGTGATCCATTGACTCCGCAAGTGCGGCAAGCCGTCTGCAAATGGATTGCTTCGCCCGCCAAGGCGGACTCGCAATGACGATTCTTGTTGTCCGTGCCGACCATGGCGGAGATTGCCGCGCCTGCTGTCGCAGGCTCGCAAGTTCGAGGAT
>DEDN01000004.1:89223-89439 GCA_002349565.1 Alphaproteobacteria bacterium UBA2903 | reverse complement strand
GCAGTCCCATGCAAGTATTGGCACCCGTGCGCCTCTTCGTCATCACGAGGAGCATCGCAGATGCGACGCGGTGATCCATTGACTCCGCAAGTGCGGCAAACCGTCTGCAAATGGATTGCTTCCGCCTGTCGGCGTCGCAATGACGATTCTTGTTGTCCGTGCCGACCATGGCGGAGATTGCTTCACCCGCTTCCGCAGGCTCGCAAGTTCGAGGAT